>CAZGQS010000018.1:0-4607 GCA_964527775.1 uncultured Rhizobium sp. | reverse complement strand
GACTATAGACCAAAGCCCTAAAAGTAAATCTCTTTTATATTCAACAACATATCTGTTGTCATGGCATCTAGATCATACTCCGGTGCCCAACCCCAATGCTCCCTTGCTAAAGAGTCATCAATTACCGCTGGCCAACTGTTCGCTATGGCTTGACGATAATCTGGATTGTAGGAGATTTGAAAATCAGGTAGATGCTTCTGAATGCTTGCTGCAATTTCTTCTGGAGCGAAACTCATACCAGCCAAATTGTAGCTCATGCGCATGCCAATCTTTTCAGATGGAGCGTGCATCACTTCCAAAGTTGCCTTTAATGCATCTGGCATATATAACATGGGTAATGTGGTGCCCTCGCCCAAGAAACACTCATGCTTTCCATCGCGCAATGCATCATGGTAAATGGCAACTGCATAGTCAGTGGTTCCACCGCCTGGCTCACTCTTGTAGCCAATTAGACCTGGATAACGCAAACTGCGAATATCAACACCATAGCGATTGTGATAATATTGAATCAACAACTCGCCCGTATATTTGGTAACTCCATACATGGTAGTAGGATCCATAGGACCGTATTGCGGTGTTTCAAATCGAGGTGTGTTTGGTCCAAAAGCCGCAATAGAACTTGGCCAATATACACGACCTATTCCAGACCCTTCCTCCTTGGCAGCATCCAACACGTGGAAAAGTCCATCCATGTTCAACTTCCAAGCAAATTCTGGATTCTTTTCGGCAGTAGCGCTTAACAATGCAGCCAAATGATATACCTGCTTTGGCTTGTATTTCATTAAGATTTCTTTGAATCTTGGAGCATCCAAAATATCCAAAGTTTCAAAGGGTCCCGATTGAAAAACTTCGCTGTCTGACTTGCGAATGTCTGATGCAATCACATTTGACTCGCCGTATATTTCTCTCAGCGACTCAACCAACTCTGTTCCAAGCTGCCCGCATGAACCAATGACTAATATCTTTTCCGTTGACATAAATGAAGGTGCAAATTAATATTCTTTGTTCAACTGTGTGAATTTGGGCCCCAAAAAAGATTTTGAATTTTTTTTTGGGGGATGATCGGGATTTTGGTGTTATAGACTTGATTAACCCCGTCTGAACATGAAAGAACAATTAGAATCCAACGCATTTACCAAGTATGCTGCTGGTCTCATGGATAAAGAAGAATTGACTAAATTAGAAAATTGGCTTAAAGAAAATCCTCAATTCATGAATACCTTGGCTTTCATTCAACAGCAGGTAAACGCAATGCCTCTTGAACCCACCCTTCTTACCTCTAACCGCTAATTATTATGAAAACAGAGAAAGATTTCCATTCTATTGAACCTGAATTCCAAGATATTTGGAACGCTGCAAAAAATATCGTCCCGTCTGAAAGTGCTGAAAATGACCAAGCTTGGTCACAGTTTCAAACACAGATCAACAAACAACCCCAACAAAAGAATTTATTTGTTAGTTATCGTCGCTGGCTATCTGTAGCGGCAGCTGCAACTATTTTTCTTTTGAGCGGGTATTTCTTCTTCCAGCCCAATGCAACGCCTCAGCCCATTGTCGCTGAACATATTACGCCGGCATCTCAAGCGAGATCCATTACCCTATCTGATGGAAGTACGGTAATTCTCGCGCCAAATTCAAAATTGACTGTTTCTATCTCAGAAAATAAAAGAAATATCAAGCTTGAAGGGTTTGCTCGCTTTGAAGTTGCAAGAAATGAAAATGCACCATTCCAAGTATCAACTCCTCAAGGTATTGTTACCGTTTTAGGTACCGGCTTTGATGTTACAGCTCCTTCTGACAAAAATCAAACCCTGAAAGTGTTTGTGAATCACGGAAAAGTAAAAGTTCAGTCTGAAGATTTATCTCAAGAAGTGATCTTAACCAAAAATCAAAGCGTTACAGCTCTTCAAAATCAATTAACTAAAACCGAAAATTTAAGCAATAATCTAAGCGTTTCTCCTGAACAATATCAATTCAATAATGCACCTTTAAGCGTTGTATTTCAAACAGTTGAATCCTTCCAGAACAAACAAATTGGCTTCGTTGGAAATGCATGGCCTGAAAATGCCAAAAACAAAGCTTTCTCCGGTACCTTTACCTACAACCAAAGCGCCCAAGAAATTGCTGAAATTCTATCCCAAGCCTTAGAACTTCAAATCAAGGTGATAGAGTAAGTTCCATTGATTAACTTTGTTAATCATGCGCTTTCTCCTGAAGTCTCTTATCTTTTCTCTTTTACTGTTGTTACAAGCAACAGCAGATAGGTTAGAAGCTCAGGTTTTTGAACCCAATTTCGGACAAGTCACCATGCCCAATGACTGTTCTGATTCTGTCTATGCTTACATTCAAATTCCTCTCGGAACGGTGTTTATCACCGAAAAAGGACTTCGACTATCTCTGATTAATGAAAATGATAAACCTTTAATTCACAAGTCTTTACATTACCAAGGCAAAGACACTTCATTCACCATTAAAAGACAAGTGTTTGACTTGGCGTTCCACGAAGCACAAACACCCCAAGAAATTCTCTTCGAAGACCCTGTAGATTATTACAACAACTACTATTTAGGCGCAAACGAAAAGTCTTGGAAAACCAAGGTTCACCCTTTCAGAAAAATCAGATGGGTAAACATTTATCCCCAAATAGATGCCGTTATTTATGTCAAAAACAATCAACTAGAATTTGACTTTGTCGTAAAACCCAAAGCTCAAGTAGAGCAGATTAAATTGCACTTTGAAGGACAAAAATCCCTAAAAATAAATAAAAACACCCTTAAAGTGCTGGGAGAAAATGCAAATTTCACCCTCAATACGCCCGTTTCTTATCAAAAATCCAAGAGAAAAATCAAGGAAATCCCTACTCAATACTCCGTCAAAAACAACCTGGTTTCACTGAAGTTAAAGAATTTCAATATTCTTGACACCCTGATTATCGACCCCATTTTGGTGTTTAGTACCTATAGTGGATCTACGGCTGATAATTTTGGATTCACAGCCACTTATGATACTGCAGGTTGCTTATACGCTGGTGGAATTGTAGATGCGAATACACGCAATTATCCTGTCACTACAGGTGCATTTCAAACCATTTACGGGGGCAGCAACAACAACGCCGAACCCGTCTATCTTCCTTGTGATATCAGTATTTCTAAGTATTCTCCCGATGGCTCTAAACTGCTATTCGCTACTTACTTAGGTGGTGAAAATAATGAGTATCCTCACAGCCTTTGCACTGACCTAAATAATAACTTATTGGTCTTTGGATCAACCCTGAGCCCTGATTATCCCATACACCGCGACTCATTCATTCAGCGCAATAAATCAAACTCATTTGATATTGTAATCAGCAAATTAGACCCTAGCGGAAGCTCTCTTTTGGGCAGCACTTTCTTGGGAAATTCATCTGATGATGGCTTCCAAACCAACAGCGGCGGAAACCGATCTGACCTCATTTTCAACTACGCCGACAATTACAGAGGAGACATTACCACTGACAACGAAGGAAACATTTACGTGGCGACCTGCTCACGCTCAACCAATCTTTCGGTAACTAGCAACGGGTTTCAATCAAACAATGCCGGGAGAACAGACGCTCTCGTATTTTCCTTGTCACCCAATTTATCCAGAATTCACTGGGGTTCATACTTTGGTGGTTCTGAAGACGACGCAGCATACTCTTGCAGATTAGATGATGACGGACATCTCTTTGTGGGTGGCGGTACCGCCTCGAACAACTTTCCCTTAGCGGCAAAAAAAGCCTACGACAGTACTTTCAATGGTTTCATAGATGGCTTCGTGCTCAAATTAGATGCGTCAAATGGCAAATACCTCAATTCTACTTTGTGGTCTAGCGGACTTACCTCTGACGTAGATGATGCCTATGACCAGATTTACTTTATTGACCTCGATGCCAACGGAAAAGTATATTTCACCGGCCAAACCATGGGTTATGTCTTCCGAAGTGCCAACGTTTATGGGCAAGATTATTCCGGACAAATGATTGGCCGATTTAATGAAAATTTAGACTCTCTGGAGTTTATAACCACCTTCGGAAACTCTCAACGAGGTTACCCAGATCTTAGCCCATCTGCCTTTATGGTTGATGACTGTTTCAACATCTATTTCTCAGGTTGGGGCTCCTACATTGGTGTTGGTAATGAAGGCACCACGTTAGGTCTAGAAATTACCCCAGACGCCCACCAATCTACTACCGATAACAACGATTTTTACCTGCTTGCACTCAATCCAAACGCCAAAAGTTTAGCTTACGCTTCTTTTTTCGGGGGATATGAAAGCGAAGACCATGTTGATGGTGGTACATCCCGCTTCGATAAGCGGGGCATAGTCTACCAATCTGTTTGCGCCAGTTGTCCCAATACCCCTCCCGGACTTAACGATTTTCCTACCTCATCAAACGCAGTATTCCAAAACAATGTGAGCATTCGCTGCTCCAATGCCAGTTTTAAATTAGATTTCAGGTTAGGTTATTCTGTAGACGCCGTCTTCAATGTTAGATCTCCGTTTTGCGTAACTGATTCTGCTACTTTTAGACCACAAACCAAATACAATGCCTCTTATCTTTGGTACTTCGGCGATGGAGATTCATC
>CAZGQS010000017.1:28894-45909 GCA_964527775.1 uncultured Rhizobium sp. | reverse complement strand
TATTCAATATCTACTGTTCCGTCTGCTGGATTTGGCTTTGGATTAACTCCAAGCTTTTCGGGATCAAAGAGTCCCACAGCAGCTAAATCACGCATGGTTCTTTGAATATCCGTTCTTGAAAACGTATTTCCGGGCTTGGTTCTAACTTCTCGCAAAATTACCCTATCTGAGGTCTTGGTATTTCCCGTCCAATATACACGTCCAATAACAGCTTGAGGACCCTCATTTATTCGAATTTCTAAGTCAATAGAGTCACCAACAACTCCCACTTCCACCGGTACCATTTGGAAGAAAAGATAACCCGCATCCATATACAAGGTTTGGATATCAAATCCACCTGGGTTGTTAGACAATCTTTCATCCAAAAGCGTTTGATTGAAAACATCTCCTTTTTTTATTCCCAACAAGGTATCCAACATGGAAGTAGAGTATTTTTCATTTCCCTTCCACTTAATGGTGCGATAACGATAGAGATTTCCTTCAACCAGATTCAAGTGAACCACGATGCGTTTAGGGTTAAACAAGGAAATACTATCACTCAAAATTCTAGCATCTCTGTAGCCTTTACTCTGATAAAGTTTAACCAACGACTCTTTATCTTCTTCAAATTTCTCTCTGGTAAATTTAGATGAAGCGAAAATATTGATCTTTCTATATCGGCGCTTGATCTTCTTCATTGAAGCCCTTAGCTCGGCATCTACTAATTTTTCATTTCCGTCAAAGTCAAAATCATATACCCTCACTTTTGGACCGGTCTCAATAACAAAGTCAAAGTTTTGGTACCCTTCCATGGGATTGCCGTCTTTATTTTTTGCCTCCGGACGTTTAACCGTAACTCTAATGTTATAAAATCCTTTTTCTAAAAAGTAATTTTCAATCTTTTGAATGCTTCGGTTAACCAAGTTGGGAGTGATATACATACCCCTTTTAAGTCCAACTTCCTCTTTCAATGTTTTTGCTTGCGAATTAGTCACACCCAAAAATCTATGTCCATTCAGTCTAGGTTGTTCCTTAACAACAAATTGAACCAACACTTCAAAGGGTTTATCGGTGGGCATGAAATATACCTGCACGTCAGAGAAATATTCTCTCGACCAAATATTTTCGATGGCTTTGGGGATGTCTTGGCCAGGGACTTTAATAGTTTGCCCAATGGACAATCCGGAATACAATATCACCAGTGATTTTTGAACGGGTTTACCGTCAACTTCACGAACATCTATATTCCTGATTTTATATTCAGCTGGCTCAATGAAATTATAATCAACTATAGGAGCCTTTGTATAAGATTCGTCTAAAGAAGCTTCTTTTTTCTTGGGAACCAAAATGAAGCTATCTTTGGTTTGGGCATTTAACCCAAAGGAAATCAATCCTATAAAAAGTGTAAATCCAATTTTTCTCAACATACAAATAGCTTAAGCTGCTCCTCCACTGGTTTTTAGTTGTTCCGATGTTTTACCAAACCTACGCTCTCTGCTTTGATAATCTTTCAGGGCCTCCAGAAAATGCTCTCTTCTAAAATCAGGCCACAAAACGTTCGTAAAGTGTATTTCGGAATAGGCAATTTCCCACAATAGGAAATTACTGATTCTCATTTCACCACTGGTACGAATCAATAAATCAGGATGAGGATAATCAGAAGTGTTTAACGCTTTATCTAGTGTTCTCTCGGTAATTTCATCTACCTTTAAACTACCAGCTTCAACGTCTCTAGCAACTTTTTTAACTGCCTCAATGATGTCCCATCTACCACTGTAACTCAAGGCCAATATTAGGGTAGTACGGTTATTATCTTTGGTGGCTTCTTCGGTTTCTTTCAATTGTCTTACACACCTCGATGGCAAATCATTCATGTTACCGAGGGTTTTTACTTTAACCCCATTTTTCATGAGTGACGGCAACTCTTTTTGGATGGTATCAACCAAGAGTTGCATGAGGGCATTAATTTCAGTCTTGGGTCTATTCCAGTTTTCAGTAGAAAAAGTGTATAAAGTCAAATACTTGATACCCACTTCCCCGGCAAATTCAACCGCATTTCTTACTGCGCTTACTCCGTGTTTGTGACCAAAAATACGCAAATGTCCTTGCTTTTTCGCCCAACGACCATTGCCATCCATAATGATTGCAACGTGTTCGGGAATTCGAGTGGGGTCTAAGTGTTCGAGGTCTGACATGGAAATTATCTGCAAATTAAAGGTGTAAAGCGATACGATAGGTTAAAACCATAGAAATAATACCAATCGTTCAAATGCGAGGAACCGCGATAAGTGCCCGCGGCTAAAATAGGTTGACCATTCATAGTCTGAGCTTGGCTGTATTGGGCTGAACCTTCACTTTTGTCTTTCTTCATTTTTGCATAATCTGGATAAACACCTTCAACGTCGTCTAGTTTATCCATAAAAGTCTTACGCCAAATAGCCTCTACCCCAAATATCCATGCTCCACGATTCTTTGTATGAGTACTTCTCACCTTAAAACCTAAACCTATGGGTACGCTCATTTGTAACCTACTGTAAGTTCTATTTCTGTTCTCGGTATTGAGGACTCTTAAATTCACGTCTTCTTTATCTAATCTGTATGGATCGAACATATATCCACTCAAACCAATGAGTGCATATGGAGTAGACGTATTGTTATTGATATTTGTTCCAAAAGCTTTGAAATCAAAATTCAACATCGATGAATACTCATAAATCTTGGTTTGAAAATTCAAATTTTGAAACTGATAATTGGGATTGCCGTCTGTGGTACCAGAAATTTCCAAGAAACTAATTTGATTTCGCCAAGCGAAATAATTACTCAGATTTCTCTTGTAGTAGGCCCCATAAGACAAATGAAAATGCTTCCAATTTTGACCCTGAGATAAGTCGCCATAATAATTACTAACTCCTACTACAGCGCCCCATTCTTTCCGTCCGGAAAAATATCGTTGACCCCATAGAACTCCCGACCAAGCCAAAATTAGACCCAGTAAACAGAATTGTTTAATACTGCCAGTGTTCCGTTTAGAATTGGAAACAGGTTGTTTTTCCACCTGTAATTTTTCTAGTCAATGTGATATTTAAAAAAAGGTACCAGTCTTTAGTTTTATCGTTTCCACGAGCAGCGCCCAAACGCTCTTCGCTACCGTAATCATTCACCAACGATGGATTTTGCAATTCTGGAGTTCTATCTCCTAATGCAGCCGCCAAACCAGTATTTGCACCACCAATAATTTGGGGATCCACGTAGGTCATACTAACATCGTCTAAGTAGTCAGTGAAGGTTTTTCGGGCACCTAATTCAATGCCCCAAGCCCATACTTCGCTAAATTGTTTTTTGTAACCAACACCCAAGGGAATTGAAACGGTGGTTAAAGCATATCTTCTTCTCTCGTTGAACTTGGTAGTCTCCTGTCCTTCTGTACCCAAAGGTTGAAGTTCAATCCACTGTCCGTCAAAACGACTCAAATCCATGTTGTAATTGGCTATGGTGTGAACGCTGGGTATGTAATTAAATTCAGCACGGGGATTGAATTTGAAAACACCAATTCCAGCAAAAACATAAGGAGAACCTGGATTGAAACGCTGTGTTTCACCAAATCCCAAAATGTTGTATTCAACCGTACCACTCACTTCGAAAATATTGCTCTTGAAGCTTAAATTACGCTTGTATCTATCAGCGATATCAGCATAGTTGGCATCACTCCCGCTGATTTGTCCAAAAACTGCGTTTCCACGAAGGGTAACAAAATCAGTATAATTGAATCTGCAGATGATTCCGCCCATAGGATGAGTTTCGTTTAATGCGATGGAAGGCGACAATTCACCCAAATAATTAGATGCTCCACCCGTTAAACCCACCTCAATGGGTTTGCCTTTGAACCGCTTAAATTGAGCTTCTGCCGTGTTTGTACTTACAAACGTCATCAAACAAACCGCAGCAAATTGTATCGTTCTGTTCAGCATGGTAATTAGCAAATTTAACCTTTTGGAACTGATTTTCATAATTAAAACGTTTAACTCCTTGGTTTTACTACGTAATACATCCCCATAGTGATAAAATTACGTAACCATGGTATCCAAATAAAAGGAGCAATCTGCAGGCGGGGCTTGATTCCAAACTTGAATTCGTAAATAGGATTGAACAAGTAAAATCGTCTATTAACAATTTCAAAGTTTGTTTTTTTACAAATTCCTTCGAAGCGCTCAATGCTGATTCCAGTGCTGCGAATTTCTTCCATCGTAGTGATTCCGCTTTGGTTTACTCCCAAATGTTTCAATACCCAAGGATACAATTTACCAGGCAGCAAGTGATAATAAGGCAATTTCGCCGCCCACTTAGAATGCAACACTTGTTGATGTCCGCCGTAAGGCATCATCCAAGGTGGAAAAGCAAAAAACACCACCCCACCCGGTTTCAAAAATCGGTGCAATTGAGGCATGAATTTTTCCTGATTGGGAATGTGTTCAATGACGTCTTTGAGAATGACTACGTCGTATAATGTGCCTAAATCTGTCTCTGGAATTACATCGTAAATGTTCTTGTTCAAAAATTGAACCTTGCCTTGTGCAAGCTCTTCGCTTAGAAAATTTCTGGCATGTTCCAGCCTTGATTCTTCTAGCTCTATGCCGGTAGTTTTACAACCTTTTTCAATGAATGCCTTTAAAACCCCCGCCTCACCACAGCCAATTTCCAGGATGGACATCCCCTCTTTCAGCGTGACACTCTTTTCAATATAGGGTATGATGTGGTTTTTCGTGACCGTATAGGTCATGTCAAAATACCTCTTCTTATCGCCGTGAAATTCGTACATCTATTTGAATTCCTAACCCTTAAGGTTTTTCCATTACGTGGCCACAATTCTTACAAGTTCTCAAGTCTTCTGAATCATAATAATGATTGAAATGACTGATAAAATCTGTTTCAATATTCTTTAACTCAAAATAGGCTTCGTGCAATTTATGGTTGCACTTTTCGCAAAACCACAGCAATCCGTCCGTAAAACCTTTACCCACACGCACTCTCTCAATGACCAAACCAATACTTCCTTCCGTTCTTCCGGGGGAATGGGGCACTTTGGGGGGAAGTAAAAACATGTCGCCAGGACCCAATTTGATGGCTTTCTTCTCGCCGTCTTCTTGGATATTCACCGTGATTTCACCTTCCAATTGATAGAACAACTCTTCGGTTTCGTTGTAATGGAAATCTTTACGAGAATTTGGACCTCCTACAATCATCACTATATAATCTGTACCCTCTGGATACAAATTTTTATTCGAAACAGGTGGTTTCAACAAATGACGATTTTCATCAATCCATTTTTGCAAATTAAAAGGTGCCTTAACTGCCATATTTTTTAGTGTTTTATTGGATGTTGATCAATTTCAACAAACACAAAAGTACATAATTTGATGAAGTATGCCTAAATTTGAAAGGTCAACGCATGAGCGACCCAATTAAGCACGAATGCGGCGTTGCATTTATACGCCTGCGCAAGCCACTATCCTACTACCAAGAAAAGTACGGTTCTTTATGGTACGGACTACACAAAATGCAATTTTTGATGACCAAACAACTAAACCGTGGTCAAGACGGTGCAGGAATTGGTGTCATTAAACTAAACCCCGAATTCGGAGATCGCTATCTTGCCCGTCAACGAAGCGCATCAAAAACAGCTCTCGGTGATATCTTTGAAGCGGTTTTTTCATCCCTTAAAGACATCCCAAAAGATAAAATTAATGATGAATTATACCTCAAAAAGCATTTTCCCTACGCTGGAGAAATGCTCCTGGGTCACCTCAGATACGGCACTTATGGCGGAAACTCCATAGAGAATATTCACCCGTTTCTACGCCAAAACAACTGGATGGCAAGAAACCTTATGATTGCCGGTAACTATAACATTACCAATACAGAAGAACTTTTCCAAAACCTCATTGAACTCGGTCAACAACCCAAAGAAAAGAGCGATAACGTTCTCATGCTGGAGAAAATTGGCCATTTCATTGACGAAGAAAACCAACGACTTTTCGGAATTTTTAAATCTCAAGGGTTTTCAAACTACGAAATCACCGAAAAAATCAAAGAAGAAATTTCCATTTCTAGAATTCTAAAAAGAAGTTTCAAAAATATTGACGGCGGATTTAACATGATTGGTATGTTGGGACACGGAGATGCCTTCATCATTCGTGACCCCGCTGGTATCAGACCCTCGCACTATTACGCAGATGACGAAGTAGTTGTAGTTGCCAGTGAACGAGCAGCCATTCAAATGGCCTTCAACCTTTACCCAGAAGATGTTCGTGAACTAGGTCCTGGCAATGCCCTCATTGTTCGTCGTGATGGCTCCTGGAGCGAACAAAACATCATTGAACCCACCGAAAGAAAAAGTTGCAGCTTTGAACGCATCTATTTTTCTCGCGGAAACGATCAAGCCATTTACGCTGAAAGAAAAGAATTGGGTAGATTGCTCGCTCAACCTGTAATGGATCTTTTGGGCAACGATTTGGTGGATACCGTTTTCAGCTATGTACCCAATACTGCTGCTACCAGCTTTTACGGTTTGATTGACGGAATTCACGAAATAAGACTTAAAATTCAGGCCGAAGCTCTTAAAAAAATAGACATCTCTAAGAATCCCGAAAAAGTAGATGAAATTCTATCTTGGAGACCTCGAAGAGAAAAAATATTGGTGAAAGACGTCAAGATGCGCACTTTCATCACCAATGACAATGATCGTGAAGACTTGGTGTCTCACGTTTATGACATCACCTACGGAGTAATCAAATCTTGGGAAGATACCTTAGTAATTATGGACGATTCTGTTGTTCGCGGAACAACATTGAAAACCAGTATTTTAAGGTTATTGGATAGATTAGAACCTAAACGTATCATTCTGGTTAGCTCCGCTCCTCAAATTCGTTACCCTGATTGTTACGGAATTGACATGAGTAAATTGGGCGACTTGGCTGCATTCAGAGCTGCAGTGGAATTGCATAAAGAAAAAGGCAATACTACTATTTTAGACGAAATCTATCAAACAGCACTCTCTGAACTTCAAAAACCAAAAGAAGATCAAATCAATGCCGTGAAAGCCTTGTATGAACCCTTCACCGTTGAAGAAATTTCTGCAAAAATTGCCGATATGGTAAAACCAACAGGACTAAGGGCTAAGTTTGATTTACTCTTCCAAAGTGTAGATAATCTCCATGAGGCTTGCCCCAATGATTTGGGTGATTGGTATTTCACAGGAGAATACCCAACAACGGGCGGTACCGCTGTTGCTAACCGCTCATTTACCTATTTTTACGAAGGAAGATCTGAACGCGCCTATTAAATATTCACAGAATTATTATTTTTGCAACCATGAGCAGTGTTAACGCCATTATTGACCAACTAAAAGACAACCTCGAAAAAAATCTCGATCACACCAAAATTGAGTTCAAACGAATCAGAGCTGGTAAAGCTTCTCCAGATATGCTTGACGGTGTTTTTGTAGAATACTATGGTGCAAGCACCCCCATCAGCCAGGTTGCGAACGTAAACACCCCTGATGCTCGCTCAATTAACATTCAACCTTGGGATAAATCTCTCATCAATGCCATTGAAAAAGCAATCATCAATAGCAACTTAGGATTTGCACCCCAAAATGACGGTGAGTATATTAGAATCAACCTACCTCCAATCACTGAAGAAAGAAGAAAAGAGCTAGTAAAACGCGCTAAAGCTGAATCTGAAAGTTCTAAAGTAGGTATCCGAAATTTGCGCAAAGACGCCAACGAAAAAATTCGTAAACTCAAAGCCGATGGTGTAAGCGAAGACGAAATGGCTGCAGGTGAAGACCGAGTTCAAAAACTCATCGATTCATTCATTGCCAAAACCGAAGAACTTTTGGTTGACAAGGAAAAAGAAATCATGACGGTATAATCCGCAATTGATTTTTTACCTCCGTTGCTCTAGAAATCAATTCATCAAATGTACTAGCCGTCACCGTTACGTGGCCCAATTTTCTGTGCGGACGGGTCTCTGACTTGTTGTACATGTGCACAAAAACATCGGTCTGGCTGTTCAAGTGACCTTCGTTTTCCAGTCTATATTTCCCAGAAATACCCTCGGGCCCTACTACATTAATCATTGCCGATGGCTGCACCAATGCCGTTTCTCCCAACGATTGACCCAATAATATTCGATTCAATTGCTCAAATTGACTGGTTCTGCAACCCTCAATAGTGTGGTGTCCGCTATTGTGAGGTCTTGGCGCAATTTCATTTACCCAAACTTCGCCGTTAGCCAAAATAAACAGCTCCACAGCAAAAAGTCCCGGTGAACTCAACGCGCTCACAGCTTTCAGGGCAATTTCGCGCGACTTTTTTTCTATTTCTTGGGATATTTGAGCGGGTGAAAACAAAAATTCCACCAAATTACTGATGGGGTTAAAATACATTTCTATAGCTGGAAAAGTAGTTTGATTTCCTTGTTGGTCAACGGCCACAATGACAGCAACTTCCAAGGCATCATGGGCAAACTTCTCAACCAATAAATCACCAGAAAATGGCATATTTCCGATGGATATATCCTCTTGAGAAGCAATAAATACTCCTTTACCATCATAACCGCCGGTTCTAGTTTTAATCACTAATTTGTTACCCCCAACCATTTCATGATTGAATGTACTTTCTCCTATTTCAGAAGCATCCATTAACAAAAACGGAGCCGTTGGAATTTCATTTTTACTGAAAAACTGCTTTTGAACGCCTTTATCTTGAATGATTTTGAGAACCTCGGGTTTCGGAATGATGGTTTTTCCTTGTTTCTGCAACTCAATAAGTGCATCAACCGCAATGTGTTCAATTTCCCAAGTCATCACCTCACTTGCCGCAGCTAACTTTTGAATGTCGCTTTCACTTTTCAATGACCCAACAATAACTTCATCAGCCAGAGGGGCTGCTGGACAATCAACGGAACTTTCAAGAATGGTATATTTCACTTGGTTCTCAGATGATTTAGCAGCTTCTAAAAGCATCATTCCTAATTGTCCACCTCCTATAATACCCACTGATTTCGGCAAATTCATGCTGCAAAATTAGGCTATGTGCCGTAAATTCGTATCTTCGAATAAATATGGCAGACCCCCTCTCGGTACTTTTGCAGGCACAAACCGTTGTCATTCCACATGTTGGAAGTTGGCTAGTTGTCTTGGGTTGTTTGATTACCATCGGTTTTTTCTCTGGAATGGAAATCGCTTTCATCTCCGCCAATAAGCTGAGAATTGAATTAAAAACCAAAAAAGGCGTTTTTGGAGGAAAGTGGTTAGGAAGATACATCAAAGACCCCAATGAATTCATCAGTACCGTATTGGTTGCCATCAATTTAGCCTTGGTAATTTATGGTATTGCCATTGGCGATATTTTAAATTACTACCTCAATAAAATTTCTGATTCTACCCTTTTTAACTTCTTGGCTACCACCATCATCAGTACTTTGGTAGTTTTAATTACCGCCGAATACATTCCCAAAACCATTTTTAAATTACAAGCTGACACGCTGATTTTTGCCCTTATTCTACCGTTCAGACTTGCCAATATTTTATTGTGGCCCCTCATTGCCTTCATCAAATGGATTTCGGCGGTGTTTATTAAGATTATAGCCAAAGACAGCATTGATGAGCATACCCAAGTATTCTCTAAAGTTGACCTTGACAATTACATATCGAGCATTGAAAATGCTCAAAATTCCGAAACCCAAGAAATTGATACCGAGGCATTTAGAAATGCATTAGACTTTTCAGATGTCTTGTCAAAAGACTTGATGGTTCCGCGCACCGAAATTGTAGCCATTGAAATAAATACGTCACTTGACATTTTGAAAGAAAAATTCATCGAAACTTCCTTGTCAAGAATTTTGGTCTACAAAGAGAATATTGACAATATCATTGGATTTATTCATCACAGTGACCTCTTCCAACAGCCCGAAAAACTGCACGAAGTTCTACATCCTGTCATTATTGTTAGTGAAAATTTAGACGCGCATGATCTATTAAAACGATTCATCAACGAGCGTAAGAGCATGGCTGTAATTGTTGATGAATTTGGAGGCACCGCTGGTATTGCAACTGTAGAAGACGTAGTCGAAGAAATCTTTGGCGAAATCAAAGATGAATTTGACACCGAAGATGCCCAAGAACAAAAATTGGGTGATAACCACTACCGCTTCGATGCACGCTTAGAAATTGATTATCTCAACGAAAAGTACGAACTCAACCTCGCCGAAGGCGAATACAACACCTTAGGAGGATATATCATCTTTTTTGCAGAACGCATTCCTCAGGTGGGAGATTCTATCAGACATGAAAATTTCGAATTCGTCATTAAAAAGATGAAAGGTGCTCGTATTGAAGAAGTAGAAATGAAAATCTACTGATATTTAATGATCCATTGATCGGAATTTAGCAATCCCCAAACACCCAAACAACTTCCTAGATTTCCTTTTACCACTGTGGGCGTCTGAGTGATTGAATTTTGCTGCCACAAATGCGCATTACGCAAATTCCAAAAATCAAATAGCTCTTTATCTATGTTTTCGAGTACTACTCGTCTCTCAAGTAATTTTCCCGAATTATTCAATTCTGGAGCACTCATGTAAAACTCAAACCCATTATCCAATCCGTTGAATACCAAATCATCAAACAAAATCTCTTTGGTAGTGTATTCATTGAATCTATTTCTCAAAAAAGGCAATTCATTTCCCTCAATAGCCACCTTAAATTCTCTATCCGTGCTATCAACAATCGTCCCTTGAGCATTTCTTGCATAAAACCTTCTCTTCTCCCATAAATTCAAGACGTATGCATTTTTATTGTAGGCACTGTCTTTAAAATTAATTCTGAAGGTAGGTGTCTTTCCAATAAACCCAACGACCGATTGAAATGTATCTACTTTCTTAATCACCAGATTTGATGGTACTTTCAGGGTCTTATTTATATCGATTGAACCGTATTTAAAATTTAAATTAACCCAGTCATTTGCGCGTATTTTCACATTGGGAAGTTCGTACTCGCCGTTGCCTAAAACCATCATCTTACCAGAAAGTACATCGTTGATTTTAACAAATATTTCGGCATCGTTGACTTTGATTCCTGAGGACGTGATTGGCGCAACCTTACCCAATTCTACTCTGATGAGAGAATCGGCATGCCAGTAACCATGAAAGACCAACAAATCCGGAGTTTGGTCTTTGGTGTCTAACTCAACTTCTTTAACGCACGAAGAAAATCCTCCGAGAAGCGCAGCTAAAAATATCCCCCGAAAAAAGAAACCTTTCATCAAAATCCAATTTTATAACTGACAAAGGGAATAAATGGCAACAGACTTACTTGATATAGCGAACGGCCACCTTTTTCGTTCAAGCCCAAGTTCATGTAAAACGGATTTAACCGGTTGTACATATTATAGACTCCGAAGGTCCATGAGATAACTTTTTTTTCATGCATCACCGTCTTCATCACAGAAAAATCTAAGCGGTGATTATCTCTGGTGCGTGCATTGTTTCTTGCCCCGTAAATATAAATGTCTCTGCGAGGATCTGCAGAACCCGATGGCGAAGGATAATAACCCACCGGCAGCGTATAGGCAAATCCTGAATTGTAGACCCAATTACCCGAAATATTCCAATGTTTATTCAATTGGTAAAGCGCCGTAATATAAACGCTGTGACGTCTATCATATCGAGCTGGGAAACCCTTTCCCAGATTCAAATCCTGGAAAAGTCGGTCGTTATTCATGTATGTGTATGACGCCCAACCGGTGAGCCGCCCTTTAGATTTTTCGAGCCAGATTTCAACTCCTCTAGCCCGACCAGTACCTGATACAACGCTGTTTTCCCAATTTAAATTAGAGGTCACATAAACCGCATTGTCTTTGTATTCGAGTATGTCAAAAAACTGACGGTAGAACAATTCTGAATTTAATTTCCAACTCTTATTCAGTGCTATTGACATTCCCGCTGACAGCAATCTGGATTGAGCAGGTTTGAAATTAGCGGTGGATGGAACCCATAAGTCAGAGGGCAACCCCATGGTCAAGTTGTTCAATTGATGAAAAAACTGCCTGTTTCTAGCTGCTGTTAGCTTTATCCATACAGGCCTCCATGGATTCCAACGGGCTTGAAATCTGGGTTCAGGCAATAAATAAAACTGCCCATCTCCCAAACTATAATAACCGCCTCTCATCCCTAAATCATAAATACCCCATTTACCCCTATTGATTTGAACATTGGTATATCCAAAGATTTCAGGTGTTCTAGACGCTTCATCAGCAAACGTGATTTTTGATTGGACGCTATCAATAAAACCACTCAAACTGCGTTTATTGGGTTGAAATTGATGATAAATAAAACCTGTGCCCATCTCCCATTTGATTTTGTTCTTCCACTGTTTCTGAAAATGAACCGATGCCTCTAAATCATTGATACCATTTGATACCACATAAACAGATCTTTCTGTAATTCTCTGTTCATCGTCTCTGGAAAACACATTTAAAAAAGACCTGTTATGACTGTAATTGTAATTGGTATAATAGGCTTTGAACATCAAATTGGATGTGGGCGATGTAACCAAATCCCACCGAATACTATAAGCTGAGTTTCCCCAACGTGAAAAGTCTTCAGACCTTTGATAATAAGCATTATCATTCAATTCAAAACTCTTATTATCTACCAATCCCGCCCTATCTTTACCTGAGTATGCCGATAGACTCAACCTGCTCTTATTATTAAATCGATGGGTAATCTTAGCATTGATATCCCAAAAATTGTATCGGTTCACTAAATCTTGTCCGTCCAGTTGAAAAGCAGAAACCACCGGATCAACCAGAAAATCAAAAAAACTTCTCCTGGCTGCAAATAAAAAAGTGGTGCGTTTGGAAAACAAGGGCCCACCCAAATAAATTCTACTCGACAACAACCCCACGCTCAAACTACCTTCCAACTTCTTCTCATTGCCTTCTCTGGTGAAAACCTCCACAACTGAACTGAGTCTTCCCCCTTGATTTGCTGGAAAATAACCTCGGTAGAAAGAAGCATTCTTAACAACATCGCCATTAAAAATACCAAAAACTCCATACATATGATAGGCATTATAAATGGGTACATCGTCTAGTAAAATCAAATTTTGATCTGATGCGCCACCCCTCACATACATTCCAAAAACACCTTCACTTCCTGCAACAACTCCCGGATTGGTTGAGAATACCCTCAAAATATCAGGCTCGCCCAACAGATGAGAAAAATTGCCCAATTGCTTTCCTGTAATACTGATTTTATCGGTTTGGCCGTTGATGGTACTCGGCAACTCTGATTGCACCTTCACAGCCACATTGGCCTCTGACATGCGTTGAATTTCGGGCTCTAAAACAACGTCTAAATAAAAAGTCCGCCCTAATCCGTCTAATGTATCAAAAAAGGGCAAAAAGCCTGGATATGTAACAGCTAAAACCGCAGGTGTTAGTTTGGTTCTCACTTGAAAAACACCTTGTGAATTTGAATAATAGACAGTGGGCTCACCTTGCACAAAAACTGACGCTTGTACAATTCGCTCACCCGTAAATCTTTGTGAAACACGGCCACTAATGATCAACTCATTTACTTTCTCTTTGTAGGGACGTAAAATTAAATTCCTACTCCCAACTTGTTGAAAGTCCAAGGCATTCTGCTGCAAAAAGTCTCTCAAAACCACTCCTAAAACAGCTTGTTTATATTCTATATTATACTGCTTTTTAGATGGTATCAACCCTGGATCATACTGAAAAAAATACCCTGATTCCTTTTCAAAAAAGCTCAAAACAGCCTTAAAATCATTCCCCTTATAAGACCATGTGACTTTCTTTTTTAACCCATTTTCAATGGGGATATTTTGACTTGTAATACTTACTGAAGACTGCAAACTAAAAAACGACAAGGCCCAAATGAGCCCTACAAATCGTTTTCTAATGTGAACCTTCCCAAACATTCGCTGGGAATTTATTTCTGATTTTTATCAGCGTAATCAAAAGCCTTTTTGAGTAATTCAGTGGTTCTCTGAACTGGATCTTTACGAATCAAATTCTCTTCTTGCTCAATTTCTTTAAACAATGCCGCCGTTGCTTTCTCCGTAACGTATTGATTTAAATCGGGCTGAAGATCAGCATCCAAACCAAGAATACGCTTGTTTTTGTTGATTTGAGTTACCACAGGCTCCCAAATTTTGGCCAGAGACACTTCATCTAACGCTTTTTTTACTTCGGGTTTGAATTTTTCTTGCAAAGGAAGCTCGCTGGTTTCACGTAAATAACGCGTTGCCGAGCCTTGGCCACCCGTTAAAATGCCCATCGCATCGGCAAAAGACATTTGTGTAATGGCATTTTTAAATACGGGAACAGCTAACGCCATAGATTTCTCAGCACCCGCGTTCATCGCTTCAATGGTTTTATCCAGTTCTTTTCCAATCAGAGAATTTAAGATTTTATTGTCTCTGATCTTTTGTTCAATTTTCTGTACTTCGGGAGGCAACAAAATTCTTATTGCGGCATTCTTTGAAAACGCTCCTGCAACTCCCAATCTGTCAGTACCTGATGTCACCCCTTTAATCAGAGCATCTTTCAATCCGCCAGCAGCTTGATCGCCCGTCAACTGCGCTTGTGCCGGTTTCCGTGCTTGATTCAAAGCCTCTTGAGCCAATCCTGGCGCCGCTTGCTGAATGGTGTCACAAGCACTGAAAGCGAGGAGTGAAAGTACGGCAACACCAATACCAAATTGTTGAAGTTTTATCATACCTCAAATATAACGGCTGTCGTTCAAATCCGTTACCATCTACACAACAATCGTAGAATAAATCCCTACTTTCGAAGATTCTTTTTTATCTATGGAATACCACATTGAAAATCTACGATCGCATTTAAAAAGCTCCATCGTTCCAGAAAAACGAGCCGGAATGGAGGCATACATGAAAAACCATTTTCAATTCATGGGCGTTCCTTCCCCAGCTAGAAAAGAAGTTTTAAAATCTTTCATTTCATCATCAGATGAGATAAATCAATTTTCATCAACCGAGTGGAAGTTGTTTTTTCACCAACTCTGGGAACAACCCGAAAGAGAATTTCAATACTGCGCACTAGATCTATTTCCTAAAGCTCTAAAAACCTTTTCTTCCAACGAAATTGAATTTTTCACTCATTTGATCACCCAAAAAAGTTGGTGGGATACCGTTGACATGTTAGCCGGGAGTCATTTGGGTGCGTTTCTGAAAAAACATCCCTCTAAATTCGAATCAACCATAGAAATTTACACTGCTTCCGAAAACATGTGGTTGAATCGTAGCGCCATCATTTGCCAACTCAAATACGGCAAAAACACTCAAACCGATTGGCTAGAATTTGCCATTCTACCTCATCTAAACTCCAAAGAATTCTTCCACCAAAAAGCCATCGGTTGGGCCTTAAGGCAATATGCCAAAATTAACCCACATTGGGTGGTTGACTTTGTTTCCAAATATCAGCTAAAGCCACTTTCTAGGCGTGAAGCGCTTAAACATTTCCCCAAGAATGGGGATCTTTAGCAAACTGCTGCACCATTTCAATGTCTTCACCCGAAATGAATCCTTCCTTCGCCGCAACTTCGCTCAACACATTCAAATTAGAAATGGTGTAGAGAGGAATACCTTCGTCTGCAAAACGTTTGTGTGCGTCTGCAAATCCGTAACTGAACAACGCCAGCACTCCAATAACCACTCCGCCTTCGTTTCTCACCCCTTCAACCGCCTGCATGGAGCTTTTTCCGGTGGACACTAAATCTTCAATCAACACCACTTTGTCGCCTTCGTTCATATGTCCTTCTACCTGATTTTTCAGTCCGTGTTTTTTGGGCTCCGGACGCACATAGCAGTACGACATATTCAATCTGTCAGCGGCTAAGACGCCGTGAGCAATTCCTGCGGTGGCAATTCCTGCCAACCGGTCAACCTCCGGAAAATGTTCTTTTACCATTGCAGCCAAGGAATCAGCTACAAAGTTTCTTACCTCCGGATACGACAAAACGGTGCGGTTGTCACAGTAGATAGGTGATTTAATTCCTGAGGTCCAGGTAAAAGGATTCCTTGGAGATAACTTAACGGCCTTTATTTCCAGGAGAAATTTTGCTAATTTTGCACTTTCGTGAGACATGGAGCCGCAAACTTACAAAATCTACTTCAATGAGGGTGCGTTGATCATCACAGATTCTCTGGATGCTCTCAAAGGCATTCCTAACTTTTATTTCATAGGTGATGATGAAATCCATAAAAGTTTTAACATCCTCATTTCTAGCGAGGCCTTGGGTAAACCCATGACCTTCGGTTTGATGACGCCAGAGCCGCAAGAAACCCTTAAAGAGTTCATTGAAGATTACACCGTAATTCAAGCCGCAGGAGGTTTGGTTTTCAATAAAAATAACGAACTACTTACTATCAAACGCAATGGTGTGTGGGATCTTCCAAAAGGTAAAATTGAACGCCACGAAGATCAAATTGCCGCCGCCCTTCGCGAAGTGATGGAAGAAACCGGCATCAATCATCTCAATATCTCCGAAAAAATTGGCGAAACCTATCACGCCTATTACGAAGACAACGTCATCCTACTAAAAGAAACACACTGGTACCGAATGAACAGCAGCGGTACTGCCCCGTTAAAACCACAAGAAGAAGAAGGCATCACCGAAGCCAAATTTGCTCCTCTTGACTGGTTCGAATCTTCAGAATTCCAGTCTTACAACAGCATCCACGATATTATTAAAAAGCACTTGGTGGTTAGTGGTTAGTGATCGGTTTTCGGTTTTCGGTGATCAGCGGTCAGCTTTCAGGCGTCAGCGGTCAAAAGGAAGGTCTAGAGTTGAGGGTTTATAGTTGAGTCTCTCTGCACTCTGCACTCTGCACTCTACACTCTAAACTCTAAACTCTAAATTCTAAACTCTAAACTAGCCATCAGCAGCGCCACAGGCGCAACGCGTAAGTCTCTAAGTCACAAAGTCTC
>CAZGQS010000017.1:26443-28794 GCA_964527775.1 uncultured Rhizobium sp. | reverse complement strand
TAAAGCCCAATGCCCAAAGACTGAAATGGTATAAACTTTTGATAATCTCCTTTATGGATGATCAAATCTCTAACCAATGTACTAGAGATATAACCCAGTTCTGGGGAACTTAAAATGAAGACCGTTTCTATGTCTTCATTGAGGCTTTTATTTAATTGCGCAATGTGTGATTCGTAATCAAAGTCAGTACCGTTGCGTAGGCCCCTGAGTAGAAATTGAGCCCCAACAGATTTGCAATATTCTACCGTTAAACCTTCATAGTGCTCAATGCGAACATTGGGTACATGTTGAAAAGACTCTTCGAGCCATTTGGTGCGCTGTTCTAAATCAAACAACATAGCCTTTTTGGTGTTGATTCCAATGGCAACAATAACTTCATCAAAAAGCTTGGCCCCACGTACAACTATGTCTACATGCCCTTTGGTTACAGGGTCAAATGTACCTGGGAAAACCGCAATTCTTTTCATTTTCTTAACAATATTACTCAAAAATGCTCAATTTACTGCTTCCATAATCCTTCTCTCTCGCCGGCGGCGGATCAAAGACCAATCGCGGTTGATGCTCGAAAAGAAATATTCCATCGTCATTCAAATGCGGACGAACCAAAGACACCAAATTTTGTAGATTTGGCATGGCATATGGAGGATCTGCAAAAATCAAGTCATACTTTTCTTGTGAATTTTGCAAATACTTAAAAACATCAGCCTTCATGATTTCCCATTGTAGGCATTGTTTCTCTTCTTTGATTTTCTTTTGGTGTTGGATATTTTTTCCGTCCAAATCAACAGAAACCACTCTCATAGCACCCCTACTTATGAACTCCAGGGCAATAATTCCCGATCCCGAAAACAAGTCCAACACACTCAACTCCTCAAAATCCAACTGATTCGCCAGCATATTAAACATACTTTCGCGCATCTTATCGGTAGACGGCCTAACATGTGAAGCGAATTTCATGGGCAAGGGGTGGCCCTTAAACTTTCCGCCGGTTACTCTCATTTAAAGATTAGTTATAGTCTCTCGGGAATTCGCATCCCCCTAAAAACGACAATAAATTGGCTACATGAGCATCGGGAGCGTCATTGCACCCCGCATAAAGGGGTTCTCTGTTTAGATGAATCAGCTCAACAGATAGTTTTTCGAAATCAGCATGCAACTCATTCATATGGCTGTCATCAGCATCACCCAATAAGGTAAAGGGTTTGGAATCAAACCCACAATCTCGGGCTACGGCCAAAACAAAATATACAATCTCTTCTTTCTTATTTACTTCAAAAACATTGGCAAACAGCAATTTACCGCCATCAAACACCGATAAATAAACACAGTCATTCAAGCACCAAAAAAATACCAAACACGGATATTTTGCAGCTACCATTTGCGCTTTATGAAGGTATGACTGAAACAGATGTTGCCTGTTTTTACCTTTGTAGCAAAGAAAAGCCTCGTCATTCAGTGTAACCATTGAGTCAAACTCAGCATCGGGAGGTTTAACACCTATAAACTGCGCTGGTACCAAGGTCACAGGCTCTTTCCAAACGGCCATCATGGGCTTTGGAATGTCTTTTATAAGTCCAAAATCAGACTTTTCCATGACCCAATGTCTGCATATAACCCCAGAATTTCCCACGCCAACGGCATGAAACAAACCATCGTAAGCAACGGCAAAAACGGCCGCAACTTCATGCTCATAGACGCTTTGATAAACATAAGGTTTCACAACGCAAAGTTGCCAAATTAAGTTGGGTGAAGCAAATTTGATTACTTTTTGCGATAGTCTCTCACAACTAAACGCTTCTCAATCCAACAGTAAAGAAGAATAAACAAGTATCTACTGCCCATCTCCTTGATTTTTAAGTTGCTCTTTCCGCTGGTTCTATTTCTCCAACTATTCGGAACAATAGTATACGTATATCCTCTTACAATAGCCTTTAACGGCAGTTCTATGGTCAAATTGAAGTGAGGCGATAAAAACGGTTGAAGCCCTTTAATGGTATCCTTCTTGTATAGTTTAAAGGCATTCGTGCAATCGTCGTAGCGGATTCTAAAAAGAATTCGAATCACATTGTTAAATACCCTGTTCAACAACAATTTGTGTTTAGGGTAATCATAGGTCTTTCCGCCCTTACTCCAACGTGTGCCAAATACGCAGTCTACCTGATCAGTCACCATTTTGTTGTAAAATGCTACCAGGTCTTTCGGACTATCAGACAAATCTGCCATCACTATGGCAACACAATCTCCCTGAAAGTGATCCAATCCTTTTCTTATAGCATGACCAAATCCGTTTGGACCTTCATTGGTGATGAAGTTTAACGTGGGGATTCTATTCTTTAATTCTTGAAGAATAG
>CAZGQS010000017.1:24183-26343 GCA_964527775.1 uncultured Rhizobium sp. | reverse complement strand
ACTTCACCGGGTTTTGGATTTTGATAGAAATGCCAGAACATGTTCACCAAATCATAACTGTGAATATTGTCTCTGACTTGTTTGCCTTTATATCCAAAAATGGTGTAATGCTCTTTTTTAATGGCGCAATTCATCAAATACGATAAAAATCCATGCAGCTGCGCTCCTGTGTGATTCGGACCTGTTAAACATCCGCCTCTAAATATGCCGGTTTTAATACCAAAATACTTGCCGTATTCCTGTACCATAATATCTGCGGCTACCTTTGAAGCTCCAAAAACAGAGTGCTTGCTTTGGTCAATACTCATATTTTCATCAATTCCATGCTCAAAATAGGCGTGATTGGAATCAATCTCGAAACGCATATCTGTTTCAATCAAAGGCAGATAATTTGGCGTATCTCCGTAAACCTTGTTAGTCGAAGTGAAAATAAACACCGCCTCGGAACAGTAATTTCTTGTAAGTTCCAATAAATTCAAAGTTCCAATGGCATTCACACCGAAGTCTGTTAATGGCTCCTTTGCCGCCCAATCGTGACTAGGTTGGGCCGCCGTATGAACAATCAACTTAATATCGCTTCCGTATTCTTTGAACAACTCTTCCAGTTTTTCGTATGAACGTATATCTACATCTACGGTTTCAAAATTATCGTGAGTTTGAGTCAGTCTATCTCTGTTCCAATTCGTGGAGGCACCTTGCCCAAAAAAGTAGGATCTTAAATTATTGTCTATTCCAATAACTTTATCAAACTTGGGTGCTAAAAAATCAACGCTCTCACCGCCAATAAGTCCGCTAGAACCTGTAACCAATGCTATATTCATTCAAAAATCGTTTTTACTGTTTTTTCATTTGCTCTCAGCCATTCAAAAGAATCTGAAACAATGGTTTCAACTGATCTTTTTGGCCTCCAACCGCAGAGATTCGTAATTTTTTGGTTGTCTCCCATGTAAATTCTTAAATCTGCCGCTCGATTTTGGAGCTGAGGATTTACGGGTATGGTATTTCCCGTAACTTTCTGACAAATTTCCGTTAACTCTCTCAACGAGAAACTAATCTCCTTTGAACCTCCCACGTTAAACACTTCACCAGCAAATGTATCGAACTGCTTGATTTGAAGGTCTATCAATTCAGCCAAATCATCTATGTGCAAGACGTCTCTGGTTTGTTTTCCTGTTCCTCCGTATCCAATATAAGATAGTTGCCCTTTAAAGTAATGCCTCGAAAGCCACAACAAAAGTACACCCTGATCAATTTTGCCCATTTGCCACGGACCGCTTAAAACTCCACAACGATTTACAATAGCCTTCAATCCCTTGAACTCGCAATACTCTTCAATCAATAATTCCGAAGCCAATTTCGTTGCTCCATAAAACGAGCGGCTGCCTTTCAAAGGAAAATCCTCAGTCAATCCACAACTGCTCACACCATTTACTATTTGTTCATCCGTCCAAGAAAAACGAGTCTCCGTTTCTTCAAAATTCAACGATTCAATGGTTTTTACTGGATAAACTCGGCTCGTTGACAGGAAAATCAATTTCGCATTCTGTCTAACTGCAAACTCCAATAAATGAATGCTTCCTATCAAGTTGGTATTCAACAGTGGGTAAACAGCACTGTCTATTCCAGATAAAACACTCGGATCAGCACTTGCATCAATGATTAAATCAACATTTTTAATTTCTGATAAATCTTCAGAATTTCTGATATCTCCGTGAACAAACTCTACACCTGCGGCCTTCAGTCGATTCAAATTCAATTCTGAACCCCTTCGGCGCAAGTTATCTAATGCAACAATATGATAGGCTGGGTTTTTCGTCTTTAATTGGATGCATAAATTACTTCCAACAAAGCCAGAACCACCGGTGATTAAGATTTTCATTTTAGAACAAAATTAAGCTTTAAAAGAAATTAACAAGATTAATCCTAAAAGCAAAGGTCGTATATTTTTCCCTAACTTTGACTCATGCGCCTCGTGCTTTTTCTATTATTCATCGCAGCCCATTCAGCACTCTACAGCAATTCAAACTCCTTAATTATCAACCAACCAAAACCCACCCAATATTGGCAACAAAAAGTAAATTATAAAATTGAGGCAACTCTTGATGATAGCGCAGAAATCATCAATGGTAAATTGCAGTTAGTCTATACCAACCATTCTCC
>CAZGQS010000017.1:4873-24083 GCA_964527775.1 uncultured Rhizobium sp. | reverse complement strand
GTATTTGAAATCTGGTTTAAAACTTACTTTGACCGAGGATCAATCAGACGACGAATGAAAGTGTTTGATCATCATGGAGTTAAACACTTCAATGGGGTTCATTGGTATCCGAGAATTTGTGTGTATGATCGAAAATTTACTTGGGAAACCAGTCAACATCTGGAAAAAGAATTTTACGGCGATTTCGGGACTTTCGATGTCAAACTGAACCTCCCAGAAAAGTACATTGTGGAAGCAACAGGGGTGCTAATGAATCAAGAGGAAGCTCTGCCCGATAATCTACGTAAAGCCATAGATATCAATAATCCACAGCCAAACGTCCCCCGAAACCAAAACAAATTAAAAACTTGGCACTTCCGTGCAACCAATGTTCACGATTTTGCATGGACCGCCGACCCAACCTACAGAATGAGCGAAGTCACCTGGAACGGCATTAAATGCGTGGCCCTAGCTCAAGAACACAACGCAAAAAATTGGACGCGAACGGCGCAATATTTGAGCGAAGTCATTGCCTTTTACAGCCGAAATTTTGGGATGTACGAATACCCAAAAATTGTGGTTGCTGACGCCGGCGATGGAATGGAATACCCCATGCTCACACTCTGCGGCGGTTCTTATCCGTCACACCGAGCGCTCATAGCGCATGAAGTGGCCCACAACTGGTTCATGGGAATGGTGGGCAGCAACGAAACCTATCGGGCGGCACTCGACGAAGGATTTACCCAATTTCTCACCGCAGAAGCCCTGTCTGAATTCAGAATTGAGCCCTTTCCAGAATATTCGCGAGCCATAGGCCCCTATTTGGAAGAAGCCATTGACGGCGAAGATGAACGTCTGAACACTCACAGCAATGAGTTTCACGAGGCAGTAGGACATGGAGGCGGATATGGAAATGTATACTACAAAACCGCAACCATGCTTTACAATTTGCGCTATTTTTTGGGGGACTCTGTCTTCCAAGTTGCCATGAAAAATTACGTAGAACAATGGAAATTTAAGCATCCGTACGTAGAAGATTTCCGAAATTCAGTCATTCAGTCAGCTCAAATTGACCTCAATAAATTCTTCGATCAGTGGTTTGAATCGAAAGAAGTCATTGATTATGGCATCAAGAGCGTGAAATACTTAAAAAAGGAGGAACAGTTCAAAATTACGGTTCGCCGATACGGGAATTTAACCATGCCCGTCAATTTAGACCTCGTGACGGAAACTGAATCTGGAAAGTACCTAGTCAAAGAAATTACCATCCCCACAAACCAATACATCATTCCAGGTAGAATGTCTACCAAGGTTTGGAATTCCTGGGGACGTTTGAACCGTGAATTTACGGTTTACGTTAACCACGAACCCAAGCACAAACTCAAAGAAATTTATTTGGACGGCCAATCTTTATTAGCCGACATAGACCGCAGAAACAACCGTTGGATAAAGAAAGTCAACGTTAAACTTGATCAAGGACAAGGCCCAAGCACATACATATTAAATCCTTACGAGGTGCTTTTTAGGCCCGCAATAGCATACAATCAGTATTCAGGAACACTACTTGGGGCAAAATTCACCGGTCAATACGCCAACAGAAAACATGTTTTCGATGCACGAGTCTATTATGCCCTTCAGAATCAAATATATGACTTGAATTATGTAAAATTCACGCCTCAAACCATCCACGGCTTTGTCAATTGGCAACACAACCTACGTGGAGGAGGAACCTATTTTGCTGAAATTATTTCATCAAATCAACGCCTTAGTTCAATGCTAGGTTGGAAATGGAAATTGGGCAATCATGTTTTTGGACTTTATGGTAAAGATCTTCGTGCACTTAGGCAGAACAGCGAAATAAACCTTGGTCAAAATACCATATTCAATGGCTTTCTTCCTACATCAAGTACTTGGTCTGATAAAACCAATACCAACTTCCACCTCTTTTGGAACATCCAATACTCCGGATGGTCAAGATCGGGAACACTAAATATAGATACCCGACTTATTTCCCCATGGAGCCAAACACAATTTGGTTGGATCAACCTAGAATGGAAACACCAACAACCCATCAAATCTACCACATTTAAAAGCAGAGTTTTTGCTCAAATTTCTGATGGCATAAACCCATCTCCAGAATCTGCCCTCTATGCTTCTAGCGCAAATCCCGAAACACAATTCCAAAATATGATGGTTAGAAACCTCGGAAACATTCAACCCAACTATACCCATTTGGGGGGTGGACTAAACCTCAGGGGTTTTCATGGTAGAGCCATTGGAGTTAAATCAAACGATAGCATCATGGCATTTTTCAGAGGCACTTCGGGTGTATCTATCAATACCGAATGGTACTTCGGAAAGTGGCTATCTCCTTTTTTGAAAAACAAATTCATTTCTTTTACGCCCTATTTATTCGCAGATGCAGGTTTGATTGCATTCCAAAAATCAACTAAATGGTATAACAGCGGACTGCTTGCAGATGCCGGTATAGGTACTTGGATCAACATCAACAATTACAATAAAATCATCAATCGCTCATACACGTACTCTCCAAAAACCATGCGTTACAGAATTGATTTACCCATTTTCTTAAACACAGTGAATCAACAAGAAAAATTTGTAGATTTCCGGTTCTTAATTGGAGTTGAAGCCGCATTTTAATCCCGTATTATGAATCCCTATAAAATCATTTCCTACCTAACTTACCCCGCTCTTTGGGCAACCATTGGCGTTTGGATTCTTAACCCTGTTCATGACACATTGGCACCGGTATTAATAGGTTCATTCCTTCTTCATTCACTTGTTCCTCTATTGTACGTAGTAGCCATGGTGAAAATGGGAAAATTCCAAACCATTGAACTCCCTGAGCTAAGCTCCAGAATCAAAACGGTAGGCGTTGCCGCCGCTTGCGCACTCGCTTTTCAAACTTGGATAATCAGCGATCAAACACTACGCTTCTGGAATCAGCTCATATTCGTTTCGCTCTTCACCCAATTCATATTCAATAATTTTAACTTCAAAATCTCCATTCACGTAATGTCCATAACCGGCTTTTGTGCCTTTTTCATCTTTGATCAAACGCTTTTTCTTTCCCCCTTGGGGATATTTTTATCCCTTACTTCTGTTGTTTCGGTAGCGATTGCACGCTTAAAAGTCAAAGCACACCGCCCCATTGAACTCATTATAGGATTCTCAATGGGTATTGCCATTGTCTTCATCAATCAATGGATTTACCAATTATGGCGCTAGTTGTTGTTCACGGGTACGCTGAAACAGGAAATATTTTTAAAGATATTATTCCGCACATTCATTTTAAGCAAATTCACAACCTCGAACTCCCGGGTTTCGGGATTCAACCTCCCCCGCAAACATATTCACTTCCGGCTTATTCTGATTTCATTCATAGTTACTTGCTTCAAAACAACATTCCTTCAGCACACTTCATGGGCCACAGTTTAGGCGGATATATACTGACTGATTTTGCGGTTAAATACCCTTCCAAAGTTCAATCTTTAACCTACCTCCACTCTCACGCTTCCAATGATTCTCATGAAAGGAAAAAACGTCGCTCAGAAATTGCCAAAGCACTCGAAAAACATGGATCTGAGCCCTTTTTAAAGCTTTTTTACGAGGGACTTTTTAAGCCAGAAAACATCCAAAAATCACCACAAACCTTGGGCGAACTATTTAATCTTGGATTAAATATTCCCATAAAAACCCTGATTGAACTGCAACATTCCATGAGCGAAAGACCCAATTTAGTGCAAGAAATAGGCATTCAATCATTTCCCGTTTACTTTTTCGCTGGAATACACGACCCCTTAATTCCCTTGGAAGAAATAAAGAGTCAATCCCAGCAAATGCCCAACTCCCAAATCATTGAATCAGATTCAGCCCACATGGCACAATTTGAAGATTCCAAAACCTTGATAGCACATTTAAATTCCCTGACTTAACTTTGAGGCATGGACTTGACCTGCGTTTTGTACGAAAAAAAGGGTTCCGTAGCCTACGTTACCTTGAACCGCCCCGATGTTTTCAATGCCTTCAACGACGAACAGAGCTATGACCTCCAAGCCGTTCTAAAGGAAGTTAAAAAAGATTCTGAAGTTCGCGTGGTGGTTCTCACCGGTGCTGGAAAAGCATTTTGCAGTGGACAAGACCTTAAAGCCATCGCTGGATCCAAAAATAGATCACTTTCAGATAGTCTGTACAAACGTTACAATCCCATCATCAAAGCCATGAGGGAACTCCCTAAGCCCATTATTTGCAGACTAAATGGCGTTGCTGCCGGTGCTGGTGCGTCTCTTGCCCTCGCTTGTGATTTTATAGTTGCTACTGAAAAAGCTTCTCTCATTGAAGTATTTGTTAATGTTGGTTTAGTTCCTGATAGTGGTAGCAGCTACTTTCTGCCCAAAGCCATTAGTCCTGCTAGAGCATTCGAAATGGCTACCATGGCACCCAAAATTTCGGCCCAACAAGCCCTTGAATGGGGTTTAATCAACCGTGTTTGCGCCGATGAAACCTTCGATGAAACCATTGATCAAGTGGCTCAATATTACGCAACTGCCCCAACCAAATCCATCGGTATGATCAAGCAAATGCTCAATAAAGCAGCTCATTCTGATCTTGACACCATGCTCCAATACGAAGCGTATTGCCAAGAAATTGCCGGTAGATCTGAAGACTACAAAGAAGGGGTGACTGCCTTCAATGAAAAACGCAAACCCAAATTTAAAGGACGTTAATTAGCGTTACTTTCTCGGTCTAACCCTCTTAAATGTATGGCCTCGGCCACATGTTCCAGTCGAATCTCTTCTGATTGTTCCAAGTCTGCTATGGTTCTGCTCAATTTTAATATTCGATCATGAGCCCTAACACTCAATCCCAATTTTTGAATAGCCGCCTTTAACAATAATTCAGCCGTTGTGGGTATTTTACAAATTTCCCTAATATGATTTGCCGTCAATTCTGCATTGGTTCGAACACCAATACCTACCTTTTTAAATCTATCCACCTGGAACTGCCTTGCGCAAATAACCCTTTTCCTTATTTCAGCACTGCTCTCTGACACTTCTCCATTTACCACCCTCTCCGCATCAATAGACGAAACCTCCACATGTATATCAATTCGGTCTAATAACGGCCCAGAAATCTTACTCATATACCTAGAAATGTTTCCCGGGGCACAAGTACACTCCTTTGTGGGATGCCCATTATAGCCACACGGGCAAGGATTCATACTTCCAATGAGCATAAACGAGGCGGGATAATCTATCGAATATTTAGTTCTATTCAGCGTAATTTTCCGCTCTTCCAAAGGTTGCCTTAAAAGTTCTAAAACTGACCTTTTAAACTCTGGCAGCTCATCTAAAAATAGAACGCCATTATGTGCCAAAGTAATCTCTCCTGGCAGAGCTTGGTTACCGCCACCAATCAAGCCATGCTCAGTCAACGAATGGTGAGGTGACCGAAACGGCCTCTTCGCCATCAATTTAGCATTCTCACCCAACTTACCAGCAATGGAATGAATTTTCGTAATCTCCAAGGCCTCCGCTAAACTCATGGGAGGCATTATTCCAGGCAGGCAACGTGCCATCATGGTTTTCCCAGTACCCGGAGGACCAAATAAAAGCGCATTGTGTCCGCCAGCCACAGCAATCTCTAGCGCCCGTTTCGCATGTTCTTGACCAACTACTTGAGAAAAATCAAACTCCACTTCTTCAATGGCTGCCTCATAATCACCTCTCGGGTCAGCCAATGACCGTTTAATGTTCCCTCGGCCTTCCAAAACATCAACCGCCTCCCTCAGATTACGCACCCCATAAACTTCAATGTCTTTGACTATTGCCGCTTCTAGAGCATTCTGAACGGGAACAATTACCCCTTTAAATTTCTCCTTCAAAGCCTGTATGGCCATAGGTAAAGCACCCCTAATAGGTAAAACGCTTCCGTCTAAACCCAACTCACCTAATACCACATAATGCTGCAAAGGCTCCGCCTCTATTTGAAAGGCAGCCGCAAGCATGCTCAGTGCAACAGGCAAATCATATGAACTACCTTCCTTTTTAATATCGGCAGGTGCCAGATTGATGACAATTTTTTGCCTCAAAGGTTGAAAACCCGAATTGCGAATGGCCGCATCGCACCTAAACAAGCTCTCCTTCACCGAAACATCGGGCAACCCAATAATAAAAGTTGCAAAATCTGGGGTGGTTGATGCATTTGCTTCAACCGTGACCGTCTTGGCTTCTACCCCTATCAAGGCCGAAGCAAATCCTTTTATAACCATATTTCCTCCTCACGTTTTCTTTACAATATCAATGGTCCTTTTACAATTTGAAATCCAATATTATTCACCGCTTCCAAGTTTTCGTCGCGCATGTTCTGATTAAATTCAATGCGGTATTTCCCTTTCTTGAATTTAATATTTTGCAAAAATGGCTGTTGAAATGAAATCAAATTACCTACTCCATCTCCCAACCATTTTCCTAAATTATCGCTCAACACCATTTGAAACTGGTCTTTTCTTTCCTCTTTTCCGCTCTTTATGCTATACATTAACCAAATGTTGCTGTACGAATATTGAGTAGTGACCCTCAACCCCGTTAGCAACGTGTAGTAATGTTGATCATCCGTAATTTCGAATTCAAAAGTCTTTCCATCTTTCCAATTCCAACCACTCGCATTTACCTCTTGAAACTCCTCAAAAACGATATTCTCGGATGGCTTACATGAACCCAACATCAAAACTATCAATGCCAATAAATAGGATATTCTCTTTTTCATTTTTGTGTTTTTGATTTAATAAAATTTAACAATATTTCTTCTTCAGAATTAAGAATTTCAACTTCCGTATGTACCTCAAAAATAGCAACATCAGGTAAATACCATGCACCCATTCTCATGAAATCTTTTCTACTGCAAATCCATGCACCAATTCCTTCATCCCGGCTCTCGGAAATCCATCGCGACATATCCTCTCTTCTAAACAAATAATGATCTGAATATTCCCAATGTCTCACAATATTTAGATCTCTTTGTTCAAGTGTTCGCCTCAATCTCCTGCCATTCACAATTCCAGTAATTAATCCTAGTTTCATTCCTCTATTAATTTCCACCGAACTCCCATTACACTGCTTGGGTTCACTGGTCTTATAACTTGCGAAATATACAGGCAACTCCGTCTTTGATCTAATTTGATCCATCTTATCTAGAGAAAGATCTCTTGGACATTTTGTTACTACCCATGCATCAAAAGCATGCGCTGAACCTCTAAATTGTCTCAACTTCCCAAAAGGAATGGCGAACTTTTCTTTCCAAAAAGGACTTTGATAATCAGTCAAAAGCAGCCCACAGTGGGGTTTTAAGGGTGCATGCTGAAGTCCGTCATCTAGAATAACCAACTCAATATTCTTATCTGTTTGATGAATCTTTTCCACCGCCTCAAGTCTATTTTCACCCACAAAAACCTTCAACCCTTCTTGAAAATGCTCCATTGCCTCGTCACCAACATCCTGAACATGGTGATTTGAAGTTACCTCCAGAAAGCCTTTGGTTTTCCTTCTATATCCCCTCAATAAAACCGCTTCATTCTGAAGTTTATCAGATAAAAATTGCACAAAGGGAGTTTTACCTGAACCTCCAACAGTTAAATTTCCAACCACCAACGTTGGTAAAGTTGCTTGTTTACGAGAACCACTCAAGGTTGCAAACCATATTCGAAGTTCACTTATGACTGCATATCCAAAGAACAAAAAAGGCAAAAACAGCAGGATTATACTTAAGACTAAAAATAATACTCCTACCGCACCCATATTCTTTTAATTCAAAATAAACTGTTGTCCTCGCAAAGGCGTTTCAACCTCTACATTCACGAAATCTGCACTTCCATCCAAATCCGACTTCAGTAATTGCATTTGATACTTATCTCCGTGAACCAAAAATAACTTTTTTAGATTGCCTCTTTTCTGTGTTTCTTGAAAGTAATTTACCAATTGCGCGTGATCAGGATGTGCTGAGAACACATCAGTTCTTCGAATAGCGGCATGCACCGGACGTTGCTTCTGATTGATTTCCACAAAGTCTTGTCCCTTCAATAAGCGATCACCCAACGTATTTTCAGCGCAAAATCCAGCGATCAAAATGGTATTCTCCGGATGCCCTACGTTATTCCTAACGTGCATTTGAATTCTTCCTCCTTCAACCATTCCCGCCGCCGATACAATCACACATGGCTCAGGTAAAACACTCAAATATTCACTTTCCCGCTCATCTTCTACCACATGCAACAACGGAAAACTAAATAAACTACCGTGTTTTCTTGAAAATTCTTGAGCTTCTTCATTCAAGAACTCAGTATAATTCTGGTAAATACGAGTTGATTTAATGGCTAACGGACTATCTGTGAATACCTTTACTTGAGGAAACTTCCCATCTTGGTACAACTGATTCAAAGTGAATAAAATAGCCTGTGTTCTTCCAACAGAAAAAGCCGGAATTACCAACTTCCCTTTTCGCTCCACACAAGTATCAATCACCTCTCTCAACATAATTTCTTCTGCCTTTTCAGGCTCGTTTAAATGCTTTCTTCCACCGTAAGTGCTTTCTGAAACCAAATAATCTAATCCGTGCATAAACTCTGGATCTGGAACCAATTTCGAATTGGTATTTCCCAAATCGCCGGTTAGTCCCAAATGAATCCAATCTCCGTTTTCGAACGCACTAATTTTGACGCTCATAGCCCCCAAAATATGTCCCGATGGAAAAAACTCTAACTTCAATCCTTCATTATATTCAAAAACTTGACCAGGTGCCATAGCGTAGGTCATTTCCACAAAATCCTCAATGTGAGCCTTATTGTAAAGCGCTTCTGGAACCCCACCTTTGGCCATTTTCTTCTTTTTGTTCCTGAAGTAAATCTTCCGTTTCTTTCTCACTTCCATCATTTGGATGTTCAAACTGTCTTGCAACAAATAATCACTCAATTCTAAAGTTGGACCCGAACAAAAAATTCTTCCAGAAAATCCCTGTTTAATTAAATTGGGAAGGTTACCAGAATGGTCAATGTGCGCGTGAGTTAAAATCATCAAATCAATATCAGATGGCTTAAAGGGAAAAGTAGCATTTTTATCTTCAAACTCTTTTCTATTCTCGTAATCCAGTCCGCAGTCTATCAAAATTTTAGTGCCGCTTTCCAACTCTACCAAATGCATACTTCCCGTTACTTGTTGAGCTGCACCCCAAAAGGTTAATTTCATTCTCCAAAATTACAACTAACCAACCGAGTGATAACCCTTTCATTTTCAACTGTATGTTATTTTAACCGCTTATTTACTAAAAAAACCGAAGCAACCTGCTTTCCATCAATTCACTTCACCCAGTTGCTTCGGTTTAACCTACCAAGAATTACTCGCCTAACACTGCTATTTTTTGAGTAGTTGTTACTCCTCCTAATTGAGTGCTTAAAAAGTAAATTCCCGTACTTAAAGGTATTTCAGAAGTATCAGGGGTGATTCTTCCACGGTAAACCCTTACACCGTTGTTGTTGTACACTTCCACCATCATATCATCTTTTACCTCCAGTACAACCAATCCATTTACTACCTTCCATTTTGGTGCTTCAATTTCATCACCTGCAAGTGACCCTCCATTGGGTGAGCTGCTCTTCATTCCATCCAAATCCTCAGGTTTCTTCGCGCTGTAACAGGCTTCTGTGGGATAGGTTTTCTCCAGTTTTCCAGTAACCTTAACAGCTCCAGTTCCGTCAGCATTTCTATACAAGCGTACAAATTGATGATTCAAACTGTCTGCTACAAATTCATCTGAAATAGGCTTCCAAATGTTCCTGCCTAAAGAAACTACTCCATTATGATTGTTGTAATAATCTGCGTTTTCATCAATGTAGGCCCTACCTTCAATAAAAGCAGTTCCAGCGTACTTTTTCTTGTTGAAGAAGAAGTAATTCATACCGTCAGCGAACAACTCTGAATTATCCAGTCTAATGCCCGCATACTTTGGATTCACAAAAACATTGTATCCACCAATTACCGACTTCAACAACCCGTTATTCTGCCATTTTGAGTCGTGATCCATTCTCAAATAACCACCTGCATGAACAACTGAATACTCATCTGAATCAAATCTGTTGCACTTCAATGTCAAATCCAACTTGTGTGCATCCATTCCGATCCAATTTCCTTGAAATAGACTGCTTTCAACATAGGCGCGACCCATCCAAACTCGGTCGTTCATCATCTTTAATCCCGTCTTGTTGTTCTTAAATTCACATTCTTGAACACTGAAATCTTTGATAATCATATCTACAATAACAGCCGTTTGGTTCTTCTCAAATTTGCAGTTCCGAACATTGGGATTGTGATAATTCAAATACAAACCCACCCAATTCTCTTCAAATTGACAATTTGCAACTTCTAAATTTGACTTTGATTCATAAATCAAAGCGGTATCCATGTGGTTAAAATCAACATCTTTGGCATAAAAATAAGAACCATTATGTTGAATGACTCCTGCGGTCTTACTCGCCCATTCCACCTTGTCAAATTTAGAATTCATCATACTCAATGAACTGCTGGTAAATAACTTTGAACTCGGTGCAAAGCAAACCTGAGAACGGTCAATTGTCAAACTCCTCACCTCCTTACCACCAGCCTTGCCACTGAAATCAACCGTTCCCTCGATTTGCAAATTCTTTGAACCTTTAAGCCCATTTCCTTTAAAAATCATCTCCACACCTCCATCTTTCGCTAAAATTCTTGCTGCTCCATATCCATAACCGTGTGCAGAAAACTTCACCAAACCAACTTCTTGCTTCCACCTCTTCTTGGGTTCAAAAACCACCCCTGAATCTAGAATCAAGTCGCCCTTGATATGCAACATAGCTGCAGCGCCATCCAAAATGAGTTGACCTTTTTTCTTAAAAATCAATTCCGCACCTTCCTCAACAATCACCTGTGATCCATTTTCAATGACCAATGATGCATTTTCATCAATCTGCAACTTACTGCCCTTTTCTAAGATCAATTTGTTGTTTCCAGCCGATACCAAAAATCTACTTCTATCGTTCAAATCAACCCTGCTGCCAGAACCAATCCTTAAAACCGTAGCTTGAATGTGTTGACCCAATCCCAAAGTAGAACTGTCAAACGCCTGCCACCAAGATCCGCCGCACTGTCCAACATAAAAATCTCTAACTTCAAATGTTCTGTTTTGCTTTTCTTCAGAAGCGCTGATCTTAGGATTATTTCCCACACCATTCACTTCAAAAGAAGCTCCGCCTTCAACTGTGACATTGGCAAAAGCGCGCTCGTGTGTTTTTCTGACATTGTAATCATATTTCAAGACAGCCGGCATTGCAGATGGCGAAATGGCCTTTAATTTTCCAATCAACCACTCAATATTTCCGCCTTTGGTATTGTCTAATTTTACATGTGATTGGTTTGATTTAGGTATATAAACCTGACTAAAAGGGGTCTTTAAATCCTGAGTCAGGATCTGACCATAAACGCTATCCTTTAAACCAAAACTCAATTCAGAAACATCTGCATTTCCTTTGGTTATATCCAGTGCACTTATGGTTGGTACAAAACACATTTGCTCAGTCAAAAAGGGAACCTTGAACAATGGAATCTGTGCCAAACTTTTCATGAAACCCAATTTCTTCACATACGAACCCTGAACATGATCGTATAAATGATTGTCTTTGTGCGATTTAAAAGTTGATAAGAAATGAATTCTTCCTGAATAATACTCCTTCTTGTTGCGATCGTAAAAATTCTCAGCATAAATATCGTAGATGTAATTATTAACCATTCCTAGGGCTATCATGAAATTGAAACTCAACCTTGACATCGTCATACCAGGCTCCAAAAACACCGAATCATTGTATTTCTGACGACTTTCTTTTCCGCCGCTGCTGCCGTTGGTGATGGCAAACAACCAAGGCTTCTTGGGATAACCACCATACAATGAATCTTCTCGAACCCACAATTTTCTGTATTCTGCACCTCTGTAATTAGAACTTTCGTGATTTGCCAACAATTGTAATGTAGCTGGACGTCTTAAAACTCGGTGAAATAAATCATTACATTCTCCTATTGAATTTCTCAAATAACGCACCCCGTGTTGAAGTCCGAGTGGAAGATTGGCACCCTGATATGGCGCATCAAACGAAGTAAAACTAGTAACGCACGAAGGAATGTTGCGAAGTTCCATTAAGCGTAAAGCCCGCTTCGCAACCGTTCCCCCCATGCTGACACCCACTACATGCATTTCATTTCCACACGATAAGCGCTGCAACTCTTGCATTACCCCAATCAACACCTCCGCATTGTAATTCATGTCTTCCGCACCGTCGTAAAAATCAACGTAAACCACATCAAATCCCTCTTTCCTCAATCGATCTATTACCTGCGGTGCATCTTTGATGGACTCCCAGTCTTCCCACAATTGGGCTGGAACATTCCAAGTTTTTCCTCTGAGTAGGTCTACATAACCATTCTCACCGTATTTATTGTCTCTCAATCCCTTTGGATAATCTTTATAACCGTAATCAATTCCCTCCACCAAAATGAGAGGTTTGGCCATGCACAATCTTGGATTTCCATACTCATCAATTCCTCTATGAATGGTATACATAGCCTTTCTCCATGGCGCTGAAACTCCGTCCAATTCAAAGAAATGAATGCTGATGTTTTTATCGTCTACTTTAGGTAAATCACTGTGATATGGATTTACCTTTCGAGACATTTTGGTCCATATTTTCACTAAAACCGGCGAATTCCATAAGGGCGTACCTATTGCCTTCACTCGAACATCACCTGAATCCACTTCGGCCTTAATTTCAAAGTCATACCCCTTCAAATCCTTTGGGAATTCAATTGGCACATTTAACTGAATGGGGAATTCCTTACCGTTGACCACCATGGTCCAACCCAATTTATTGGGACGACCCTGTAAATTGCTGATGATTAAGTTGCTATCGATAACGAATTTAGTTTGATCCCATCTGAGCTGCTCAACCGGAATATGTGCCACCATCATATATTGATCGGAATATTTATTTCCTGTAAATCCAGTAAGATTTAGCACATAATTGCTGTCGTCGTCGTACTCCAATCTGCCAGCATTCAACAATACCGGATTGATCTTCTGAAACATCATATCCACGATGGTGATTGGAATGATGTTGTTTGACAAATACTCAGATTCAATTTCCCGCCTGATGCTGTCTCTGTAATCATAGTCTGAAAGACCATGTTTTTGAATCAAAGCCATTCGCACCGCTTCTGATCCAACCAAATAATCTGCCACTTGCACATGATTATCAGATGCAAAAGCATCGGTATTGAATCGGGGAGCTAGGCTCTCCATCAAATATCCCTGTGATGGTTGGATTTTCTTGAACTTCAATAAATAATCATCCAGGAAGGTTTGAGCCTTGAGTGGCATTCCCATTCCTAATAATAGTGCCATTGCCATGCCTTTAAGGCGCTTTGCTCCGGGCCTTCCGCCCTCCATTTTTAAAGTGTACGAGTTTTTCATAAGATTTGATAAAAGGTTCGATGCAAAGTTGCAACACATTGAATGCCTATCTCTTGCATTTTTCGCAAATTCAACGTCCCCCGAGAAAAAGAATTTGCATTTTTCGCAAATCGAAATTTTTTTTAGGGGATGTCTAAAAAATTGGTGTCTAATAGGTCAAACACTTTTAAAACGCTTATGGCACATACTTTTACTCAAGAACTTACAGAAAAAACCCGCAAATTGGGATTTAGAACCGCAACCATCATAGCTGATTTGCTATGTATTTCGGAGGATGCGGCTTACCGCCGACTCAGAAATCCGCAGTCACTTAGAGCCGATGAAATGATTCTGCTCGCCAAAGAATTTAATATTGATCTCAATAAATTCTCCCATCCCGAAAGCAACTGGCTCAGCGGACAACTCAAAACCCTAAACTTTGAAACCTACACATCAGATGATTTTTACTCTGAACTTGAATCGCGTTTAGATCATTGCATCCACCAAAACCACTCGCACATTATGTATGGTGCAAAAGAGGTTCCAATGTTCTATTATATGTGGTTCCCGGCTCTGGCTCAATTCAAAAATTTCATTTGGAACCGCGAATTTCTCAAACAACCCGAGCTCAATAAAACAAAATTTCAAGCCAAACCTGCCGAATTCAAATGGATGAAACTCGCAGAAAAATACCTTAAAATCGCTTCCCACGAAATTTGGGGATACGAAACTCTTTATTCTACCCTCTACCAAATCTATCACTACAAAGAATCAGGTATGTTCGCAGATGACCGCACTTTCATCAACGTTCTCAAGGAATACGATCAACTCATCAATCTGGTGTATAGACAGGCAGAACTCGGACGAAAACTCAATCCCTACCTAAACGAATTCATGGGCGCCAGATATAAATTGTTTTTTACCCCCATGATCACCACCGATAATTCAATCATTTTTCACACCCTGAAAGATAAAATTGCCGTCATCTGTTCTCAAATGAGCGGTGTTGTCTTCAGCGAAGCACCCCACTGGGTTTACTCTACTGAAAACTGGTTGGAAACCTGCAAAGAAAATGGCACTCTCATCAGCAAAACCGGACAAGCTGCTAGGAATAAATTCTTGATCCAAGACTATGGGTCCAAAAAACAGATGCTCGGCCTAATTTGACCTTTTCAAAAAAAACTTTTAACTCTTTTGATCTTAAGCCAGGACCCTTTGCTTCATCAGCGAGGGGTCTTGTGCGTATAATACCTCCTGTAACTGACGCTGCAACGCGCTCACCATGGAAATAAACACCTCTTTACTTGCCCTCGTTTTGGCAATAGCATAACATCCGTGCAGCTGTCCAATCAACAAATAAGCCATTGAACGGGAATCCATTCCAGATTTAAATTGTCCGTTATTCTTTCCAGCCAACAAGGCCTTTTGCAAAATTTTCACTTGTATCTCTAACACCTCATCCAACTTCAGACGAAACTGTGAATCTACTCCGCTCATCTCCAACATCAAATTGTAAAGTACATCGCCCCTAGATATCAACTGCTCGCTAGCGGTAGCCTTTTCTTTTTCCAACAAGCTGTGCAATGCCCAAGCAATTTCCGACTCATTCTCTAACAAGGTTGACCACTTTTGCTCGTACTTTGGCTTGATGATTTCCTCAATTAGAGCATATCCCAAATCTAATTTCGTTGGAAAATAATGGTAAAATGCACCCTTCGATATGTTCAAATTTTGAATCTCTTTATCTGTTCTAAGAGCCTCAAATCCTTGTTTTTCAACAGCTTCAAAACATTTCTTGAGGATGTTTTCTCGGGTCGATTTTTTACTCATGCAGCAAATATACCAAGAAGTATGTATAAATGTTAATATCTATGTGGAAAACTTTAAAAATTCACATTTCATATATTTGTGGCATGTTTCGTCGCCGTACTCGAACCCCCGGAGAATCCCTCGAGCAATTCATTGCAACCGAAAGTCTCAGCTTTCTAAACATGCTTGTTCTGGTTCTTTCATTCTATGTTCTAGGGATATTGATTGTGGATATGCTTATAGAACTTCCAAAGGAAGTACACCGGCTCATTGTCATAACCGACTATTTCGCTTGCGGAATATTCTTCATAGACTTCTTAGTGAGATTCTATCGCGCTCCAAATAAACTCAGATACATGAAATGGGGATGGATTGACCTTTTAGCAAGTTTACCCGCATATGGATTCGCACGTTTTGGCAGGATTGCCAGAATCATTCAAATTATACGAGTCGTTAAAGCGTATCGAAACATCTCTCACATCTTACACCGTATCTTCCATAACCACATGAAAGGAACATTCATGTTTGCATCCATCCTCGCAATCATGCTCGTTTTATTCTCCTCTATCATGATTCTAGAAGTTGAAACATCCCCCGATAGCAACATTAAAACCGCAGAAGATGCTCTCTGGTGGTCATACGTTACCATCACATCGGTGGGCTACGGCGACAAGTATCCTGTCACCACAGAAGGGCGCATCATTGCCGCTGTTCTTATGACCGCTGGACTCGGACTTTTCGGTGTTTTTACCGGATTTGTTGCTAGTTGGTTTTCGGGCGACAGGAGAAAATGACTACTGTTTGGTAGGACTCATATTGTACCAAGACAATACAGACTTCCAAGTTGAGTCAGGGTGTAAACAATCGGTAAACTGGCAATAATAATCAGGATATTGAGGATCTTTCTTCCTTTTAATATCTGCATATTTATCGTTTCCAAATATTTTAGCTCCACCTTGATTAACTTTCAAATGGTCAACCAAATTATCCCACTCCTGACGATACTGAGTCATCATTCCACCATAATACGTATGATACACCAAAATTCGGGAAGGGTTAACATTTTCCAGGCCTTCACTCTGATGATAATAACCTGCAACTTTATGCCCTTTTTTCATCAAAGTATAAGAAATTCCAGGGTCGTGTGAAAGAATAATTACATTGCTATCTCTTGAAGCTATGCTATCAGCATGAGAAATAATCTCCTTGAATGGCATGTTCCAATTTGCTTTAATAGAGTCTTCATGACTTATGACATTCCAAACACCCACCAAATTTGATATCCCAATAATACCAAAAGCAGCAAACATAAATATTCTAAATCTTCCTTTCAATTCAAATAGATGTACTATGAAAAATACAAAAAAACCGGTAATTGCCACAAAATTTCTGGCTTTTACACCAACCCCTCCCATAAAATACAAACTCCAAATTGCTACTAAAGACAAGATCAAAACATAATTCAACCGCTGATAATTGAACACCATATAAACCATGAGCAATGCAAAACCCAATGCTCCCAATAGTCCAAATAACGACAACGGAAACAAACCCTGATTAGAAAAGTAAAAGGTAAAAAAGCTCAATAAATTTGCCTGAATGCCACCAACTTGACCGCTAGTATCAAACAAATGATAAACATAGAAGTTCCTTATTTCAATTCCGTAAATCAACAGAAACACCAAACCTCCAAAAAACAAATCAACCGTTTTTTCTTTAAGGTCTCGCTGATCTGATAAGTAAAAATAAAGCGTCAAGGGAATACCAATGACAAATATCAGATAATTCAAATATCCCAATAAAGCGATCCAGACAAAATAATAAATCCAATCTTGCCTATTAAAATGTTGTTTAAACCACGGCCCCAATAAGAACAACGGAACAAAATATGCATACCATCTTATACCCGTACACAACAAATAAAATGCAGGATTAATCAGTAAAAAAATCAAAACAACCCAAAAGACTCCAGGTCCAAATCTTTTGACTAAGCGTTCCGAAAAAAGAACAATCCCAATGATTAAAAACACCGATGACCACAAACGCACTAAACTCCAACTCTTGAAAATAGTAATTAAAGCCCAGTTAATCACATAGGCACCAGGCGGATGTACGTCAACTTCTTTGATTAAATCAAAACTAGCCCATGAAAATTCGTCTACTATATCTATGCTCCAAAACTCATCCTCATATCCAAAACTATCTAAGGAAGTAAAAGCAAAAGCAAAAAATGCCAATAAGTAGAAAAGATACCTTACCTGTTTGAGTTTAAAAATCATTCAGCAAAGTTACCCAATTTTCTTCTTTCGCTCCCGCTTCACCCTGAAATACATCACCATAGACAAAACAAAAACTCCGGTCAATAACCAAAATTTAAAATCACCCAAATATCCAGTAGGGTTCTTGGTGAAAACAACCAAAATCTCAACCGCACTAATAGCGGCCGCGACCAGGGACAACAGAGCGAGGACGTGGTATTTGATCATGTGGAACGTTTAATGTGGCTGATACTTCTAATATTTCCCAATCGGTGAATGACTGATCGCTGATCAACCCCTGACCCGTAATGATTTGATCTTTGGTGGTAATTTTTACAAATCGATCAGTGATGATTTTTCCGGTTTTTTGATCCCAACGCAGCTCCTCGGTGTTCAGTACTTCACCTTTTACATTCAAAATTTCTACGTTGCGCCTTACTATAATTTCTTTTTTGTCCGGATAACTGATTCCGTATTCGGCGGTCATGTAACTGGCTATCGAACCATCGGGATCGTAAAAATCGACTTTCAATCCTTTGTTCATTTCAATGAACTGACTTCCCGACTGCTTTACAGCCACCAAAACAGGTGAAAACACTCGTGCCCTCAAATAACCAGAATCTGTATACTCAATGGTTACCTTCTCCGCATATTCACGAGTAGCGATGGAATCTTGTGTGCGTTTTCTTCGGTATGCGCTGGTATCTAAATCGCTACAAGCAGCAACTGAAATCACCAAAAACGCAAAGGAATACAGTTTAATCATACTTGCGCTTTGCAAACCAAATATCACCCAGCTGCAAACCTATTCCCAATGTGATGAACTGCTCTTTTGGATATCCATTACCCGCTCCGCGAGTCATGTACTGAAGATTCACATGAATCATATTGGTAATTACCGAGTTATCGAAATACCTGCGAATCATAGGAATGCCCACTCCAACAGAATAGCGCTGTTCTTCCAACCTCGATCCATTCAAAGAAATATGAGAATGAGTCAAACCATATCCCAATCTAATGGGCATTGGCATTTTCTTAACATTACCCAATTTATAATCTAAAGGATTGATAATCAAATTAAAATTATAATCCTCTCTATCCTGATAATCCTTTTTATTGTCAAAAAAGGCATCATACCTAGACCACAATTGCTTTCTGTAATCAACACTTAGTTGAACATCGGTGCGGAAACGAATGGTGTATCCAACACCAAAAGCCGGAGGTAAAGTCAAACCCCTATTCACACCCACTTCGTTGATGATGGTATCCAATGGAGAGGTGAAACTAACATTGTACTCCATGGTACGGGTTAACCTATTTTGAATGGCATTCACATCCCCATACCACTCATAATATCCGCCAATTTTGTGATAAGTAGTATCAATCTTAAACTGAATCAAGGCCCCAACTTGTTGTTGCATTCCTCTAAAAACTAGAGTACGCGAATCCTCTACTAAACCCAATTCCAAACTATCTGGAATCGAGAACAACGCCTTTTCGGAAGTATTCCCAAAAAGAAAACCAGCCCCATAACCCAACATCAAATGGTCACTGAATCTGAATCCTGTATTCCACAACAATTGACTTACACCACCAGAACCGGTATAACTGGTTCGAGTGGG
>CAZGQS010000017.1:0-4773 GCA_964527775.1 uncultured Rhizobium sp. | reverse complement strand
GTAAAACGAACATTTCCCAAAGTTGCCGGATTCATCAACGAATATGAGTACAATCCCGAAGAAGTGCTGTGTGCACCAAAAGCATTGTATTGATTGGTTTGAGTCCAATCGCCCAAGCCGTAATTGCTGTAGGGCGAACTGATGAAATTTTGTCCGCTACTGCCCTGAGAAAAGACGTCAGCTCCAGCTAAAAAAGACAATAAAAGGGCAAAAATTATTTTATAACGCATGATAAAGTCCGTAGTGAACCAACCACGGTTCCACAAATATCTTTGATTTCCAGCGATTACCCAACTTTTCATGCACCAACTCGGCATCTCCGCCCGTAAAAACGACCAACGCTCGCTCATTTCCTTCTAAAAAACGTTCGATTCTGTTGGATATTTCATCCAAGAATCCCAAAATAACCCCAGAATGCATGGCCGTGGAGGTGTTTTTCTCGATGTCACCTATGTCAGAGCCTTTCAAATATTCAACCGAAGTATCTCCTAAATAAGGAAGTGCGGCCGTATGTTCCGACATCACTAAATACCTGAATCGCAACCCCGGAGAAATCGCACCTCCCGCATACCTCTTTCGAGATTCGCCATCCAATAAATAGTCATAGGTGATACAACTTCCCAAATCAATGACCAACAAATCTTGAGCCGGAAACCGTTTAAAAGCACCCAACATTCCCGCCAACCGGTCTGTACCTAAAGTTTCGGGCTGGTCTATTTCTATATCAAACGGAAAACTCCCAGTAACCGAAATGAAATGCGCATCATCAGGAACCCATTCATCCAATTTCCCTACACATGACACCGACATTTTACTGCCCGGAAACTTTTGCATCAAATTAAACATCAATTCATCAGAACCCGTTTCCAAGATTTCACCTTCAGAATTCCAAACCACATATTTGGACCGGGTGTTGCCAATATCAACGGTGATGGTGTTCACGCAAAAATGATTATCTACGAATCAAAGCTCCCATGTCTTCGAACGACTTCATCAACCGATCCATACTCGAATCAGCTTCGCCCTCCTTCATGGGTTCGTCTTTTTTATTGAAAGCAAAACTCAAAGAAATTGCCTTTTTACCTTCATCTAAAGGCTTGCCCTCGAATACATCAAACACTTTGAAATCAACCAAGTTCTTCAACTTTGCCGACTTAACAACCGACTCCATCTGTGAAAATCCAACCGACTTTTCTACAACCAAGCTCAAATCTCTTCTTACTTGGAAGAACTTCGACGCCTCTTCGTATCGAACCTGCTTGCGACCCGCTTTAAAGAGCTTTTTCAGGGGAATTTCTACTGACCAAACCTCACCCAAAACATCTGCCTTCTTCATCCAAGCACCAGAAACTCTTTTGATTTCGCAATCGCTCGCCGACAATCCGCTATCCAACCGAGCAATCAAGCCCGAAACCAATCGTTTCAACTCGAAATAATCAACCTTCTCGGTCTTGCTTTCCCAAGACTCTTCTTCCTTTTGTCCCCAAAGAACGATGGCCAAAACAGGGGTTTCTTTAAAGTCACCCGACTCACTTTTTCCATAAACTCGGCCAAATTCAAACAATTGTACCCTGCGAGCCTGACGGTTTTGGTTGTACGCCACCGACTGCAAAAGTCCAGGTATCAAACTCTCACGCATCACAGACATATCAGCGCTCAACGGATTGCTTAAGGCAACCAAACTCTCGCTAGAATACCATTCTGGTGACACTAAACTGTTGGTTTGAGCTTCAAATAATCCTCTATCAACCAAATAGTTGCGGGTAATATTTTCCTTTTTCTTGCGCTCCATGCCGCTGAAATCACCCAGCGATACCTGCATTTTTCCACTCATCGGAATGCGATCGTAACCGTATATGCGCATCACTTCTTCGTACAGGTCAACGGCCTGTTCCACATCGTTGCGCCATCCGGGAACTTCCACCGTCCAATGTCCTTCGCTTAATGCCGAAATCCCAAATCCCAAACTGCTTAAAATCCGCTCCACATCCGAAATTTCGTAGGAATATCCTGCAAAATCATTCAGCGCTTTCAAGCTCAAGGAAATGGTTTTTTCTTCTCTTTTCGAAGGATATTCATCCGTCATTCCAACCAAATGTCCCCCGGCGATATCTAAAATCAACCCCGACAAGAAACCAGCAACGTTAGACAAATTTTCGATGTCAATTCCACGTTCAAAACGGAAAGATGCATCCGTATTGATCACGTGAGCCTTGGCAGACTTCCTCACAGAAGTGGGATGAAACTGTGCTATTTCCAAAAATAAATTCTGGGTCTCATTGCTCACCGCCGATGATTTTCCTCCCATCACCCCAGCCAATGCCAAAATATTCTGCTCGTCTGCAATGACAATGTCAGATGCCTTTAACTCTATTTCTTTTCCATCCAAAAGGACCGCTTTTTCGCCCGAACCTGAAGCCAATCGAATGTGCACGTTTTTGCCCATACAATCGGCATCGAAAGCATGCACCGGTTGTCCGAAATGGTGCAACACATAATTGGTAGCATCTACCACATTGTTCTTAGGCTCAATATCAATAGCCTTCAATCGGTTTTTCAACCAATCGGGCGACTCCTTCACCTCAACCCCTTCAATGCTCACTCCCACGTACCTCTTGCACAAATCAGCATTTTCAATGGAAATATTCTTAGCGGCAGAACCCGTTTCTTCAAAAGAAAGAGCGTCTGGATTGATCACATTCACCCCGTACAGAGCGGCCACGTCACGGGCTACCCCTAAATGTGATGCCGCATCTCCACGGTTGGCAGTCAATCCAATTTCTAGAACCGTATCGCGTTCAATTCCGAAGTAATCAGCAGCCAAAGTCCCCACTTCCACAGAATCTGGAAGAACCAGAATTCCGTCGTGGTTATTGCCTAGACCCATCTCATCTTCGGCGCAAATCATACCTTCGCTGACCGCACCGCGAATCTTGCTTTTTCCGATGGAAAAAGGTTCTTTTCCGGGGATTCTCACCTCTGTTCCTACCGTAGCGACCACCACCTTTTGTCCAGCCGCCACATTCGGCGCTCCGCACACAATATTCAAGGGTTCACCGCTTCCTACGTTCACCGTAGTGACACTCAAACGATCTGCATCGGGGTGTTTCTCACAGGTAAGTACCTGTCCAACAACGAATCCCTTCAGTCCGCCCGGCAAACTTTCCCAATCTTCAATATGTTCCACTTCCAATCCCGAAACAGACAACAGATCAGCGATTTGCTGCGCACTTTCCTGCACCGGAACCAAAGATTTCAACCAATTAACGGAAATTTTCATTTTTGCAAATTTAGAGAAAACCACTCCACGATTCGCTCAGCAGTTTTCCCATCCCACAAAGGAGGAATATTTCCTTGCTTCCACTGTCCAGAAAGCAGCTGTTTTAGCGCTTTCCGAAGGTTTTCAGGATCGGTGCCTATCAATTCATTCGTACCAATATCAACCGTTTCTGGTCGCTCGGTGCTATTTCTCATAGTAATACAAGGAATGCTCATCACCGTTGTTTCTTCGGTAATTCCCCCAGAATCAGTAATCACCCCTTTGGCATTCTTTACTAGATAATTAAATTCAAAATATCCCAAGGGTTCAGCCATCACCACGTTTTTGGGCTTTATACCAAAAGACTCCATATTCTTTCTTGTTCTCGGATGAACCGGGAAAACTACCTTATGATCTTTCAATTCATCATCTATCACATCGAAAATAGACCTCAACTGAACTGCATCATCCACATTAGACGGTCTATGCAAAGTCATCACCAAATAATCACCCTTCCGCAATTCTTCGCTGTCCCAAAAGTAAGGAGCTACAAAATCATTCTGATGCTTCAACAAGGTATCAATCATGGTGTTACCCACAAATACAATCTGTTCCTCTTCAACACCAGCCTTCCGCAAATTAGTGTTCGCCACCTCCGACGTGGTAAAAAATACATCGGTAATAGCGTCGGTCACCAATCTATTGACTTCCTCAGGCATGGTAATGTCTCCGCTGCGTATTCCACCTTCCACATGAGCCACTTTGATGTGCAACTTCTTCGCTGAAATGGAACAAGCCATAGTGGATGTAACGTCTCCCACAACTACAACCCAATCGCAAGGATGTTGAATCAATTCTCTTTCAAATGCCACCATAATGGCCGCAGTCTGCTCCGCGTGACTCCCTCCACCGCACTCCAAATTCACGTTCGGCTCAGGAATACCCAGTTGCTCAAAAAAACTGCCCGACATAGCCTTGTCGTAATGCTGACCGGTATGCACCAACCGATATTGAATGTCATGTCCCTCAGAAGCCGCCTTCTCAATGGCCCTCAAAATAGGCGCAATCTTCATAAAGTTGGGTCTCGCACCCGCAACCAGCGTGATTTTCATGGTGCAAAGTTAAGTCTTTCAATTTTCTAAGCTCTTGCGAAATTTGCAAATTACCCCACTAAAATTTGCGAAATTCGCAAAATGCACTTCTTCCAAAACGAAGACCTCTTCAACAAGCTCTTCCACGACCTCGACTCCACCACCAAAACGTCGGAAAAAGTGCAAATCATAGTCCGCTACCTCGAGCAAGCTACTGAGCCCGACAAACTCATGCTAACCGCCCTCTTCACCGGCCGCCGACCCAAACGCATCGTCAAACTCGCCGATCTCAAACAGTGGGCCATGGAAACCACCAACACCCCCGAATGGCTCTTCGCCGAATGCTACGCCGTAGTTGGCGACCTCGCTGAAACGATTTCGTTGTTGTTTTACGGTGTTCGGTTATCAGTTTCCAGTAATCAG
>CAZGQS010000016.1:0-46133 GCA_964527775.1 uncultured Rhizobium sp. | reverse complement strand
AGCTAATACAAAAAAAGCCTCCGTTTCCGGAGGCTTCCACCATTTTATTAAAACAAACAATCAATTATTTGACCTCTTCGAAGTCAACATCTTGAACTTCGTCAGCTTTTCCAGATGAACCTCCAGCGTTGGCATCTGCCCCAGCATCAGCTCCACCTGCATTGGCATCACCTTGTGTTGCCTTATACAAATCTTCGCTTGCAGCTTGCCAAGCAGTGTTCAATGTAGCTGTGTGAGCTTCAATATCTGCCATGTTCTTGGATAAAATTGCCTCTTTCAATTTGCCTAAAGCATCTTCAATTGGAGCTTTTTTATCTGCTGGAATCTTCTCACCGTATTCTTTTAATTGCTTCTCAGTTTGGAATACCAAGCTATCAGCAGCATTGAACTTGTCTACTTCTTCTTTTCTCTGTCTGTCGGCTTCAGCATTTGCTTCTGCTTCATTCTTCATACGCTCAATGTCTTCTTTACTCAAACCAGAACTTGCTTCAATACGGATCTTTTGTTCTTTTCCAGTGGCTTTATCTTTCGCGTAAACGTTCAAAATACCGTTTGCATCAATATCAAAAGTTACTTCTACCTGTGGCACTCCGCGTGGAGATGGAGGAATTCCGTCCAAAATAAATCTACCGATGGTTTTATTGTCAGCCGCCATTGAACGCTCACCTTGTAAAACGTGAATCTCAACCGATGGCTGATTATCTGCAGCTGTGCTGAAAACCTCAGACTTTTTGGTTGGAATGGTCGTGTTCGACTCAATCATTTTGGTCATAACGCCGCCCATGGTTTCAATACCCAAGCTCAATGGAGTTACGTCTAACAATACAACGTCTTTAACTTCACCAGTCAAAACACCGCCTTGAATAGCTGCACCTACCGCTACTACCTCATCAGGATTAACTCCTTTTGAAGGCAATTTACCGAAGAACTCTTTTACCAATTCTTGAATTGCGGGTATTCGGGTAGAACCACCTACCAAAATTACTTCGTCAATATCGCTTGAAGTCATACCTGCATCTCTTAAAGCCGCTTTGCAAGGCTCTAAAGTGCGCTTAATTAAACTATCAGCCAATTGCTCAAACTTTGCACGAGTCAACTTGCGAACCAAGTGTTTTGGAACTCCATCAACTGCTGTAATGTATGGCAAATTGATATCGGTTTCTGTGCTGCTTGACAATTCAATTTTTGCTTTTTCAGCAGCTTCTTTCAAACGTTGCAAAGCCATAGCGTCTTTGCGCAGGTCAATATTCTCTTCAGATTTGAACTCATCGGCCATCCAGTCAATCAAAACCTGATCGAAGTCATCACCACCTAAGTGAGTATCACCGTTGGTTGATTTAACTTCAAATACACCGTCTCCCAATTCCAATACCGATACGTCAAAGGTTCCGCCGCCCAAGTCGTAAACCGCAATTTTAATGTCGCGATCTGTTTTATCTAAACCGTATGCTAATGCAGCAGCCGTAGGTTCATTTACAATACGCTCCACTTTCAAACCCGCAATTTCACCTGCTTCTTTGGTTGCTTGGCGTTGTGCGTCATTGAAATATGCAGGCACAGTAATTACCGCGCGAGTCACTTCTTGTCCAAGATAATCTTCGGCTGTTTTCTTCATCTTTTGAAGAACCATAGCACTTAATTCTTGAGGTGTGTATGTGCGATCTCCAATTTTAACACGTGGAGTGTCATTGTCACCTTTTACCACCTCATAGGGAACACGACCAATTTCTTTGGTCATTTTTGAATACTGCTCTCCCATGAAACGCTTGATTGAATTGATCGTATTTTTGGGGTTGGTGATGGCCTGGCGTTTTGCCGGATCTCCTACCTTACGCTCTCCGTTTCCATTATCTAAAAAAGCAATAATGGATGGGGTTGTTCTACGCCCTTCGCTGTTTGCAATTACCACAGGTTCGTTACCTTCCAACACTGCAACGCAGCTGTTTGTAGTACCTAAGTCGATTCCAATTATTTTACTCATGATGCTGTTTTTCTTTGCATCATACCTATCAAAGGCAATGCCAATTGGCTTTTTATGTCGATTTGTCAGTTTTTCGGGGGACGTTTAATCGCTTTAATGACAAAACATCCAACACAAACAAAAGAATCTGCTAACTTGTCTGATTCCGAACCTAAAAATTCAGGTATCTGGTCCACTTATTTACTTTCAATATACCTATGGATGTGGGATCTACCGGCACATTCATGATAGATTGAGTGCTCCTCGAAGCAAAAAGTCCAAATCCACCAAAAACATTTGAATACTCCGCCTGTTTCTGCACAATACCAATAGACGGCTCGTTTACCGATATATAATCAACCAACGTTTGATTTCCGGCATAAAACTCAATACCCACAGATTTAATTCTGCGTGAAATGGTTGGCACAGAATCTAACTGGGTAGAAAGAAATTGCAAAAGACTCTCTCTCTCAATTTTATGAATGATGGTTGGTGCAACGCCCCCATTGCTTCTGGGCACCGGGAAATTGGTAATGACGTTCCATTTTAAATTCTTCGTACCTAAAAATCCCGTGTCTTTGGCTCTAAATTCATCTACCTGAACATAGAATTTAATGTCGTACGCATAGGAATTAGCCGCAGGAACATACGAAATGGTTATAAATTCTGTACCCAATGAAAATTGGGGATTAGATGTTCTAAAAGGTGCTTCAATGCGTGTCCGTCCTACGGTCCAAGTAACTGCTTCAACAGAATTACCCGTCTCTAAGCTCTTAACAACCAGTTTATAGGGTTGATTTTCGGCAATTTTAGCCGTTGTTTGATAAAGATAATTAGTTGAGTTATTGAAAATACCAGAATCCTTGGGAAGTTTATTTACTCTGGTCAAAGTATACTCGGCACCCGTATAAATCTCAATCAACTTCACCTCTACAGACTTGATGTAAAGACTATCTGCCTCCTTGGCTGCAACCAAAGCGCTAATATTCTCATTGAGAAAAGCTTTATTCACTTTTATGTATTGAACAGAATCGTTAGGATTAATCAATCCGTAAACAACAATGGTTTCTTTCCAATCGGCATTAATATCAACTTCGTTGTCACAACTGCTGATAAAAATAAGTGTCAAACCCAATAAAACCCTCGAGATCCAATTCATAAAGAACCTCAAAGTTAAAAAAATATCACCGACTTATTTCGAGATGACCAAAATAATACCAACTTTGTAGCACATTCATCATGTCAGTACATAAAGAATTCAAAAAGATCACCACTCACTCTTTGATGGAAATGAAACAAAGAGGCGAAAAAATATCGATGCTCACATCCTATGACTATTCACTTGCAAAAATCGTAGATGCCGCAGGAATTGACGCCATTTTGGTTGGAGATTCAGCATCGAATGTAATGGCCGGACATGAGACCACGCTTCCCATCACTTTAGATCAAATGATTTATCACGCCAGCAGCGTAGTGAGAGGTGTAGATCGCGCATTGGTTGTTGTAGACCTACCCTTTGGAAGTTATCAAGGAAATTCAAAAGAGGCATTAAATTCAGCCATCCGCATCATGAAAGAGAGCGGTGCTCATGCCATAAAAATGGAAGGCGGCGAAGAAATCCTTGAGAGCGTCAAGCGAATATTAACGGCAGGAGTGCCTGTGATGGGGCATTTAGGTTTAACCCCACAAAGCATCTATAAATTTGGAACCTACACAGTTAGAGCCACCGAAGACGAAGAAGCAGACAAACTAATCAGCGACAGTAAAAAACTCGAGGAAGCAGGATGTTTTGCCATTGTACTTGAAAAAATTCCTGCCCACTTAGCCACGAAAGTTGCTGAAAACTTGCAAATCCCCGTCATTGGTATTGGCGCTGGAAACGGTGTTGACGGCCAGGTATTGGTTCTTCACGACATGCTGGGCATCAACAACCAATTCAACCCACGTTTTTTACGCAGATATCTCAACCTATACGATGACATCAAAGGCGCAGTAGAAAACTACATTTCAGACGTAAAGAGCACAGATTTCCCCAGCGATAAGGAGAGTTATTGATTTCGGTGATCGGTAATCGGTGACCGGTGATCGGTGATCGGTGATCAGCCGTGTTTAGAGTTTAGAGTTTAGAGTTTAGGCTTTCGACTCTCAGCTCTCAGCTCTCAGCTCTAAACCCTCAACTAAAGCTTGCGCGAAGCGAAATAATTATTTGGTAGTCAATCGCATTTTGCGACGAGTGGTTTTAACCTCTTTTTCCTCTTCCTTAGCGGCAATACCGGAAATAGTTTGGTCAACCAAGATACGTCCGCAATGTTCACAATCAGTTACTTTGATGTGAGCGCGAATTTCGCTTTGACGTTGAGAAGGGATTTTACTGAAACATCCTCCACAAGAACCACGCATAATGGGGGCAACCGCCAAACCATTCTTCATGTTCTCACGAATTCTGTGATATGCTCTAAAATAACGATCATCTAACTTCTTAGAAGCAGCTTCACGATCTTTTTCTAGCTTAAGAATTTCTTCTTCGTTCTCTTTAATGATTTCATCTAACTCGGCGCGTTTGAACACTAAATCAGCTTTGCGCTTATCAAGTGTTTGTTGAGTTGAAGTGAGAATTTCTGTTTTACTTTCTATCAATTTACCAAAGTCACGAATTTTCTTTTCTGCCGACAAGATTTCAAGACCTGCGATCTCTTTTTCTTTATCGATAGCTTCAAATTCACGATTATTTTTGATAAGATTTAACTGCTCGTCATACTTAGATATGGCTGCCTGAAAATCTTTGATCGCATTTTTCTTGTTAGAGATTTCAGCATTTAAGCTTGAAACTTCCTCCTCGATGTGTTGAACGCGGGTTTCAAGTCCAGCGATATCGTCTTCCAAATCGGCTACTTCCATAGGCAATTCGCCCATTACCGCTTTGATATTGTCTATCTTGCTGTCGATTTGTTGCAACTTCCAAAGGTCGTGCAATTTTTTTTCTACGCTAACATCCATATTCTAAATATAATATACCGGGTTGGTTATAATTTGTGCAAAAAGGATTGCAAATTTAGGAAATTTTTCTGATAAAATTTCTTTGAATATCTCTGAAGTGTATTTTTCCGATTCATAATGGCCAATATCGCAGATGAGCAACTCCCCTTCCCCATCGAAAAATTCATGATACTTTATATCTGCTGATACAAATGCATCGCACCCCATAGACCGAGCTTGTTTGATTAGGAAAGAACCTGCTCCACCACAAACACCAATTTTTTTGAATGTCTTTATTCCATCTTTCAGTCGGGTCACTTTAAATTGGTCAATTTCCATACTGATTTTCAGGTGTTGTATCCAGTGGTTAAAATCCATTTCTTCTGGAAGATATCCCACCAAACCCGAGCCCAAATCATTTCGAGCATTGACCAATTGGGTTAAATCATAAGCGACTTCTTCGTAGGGATGCGCTTGAAACATGGCATTTAATACTTGATTTTTCAAGTAAGTTGGAACTACAACTTCTAGTCGAGTTTCGGTCTCTTCACTTTTCTTTCCCAATTCACCTGAGTATGGATTGGCCCCTTGAGTGGGTGTAAACGTCCCAAGTCCCTCGAAAGAAAATCCACAATCCCTGTAATTACCAATTTGTCCAGCGCCAGCTAAAAACAGAGCTTCTTGTACCTGACTAAAATGAGATTTAGGTATGAAAACACCTAGTTTAAGAAGGGTATTCTCTTTGGGAAGTAGGATGCTGCACTGCTGCAATCCAAGTTTATCAGCAATTTTTTTATTCACTCCTTGATGAAGTACATTATCAAGGTTCGTATGGCACGCATAAATAGCAATATCGTTTTTTATGGCTTTTATCACAGTGCGCTCAACGTAACTTTTCCCAGTAAGCTTTTTGATTCCACTAAAAACGATGGGATGATGTGCAATTACGAGATTACAACCCGTATTTATTGCCTCTTGAATGACTTCCTCGGTACAATCAAGGGAAATCAATGCTTTATGAATCAATGAATCTTCTGAGCCAACAATTAAACCTGAATTATCGTAGTTTTCTTGCAACTGTGGCGGGGCCAAATGCTCAATCACATTGATGATGTCTTTTAATTTAATGGACTCATTCATGATTCAAAATTGCATGAATTCTATCGAAAACCCAAAGATTTAAGTGTTTTAAACGTTTATAACCGTTAATATACGTTTAAGTACGGCTACTACCGTTTTTTGATGGTAGATTTGCACCTTCAAACTCAAGAAAAAAATGATTAACGCCATCCTCAAGAAAGGAAAAGAAATAGCCATACAAAGAAAACACCCTTGGATTTTTTCAGGAGCCATTGATGTGATGGACCCTTGCCATTCAGGTGATTTAGTGAAAGTTTTGGATTCCAACAGACAATTTTGTGCCATTGGACATGTTGGCGACGGAAGTATTGCCGTTAGGATTTTAAGTTTTGAAGACCAAGAAATCAACGCTCATTTTTGGGAATCTAAACTCAGAGAGTGCATTGAAGTAAGGACCAGTCTTGGATTAGGTTTAGAAAATCAAACCAACGCTTTTCGCTTGGTGCATGGCGAAGGTGATGGTTTACCAGGTTTAATCATTGATATTTATTCGAAACACGCCGTAATTCAAACACATTCTGACGGCATGTACCAACATCTTGATGATATTTCCAACGCCTTGAATACGGTTTTTGAGGATAAACTGGAAAGTATTTATTCGAAAAGTAAGGCTGCATTGCATGACACTACCATTGAAGATGAATTTCTCAAAGGAACCGCTGAAAGCGCAGTAGCGTTGGAAAATGGCATGAAAATGAAGGTAAATTGGGTAAATGGTCAAAAAACGGGTTTCTTTATTGATCAAAGAGAAAATAGAGATTTACTTAGACATTATTCGAAAGGCAAATCGGTGTTAAATACTTTTGCTTATACCGGTGGATTTTCAGTAGCTGCTCTCATTGGGGGTGCAACAAAAGTAGTTTCTGTTGATATTTCCAAAGTGGCCACTGATTTGTGCACCGAGAACACATTGTTAAACGGTGTTGATGAAAATCACGAATCAATTACGGCTGATGTCTTGCAGTATTTGACTGAAGAAAAAACCATGTACGACATTGTTGTTTTAGACCCACCAGCTTTTGCCAAAAGCATAAAGAAAAAGCACTCTGCAACCATGGGTTATAAACGCTTAAATGCTATGGGACTTAAACGAGTGAATAAAGGTGGTCTACTCTTTACATTTTCTTGCTCACAGGTAATTGACGAGACCCTTTTTCTCAACACCGTAACAGCAGCAGCCATTGAAGTGGGCAGGTCTTGCAGAATCCTTCATAGACTCTCACAAGGACCTGACCACCCCGTAAACATTTTCCACCCCGAGGGGCATTACCTCAAGGGCTTGGTTTTAATGGTTTATTGAGAAATTAATAGGACCATTTTCTCCTAGTTGAAGAGTTTAGCGCTGACGGCTGATAGCTGATAGCTGAAAGCTGACGGCTGAAATCTGACGGCTGAGAGCTAAAAGCCAAAGACCAAAGACCAAAGACCAATATTCAATATCCAAAAGCTATATAACTATTTCTGTGCCCTCAAATAAAACAACCAAGCAACGGGTATAAACACCAAATTGGGCAACCAAACAGCTAATTGTGGAGATAAAACTCCAGTGGCGCCCAGAGATATAAAATATTTTGAGAAAAACAGAAAGAATAAAATCACAAAAATTCCCACTCCCAGAGAAATGCCTAGACCTCCGCGCGATTTACGTCCGGCAACGGCAACACCAATAAATATCAGTATGAACGTACTGAATGGGGCGGCATATCGCCTGTAAAGCTCTGTTTTTAGACCTGAAACATTGGGTGATCCACGCTCTACTTCCTTGACAATGAAACTCTTGAGTTCACTCTGATTCAAACTTTGTACATCTTCTACTCTGAAGAAGAAATTATTGGGATTGAACCCAATGAGGGTATCTAGGGTAGCTAATTGAGATACTTTTTGGTTTCCATTGGGTAAAAATTCTCTTTGAGTCACGCGCTCCAATCGCCATGTTTGTTTCTCACGATTCCAATGAATGAATCGCCCGAAAAGGGAACTTTTCAATTCGGTACCTCTATATTCCTCAACAGTAATTCCTACTCCTGAGCTGTCATGATTACTGAAGTACTCCATGTACATGATCACGCCAGGTTTAATTTGTCTGTAAATGGCGTTTCGGGCTTCTGACCAATAATCTCGTAAATAGGTGTTTTCAAATTTTACCCGTTGTTTGTCTGTGATGGGAATGATCCATGAGTTTAGGAAATAACTTCCCCAGGCAAAAATAGCACCGACTACCATGTACGGACGAATGATTCTTGTGAGGGACATTCCACCGGCTAACATGGCAATAATTTCAGTACGGGATGCTAAGCGAGAGGTAAAGTAAAGTACTGATATAAATATAAATACAGGACTAAACGTATTGATTAGCGTGGGAATAAAACTAACATAATAGGTAGTAATAATTTCATCGATGGGGGCATTTCTCTTGAGGAAATCATCTAGTTTTTCAGCAACGTCAAAAATGATAATAATGACAATAAACAGAAATATGGTAACCAGGAAAGTACTGATAAACTTTTTGGCAATGTACCGATCAAGTCCGTTGAAATACTTCCCAAACATAAAATTACAACTTTTGATTAATGGACTTTAATACGGATGATTTCCAATTATGGAAGTCGTTGTTCAAAATTTGAACTCGTGCTTGTTTTACCAACCACAAGTAGAATTTCAGGTTGTGTAAACTTGCAATCATGGCTCCTAACATCTCGCCTGATGCGAATAAATGTCGCATATATGCAAAAGAATAGTCAGGTGAAATCAGGGAGTCGATGGGACGAAAATCGCGTTCCCATTTTTTATTTTTCAAGTTAACGGTTCCTTCGCGGGTGAAAATCATGCCATTTCTGCCGTTTCGGGTTGGCATAACACAATCAAACATGTCTACTCCTAAACCAATAGACTCTAATATATTTTCGGGAGTTCCCACACCCATGAGGTAACGTGCTTTATTCTGAGGGAGTATATCACAAACCAACTCAGTCATTTCATACATGTCTTTGTGAGGCTCGCCTACCGAAAGTCCTCCAATAGCATACCCTTCAGCCTCGTGCCTACAAATGTATTCGGCACTTTGCTTGCGCAAATCAGGGTATACACTTCCCTGAACAATGGGAAACAATTCTTGATGGTGACCGTACAAAGGCTCTGTTTCGTTGTAGCGCTGAAAACATCTATCCAACCAGCGGTGGGTCATATGCATACTCCGAGTTGCGTACTCTTTATCGCAAGGATATGGAGTGCATTCATCGAAAGCCATCATGATATCGGCTCCTAAAACCCGTTGAGTATCTATCACATTTTCGGGCGTGAACACGTGCTTAGAACCATCGATGTGACTTTTGAAGGTAGCACCTTCTTCTTTGATTTTTCGGGTACCCGACAGAGAATAAACCTGATATCCACCTGAATCAGTAAGAAGGGGCTTTTTCCAATCTGAAAATCCATGGATTCCGCCCGCTTCGCGGAGGATGTCTAATCCGGGACGAAGATACAAGTGGTAAGTATTGCCCAAGATGATCTGAGCTTCTACATCGTTCACTAAGTCTTCGCGCTTCACTCCCTTTACAGTTGCTGCGGTGCCAACGGGCATGAAAATGGGCGTTTCAATTACGCCGTGATCAGTCTCAATCCTTCCCGCCCTAGCTTTGGTGAAGGGATCTCTATGCTGTACAACAAAATTCAATTTTGAGCCATTAAGGTGATGGAAAACAATCTTGGATAAATGGCACTCATGGAGCCTGAATAATAACTTTCAGGCACACGAACCAAACCGTTGTTGATTCCGTTTGACATTTTCAATTCTATACTTAAATCTACGTATTCCATTCGAAACTCAAATCCGGCTCCGAATTCATAATAATATGTATTCTCTTTCAAAGCAACTAAGGGCTTGCTCGCACCTATGACCAATTTCTCATTACTTTGAAAATCATGAGACCAACGAACCCCTCCTACCACAAAAAATCCTGAATTATTGGGCATATCAGAACGGTACTTCATGGTCAACGGAATATCTAGCGAAATGGTTTCAATTCTTAGCAGTTCATTGGGACGATTTGCCCAATCAAATTCCAAATTTCTTCCGTGCAGTTGCAACATAGTCAACATTTTGGTTTCCCATCGCTTGCCTATTCGCATAGCCACGCTCCCTCCAAAACCACCGCCCAGTTGAGATTGAGGCGAAATATTCAACAAAGAATCGTTTCTTCCCCAAAAGGATGGATCTAAATCCATCTTCATCATGGCTTGAGTACCGGAGAAAGCAATTCCCCAAAAAAAGCGTTTTCTATAAATTCGATTGGGATCTCTGGGGACTAGAGGCGCATAAGGAATCACATCAGCCCAAGCTGATAGAGACGTTAAGAACAGAATCGATATTAAAATGAGTTTACGCAAAAACAATTCAAAGTTACTTATAACATTCGTAAAGAGTGCACACACCAAAAGTTAGACCCCTATATTTGACGTTTTCGAAACCAGAAGATTTGGCAACTTTTACGAATTCTTGTCCCTCAGGAAAAGCAGCAACGCTTTGAGGCAAATAGGTGTAAGCTGTGGCATCTTTACTCACCAATTTTCCCAACGGGGGTAAAATATATTTAAAATAGAACCAATATAGCGCTCCAAAAACTGGATTGGTGGGTTTAGAGAATTCCAATACCACGAGACATCCGCCTTTTTTAAGCACGCGTCCCATTTCAGTCATACCTTTTTGAAGATTTTCAAAATTCCTCACCCCAAAACTTACGGTGATGGCATCAAATTCTTCATTTTGGAAAGGCAAATTCTCAGAATCTGCTTGCTGCAATTGAATGCGATCAGTAAGTTTTAGTTTTTCTAATTTGATATCTCCCTTGTCTAACATGCCTCTGGAAATATCTATACCAATCATTTTCAAATTGGGCAATTTACTCAATTCAATGGCTAGGTCAGCGGTACCGGTAGCTACGTCAAGCAAGTATTTAGCACCGGTTTTCTGAATCACTTTGCGAACCTTTTTACGCCAAGAGTAATCAATGCCTAAAGATAAAAAATGATTTAAAAAGTCGTAGTTACCCGAAATATTATCGAACATTTCCTCGACTTGTTGTTTCTTTGAACTGTCGGACTGTGGATTGGGTTTTACGATTTCTGCCATTAAGGCTGCAAATATACATCAATCTATTGGGCTGAAGACATCAAGTTTCCATGAAAATTAAGCAAGCAAAATTCCTCGGAAGTTGGGAAAAGTCGGTTGATATACCGCACATTAAACTTCCAGAATTTGCCTTTATTGGCAGATCAAATGTGGGCAAATCGTCACTCATAAACATGCTCACAGAAAGAAAAGATTTGGCAAAAACCAGTTCTAAACCTGGAAAAACACAAACCTTGAACATTTTCAATTGCGATGATACCTTTCAGATTTGTGATTTACCTGGATATGGTTACGCCAAAGTATCTAAAGAAAAGCGGTTCAAATTTGCGACAATGATTAAATATTACTTGCGTAACCGCGAGAATTTATATTGTCTTTTCATCTTAATTGACCTCCGAATCCCACCACAGTCTATTGATTTAGAATTCATCAACGATTGCGGAGCCGATCAAATACCCATTGTTCTCATTGGCACCAAGGCAGACAAACTCAAAAAAACAGAGCTTGAAAACAATCATAAGGCCATCATAGATGCCCTTTCACAAGACTGGGAAGAGATTCCGCCATTCATCATAACATCCGCTGAAACAGGTTTGGGAAAAGACCAAGTTTGGGATGTTGTGAAAAAGGCGATAGGGTGAGCGGTGATCGGTGATCGGTGATCGGTGATCGGTGAGCGGTGATCGGTGATCGGTGATCGGTGATCGGTGATCGGTGATCAGCCATCAGCTTTCAGCCTTCGGCCATCGGTGATCGGTGATCAGTGATCAGTGATCAGCCATCAGCTTTCAGCGGTCTGCGGTCTGCGGTCTGCGCTCTGCCAAAGACCAAAGACCAATAGCCAAGGACCAAAGACCAAAGACCAACACAAAAAAAGCCCAGACTTGCGTCCGGGCTCGTTTTATAAGTTTTGAAAGATATTATCTACCGATTTTGTAGAAAGTTACGTTGTAACCAACGCGGCTGTCACCTTGGAAAGTGATTTGAGCATCGATTTTTTGTCCACCTGCTTGACGCTTTAACTCGTTGTACATAGCGTCACCCATGTAGAAGCAACCTTCGAAATCAGGAGCTGCTAAGAAGTTAACGTCTAATTGAGAAAAACCACGTGGAGGATTGCAACGCACTACTTGTGCACCTTGTCCACCAGGACCTGGACCTACTGCACCTGCACCCATTGCACCGCCACCTACTGGAGCTACTGCACCTGTTGGAGCTGGCATTTTGTTAGAAAAATCCAACTGGATGTTTTTGATGCTTACTTTACGTCCGTTGAAAGATGATGGATTCTTAGCGAAAGATTCACCAGGGATAACCATTTGAGCCATTGATGCGCCGATGAAAGCGAATGCTACTGCGAAGAGAGTTGTTACTTTTTTCATAATTTTATTTTTTAAATTTGTTGTTGCTTGATTACTTTCAAATACCGTGCCAAAAATTAATTTTTTGCGGATTTCCATAAAAATTCATGTGCTCTTTTTATTAAATCCTGCATAGGAATCTCTTGGTGAACCAGCGCCCCACCTGACAAAAAGGACTCTACAGCTACCTCAATGACCCTAGAAGATTTTTTCTCAGTGACCAACTTCCGCTGTGATAATGCAGCTACACCACAAAGCCATTCTATAGACAAAACGTTCTCAACATTGTCTAAAACACGCATCAATTTGGTGGCCGCATTGGCTCCCATCGATACGTGATCTTCTTGTCCGTTACTACTTACTATACTATCTACACTGGCTGGAGTGCACAATTGTTTGTTCTGACTCACCAATGCCGCCGCACTGTATTGGGCAATCATATAGCCAGAATCTATGCCAGCACCATCTGCTAGGTACGGACTCAATTGTCTTTGACCGCTGACCAATAAAAAGGTCCGTCGTTCGGAAATATTGGCTAATTCAGCCAAAGCCATTGCTGCATAATCTAAGGTGAGTGCGAGAGGTTGACCGTGGAAATTTCCCCCGCTAACAACCATATTCTCTTCTTCGAAAACGTTGGGATTGTCTGTCACGGAGTTCAATTCTGTTTCCCAAACCGAAAAACAATGCTGCAAAGCCGTGATGGTTGCTCCATGAACTTGAGGTATACATCTAAAACTATAAGGATCTTGCACCTGTTTCTTGGGCATCGCGGCAATTTCAGAATCAGCTAGCCAACTTCTGATTTCCTCGGCTGCTTGAATTTGTCCTTGATGAGGACGCACCCTGTGAATGGCCTCATGGAAAGGCTCTAACCTACAATCGTAGGCATCAATACTCAACGAGGCTATCAAGGGTAATTGTCCCAAAACATCAGAAATCTTCTTATAGGCAACCAAGGCATGCGCCAACATGAATTGGGTGCCATTGATTAAGGCTAGGGCTTCTTTGGGACCTAAAACTATGGGTTGAAATCCAACAGAGGCCAGCCAATCAGACGCTGGCATAAGACTACCATTCACCTTTACACTGCCCTTTCCAATCAAGGGCAAAACCATTTGCGAAAGGGGAGCTAAATCTCCAGAGGCGCCCAATGAACCTTGTTCAGTGACCAATGGAATGATTTGATGGTTGAACATGTGAGCCAAACGCTCAAAGACTTCGGGACGCACAGCAGAATGTCCCTTGCTCATGTTCAACAATTTAAGCCACATCATGGTGAGCACAAGTTCATCGCTCAATGCGCTACCCACTCCTGCAGCGTGAGTAATGAGGAGATTTTCTTGAAGTTTGCTAAGTTCAGATGAACTGATTTCGATGTTTTGGAGGGACCCGAAACCGGTATTTACCCCATAAATGGGTTTATCTGATTGTTCTAAGAATTTACGGAGAAAATCCACGCTGTCTTGCATGGTTTTTCTCGTGTGAGGGGTCAATTCAACGGGTTTCTGAATGGCTGAGATTGCTTCTCCCAATGTATAATGAGAATTCATTTAGTTAATAGTTAATGTATGTGAAAGACTACTCCAATCAATTAATTGTTGGTCGCCCGTTTCAAGATTTTTCACCATTGCTTGTTGTTGTTGCATCTCAGACTCTCCGAGTATCAAAGCGTATTTACACCCTTTTGAATTGGCATAATCGAGTTGTTTTTTCAACTTAGGGGCTCCTGGATACACTTCGCAAATCAAATTCTCTTTTCTTAATTCTCGGGCAATTTGAGCTGCTTGTGACAAATAAGCTTCTTCCATGCAACATATTAGCGTACCTGCCCATTCATTGTTTACCTCTAAAAGGTTGGCTGATTCTAGGGTGTCTAGTATTCGGTCCAATCCAAAGGACACTCCTACTCCTGGAACGTCTTTAAGTCCAAAAACACCTGTAAGGTTATCGTATCTACCTCCTCCGCCAATGCTTCCAATGCGAAAATCTGAGGGCACACGGGCATCGTTAGAAACCACCTCAAACACACATCCTGTATAGTAACTGAGTCCGCGAGCCAAACGAAGATCCAAAAACACGTTATTCTGATTGGGCAATAGTGTTAAAAGTTCTCTGACTTGGGCAATTCCTTGCGTCAAGGAATCGTTCTGAATATCTGAAAAACGTTCTAGAGCTTGGAGTTTGTCTTCTGTATTATTCAAGGAAGCTATTTCGCAAAGTGCATTCCAAGCAGAAATTGAGTGCGACAAGCCGCGCTGTTCAAGTTCATTGCTCACGCCATCTTGTCCAATTTTATCAAACTTATCGATGGCAACCATGAATGAGTTCCAGGGTTCACGTCCCCCGAGAAGGGGAAGAAAAGCATCGAGAATGAGTCGGTGATTGATTTTAATTTGAACTCCGAGGTTGAGTTGGGCAAACACTTCTTGGTAACATTCAACGAGTTCGGCTTCAGACACCACTGAATTGCTGCCTACGATATCAATGTCGCACTGCCAAAATTCTCTGTATCTCCCTTTTTGGGGACGATCGGCGCGCCAGACCGGCTGCATTTGATAACGCTTGAACGGAAATGCCAGTTTATCTCGATTCATAACCACAAATCGCGCCAAGGGCACGGTTAGATCATAGCGCAAACCACGATCTGAAATTTGTGGGGTCATGTCTTTATAGTTGGTATCTGCTGGACTTACAGGCCAATTTTCGGGTTTTATTTTGGAAAAATACTCGCCTGAATTAAGTACTTTGAAAAGCAGTTGATCGCCTTCGTCTCCGTATTTGCCTTGGAGGGTTTTAAGATTTTCGAGGGAAGGTGTTTCGATGGGAAGAAACCCGTGTGAACGAAAAACTCGCTCCATCACTGACAGAACGAATTTTCTTTTTTTCATTATTTCCGGTCCAAAGTCTCGGGTACCGGATGGCAAGGAAGGTTTTTCCATGCCGCGAATTTACTTAACTTCGGCGAGTTCTTTGAGTCGTTCTTCGAGTTCGTCTTCAGCGCCAGGAGTGTAACCTTGGTGGGAGTACACAATTTTACCCTTTTGGTCAACAATGAAGGTCATGGGAGGGTTATTTACGTTCATGGAACGAGCAAGATCTTGGTTTTCATCTAAAATGATTTGATATGCCCAACCTTCGCCCAATACTTTGGGTTTTACTTTTTTCACGTTTCTAGCGTCGTCAATGCTTACTGCAACTAATTTCATGTTGTAATTTTCTTGCCATTCAGCGTAGTGTTGATCAATGGCTTGAAGTTCCTTGATACAGGGCCCACACCAAGTTGCCCAAAATGAAATAACGGTAATTTTACCTGGCTCAATAACTTGAGAGAAGCTGATGTTTTCTCCGTCAATGTTCTTCACAGTTACTGTTGGAACCGCGTCTTGTGCGCTTACCATTCCAGCCATAGCCAATGCGAGGGATAAAAATGCGTATTTCATAATGTAATTTGCAGTTTTCAAATATCGTGCCATTTTGGGATTTATTGGTTAAAGTTCACTGAATTTGTTTCAATAAGAATCCCTTTCACTCCAGCGGCTTGGGCACATTCCACATCGCGCTGTCTATCTCCAAACATGATGCTTTGTGCAGGGTCTATGTTGAATTGGTGAATAGCCTTTTCAATCATGAGGCTTCCGGGCTTTCGGCATAAGCATTTCCCGGTATATTCTGGATGATGTTCACAAAAGTAAAAGGCTTCAATTTGGCATTCGGCCTCAATGCATTTCCCTTGCAAATATTGATGCATCGCATTCACGGCATGCTCGTTATATAGCCCTTTTGCAATACCTCCTTGGTTGGTAATGACAATGATTTTATACCCTTGATCATACCAATTTTTTATCTGATCAATGACACCTGGTAATATTTGAAACTCTTCGAGAGATTGGGTATAATCGCCGGGATCATGATTGATCACTCCATCTCTATCGAGAAAAATGGCTTTGTTTTTAGGGTTCATTTTGTGTAAAAATCGTTAGAATCGAATTTCCTTCGTCAAAGGTACAATTCGATTTATGGAAATACCGTATTTTTGTGATTTATCGCCTACCCCAATGAGCCCATACCTCGTTATCATACCCACCTACAATGAAATTGAGAACATTGATCGGATGATTCATACGGTCATGTCATTGGAAAAGAACATTGATTTGCTGGTGGTAGATGATAATTCTCCAGACGGCACGGGTTCAGCGGTCAAAAGTTTGATGTCTGAGTATCCAGAGCGCTTACATATTTTGGAGAGAACGGAAAAGAACGGATTAGGCACTGCCTATATTGCTGGATTTCATTGGGCCCTTTCTAAGGGATATGAATACATCTGCGAAATGGACTGCGATTTTTCGCATCCGGTTGACCAATTGCCTCGCCTGATTGAAAAATGTGAAAGCGGAGCTGATGTTTGTGTTGGAAGCCGGTATGTTGGAGGCGTAGTAAACGTAGTAAACTGGCCCATGGGCAGAGTGCTCATGAGTTACTATGCGAGTAAATATGTGCAATTTGTCACAGGTCTAAATATAGCAGATACTACGGCTGGATTTGTTTGTTACAAAAGACAGGTTCTTGAAAACATTGGCTTAGACGACATCAAGTTCAGGGGATATGCTTTTCAAATTGAAATGAAATTCAGAACCCATCGCAAGGGCTACAGCATTTCCGAACATCCCATCATCTTCACAGATAGAACAGCGGGAACTTCCAAAATGAGCACAAAAATATTTAGGGAAGCCTTGTTTGGGGTATTAGAGTTAAAAATAAAGAGTTGGTTAGGTAGAATATAATTCTTGATTATTCGGTAGATACTTACTATTTTGCCGAAGAAATTATTTTTTTATGAAACAAAACTTCCTATTATTAACAGCAGCAGCATTGGTTTTTGCTGGCTGCTCTACCACCGTTGAACGCACTTCTTCCGCTTTTGGAGGCGGATGGGGAACAGATTCTAAGAAATCAAATCCAACAAAAACCGAAGCGTCAGCAACTGCAGAGAAAAACACTACACAAATGGTTGTAGTTGATGAAACTCCAGCAATTTCTGAAAGCAACACTGCCACTTACAGTGAACAGTTCCAAACAGCTGTTAATGAGGCCTCAAAAACGCATAAATTCAATGCAGTTGAAAAAGTAGCCATCAAACAAATTGCCAAGAAAGTAGCAAAAATGGATCAGAACGCTCCTGTAAAAGAAGCGTCTATTTCTAAAGCAGATGCTGCTACCGCTGGTGGTTTGGATGACAATGAAATGATCATTGCAGCTATTTTGTGTTTCTTTTTAGGATATTTGGGTATCCACAGATTTTACTTAGGTTACACCACCATTGGAATTCTGCAGTTAATCACAGCAGGTGGTTGCGGAATTTGGGCTTTAATTGACTTAATTAGAATATTAACCGGCGATTTGGGTAGAAACCCTGATGCTTAATGTTTTCTGATAAAATCAAACATATAAAACAAACAATAAGAACCCCTTACCGGGTTCTTATTGTTTTGATACCTTTTGTATTAATTCTTCTTCCCGTCAATTTCTTTGACAAAGGCCCTACCATTTGCATTAGCAAACTTATTACGGATGTTGATTGTCCAGGATGCGGCATGACGCGAGCCGTTCAACATTGCATACATTTAGACTTTCAATCCGCATGGAACTACAACAAAATGTTTGTTGTGGTATTCCCCCTATTAAGCCTGCTTTACATACAAGAGGTTAGAAAATCTTGGAAATATTTTCAAGAACGCTTTTAAATAAAAATCTTACCTTTGCAACTCCAAAAAATGGACGCCGAACCTCGAAGTTGCAATAAAAATGATGCGCGTTTACTACAAACGACAAAATCGAGTGCACAAAGTGCAATCATTGTCTCAATTAGAGACAATGGATGGATTGGTATGGATTGACCTTCAAAACCCAAGTGCCACAGAAATTGCCGATGTTGAGGCTAATTTCGAATTCAAATTTCAGTCTAGACAAGAACAAATTGAGATTGAATCGTCTTCTCGATACTTCGAAACCGATGATGAAATTATTGCCAACAGCAACTTTCTAAAACTTGCACCAGAAGCTGATCATTTTATTTCTAATGCAGTTTCGTTCATTTTGCAGGATGAAATACTCTTTACCTATAGAGATGCCGACTTGAATGCCTTCTCTGATTGCGTCAAAAAAATAAAAGGCACAGGCAGATTCTTCCACTCGGGAAAACAAATCATGGCCACTCTATTAGAAGTTGGAGTTGACAATGATGCTGATCTGCTCGAGAATTTATCTCGACAAGTTGCAGAATTATCTAAGACTGTTTCTTACGGGGGTAACCCAGACGAAGCTCTGATTTTGAAAATCACCCGTGTTCAGGAGCTCACCATGGAAATCCGCCAAAATGCGGTGGATAAACAGCGAGTGGTATCGGCTATTTTGAAAAGTCGTGAATTTGAAGGCGAAGATTACGAACGATTGAGAATTGTCATCAAAGACATTAGTTCATTGATTGACCATGCCAATTTCACTTTCCAACGATTGGAATATCTGCAAAATACCTTCCTAGGTTTGGTGAACATTGAACAAAATAAAATCATCAAAATCTTCACGGTTGCCAGTGTTATATTCATGCCTCCTACCCTAATTGCATCCATCTACGGTATGAATTTTGCGCACATCGATGCATTCAAATGGAAATACGGTTTTACCTATGCCGTTGGGGTAATGATTTTATCTTCGTTAGGAACACTGTACTTCTTCCGCCGCAGGCGTTGGCTCTAAACTTTCGGTTATCAGTTTTCGGTTTTCGGTTTTCGGTTATCGGTTTTCAGTTTTCGGTTATCAGCTATCGGCGGTCGGCTTTCAGCTTTCAGCTTTCAGCTCGGCAATTTACAAACCCTTTAAAAGTTTTGCTTTTTCGGCCTCGGTAAAGTCTTCGCACTTACTCAAAAATCCGCTTACAACCGTTTTTATAGGTGGCTTTGTGCCTTTATAATTCAATAAAAACTCTTTATCATCAGCAACGTGACCAGATAAACCCAACATGCTTGGCACATTGTGTTCGAAACTGAATCTGAGAAATCTTATTTCAAAATCTTGTGAACTCTGCACCACCGCCGCATTCAAATTTTGCGATGCTTTCTTGGCCAATTCCACTTTGGTACCTACCCAACTGCTTGCTCTTGCTTCCAAGGCTAAAGCTGTGCCGTAATAGGCTCTTCCTAGGGGATGTTTAATCGCCGCCTCAGACTTTTTCTTAAACGCGGCAATTTCCTTGTCTGATTTTAACGCTTTCAAATACAAATCTCTGATTTGTGCATCAAACGTATTTGTCAAGAAAGAGGTCAAAATCAATCCTAAAAATGCAAAAAACACCAACGAAATTCTCATCATATTTAATAACGTCTCAATTTAGAAATGGTTTTCGGTGGTCTGTCGTCAGCTATCAGCCGTGTTTAGAGTTTAGAGTTTAGAGTTTAGGCTCTCAACTCTCAACTCTAAGCTCTCTGCCGTCAGCCAAAGACCAAAATCCAGCTATTAGCTGACAAGCAGCGTGAAGCGCAAGTCCTAGCGAAGCGTGGGTCTCAAAGTCCCAAAGTCCCACGGTTCCCAAAGTCTCACAGTCACCGGCGAAGCCGTCAATTACAATCAGATCACCGAAAACCAATATCCGAAAACCGATTACCAGCCTATTGAATCGCCGCTATTCCCGGCAGTTCTTTTCCTTCGAAATATTCCAATAAGGCTCCGCCTCCGGTGCTTACGTAGCTTACCCGAGATTCATAGCCAAATTTGTACACTGCTGCGGCACTGTCGCCACCGCCAATGAGGCTGAATGCTCCTGCATCCGTTGCGAGAGCAACGGCCTCAGCAACCGACTTCGTACCGTTTTCAAAGGCGGGCATTTCGAACACGCCCATGGGTCCGTTCCAAAGAATGGTTTTGCTTGAAGATAACACTTCGGAAAAATCTTTAGCGGCTTGTGCACCAATATCTAAGCCCATCCATCCGTCGGAAATAGAAGAAGATGGCTCGTTTGATGTATCTGCATCAGCAGCAAACTTATTGGCTACTACTGAGTCAATAGGTAAATGAATTTTCACCCCTTTTTCAGCAGCTTTGATTAGGATTTCTCGACAGGTTTCTAGGCGCTCATCTTCGCAGAGAGAGTTGCCAATGCTTCCGCCTTGAGCCTTGAAAAAAGTGTATGCCATACCACCACCAATAATGATGTGGTCTGCCACGTTCAAAAGATTTTCTACAATGAGAATTTTATCGCTCACCTTAGCTCCACCAACAATGGCGGTGAATGGACGCTGAGGATTGCTCATCACTTTTTGAGCATTTGCCACTTCGCTTCCCATGAGGTACCCAAAAGCGCATTTCCCGGTGAAAAACTGCGCAATGATGGAAGTTGAAGCGTGCGCTCTGTGCGCTGTACCAAATGCATCGTTCACGTAGAATGTTCCCAAAGAGGCCAATTTCTTCGCAAAATCAACATCTCCTTTGGTTTCTTCTTTGTGGAATCTAAGATTTTCGAGCAACAAGACCTCACCTGCATGCAATGCTGATGATTTGTGTGCAGCCTCCTCACCAATACAGTCGTTGGCGAAGTGAACCGGAACATCCAAAAGTTGTGCGAGATGAGACGATATATGGTTTAATGAAAAATCAGGATTAGGGCCGTCTTTTGGTCTACCTAAATGACTCATAATGATAACGCTTCCGCCGTCTTTCAATATTTTTTGAATGGATGGAACAGCAGCTCTCATACGAGAATCATCGGTTATTTGAAACTGAGCATCCAACGGAACGTTGAAATCTACGCGCATTAAAACGCGTTCACCTTCAAATGAAAACTGGTCTAGGGTATTATTCATAATTAACTTTTATATTGATTTTAACAATGAACTCATGGAAGTTTCTTTACTCAAAATATCATGGAGGGCCGAAATACTCACGCGCTCTTGTTGCATGGTATCGCGGTGCCTGATGGTCACCATGTGGTCATTGAGACTGTCGTGATCAACGGTCACACAGAAGGGAGTTCCTATGGCATCCATACGGCGGTAGCGCTTGCCAATGCTGTCTTTGTCTTCAATAAACACATTGAAATCAAATCTGAGATCTTCGTAGATTTTTTCAGCAAGTTCAGGCAATCCGTCTTTTTTAACCAAGGGCAAAATAGCACACTTTACAGGAGCAATTGCAGGGTGTAATTTCAAGACGGTACGGGTATCACCATCAACAGATTCTTCTTGGAATGCGTTAGACAGAACCAATAAAAACAATCTATCTAAACCAATGGACGTTTCTACCACGTAAGGAATAAAGCTCTCGTTGGTTTCGGGATCGAAGTATCGCAGTTTTTTACCTGAGAATTCTTCGTGTCTACCTAGGTCAAAATCAGTACGGGAGTGAATTCCTTCCACTTCTTTAAATCCAAAGGGAAAATCAAACTCAATGTCAACGGCAGCGTTGGCGTAGTGAGCCAACTTTACGTGATCGTGGAAACGGTATTTACTTTGGGCAATACCGAGTGCTTTGTGCCAGCGCATGCGCTGTTCTTTCCAGTAATTATACCATTCCAATTCAGTTCCTGGTTTGCAGAAAAATTGCATTTCCATTTGTTCAAACTCCTTCATACGCATGATGAATTGTCTTGCAACAATTTCGTTTCTGAAGGCTTTTCCGGTTTGAGCTATACCGAAAGGAAGTTTCATTCTTCCGGTTTTTTGAACGTTTAAATAATTAACAAAAATACCTTGAGCGGTTTCAGGCCTCAAATACAAAGCATCATCTCCACCGTCAAGGGCATTCATTTGGGTACTGTACATCAAATTAAATTGACGTACTTCTGTCCAATTTTTAGAGCCACTAATAGGACAAACAATGCCTTCCTCTTCAATCAAATCTTTGATTAAATTCAAGTTACCCGACTCTAATCCTTCCTTTAGAATTTGATCCATGCGATCAATCTTCGCTTGGTATTCCATCACTCTAGGATTGGTGGTGCGGTACATGGCTGCATCGAAGGTATCTCCAAAGCGTTTTGCTGCTTTTTCTATTTCCTTTTCAATTTTTTGGCGGATTTTTTCTTGATGGTCTTCAATTAAAACATCCGCTCTGTAGCGTTTTTTGCTGTCTTTGTTATCGATCATCGGATCATTGAATCCGTCAACGTGACCTGAAGCTTTCCAAATGCGGGGATGCATGAAAATAGAGGAGTCAAGTCCAACAATGTTTTGGTTCAAACGAGTCATAGAGAGGTACCAAAACTGACGTAAATTATTGCGTAGTTCTACCCCGTTTTGCCCATAATCATATACAGCTGCAAGTCCGCCGTAAATATCGCTCGATGGAAACACAAAGCCATATTCTTTGGCATGTGACACTATTTTATCGAATAGATTTGAATCGCTCATAAATCAACTGCAAAGATAGTTTTTTTGGGGGGATGCTTTTTCGGTGGAAGTTCTTATTTTTGATTGATGTTCACATCTGCAGAAATCTCTGTCACATTTTTAACTCTTGCGAGTTTTTTGTTGTTGGCATTTGCCCTTGGAACAGGGGTCGCCACCTTTGTTTGGAAGCAAAGAAAACGCACCGTTTTAAGGAATCTTGAACTCTTGATATCGGCTGAAGAAGACGATTATGAAGAGAAAATAAATCCCCAGGCAAAAGACATTGAAGATGCCTTCAAAATGTTATTCAAAGCGCGTAAGCAAGAATTGCAAAGAATGCAACAGCTTGAAAACTACCGCCGCGACTACATTGGTAACGTAGCCCATGAATTAAAAACTCCTTTATTTTCAATTCAAGGATATATTGAAAGTGTATTGGATGATCCAGATATTGATCAACCCACTTTGCGAAGTTTTTTGAAAAAAGCCAATAAAAATGCTGCTCGATTGGGACAAATCGTCAAAGATTTAGATACCATAACCAAATTTGAAAGTGGAGTTTTGAATATCCAAAAAAATCCATTTGACCTAGGGCAATTGATCAACGAGGTAATAGAAGAATTAGAAATACAAGCATCGAACAAAGAAATTTCCTTGTTTTTACAAGGAAAGTCATCAGGTGTAATGGTTGTTGGAGATCGCGATAAAATCACACAAGTACTTATAAATCTTGGATTTAACTCCATTAGATACGGCAAACAAGGAGGCACTACCAATTATAAATTGTCAGACACGGGAGAAAAAATCATTGTAGAAGTTATGGACAACGGCATTGGAATACCGTTACAACATCAGAACCGAATATTTGAACGTTTTTACAGGGTTGATGCACACAGGAACAGAGAAACAGGTGGTAGCGGATTGGGGTTAAGTATTTGTAAACACATCATTGATGCTCACGGTGAAAAAATTCAAGTGATTAGTACCGAAGGTGCAGGCTCTGTTTTCAGTTTTGCACTGCCTAAGGCCAAATAAAATTCTTACTTTTGTAGAATGTTGAATTGGCCCGATCAGTCCCCCATTGATGATATTCCTCCGTTTCTTGATCAGTTAAACGCCAATCAGCGAGAAGCTGCCGTGCAAATCAATGGCCCAGTCATGATTATTGCCGGTGCCGGTTCAGGAAAAACCCGAGTGCTCACTTATCGCATTGCTTACATCATGCACAAGGGCACCGATCCGTTCAACATTTTGTCTTTGACATTTACCAATAAAGCGGCAAAAGAAATGCGACACCGAATTGAAAATTTGGTGGGTGCTGAAGCCCGCAACATTTGGATGGGTACATTCCACTCTGTTTTTGCCCGTATTTTACGACAAGAAGCAGATAAGCTTGGATATCCCCAAAGTTTCACCATCTATGACTCTGACGATGCAAAAAGCCTCATCAAGGCCATTTTAAAAGAAATGAACCTCGATGATAAGGTGTATAAACCGGGGTTGGTATTGAGCAGAATAAGCTTGTCTAAGAACAACCTCATCACAGCAAAGGCCTACGCGAGTAATGAAGAACTATTGCAGGGTGATAAAGCCGCGGGTAGACCTTTATTTGCAGAAATTTTCAAGACCTACAACGAGCGTTGTTTCAAAGCAGGTGCCATGGACTTTGACGACTTATTGGTGAATACTTATAAATTGCTGGAAAAGTTCCCTGAAGTCTTGAATAAATGGCAACACCGTTTCAAGTACATCATGGTAGATGAGTATCAAGATACCAACCATGTTCAGTACATGATTGTTAGAAGATTGGCAGCTGTAAATCAAAATATTTGTGTGGTAGGTGACGATGCGCAAAGTATTTACGCGTTCCGGGGTGCCAACATTGAGAATATCTTGAGTTATGAACGAGATTACCCTGATGTTTCCATATTCAAACTAGAGCAGAATTACCGTTCATCTAAAAATATTGTTCTAGCGGCAAGCAGTTTAATATCCCACAATAAAAAACAACTAAAAAAAGAAATCTGGACCTCCAACGAAGACGGTGAAAAAATCAAAGTCATCAGAAATCCATCTGATAACGACGAGGGAAAGCGCGTGGCCGAAACCATTTTTGAAGAGAAACATAAATTACAGTTACCCAATAAAGCTTTTGCCATTCTTTACAGAACCAACGCGCAAAGTCGTGCACTGGAAGAATCATTGAGAAGGCAAAATATTGATTATAAAATTTACGGCGGACAAAGTTTTTACTCTCGCAAAGAGATCAAAGACTTGCTTGCCTATCTGCGACTGGTCATCAACCCCAATGATGAAGAAGCTCTAAAACGCATCATCAATTATCCCGCTAGAGGAATTGGGGACACTACTTTAACCCGCTTGGTTTATGTGGCTACTCAAAACCAAATTGGCCTGGGAGAGGTCATTCATAACGTGAAACGATTTCCTGAAATTGGCAGCAGTGCCGCCAAAGTTGAGAATTTCGCCATGATGATAGAGGGTTTCAGAGGTCAACTTACCACTAAAAATGCCTTCGATTTGGCCACCGATGTTGCAAAACATTCAGGCTTGCTAAAGGCCCTATACGAAGACAAGTCAATTGAAGGTATTTCACGTTACGAGAACATCACTGAACTACTGAATAGCATACAAGAGTTTGTGGAAGACGATGAGAGCGAAGATGAAAAAACCTTACCCATATTCTTGGAAAAGGTGGCGCTCTACACCGATGAGAAAAAAGACGATGACCCCAACCGCGACTGCGTGTCGTTGATGACTATTCACGCTTCAAAAGGGCTTGAATTTCCCGTGGTTTTCATCGTAGGATTGGAAGAAAATTTGTTCCCATCGCAGATGGCCTTGCTGAACCGCTCGGAAATTGAAGAAGAGCGACGTTTGTTTTATGTGGCCATCACCCGCGCTGAGCAGAAATTATTTTTGAGCTTTGCAACCAGCAGATTCAAACACGGCAGCCTATTGCATTGCGAGCCCAGTAGATTTCTATCGGAGATTGATTCCAGCTACTTAGACATGAGTTTGGCCTCCATGAAACAGCGTTCTATGATGATTGATGATGTTGATTCTTCTTTCGGGGGACGTTCATACGGAAGTCAAAGTTCAGAGCGTTATGTGAGCAAAAAAGAACCCGTCAAAGGCCCCAAAATATTTACCAGCAGTACCACTAGATCTACTGCCCCATTGCCACCGGAAGACCCCAATTTTGTATCGGGCGACATTTCTGGCTTAAAGGTGGGCGACCGTGTTCAACACCAACGTTTTGGCATTGGCAACGTGTTATCTATTGATGGCGATGGCGACAGCAAAAAGGCTCAAGTGAGTTTTGATTCGGTAGGCTCAAAGACCTTGGTGTTGAAGTTCGCCAAGATGCGCATTTTGTAGTAGGATGATGATGGTCCACTCAAGCCCAAAGCTGGGTTTGTTTTGAATAGACATTTTACCGTTGAGAATAGACACCCTATTTTGTATACTTTTTAGCCCTAAGCCTACTTTATGATTGGTTTCTAATCCTTTTCCGTCGTCGTATATATTCAATATTAATTCTTGCGAACCATGGTAATAATTAATAGACAGATGTACATTTTTTGCATCAGCATATTTGCCCGAGTTGGAAATGAATTCGTACATAATTCGGAACAACTGTAGTTTAACCGTGGTAGTTAATAAAGGAAGATCATTGGATACCTGTTTATTTAACTTTAGGTTCAGAGCGTTGCTTAATTCTTGAATATTTTGGTCAATCATTTCGGAGATATCCATTTTCCGCACCCAGATAGGATAAAGTCCTAGTGTATAAAATTTAACATCTTTACTGAGTTGCCTTAATCTTTCTACCAACAAATTTTGAGACAGATATCCATCCCGAGAAAGCAGGAGCAACATTGAAAGCCGATTTAAAATATCGTCGTGAAGTTCACGTGCAATTCTTCGTTTTTCTTGTTCCTGAACGGTAAAATACACTCGGTTGATTTCCTTTTTAAGTAGTGTATTCTGTTGAAGTAAATATAGATTCCGTTGACTATCCTTCATCAAATAATAAGACAATCCGCCGGCAATAGAAAGAATTTCTAATATCAAAAACCATACCGTTGCTAAGATAAAATAATCAAAATCCACATTATCTAAATAAACGGTTTGATATAAGTACAAGAACATATTGAGTAGGTAGAGAACAAATACAATGGAAAGGAAAGAAATGCTTTTATTCTTGATAATCCATTTTATAGAAAGGTATGATTGCAGTGTAATGAAACTAAAAAATATTCCTCTAATGAGGTAAATGTATGCTTTTTCATTTCCTTGAAACATTGAATTACCAGTCAAAGGCTCATAAAGTATACCCGTAATACTCCATAAAAAAAGCCCATACCAAATCCAAATTACCCAAATCATGGATCTTCTTCGGTTGTAGTAAAGCAGAGAGAATTCCGTCATTGCATACATAGAAATGAGCATAAATTCCAATCGAATCAAACTGAAATTCTCTTTCATTTCAGGGAATACATAGAACTTTAAATGCCCTGAGGTAGTTGAGAAATACACCAAATACGACAATACCCAAAGCAGAAAAAAGAAATACTTTATATCGCGGGTCCAGATCAAAACGGCCAAAACTAAAAAGAGGTAAATTATTAATAACCCATAAATCAAGCCATAAGACCATTCTAGACGAACGCTATATTTTGCATAATCTGAAGGCGACATTAAATTCATTACCAGTTGAGGCCTATTACCAGGCCTTGAATATTTAGCAAAGACCTCATAATTCTGTTTCGCTTTCAAATCAATGAATGCCACATTTGATCTTGCTTTATTGGAATATTGGCTCACCGGAATTTCATCTCCAGTAACTAAGACTTCCTTGGGCGACAGAGAATCCGAAAGCAAATAAAGTTGAAGCCTATTTATTTGATAATCAGGAACAACTAATGCATATTGACCGGGCAAAACATTTTTTATTGGAAATCTAAACCAATGTATTTCACTATTGAAACTAAATGAATCAGTATTTGGGTGAACATCCAAATACCTTTTCACCTTTACTAGCGAATCCGAAGGCGACGCCATAGTAAGTCCATTTTTCACCAATCTATTATCACCACTCTGAAAACTGCAACTATTAAATAATAAAACAAACAGACTTAAAAATAGCGAATTTCTCATCTGTCAATTATTAAAGGACAAACTAATTTCATAGCATCCATCTAAATTCTTTTCTACTAATTCTGCATTCAATAAATCCTTATAAATAAGATAATCATCTTTATTTAAGTAGACATCATTGAAATCTCCAATAGCCTGAATTTGCAATATGAATTGTTGTTTTTGGGCCGAAAAATTCCATAGCACTTTTCCAAATGTTTCAAATTGAGCAAACGATTGGGTAACAAACTCAACAAATCGAAAAATGGGCATAACATAATCCAGATTCAATTGATTCCAAGATGAATCAATATTTACCTCAACGTGAATTGCGGAATCAGCCCAAACTTCAGCTTCCCTTTGAAAAATATCGGCGATAGATAAAACATCGGTGTGTGGAGGATATAACTTATAGGTATATTTTCTCAATACCTGCAAAGAATCAATCAAATTCAAGTTGATGCTGTCTTGATTTAAAGCTGACTGATTTGCAGTCATTGACAGCATATCAATTCTATTAAGTACATCGTTGTGAAGTTCAGAAACTATTCTCTTGCGTTCATTTTCCGAAGATTCTAATTGTGCAAACCCTAATTTATTTTTCAAATCCAATTGTTCAGATTCTAATTTTAAATTCTGAGAGTTTAATTGTACTACCTGGTGTATTAAACTGAGAGCAGCAAAAAATGAAACACCCAACCAACCTAAATATGTAATTTGTGACCATTGAATTTCATATAAACCAAAGCCTCTGTGAATTGGAATTAAGAGCATTATAAAAACAACCCAACTGTAAAACCAGAGCAGGAATCCTGATAATCGATAAAATAGACTTACGTTTTTTAGGACACCGTCAATATTAACTCCCAAGTAAAACCAATACAACATTAGGATTGTATAGGTAAATCTGATTAACCACCAATTGTAAAAAAACCAAGACAGTACCATTAAGAAGGAAATGATCAAAATCCAGTAAAAATCTCTTTCTAAGTACTTCAATTTCAATTGGGCTCTATACTTGATCTCTTTGAGATATTGTTGAACCAGAATTGTAAACGAAGTCGCCAAAATCAACTTGACTAGACTGAATTTTCCAAAGCTACTTACAGAGGCATACCTAAAATCATAAGAAACTAGGATGGTTTGCAGAGTTGTAAAAATCAATAGTAATTTTAATAAGGGGTTATTAAGAAACCATACAATTGTGAGAGCAAGTAACGTAAAAAAGATAAATCCACCAGAAATCAATCCGCTTGTAAATTGAAACAACTGCTGTTCAAAGATTGATTCTAATTGCACCGGAGTGTGGTTCATGAAATAAATTTATAATCATCAATCAAGCTCATCAACTCGGTTGTGCTATTAACATTTAATTTTCTAAATATATTCTTTTTATGTGTTTCAAAAGTGTGTACACTAACATTGAGTTCATCTGCAGATTCTTTGGAACGCTTACCTTCTTTCAACTTATTAAGAACTTTCTTCTCTGTTTTAGTGAGGTTAGACAAACCTTCTAAAACTGATTCAATCAATCTGATACTGGGTCTATCTATTAAATCTGGATAAGAGTAAAAAACAGGGCTCCCGTGTTCTAACAACTGAATAAGTCTTACTGCTGGAATTTCCTTAGATATACAAGCTTGAAAGCCTAATTTCTTGGCTTGAACAGCAAGGTATTTATCAACGAACGAAGAAAACAGCACCCAAAAGGCCCTGTTAGAATTATCTGGAATGCTTTTTCTTAGATCTAAACCAGATACTTCATTTTTCAAATGTGCATCCATCAAGACCACGTCAATATTCGCATTATGAATTTGCCAAAATTCTCGAAACTCAGATGCATCCAAAAAACTACCCACAACTTCTAGGTTAGGGTTTGATTGAAGAATCATTTTCAATCCTTCAATTACAACTTGATGGTCATCACAAATAACAATTCGTCTCTTCAACATTCAACGATTAAAGATAGCAATATTAGTTTTAATTATTTTGGCACCTATCCCCAAAATTGGGTAAATCGCTGATTCATTTGGCAAATTGTTTTGATCTTATTATCTTTGCAGTCCTTTTCGGAGGAGCGTCCTACGGGTTAGGATGAAAATAGAAGAAAGAGTAAACTTATGGCAACCAAAATTAGATTGCAAAGACACGGTAGAAAGAAAAGAGCTTTCTATCACATCGTTGTAGCAGATCAGAGATCTCCTCGCGACGGTAGATTCATCGAGAAAATCGGTACTTACAACCCCATTAGCAACCCTGCAACCATCATTCTTGACCTTGATAAGGCTGTAGATTGGTTGTTGAAAGGTGCTCAACCTACTGACACCGCGCGTGCTATCCTTTCTTACAAAGGAGCTGCATACAAGAAACACCTTCAAGTGGGTGTTAACAAAGGTGCAATTACACAAGATGTTGCTGATCAGCGCTTCAACGAGTGGTTAACTGAAAAAGAAGGTAAAGTTCAAGCTAAACGCGATGGACTTAGCCAAGCAGCAGCTGACCAACGTGCAGCAGCTCTAGCCGCTGAGGTTAAACGCAAAGAAGAATATGCGGCTAAATTGCAAGCTAAATTAGCAGAAGCTGAAGCAGCTGCTAACCCGGTTGCAGAAGAAGCTACTGAAGAAGTTGCTGCAGATGACGCTACCACAGAAGGTGCTGATGCTCCTGCTGAAGAAAGCGCAGAATAATGACCCAGATACTGCCTCCTCCAATCATTCCAATTGGGCGAATAACCTCTAAACACGGTTACAAAGGCAGTCTTAATATTCTTTGGGATGATGATGACCTCATCCCTGAACCGGGGGACTACCTTTACGTTTTAATCAACGAAAAAGGAGTCCCCTTTCTCATTGAAGAAATGAGCAAGTCTCTCGAAATTGTTAAACTTCAGTTTATAGATTCTGAAAGTCAAGCAGATGAAATCTTGGGACTGACGGTAGGTTTAGACCAAAATACCGTTGACGATGTGCCACCTCAATTTCAAATCAATGGATTTCAACTAGTTTCTCAAGACGGAACTAAAATTGGGCAAATCGATTCTCTCGAAGATTATCCCGGGCAAATCATGATGAACATCATTTGCGAAAATCGCAAAATATTAATCCCTTTTGTGGAAGAATGGATTATTCAAATCAATGAGAATGACCGAACTTTGCACATGGATTTACCCGATGGTTTGGTAGATCCTGAAAATCATGAGGATTGATATCATATCTGCTGTTCCCGAACTATTGCATGGACCGCTGAATCACAGCATCCCCAAAAAGGCCCAAGAAAAAGGGCTTGCTGAAATAGTGGTGCATAACCTCCATGAATACGGAATTGGTAAATACCGCCAAATTGATGATTACCCCTTTGGCGGCGGCGCCGGAATGGTACTCATGTGTGAGCCTCTGTCAACTGTGATTGAAAAATTAAAGTCTGAAAGAGATTATCAATTCATCATCTATACCACCCCAGACGGGAAACCTTTCAATCAACCTTTGGCCAACCAATTGAGTATTGGAGGGAATTTTATGATTATCTGTGGACATTACAAAGGAATAGATCAACGTATCAGAGATGAATACGTGAATCTTGAAATTTCGTTGGGAGATTTTGTATTGTCTGGCGGTGAAATTGCTGCGGCTGCCATCACAGATGCTGTAGTCAGATTGATTCCCGGTGTTATTGGAAACGAAGAAAGCGCTTTGAGTGATTCTTTTCAAGATAATTTACTGGCTCCTCCCCTTTTCACTCGACCTGAAATCTTTCATGATATGAAAGTGCCAGAAGTATTATTGAGTGGCAATCATAAAAAAATAGAAGAATGGAGATTGGATCAAAGTATTGAGCGTACTCAACAACTTAGACCCGATTTACTTAACGACGAATAACCCTAATGAAACTTAAACTTACCCGTCCGTTGGTCATTTTTGACCTTGAAACTACCGGTATCAACATCAATCATGATCGCATTGTTGAAATCTCTCTTTTGAAAATTTTCCCCAACGAAGACGAGGAATTGAGAACCTTTAGAGTAAATCCGGGAATTCCCATCCCCAAGGAAGTCAGTGAAATTCACGGCATTTATGACGCGGATGTTGCTGACAAACCTTATTTCAAACAGCTAGCTCCTGAATTGAATGAGTTTTTGAAACTGTGTGATTTCGGGGGATTCAACTCCAATAAATTCGATTTCCCGTTGATGGTTGAAGAATTTTACCGGGCGGAAATAGATTTTGATATCGAAAATAGAAAATTTGTTGATGTGCAACGCATTTTTCATAAAATGGAACCCCGCAACTTAACAGCTGCTGTAAAGTTCTACGTAAATGAAGACCTTGAAGGAGCACATTCAGCAGAAGTAGATACCATTGCAACATGGAAAGTACTCAAAGCTCAAATTGAAAAATACGACAATCTTCCAGCTGACGTAAAGGGACTTCATGAATTCAGCTCAACAGATAATGCCGTAGATTTGGCAGGTAGATTTGTATACAATCAAAAGAAAGAAGCTGTATTTAATTTTGGAAAACACAAGGGCAAGACCATTGAAAGTGTATTGCGCAGTGAACCAAGTTATTACAATTGGATGATGGACGGTGATTTCCCGCTTCAAACTAAGCGCGTACTCACCAAAATCAGACTAAACATGATGAATAAATAAACACATTGAACGGTAAAAAACTACATATCACCATCATTGCTGAAACCGATCATTGGGTAGCAATCAACAAGCCACCTTATGTGCCTAGCCTCCCCGAAAGAGGTAAATATACGGCCGAATCTGTTTTGGAATGGTCTAGAAAACGCTGGCCAGAAAGTATACTTTGCCACAGAATTGATAGAGAAACATCCGGTGCTTTATTGATTGCAAAAGATGCTGAAACATACAGGCATGTTTCCATTCAATTTGAAAAACGGCAAATAGAAAAAATCTATCATGCCATAGTAGATGGTGTCGTTGAATTTCAAGACTTTTGGGTTGATCTTCCCATCAACACAGACAATTTGAACAACATCAAAATTGATAAACAATTTGGCAAACTCGCTCAGACTCATTTTCAAACTTTAGAAACCTTCAGACATTTTACCCTATTAGAGTGCAGACCCAAAACAGGTAGACTCCATCAAATTAGGGTACACTTGTCTTCACAAAATGCGAAAATTGCTGCCGATGAATTGTACGGTAGCAAAACACCCATGCTCTCTTTGGTGAAACGCAAAGTATCTGGAGAAGATAGACCCTTGATTCAACGTTTTGCCCTGCACGCTAGAGAATTGATTTTTAAAGACCTTGAGGGACAAACCGTTTCAATCACAGCAGAATACCCCAATGATTTTGGTGTATTCTTGAAGCTTTTAGACAAATACGACCGTTAAAAAACCATGATTTCCATCACCGAGGAGCTCAAGCAGAAATACCGAAAAATCAAAACTCAGGTATTGTCCACTTTGAAAAAAGTAAAAGCTCATCCTCCTAAAAATTTAGATCAGTGGTTTGAAGAACAACACGAACAAGTTTTCGAAAACATTGACTGTCTTACCTGCGGAAACTGCTGTAAAACTACTAGTCCCATGCTGTTTGAAAAAGACATAGAGAGGTTGAGTGGTGCATTAAAAATGAGGGAAAAAGATTTTGTACAGACCTATTTGTTTTTAGATTCCGATGGACTTTACGCCATGAAATCAACGCCTTGCCCGTTTTTGAACGATGATAATTCTTGTTCTGTTTACGATGACCGTCCAAAGGCTTGTAGAGAATTCCCCCATACCAATCAACGCAAAATGCATACTCACCTGCACTTGATACCAAATAATGTATTGATTTGTCCAGCCGTTTATCAAATTGCTGAACGACTAAAACAGTTGAATTAAAATTTATTCTTCCACATCATGCTTTCCACCGGACGATCTGGTTGTCCGCTATACTTAGCATTTTTCTTGGAATTATAGGGAACCAATATTTCGCCTTCAACTGGGAAATAAATTAACTGCCCAATGGGCATTCCTGCGTAGACTCTCACAGGCATTTTCACTGAAATTTCCAAGGTCCAATTTCCACAAAATCCAACATCCCCTTTCCCTGCGGTAGCATGAATATCTATACCCAATCTACCTGTGCTGCTTTTACCTTCCAAAAACGGAACATGAGCATGGGTTTCTGTGTATTCCAATGTAACTCCTAAATATAGTGTATCTGGTTGAAGTACAAACCCTTCTTCTGGAATATCAAAATGTCTGATGGTATTGTGCTTTTTCGCATCCAATTCAGCGTCTTCGTATACGGCTAAATGCTGACCCAAATGAACATCGTAACTATTGCTACCCAATGCGTTGCGATCATAGGGTTTCACAATGATGGTACCCTTTTCAATTTCTTCAAGGATACGTTTGTCAGACAAAATCATTTCGCAAAGATAAAATTTTATTTGAAATCAGAGTTTAGAAGGTTTTCTGTCAGAGCGTAAAGGCAATGAAGTATTTTTCAGACTGATTTCTTGGGGACGAAAATCGCCAATACGTTGAATAAAACTAATACTAGGCAAAGGCAGAACGAATAGGTTGCTTAATTTTCGGGTTTCGCCGTATTTACCCTCTTCGATATAGTTACCACCCCAATTAGCGTAATAAAGCAGTCCGAGAGACCAACTCTTGTTGGAATTTTTCTCACTAATCAAACGGAATTGCACATTTGCATACAGCGTATTTCTGTTTAATTCGTAGCGTTTAAAGTCTAACACATAGGGAGAAGATAACGGCCTAGAAGGATCCTCCAAAAGGGGTTGCCCATTGGCATCGCGTCTCCACTTACTGGTTGAAGGACTATACTGATATCCGTTGGAATACCACATCTCACCCAATAAATAGATGCTTCTGCTGAGCTTTTTTTGTCCGCCTAACTGAAAAACAATATTTCCTGAAGGAGTTTTATTGGAAGTGAGATATCCCAGAGCAACGGTAAAATGGTTGTGTATTCCGCCGTAGGTGTACCCGGCATAGAGCATATTGGCGTCAAACTCATTGTCTTCCATGTGCAACAAACTTGTTCCATACACATCACCAATTACAAGACGTTGATCTTTGGCTACTTGAGTAGAATATTGAGGTGCAATATATGCGAACGATGGTAGTACAATGCCCGCAGCTATTGAAATTTCGTTGGATATACCGTACTGAAAATCATTCATCAACCCGTTCAAGTTCTGATACTGCAAGGTTCTTTTTTCCACCGGATAACCTGATTGCATAAAGACGTATCTTCCGCCAATGAGTTTGGTTTCTGTGGTGTCTTTTGATGCTGGATTGAGTGTGTCAGATTTTAAGTTCACTGCCGTAATAAGGCCGTGCAACAAAAAACTCAGGCATAGAAGAACCCCCTTCATATCGGCAAAGTTACAACCTAAATATCTGAGTCTTGAATGATTTTCCAACAATAAATCTGAGCGTCGTCGCTGCAGGATATCAACGTATTTTCATCCATCCATAAGAGTGCATTGACGCTGCTCTTGTGAATGGTCCCTGCCCTATTTCCTATAGATAAAAGCAATTCCAAATCTTGGCTCTGCCAAATTCTAATCGATTTATCCATGCTTCCAGATGCCATCATTTTTCCCGAAGGGGATGTTGACAGGGCGTGAATGGTAAACCAGTGTGCGTTGACTTTTTTGATCTCATCAAATGACGCATTTAAAATTCTAATTTGTGCATCTCTACCCGCACTGAACCACATGTTTTCTAATGTTGGCTTTAATTGAAAAACAGACATTTCGCTGATCTGTTTCGGATCTTGATATTGACCGTAAACATGTCCATCAGATGCCCCAACCACCCAATGATTCAGCTGATCAAAGTTGATGGTTCTCAGAGATTTTTTGGACAATTTCAGTTGACCCAGAAGTTCTAGTTGCTGTGTAAATGTAAAAAGGGTACCGCTCCCGCCTGCAATCCAAAGATTTACAGCATGATCTATTTGAATATCGAAGATTCCTTTTTGCATCAAAGAAATGAGAACAGCTTCTTTTGATCTTTCTAGACGGTAAAGTGTACCACTTTGGGTCCCTACAAAAATCAAATCAGGCGAAACTGCTTTTATGGAGAAAACCGCCTCTGATATCTGTGCAAATAAAAATCCATCAGAAGAATGAATGCTGGGCCAATGAACTATTTTCCCTTCACTTCCTGCCGAAAAGAAACCACCGGCGCCGTCTGACGACAAACAATATACCGATTGTTGATGTCCCAAGAAGGCATTTTGTCGAGAAAATCTTAATTTTGGCATGTGATTATAGAGGAAACTTGGACGGGAAAATCAGGCGAGACGCTTCATTTGTGGAACGGCCACGCATTGATGCAAAAATATGCAAATTCCTTAGATTCCTCCGCTGAAGAACTGAGGGGGCGAGAACTGGAGAGAAAAATGATAGAACGTGCATGCGAGTTGTTGCATCCGGGTGAAATTTTGGTCAAAGATGAATTCGGCAAACCCTATTGGGGAAATCGTGAAATCGCTATGCCACACATGAATTACAGCCATACCAAAGATCTTTTGTTATGGGGAGAGCACTATAGCCACCGCATTGGGGTAGATATTGAACATGAGAGAGAGCAGCTTTTACGCATAAAACACAAATTTTGCACTGCCGAAGAATTGCAATTTTGCCAAGATAATATTCAACAAATATTGTTGGTTTGGTCAGCTAAAGAAGCCATGTATAAGGCTTACGGACAAAAAGAAATTGACTTCAAAGAACAAATGAACGTTTGGGACTTCGAGCATTTACAAGGAGAACAGACAGGGCAATTTAAGGGACAATTGCAGGTAGATGGAACTTCATTTGAATTTGAAATTCAATTCCGCCGAAAATCGCCTTACCTTTTGACTTGGACGCTCTTGAATCATCCCTAAAAACCCCTAGAATTCACGTATATTTGCAGTTCGTTTATGAACCACATCAGAAACTTCTGCATCATTGCACACATTGACCACGGTAAAAGTACCCTTGCTGACCGTCTTTTGGAATACACCAAAACCATAGACAAGCGTCAAATGCAAGCTCAGTTACTTGATGATATGGACCTTGAACGTGAGCGAGGAATCACCATTAAAAGCCATGCCATTCAGATGAATTACGAATTGGATGGACAGAAATACGTGTTGAACCTCATTGATACACCAGGTCACGTAGACTTTAGTTACGAAGTCAGTAGGTCTATTGCTGCTTGTGAAGGAGCTTTATTGATAGTAGACGCTGCCCAAGGAATTGAAGCCCAAACCATTTCCAACCTTTTCATGGCTTTGGAACATGATTTGACCATCATTCCTGTACTCAACAAAATTGATCTTCCCGGAGCTATGCCCGAAGAGGTGAAAGATGAAATCGTTGAACTTCTGGGTTGCGAGCGAGACGAAATCATTCCTGCCAGTGGAAAAACAGGCATTGGAGTTTTTGATATATTAAGAGCCATTATTGAGCGAATTCCCGCTCCCAAAGGAGATGTTCAAGCCCCTTTGAAGGCGTTGATTTTTGATTCTGTTTTCAATCCTTTCAGAGGTATCATTGCATATTACCGTGTATTCGATGGAGAAATCCGCAAAGGTCAACACGTGAAATTCATGAATACCGGCGAAGACTATTTTGCCGATGAAACGGGTATTTTAAAATTGGAAATGACCCCACGGGAAGTCATTAAAGCTGGAGATGTGGGTTACATCATTTCTGGAATCAAAGATGCCAAAGAGGTTCAAGTGGGTGATACCATCACCGATGCTAAACACCCCGCATCTGAAGCCATTCAAGGGTTCTCGGAAGTTAAACCTATGGTATTTGCCGGGATTTACCCCGTAGATACTGACGACTACGAAGAGCTTCGCGATGCTATGGAAAAACTACAGCTAAACGATGCTAGTATTGTCTTTGAACCAGAAAGTTCTGCTGCCTTAGGATTTGGCTTTCGCTGTGGATTCTTGGGAATGTTGCACTTAGAAATCATCCAAGAACGTTTAGAACGCGAATTCAATATGACCGTAATAACTACCGTTCCAAACGTTAGTTATATTGCCTATACAACCAAAGGTGAGCGCATTGATGTAAATAATCCGAGCGACTTGCCGCCACCCGATAAAATTGATTATGTAGAGGAGCCTTACATATCGGCTACTGTAATTACAAAATCAGAGTTCGTTGGCCCTGTAATGGGCTTGTGCCTTGACAAGCGAGGTATACTAAAAAATCAAGTTTACCTAACCTCTGATAGAGTAGATTTGAAATTTGACATGCCCTTGGCTGAGATTGTTTTTGACTTTTACGATCGTTTAAAAACCATTTCTAAAGGATACGCAAGTTTCGATTATCACCCCATTGGTTATCAAGAATCTACTTTGGTTAAAATGGATATTCTTTTAAATGCAAAGCAAGTTGACGCCTTGAGTGCCATCATTCATAAAGACAACGCTTTCGATTTAGGGAAAAAGATTTGCAAAAAACTCAAAGATTTGATTCCAAAACAGCAATTTGAAATTGCCATTCAAGCCGGAATTGGTGCTAAAATCATTGCTCGTGAAACCATCTCTGCCTTGCGTAAAGACGTGACTGCCAAGTGTTACGGCGGTGACATCAGCCGTAAACGTAAACTTTTGGAAAAACAAAAAGAAGGCAAAAAACGCATGCGCCAAGTAGGAAATGTAGAAATTCCTCAAAGTGCCTTCATGGCCGTACTGAAGCTGAACGATTAGTAACTTTGGGTATTGTAAAAAATACCCTTATGAACTATTTAATTAACTTACTTACTTTAAACAAGATTCACGGACTTGGTCCGCTTAAAATCAGACAGCTCACGTCGCATATTGAAGAAGGTAAAATTGAAGACTTCTTTGCAACGACTGATATTCCTAGCTTGCTCTCTTCAAAATTTAAAGAGGAATATTTCCAGCGTTTAAAAACAGGCTTGCGCGGTCAAATTCAATCAGAAATTGAGTTCTGCGTAAATCAAGGCATTCGAATTATTCCGTACTGGAGTCAAGAATTCCCACACAGACTCAAACAAGCAAATGATTATCCCAATTTTCTTTATGTAAAAGGTGATCCGCCCTTAAATCCCCCCAAAACGATAGCATTGGTAGGAACCAGGAAGCCTGGGAATTCTAGCATCAAATGGATGGAACAATTTATGGAAGAAGTTCAGGATGATACTGTTCAAATTCTTAGCGGACTAGCCTACGGAATAGACATTGCCGCACATAAAAAAGCCCTTCAATTATCACAGAGTACCGTAGCCATTATGGCTCATGGCCTTGATAGGATTTACCCATCTGCACACAGCAAAACGGCACAGTCAATGTTTCAAAATCAAGGCGGATTAATCAGTGAAATGCCTATGGGTACAGCAATACACCCCGATCTATTTCCTCGGAGAAACAGACTCATCGCAGCCTTATCAGATGCGGTAATAGTGGTTGAAAGTAAAGTTACAGGAGGCAGTATGAGTACGGCAATACTGGCCCATCAATACAACCGTGATGTATTTGCTGTGCCTACCCTACCCGGACAATTAAGCGGCTGCAATGCCTTAATTAAACGAAATACAGCGCAGCTCATAGAGTCAGGGCAGGACTTCAAAACAGCTATGGGATGGAAACTAAACTCACGTAAAAGGAAGGCTGACTTATTCAGTAATCTGACCGATGAACATCAACAAATAATCAGTTTATGGTCAAATGAAAGTTTGAATATGCCCTTACACTTTGACGAAATCTATAGAAAATGCAATCTAAAAATGAGCAAACTTCCACAACTACTATTGGAGTTGGAACTACAAGGTGAAATACTTCACCTGGGAAACAAGCAATTTAAATTGACCTCTAACGTGTGATTAGCGCTTTCCTTTGGCTTTTTGTTGGCTGGCTTTCATCGCCAACTCCATTTTCTTTTGGAAATTGCTTTTCACTACAGGTTTTTTACGGCTTTCTGCGATTTGCTTGTGCAACTTAGAGTCATCAATCATCTTACGAATGGCAAACTGTTGACCAAAAGTGACCATGTTGCTCACAAAATAATACCAAGTCAATCCCGAAGCGTAATCATTCAATACACCCAAGAAAATGATAGGCATGAAATAACCCATCCACTTCATTTGACCTGTAACGCCTGATATTTGATTGTTGAAATGAGTGTAGATCAAGGTTGAAACCGTCATCAAGAGCGTGAAGAAACTGACGTGATCACCATAGAATGGAATATTAAATCCAAGTGCTGGACCATCCCACTGGCTTAAATCAGAAGACCACAGAAATGCTTTTTGTCTCAATTCGAAGGCCACAGGAAAGAACTGGAACATGGCAAACAAAATAGGCAGCTGCAACAACATAGGCACGCAACCACTCAACGGACTAACACCCGCTTTTTTGTAAAGGCTCATGTTTTCGCTGTTTACCTTTTGAAGATCGTTACCGTGTTTGGCTTTAATTTCATCTAACTCGGGCTTCAATATTCTCATTTTAGCCGTTGAGATGTAGGATTTATAAACCAAAGGCAATAAGAACATCTTAATGACAAAAGTAAGTAGCATGATGGCGATACCCATGCTTCCAATGGTATTGGTCAACCAAGTGAATACAGGTATAACCAAATGTCTATTTACCCAGCCAAAAATCCCCCATCCCAAAGGAATGATGCGCTCCAATTCAGCATTGGCTATTCCTAAATCTGTAGTTTGAAGAAGGTCGTATTTATTAGGACCAAAAAACAGGTTAAACTTAAACTTCTTCTCAGCCTCACCAGTATACTCTGAAAATAGGGTTGCACTCAGCGTTTTTATGTTTAACGTATCGTCAATAGGATTGCTCATTTTGAGCTTGGTATCTGTAGAAATAGCATCAGCCGAAGCTATAACAGCGCTGAAATATTGCTGTTTAAAAGCTATCCATTGAACTTTATTTTTTAGCGTTTCATTGGCTTCTTCCGTTGCTTGCAATGACGTGGGAGATTCTTCGGGCATTTTGTACACCAACGCAGTATGTTGGGCATCCCATTTCATGTCTTTCTCTTGCTTTTGAAGGGTTGAACTCCAATCTAACTTGAAATCAGAATTTCCGCGACGCACTTGATCTTGCATTCCTTTGACTTGAACATCATACCCAACCACATAGGGCTTACCTTCATCTAAAGTATATTTCTGTTCAATATATATATCGCGCGACTCAGTAGGATACCACCTTAGGGCCAATTTATTCTGGGTTTGCTCAGAAATATTCCATTCAAATTGATCAGAGGACTTTGGATTTCCCTGTGCATCTGACCACGTCCAACGATGTTGATTTTTCCCTTCTTCAATCAAAATTAAATCAGTAGAATCAGACCTTCTAAATTCATTGAGTTGAACTTTTTTAATGCCCGCTCCTCTATTAGAGATAGTCAATGAAAGATGCTTATTCTTCAAGATGTATGTGGTATCTTGAAATTTTTCATTTTTTTCAGCAGTGTCTTCGCTACCTACTGCGGATATTTTTTCGGGGGATGAATTGGCAGCCTGTTGATCAGCAACTTTAAGAGAATCATTGCGTTTAGTTTCAACAAGGGCTAAGCTGTCTTGAGTTTTTTTCATTCGCTCCAACTGCTCAGGCGTTGGCGCTGTGTACCAATAATATCCCGCTAAAATCAGGAAAATCAAGGAAAAACCAATTATAGTATTGCGATCCATAAGGGAACGACAAAGGTACGACAATCCGTCGAAACAAAAAGATGCGAACAACTATAGATTTGACCAATTTATTGTGCTATCTTTGCACCTTGAAAAATAACCATGGCTAATACGGGTAAAATATCACAAATCATTGGTCCTGTTGTTGACGTAAGTTTTAACCAAGCAGGGTCCTTTCTTCCACAGATTTACAACGCTTTAGTTGTAACTAAAGACAACGGGCAACAATTGATTCTCGAAGTTCAACAGCACTTAGGTGAAAACATGGTAAGAACTATTGCCATGGATGGAACTGAAGGTTTGCGCAGAGGTATGGATGTAGTTGACCGTGAGGCAGCTATTACTATGCCCACAGGTGAAAGCATTCGCGGACGTTTGCTAAACGTTGTTGGAGATGCTATTGATGGTATGACCCCATTAGACAACTCAAACGGACGTGCCATTCACGCAGCTGCTCCTACTTTTGAAAATTTGAGCACTAGTACTGAACCTTTGTATACAGGAATCAAAGTTATTGACTTGCTTGAGCCTTATGCAAAAGGAGGAAAAATTGGATTGTTTGGTGGTGCCGGTGTAGGTAAAACCGTATTGATTATGGAACTGATCAACAACATCGCAAAGGCTTACTCAGGTATGTCAGTGTTTGCAGGTGTTGGTGAGCGTTCACGTGAAGGAAATGACCTTCTTCGTGAAATGATAGAATCAGGCGTTATTCGTTATGGTGAAGAGTTTAAACACTCTATGGAATCAGGCGGATGGGACTTGAGCAAAGTAGACATGAACGAATTGGCTAAGAGTCAAGCAACTCTAGTTTTCGGACAAATGAACGAACCTCCAGGAGCACGTGCTCGTGTTGCTTTGAGCGGACTTACCGTTGCAGAATACTTCCGTGATGGTGATGGCGAAGGCGCTGGTAAAGACATTTTGTTCTTTATTGATAACATCTTCCGTTTCACTCAAGCAGGTTCTGAAGTATCAGCACTTTTAGGTCGTATGCCATCAGCGGTAGGTTACCAACCCACCCTAGCTACAGAAATGGGTGCGATGCAAGAACGTATTACTTCAACTACTCGCGGTTCAATCACTTCTGTACAAGCAGTTTATGTGCCTGCAGATGACTTGACTGACCCAGCTCCAGCTACAACTTTCGCTCACTTAGATGCAACCACCGTATTGTCTCGTAAAATCGCCGAGTTGGGAATTTACCCAGCGGTTGATCCTCTAGACTCTACCAGCCGTATTCTTACTCAAGATATTTTAGGCAAAGAGCACTACGATTGCGCTCAAAAAGTTAAATCATTGCTTCAGCGTTATAAAGAACTTCAAGACATCATTGCCATTTTGGGTATGGATGAATTGAGCGAAGAAGACAAATTGGTAGTACACAGAGCTCGTCGTGTTCAACGTTTCTTATCTCAACCCTTCCACGTTGCAGAACAGTTCACTGGTTTAAAAGGAGTATTGGTTGAAATCAAAGAAACCATCAAAGGATTTAACATGATCATGGATGGTGAAGTTGACGAATACCCAGAAGCTGCCTTCAACTTAGTTGGTACTATTGAAGAAGCAATTGAAAAAGGTAAAAAATTATTGGAGGAGGCTGCAGCCTAATCTATATGTTGGTTGAAATTTTAAGCCCTGACAATACTTTGTTCACCGGTGAGGCATCTTTAGTGACTTTACCTGGCAGCAACGGTAGCTTTCAGATAAAAAACAACCACGCTGCACTCATTAGCAGTTTAACGGCTGGCACTGTTGAAGTGAAATCTGATCAAGGCACCCAAAACTTTGAAGTTACTGGTGGTTTGGTTGAGGTTTTATCTAACAAGGTCATCGTACTTGTTTAGCATTCACTGAGATAACCTCGTTTATCTCGAAGCAGAATATTAGTTAATCATTGTGCTTAAAAAGGACTCCCCGACGGAGTCCTTTTTTTGTTCGACAAAATTCATACCTTGTTTAACTTCTATTCGACACACCTTAAACAAAACATGGTGTTTTATTCCTCGCATTGTCGATATTTGTTTAAGGATTCGCCATGAACATTACACAAATTAACTTCGACAAGATGATGGAACAAGAGCTAAGCGCTCTTAGAAACTACGCATTATCGTTAACACACGATCTTGACGACACCAAAGATTTGGTTCAAGATACCATCCTAAAAGCCTACCGTTACAAGGATAAGTTCCAAGCTGGGACTAACCTTAGAGGCTGGTTGTACACCATTCTAAAGAACAGTTTCATCAACAACTACAGAAGAACTCAAAAACGAAATACGTTCCTAGACACAACTGACAACACCTTCTACCTTGACATCCCAAGTCACAGAATTGACAATGATGCTGAGTTGAAGTTTATTCGCAAAGACTTAGACAATGCTGTTGAAGCATTACCTACAGATTTGCGTGTAACCTTCAAACTAAATGCCGAAGGTTTTAAATATCATGAAATCGCTGAGGAATTAAATATTCCAATTGGTACCGTAAAAACACGTATATTCATTGCTCGAAGAGTGCTTCGTGAAAAATTGAAAGATTACGCTTTTGAATTCGGTTACCAAATGCAGCCAGCTTAAATGCCTGAAAAATACACCTACCTGATTCTAGACTTGTTCACAATTGCAGGTCCTCTGTTGTTATCGTTTGACAAAAAAGTTGCATTCTACAAGTCGTTTAAATTTCTAGGAATCAGTGTTGGTATAACCTCCCTATTATATGTATTATGGGATATTTGGTTTACAAAAGCTGGAATTTGGAAATTTAACGGTCAATTCCTACTTGGATCATATTTTTTTGAATTACCCACAGAAGAATACCTTTTCTTTTTGGTAGTTCCATACGCCTGTTTATTCATTTATCGTTGTCTACAAGCTTATTTACCAACACTAACCAACAAAAAATGGGGAAATTGGGCCAATAGTGCAATGATGTTATTTTCTGCAGGTGTTTTTATGTGTAATACAGATAAACTCTATACCGTAGTTACATTTGGTCTTATCACCGTTTCTTTGGGATTGATTTTGTTGTTAAATCGGAATTCTTTCAAAAAATATTCGAGCCATTTATTTTTGGCTTGGGTTGTGGCCTTAATTCCTATGTTCATTATCAATGGACAATTAACCGGATTACCCGTATTGATTTACAACAACACCGAAAATCTTGGACTTCGCATTGGAACTATACCCTTCGAAGACTTCTTTTACAACTATTTATATATGCTGTGGATGATTGTAGCCTACGAATTTTTCAATTCCAAATTTCAGAATCCTTCAAGCTCAACTCTTTAGCTTTTTTACGTTGGTTTTTAGTTCCCGGAATTGGAATGTACTTCTCTGGATACTTTTTCAAATCCAACAAAACCTTATTCAATTCATTTGAACTCTTATTCAACGCATTATAAAGCGAATCAGAATAAATCATTTTACCAACTGTACCGTTCCCACTGTTTATTTGGATAGTGATTTTGTTCAGTTCCTGCGTCAAACTATCAATCTCCATCACGGTATGTTTGAGTGAAACTTGATCAAGTCCTTTAGAAGAAGAATCTAAACGCAACAGTAAGGTGTTAATTCGTTGATGATAGACGTCAAAATTATTCGAAAAACGATCTACATTTCCTATGGTGTGTGTTACCACTTCCTTATTTGCACTCAACAAGGCCTGGGTTTGTTGCAAAAGTAAATTTATCTGTTGCACTGCTAAAGGCAATCGATCAATGGCCAAATTCAAACTCTCACTTTTGAAAAAAGAATTCATAGACGTCAAAAGTGAATCAGCTTTTGATGCTAACGGAACAATTTGATCATTGATTGCACTGAACTTATCTTCAGCGTACATTGGCATTAAGGTATCACCATCAACTGCAAATTCCGTTGACTTCCCTAAAACCAATCTGACTTTTTGTCCCCCGAAAATTTCCGTTTCAATTTTCATTTTTGAATCTTTGGGGATATCCATCTTTGAGGATATTTCAAAAATTGCTTCAATCTTATGTCCATCTGTTATATCGAGACTGGTTAATTGTCCAATTCTTAACCCGTTGAACATGACACTGGTTCCAATGCCTAAGCCAGGTGTTGAATCATAAAACACAATTAGATCTTTACCTGTTTTGAATGGATTGTCTTTACCTCTCATGAAGTTGTAACCCAAAATCAAAATAGTGATTGCGATGGCTGTTAAGCTACCCACTTGAAACTCTTTTGACAGTCCTTTAAACAATGACATGGTATTCAAAATTAACGATTTAAATCGATATCTATTTTAGACTATTTATAGTTAACCTATAAAAAACAAAAAGTCCCGAGTTGCCTCGGGACTTTTCGATGAAATCAATCTTAAGATTAG
>CAZGQS010000015.1:7391-46480 GCA_964527775.1 uncultured Rhizobium sp. | reverse complement strand
CCACTTCGCTAAAAATAGCCATCACATTTCTTAGTCCAGCAGGAATGATGGTATCAATTTGATAGCTTTGTTCAGCATTTACTTTAGCTTTAAGTCGCAAATTGTAGGCGCTTTTATTGTCCAATTTGTAAATTCTGTCAGTATTTCCTTGGCAAGATATAAGTGCAATTGCCAAACAAATGAATGAGTTGATTTTAAGCAGTTTCACAATGTCAAAGATAAGTTGGCTTTGTGAAAAAATATGTCATTATCTATTAAGGATTAAATTCGTTGTGTAAAATTGATGTACAGGAGTGCGAAACTTAACCGTTAGCAGTTGATTTGTAATTTTTGAATCAATCTCAAATTCAAATTCATTTGTGGTTTGGGAAATTATTTTTTGTGAGGACTGTAACACTTGCCCCATAGAATTGAATATTTCGATATTCAAGATTCCATTTTTTAGTGATTCAGGCAACTTTACCTTCACCTTCCCGTTTGGATTAGGATTCGGGTAAAGGGTTAACCCATGTACTTTTTTCATATTAACCGAGTTTGAGTTTCCCTTTATCAAATAAACGGTTAAAGGACTTCTTGCTGCTTGAGACAGTTCTGGGCTGTTATCTGAAAAAGGATTTTCGATTTGACTTTGAATTCCTCCGAAAATATATCCCAATAAAATACTATCTCCACTGAATTTATTCAGATCAAAGATTTCATTTTCAATCATTTGCAGGTTTTCATTGGTGATAAATTCGGCACTGCTTCCCAAATAATCAGGCATAGTGATTTCTAATTTAAATTCTTCATAATTGCCTTTTGAATCGCGCTTTACAAGACTAATTGTTTTAACGAAAGGCACCTGATCGTTCCTCACTAGGCTTTCGTTGATGAGGTCGTATTGACTGAGTCCCCCGAAGAAAAGATGGTATTGAGTTGAAAGTTTAGTGTCAAAAATACTGGCACATGCGCTGTGATAATTGCTTAAATATTGATTAAAAGTTTCAATGGGTTTGATTTGGTTGCGGTGAATTTCTACGGGATAGAGAAAAGGAAGATCGTTAGTTTTTTGGAACACCCCCGATGAAATTAAATATCCAAATGAGCCATCCTCGAAAATTTGAGGTACTAAATTATAGTCTCTTCTTCTGAGATGAGATTCGTTGTAGTATGAATTCGAAAATTGAATAGTGGGAGAATTGGAGTTGAGGCAACTAAAAATGCGTGTTGAGTTAGTATAAGTTTGAGTATAGGTGGCATGCCCCATAGGGTTGTATCTTCCGTCAAATCGATGTCCTCCAACTAAATAGAACTTACCATCAATATGTCCCAAATGACCTCCAGTAACCGCGAAACTATCGGATTGGATTTGTTTGATAGACGATTTAAAATCGGTTTTATTAACGATCCCTTTTATAACTTCACTAACAATGATGGTTGAAAGATAGGGATAGGTAATGTGGTCTGATGCGGTTGCTGAAAATCCATATCCACCAATCAAGTAAAGCGTATCTTCTACTTGGTGGAAGTTCATATTTGATGATTTTAGTTGTTCTTGCAGCGCTGTAGACAATGTTTTTAAATGTGCACTGTAATATTGGTTGTGATTAAAATCAATCACATATAGACTGTCATTATTCAAATTATTGGGAAAAGAAGCAAAAGGTTGTCTAGGATGAATTCCATCTTTTCTGCCACCAACTATGAGAACTTTTCCTTTGTGTTGGGCCCAAGAATAGGAATGAAGTGCTGGGAATTTTAAAGCAGTTTTTTCAATGGTTATGTTATATCCATTGATTTGTGAGAACCCGAATTTTATTAATACAAGAGAAAAAAATAAAGCAACGAATCTTGGGAGATAATTTTTCATATTGGCAATACTAAGCAATTGATCGCCTATACTTTATGACAAAAGTCACACATCACTGAAAATAATCAGCCTTGATAAAAACCTTGATTCTCAGCATAAATTCAATGATAACAGCCATGGTTATAACAAGGAAAGTCAGAATGTAGGGTAGGGATTGTTGTTTCAATTTTGTAAACAAATAAAGGGTCAACAGTATGTTTATTAATGCAATAGGATGTGATCCCGGTAGTTTAAAATACCATGTAATATAAACAAGCCCTAATAGCAATAGCTGTACAATTGATAGTTTGCGAATATTCTCTGGAGATTCCTTGAAATAGATGATTGCACCTCCAATGCTAAATATCATGGTAGCTATAAATTTGGTTAGTCTTAAATTTTCAATAGAATGCATTTCGATGGGATATTGGACAAATCTTGTACCCAGGAACATCAAGAAAAATCCCAGAATACTTAAATACGACCATCGATTTAGTACACTGAAAACCAATATGCCTAGAGTAACTCCATGGAAAATGTAGTAAATCATAATTTCTGAATTAAATGGGCAAATTAGGTTTTATTTGTGATTGCCAATGTTGAAGTCTCCCATTTTTCAGAAAATCCCCAAATTTTTAATTGAGAGTTTCATAGGATCTGTGTTGCTTGTATTTATGTTTTGGATATTTCATTCAAAACAAATCATTTGGTTTACTACAGATAGCGGTGCTTATTTATTAAATTCAATTGAGTTAAAAGTGCCCGGAGATAGAACGGTATTTTACTCTTTGTTTATTGCCGTTTTACGGGTGTTTTTTGATTTCTTTGGATGGAAATCGCTGTTTCCAGTAATCCTCATACCTTTATGGTTGGTTGTTTTTGCATCTATGCTGACAATCTTTCGATTAGTGCCACAGAAAATATACCGATTTAAGTATTGGATTTCCATTGTTGCTACTCTTGTTGGGATATGGATTTCGGGTGCTTTGTGGGTTTTTCTTCAAATTATGCCTGATGGATTTACTTCAATCATGTTTCTTTCCTGTTTCTTATGGATGAATTCACTTCAGGAAAAAAGAAAAATGGCTACATGGTTTTGGGGAGTTGTTGCTGTACTTTCAGCCTTAATGCACAACGGAAACATGATTCCATTTACAGGCATTATTATATTGAATATTATATTTAAATGGATTAATACAAAATATTATTATAAAATAAGTTATAAATTTAGTATAATATTTTCAATAATACCGTGGATGATTATTTTGATGAGTAACGTTTATGGGAATAATGGATGGACTTTTTCTAAAAATGCACCGGTTTTTTTAATTGCAAAAATCTCTGAAAATGGTGTGTTGAAAGAGTATTTAGAGAAAACATGTGAAACAAGGAGTCATCCTATGTGCATTTATAAAAATGAAATGCCCAACCATGCTTGGGATTTTATTTGGCCAAGCGATGGAATACACATGAAATTGGGCGGGTGGTATCAAACTGATTCACTATATAAGGAAACAATAAACGATATTTTAACAGACCCCTCTATGCTCTTCTTTTGGATAAAAGTTAGTATTTCAGATACTTGGAAGCAATTGAAATTATGGGGTGTTGGAGATGGTTTTATTCCTTCTTCAAAGAATGAAACAATCAGCAAAGTGTTGAATGATTCTTATGATTTTGTAGATGACGGCGATTTTGTATTTGATTTTTATAGTTATAATGCTGAAAGAAGGGGTCTTGTTTTAAGCTGCCTTATAGTTTTTGGATTGGTTTTAACCACAAGATTCAAATTACTGAAACATGAAAAATCGTTAATAGGTTTTTTTGTTCTATTCATCGGATTTTGTGTTTTACAAGCTTTTTCAACTGGTGCGTTAGCCAATGTTCTTATGAGATTGAATATGAGAGCAGTATGGTTTTTGATGCCCATTATGTTGATGTTTATTGTTGGTGAAATCATTCAATGGTTTTACAAGATTCAAATTTGGTTTTTAAGAAAATATTGCTAAATTGGATTCAGATCGGTAAAAATTACCATCTGAGTAAATTCAAGTTTAACCTTAAATCCAAAAAACATGAGTAACAAGAAATCAGACAAAGGAAAGTTGTATCACAAATTGCATCAACTCCAAAAACGTATGACAAGAATGACTGTTAATGACGGACATTCCGAAGGAAAACTTAAGGTGAGAAAATCGAGGATTAATGAATTGATACTGGCAATAAAGGGTAGTGGAAGACGCACAAGACCTGCGTTTTAATTATGATTTAGGTAAGTATTGACTAACATTCTATACTTTTCCACATTTTTTCCTACATATTTGAGTGATAGCCGCTGATATATCAAATTCAGCGGCTATTTTTGTGTAAGAACAATACTTTAGTTTAACTATGAATAAAAACTTAATTGGAATTATTGGTGGATTTATTGCACTAATAACCTCTTCCAACCTTAATGCTCAGACGCTTTCTGCTGCATCTGCAAATGGCCTTCTAACCGAGTCGTCAGGTGTGTACAACCTGACTTGGTACTCAAATCGATCAACTCCCTTTGAAAAATCAGTCACTATTGATTTTTCAGGTTACTCAAGTGGTGACAAAATTACCGTAACAGGTGATCAAGCAGATACTGCAAATTATCAAGTAAAATCAAACATTAGTGGATCAACTGCTTATTTAGATGTTACCCGTTGGTCTGGTAATAGTCGTAACTTGTGTTTCGATCCTGGAACTTCTTCTGGTTCTGTGGTTTTGACGTTCCAAAGAATGGGTGCCGGCGGAAATGGTACATTTACCAATACCATTGATGTTGAAGTTGCAAATAGTTCTTGCGTTATTCAAACAGGTACAGGTAAAAAAATAACTTTGAAATGCACCGTCATTGTAGATCCTAACATTTACAACTATGTTAGTCAAGCTACTTTATCTAATTGGAACGATGCTGCTTCTTGGTCACCTTCAAGAACTTCACCTGGAACATCAGATATATTGGTTTTTGACCAAGGTTCAACTGCTTTAGATGTGAATGTGAATGTTACCAATCAAACCATCAAGAGCATCATCTTACAACCAAATTCTAATGTTCGTTTTAGAGAAGAAGGTCCAAATGGTACCATCACTTTGAGTGGTGGTGAGTTTAAAACCCATGAGACTTCGACTTTAAAAACCAACGGATATGACACTTTAAGATTTGCATTAACCAATGGTACCGATGCTGATATCAGTGGTGATTTGATTTGTGAGACTCCCGCTGCTGGTGACCAAGCTCGTTTGGTATTTACTGGTGACGGCGACGTTTACTACGGTGGAGATGTTGATGTACAGTCGAGAAACAGCCTTTATATGACTTCTACTGCTTCGAATACCGTCTTTTTTGATGGTGAATCTCAAGAATTTAAAGGTTCTGGTACAGCATATTTTGGTGGATTAGCAAACGTAACTGTGGGTGTTGCAGGAAAGACCGGCACTCCTAACTCTACTCTTACCTTAAAGCGTTCACTGCCAATTTTGGCTGTGTTAACTCTAAGAGATTATGCCACTATTGCAAACACAACGGTGCCTGCCTCTTCATCTGCAGCTGATTGGCAAAGTTGGGTTCCCGATTTACAAATTAGAAACAATGGTACAAACCGTGGTCGTGTTGCTACACTAGGTACAAATGCATCAATTACCGGAAGCAGTTATTTCGAAATGTATTCTAATGGTATCCGTACTTATAGAACCATTGCTTTCCCAATGAAGACCGTTCACATGTCACAAATTACAGACGACTTGATCGTTTCTGGAGTTTTCTCTGGATCTAATGCCGACAGTATGGACCGTTCATGCGGATATTGTAAAGCATCAAGTTACCGTTGGAATGAGACAAATTCTACTTGGGATAGTATCAATGCTACTAGTACGCCTACAAAATTTGAGCCAGGAGATGGTTTGTTGTTATTCTTCAGAGGTCTTGCTGGTAACGGCTTAGGAAATCCAAGTGCTTCTGCTAATGCTGGTAATATTGATTTTAAAGGAATTTTGCATACCGGTTCTAAAACAGCAACTTTAAATTTGGCAGGCACTGGTAATTTGGCTGGTTTCAATTTGGTTGGAAATCCTTTCCCTTGTCACATTGATTGGAGAGCTTTATCTCGTACTAATGTTGCCGATAAATTCCAATATTATGATCCTACAACCAAATCATATAACGTTTACAACAATACATCTGGGTCTGTAACATTAACCGGAGCAACAAAGTTTACCACTGGAAATGTGCCTTACATCATTGAGATAGGTGCTTCGTTTTTTGCAACGGCTACATCTAATAATGGTACCATTACTTTTGATGAGGCAGATAAAATTACCACTGAACCTAATGCAACTGCTTTCAGAATGGAGCCAACTCCATTGAAATGTAATCAACTTCAAACTGAAGTGAAGTACTTGGAAGATTCAATCAAATACAGTGATATGTTCCACTTAGAGTGGAATTCTGAACACAATAACGTGAAATCTGAATTGGATATTTACGATGCTGCTAAAATCTTTGGAGGATATTTGGGAATTGGTACAATGTCTTCAAACGGTGAGTGGTTGACCCAAGATTTCCGTCCTGCAACAGGTAATGCAAGTCAAGTAATACCTGTAAACTTCCAAAACTTTGAACAAACTAATTATGTTGTAACAGCTAAGACTTGCGATAATAATTCAGAGTATTCTGTAAGAATTTTAGACAAGCAACTCGATTCAATCATTGAAATTGGTTCTGAAACACAATATGTTTTTTCTACTTCTTCAAATGATCAGTACAAAAAAGACAGATTCAGTGTTTTGGTAGATGAAAAATCAAATTCTACAGAGAAATTGGTTGCTCTTTCTACTACTGTTTATCCCAACCCAAGCGAAGACGGTAATATTAAAATTGCTCATAATTCTTCTGTTAATGTATTGGGTATTGAAATCTTGAATTTGAACGGACAGGTTGTTCAAAAGGCAAATGATGTGAGAAGCATTCATTTCAATGCTAATTTATCAAATGCAACTTACATTGTTAAAATCATTACCAATAAAGGAGTAGATACTCACAAGGTAATGTTGAATCGTTAATTGGTATTTTAATTGTATAATCACGAAAGAGGGGAAGAAATTCCCCTCTTTTTTTATATCTTCACCTTATGTTCAGAAAACAGAACTTATTAATAATTGCTTTTCTCACTGGTTTTTTCCCTTTATATTCTCAAAGAATCTCTAAGTCTAATACAGACTTTATTAAAAAGATTTATGATGAGGCACTCCTCAATCCGCATGCGTATGCACGTTTGGGTGAATTGTGTAAAGAGTTTGGCGCAAGATTGAGTGGGTCAGATCAAACCGAGGCGGCCATTGAATGGTCTGCTAATATGCTCAATTCATATGCATTTGATTCAGTATATCAACAACCAGTAGTAGTACCTAGATGGGAAAGAGGTGAAACAAGCAAATTGAATTTTTCATCTCCGTGGCTTTCAAAGAATTTTTTAACCGCTAACCAAGAAATTGCTCAACAACGTTTTCCTAATTCTCCTGCACCCAAATATGAATGTGATGCCTATATCAAATCTTTGGGCGATCAAATATCCCCCAAAACAAAAAATTTCCCTATGCAAGTCACCGCTTTGGGGGGCAGTATCGGTGGAAAAGTGGTAGGCAATTGCATTGCAGTGGAGTCAAAGTCAGATCTGGACAGTTTAGGAGCTTTGGGTGAGTTAAGAGATAAAATAGTGTTGCTCAATAGACCTTTTGAAGAAGAGTTTATTAAAACGTTCATGGCATATGGGTCATGCGTCAATCAAAGAGTTTATGGTGCCGTTTGGTGCGCGCCTTACGGCGCAAAAGCCGTATTAGTGAGGAGTATGAGTAATTCATGTGATTTACATCCACATACGGGAGTGACTTATTACGATGATACCATCAATAAGATTCCTATTGCAGCAATTTCTACGGCGGCGGCTGATGCACTTTCCTTTTTGAGTAAAACAGACCCTAAATTGAAATTAGATCTCGAATTATCTTGTGTGACTTATGATGATAGAATGAGTTCGAATGTGATTGCTCAATCTTCAGGGCTGGTCTATCCAAAAAGAATTATTGCTTTTGGTGGACATTTTGATAGTTGGGATGAGGGTGAAGGTGCTCATGATGATGGAGCTGGTATTATGCATTGCTTTGAGGCATTAAGGATTCTAAAGGAGCTCAATTATCAACCAAGACACACATTGAGATGTGTGTGGTGGATAAATGAAGAAAATGGTCTTAAAGGGGCTTTAAAGTACGCTGAATTGGCTTCGGAGTCTGGTGATACGCATGTGGTAGCATTGGAAAGCGATAGAGGTGGATTTACACCTCGTGGTTTTGCATTGGATTCGTTCGCTTACGACAAGGTAATGCCGTATCGTGAAATTTTTGCTCAATATGGTGCAGGAGAATTCGAATTGGGTGGAGGTGGAGCGGATATTGGTCCCTTGAAAAAGAATGACTCAAACACACAATTAGTGGCTTTTGTGCCTGATTCACAAAGGTATTTTGACGTACACCATGCAGAGACAGACATTTTTGAGAACGTAAATAAAAGAGAACTACAACTTGGTGCAGCGGCAATTGCAGCAATGATTTACGTATTAGATCAAACCTTAGATTAAAGGCAGATTACGCAACTTGAAGTTGTGGAGTACCCATGGCTTTCATCCAACGAATGTGAGATCCCACTGACTGCCAAAAAGTAGGTATTTCGTTGTATTGGATGTTATATTTAACACACAACTCTTTCAGTATTGCATTCATTTTGGGGTAATGTACGTGGGAAATGTTGGGAAACAAATGGTGTTCTACTTGGAAATTTAGTCCTCCCATAAAAAAAGTAGCTAGCCAAGATTTTGTAGCAAAGTTATTAGTGGTTAATACCTGATGAACAGCCCATTCATTCTCAATTTTTTCGTTAGGAGCATCGTATTCGTGGTAATCCTCGAAATGCACTCCCTCAACTGCGTGAGCCATTTGAAATACCAAAGACAGGAGCAATCCCAATGCAAAATGAAGGGTTACAAACAACAATATTCCGTGTAAGACACCAAAAAAGATTATAGGTAGTGCCACATGTAAAAAAGCATATAAGGATTTGAAAAACCAAAATACTAAATGGTCTTGAGTGGTCATTTTGGGGAGAGGTTGAGCGTTCACCTCTTTCTTAAAATATTTGATCATATCGTTTCCAAACATCCACCAAATGGTTGAAATGCCATAAAGAAGGAACATATAAACATGCTGATACTTTTGAATGGGTTTGTAAGTTTGTGAGTCACAATGTCTGAGCATGGGAGATTTAGCAATGTCATCATCAATACCATCAACGTTGGTCCATGTGTGGTGTAAAACATTGTGCTTAAATTTCCAAATGTGAGCGCTTGAGCCCAGAAGTTCCATGGAGTGACTAAAAAGTTTATTCACCCAGAGTTTGTTTGAAAAACTTCCGTGACAAGCATCGTGCATGACGTTAAAGCCTGTGAAGGCATGCATAACACCTATAAAAGCAAAAATTAAGTAGTTTACCCACATTGGATATCCCCCAAAAAAGGCAAGAGCGAGAAGTGCGGGTGGCAGTGCTAAAGACAAGAAGGTTTTTGTCCAAAGTAAAAAATTGCCTGTTTTTGAAATGTTGTTTTCAGTAAAGTAAGCATCAATTCTTTGACGTAATTCAGATTGAAAGGCATTACCATTGTTAGTGAATGCAATTCTATTTGGTGAGTGGGACATCAACTTCAATATTACAAGTTATTTCTTACTTTTTGAAGAAGAAATAGATTGAAACAAGAGGAAATCCAGCACCATAGAGGTGATTTAACTTAAATTGTTCAGTTTTAAACACTACAAGAGTAAACAAACCCAAATTTTGAAACGATTTCAACTGTGCAAATTTGAGATGACCATACCATGCTAGGGTCATGAATATATTGGAAAATGTCAAAAGTAAAATTGTAGTTAATCCTTTACTCATAATAGTATCACAAAGTTCTAAATTTCTATTAAATTGCCATTAAAATGAAACACTATTTTTATCTTGTTGCTGCGGTAACCTATTTATATTCTTGTACAAACAATCAAACCAATCTGGAAGGAGCTGAAGCCGAAAGCGCAGATTCCAATTATTTTGATACCGCTGCGTATTATAATAAAATTGGTCAGCAACCTAAGTGGCCTAATGAATTCAACAGTAAGAGTATTTTGTTGAACGCAAACGGTCATTATAGTAAGGAGGAAGCCAATAAATACAATCACTTGACTTTTATGGGACTTTTCTACGATTCTGCCATAAGAGAGTATTCATTTAAAAAGGTGATGCCTCAGAATGATCAATTATTTACCATAGTTAGCTCTATGCCGGGTTACATTCCTTACATGTCACTGAAGCCAGGTGAACGTTGCTTGTTCATAACCAATAATCCTTATATGAATAAAGAAATCCTTCATTTAAAAAGTGAATTTGAGGAAGGGTTTAATTTAGAGGGTGGTAAAACAGCAGGATTCTACAGAGGCGAGACTTATATGGAAATTAAAGCGAGCCATAGAAAACTCACTGACAATGGTACAGAATATTCATTTGAATACAGACTTGATTTGAATGAAAAAGAGAACGGTCTAAAAACCATCAGATCAACGCAATTGAGTTATGTGCCTTCTTTTGATGACTGCAATGTAAATATGGTATTTGTCGGTGATTTAGACGGTGATGGAATACAAGATTGGGTAATTAATAACTGTAGAAAATACACTGAAAGCGAACAATGCATGGTTCTTTTCTCAACTAAAGCATCTGCTAATGGAACTCCCAAACCCATAGCTGAAATTCAGGTGGGTCAAGAATGGGGCGAGGGTTGTTAAATCAACTTGTTCTTGCTTAAAATTTGCAAGATGTGCTTTTTCCAAACAGGCGGATTTTGACAATAGCCGTTTCTTCCAATCGTAAATAACCACAAGTCAATGCTTGCATCTTTGGGCATGGTTTGATAGTATTTCCTTGCTGCTACATACTCACAAAATGCTACATATCCCAGAGAATCGGTTTCAAATTGCTTGTAACGCGATTTGATGCCGTGGGTTTTAAGTAAATTATTTTTACCAGCCAATCCGTGATGATTATTTAAAAGTCTGCAAACCTTACTGTTACCATAATCAGATTCATAAATTCCAATTCCAAGAATCACTAAGGATGGTATACCATATCGGGCAGACAAGCTATCGCAAAGAGGTCTGTATTGTTCGATATAGGTTTGGTTAGAAATGCGCGATTGTGATGACAGATTATTTGTAAGGAGTATGGTAAAAGCTATTATCAGGGTTTTTAAAAGTTTCAACATAATTGATACAAAGATAGTTATGTATTGTGTAAGGGTGAATTAATTAGAAGTTATATCTTTGATTTTTAGGATGAAAAAATCAATAAAAGCCCTACTCGCAGCTATTGTCAGTCTGTTATTTATAATGTTTTTAAAGGCTTTCGTATTAAATAAAAAGCCGGATGCAGATTCGTTAAAGGGTCAAACTGCCTCTTTAAAAGTAGATTCTAACGCCTTTTATAGATTTTCTAACGCCTTGCAGTTTAAAACTCTTAGCCCTTCGGGTGCGGATGATTCAGTCGCCATTAAAAAATTTAGAGAGTTTCATCAATGGATGAAGTTGAATTATCCCATTTTGGCTCAAAAAGCCACTTGGAAAGTTATAAATGATGGGAGTTTATTGATTGAGCTTCCATCGAAAAACAAATCTTTGCCTGCGGCTCTTTTCTTGGGACATTTAGACGTGGTACCTGTGGAAGATTCTACTTTATGGAAGCACCCCGCGTTTGCCGGTACCATTGAAAATGATACTCTCTGGGGACGTGGAGCCTTAGACGATAAAAATGCCGTTATTGCCCTTTTAGAATCTGCAGAAGCTACATTGAAATTGAACCGAATTCCGCAAAGACGGATATTTTTAGCCTTTGGTCATGACGAAGAAGTGGGCGGTAATTTGGGAGCAGCACAAATCAGTAAATATTTGATTGATAACAATATAAAAATTGGTTTTGTCAATGACGAAGGCTTTGGAGTGATGGAAGGAGTAATACCAGGTTTGAAAAACGATGCGGCCATTATTGGAGTAGCTGAGAAAGGGTATGCAACGGTTGAAATATCCGTTGAAATCAAAGGTGGACATAGCGCATGGCCTAAGAAAGACAATACTACATCGGTGTTGACCAGTGCGTTGAAAAAATTGGATGAATCCCAATTTGATTCGAGAATTCAGGAACCCATCAAAGGACTTTTTGAGAGTTCTGCACCCTACATGAGCTGGGGTTATAGATTTCTGTTTTCCAATTTATGGATAACATCGCCGTTGGTTAAATGGGTATTAAACCAAGGCGATAAAACAGCGGCCACTGTGAGAACCACCCATGTAACTACTATCATTCATGCTGGAGAAAAGGAAAATGTGGTGCCCCCGAAAGCAACCGCTGTAGTTAACTTTAGATTGCTTCCGGGTGACAGCGTAAATAGTATAGTTGAATGGGTAAAAACAACCATCAATGATGACCGTGTGAAGGTAAATTTGATAGGCAATTATAATGAATCAAGTCCGGTTTCACCAGTTGAAGGTTTGGGTTTTAACGAAATTAGAAACAGTGTTCAAGACGTCTTTCCTTCAGCGGTTGTGGTTCCTGGTTTGGCCATTGTTGGTAGTGATTGCAAACATTATATCAAAAACTGCGAACGAATTTACCGTTTTCTACCTTACAAGTTCAATTCAATGAATTTATCTGGAATTCACGGTAAGAACGAACACGTAATTAAAGGTGATTTTGAAAACGCGGTTCGCTTTTATACGGTTTTGTTTGGAAAACTGTAAATCAGTCTAATCCAAACTTCACGTATACCGATAAGCTTATTTTCATGGGTTTGAATTCCATGGGTTCTTCACTCTCAGCCAAACCAGAATCATCATAAGCTCCTTTGGTCATCATCACATTACTGCGCTCATAGATGGGGTAATATTCTTGCTGTTCTCTGATGATGAGGGGCTTACCCACTTTTGATCCGATAGCTTTGGTCATCACATTGGCTTGATTTTTGGCTTTTCGCATGGCCTCGATGCGCAAATCTTGTAAAAAGCTATCTTTTTGAGAATATTCTGACTTGTAGATATAGGCTTGGTTGATGGATATTTTATTTAGCTCTTCGTATAGCTTTCCGATGGTCTCGGCGTTGGTTACCTTTAAACTGTAGTATTTTCGGTCAATGACTTCCTTTTTGCCCCACATATTGATGTTCCCGTAATTGGCCTGAGCATTGTATAAAGATAAATTTGAAAGCGGAAGCCCCAAGTTTTTCACGATAGCTTTTAGTTTGGTTTCTTGCTCCGCTAGTTTGATGGATTTGCGACCATCTTGAACTTCGAAGAGGGCAATCATCACATAGATTTGATCAGGAATTACTTCTTTTTCAGCTCTCGCTTGTATTTCAATGTAAGGAGGTTCTTGTATTTGTGCAGCTAATGGTGCCAATAGAACTGAAGCAATAAGGGCAAAAATTATTTTTTTCATGGTGCTTAATACGGTTAATGGTTAAAAGGTAAATTATTTTATTTTAGATGCCATGATGTCCAATCCAATTTCTTTCAGACGTGGGTAATCTCTATTAAACACGTAATTGATTTCTTTCACCTTCTTTTTGATGGATTTTTCTAAGAATTGATGGGTGTATCTCACTATTAAACAATGTGAGTTCAAAGAAGAAGGATTCTTATCTAAAGCCAAATTAAAACCGTATCCAATGTCTAAGGCACCAATGATACTTATGCCTATTTCAGGACGAATGGCTACGTTTGCTTGTCCGTTTCCATTTGAAAGAACAAAGGTCTCTACACCCCAAAATCCAAATAATTTACTTTGTGTGTAGCCCATATTGAATCCCAAATTAGCTTTTCCATCAGAAGGGTAAATTAAAATATTTGAATGCAGGTTTTGATAAAAAGTGGGTTTGAAGAGGTGTCTTTTTCCGTATCCAAGTCCTAAGCTAAAAGTATTCACCCCTTGATAAGCATAACCTATTGTTGGAGTAAATCCATTCATTTTAAAAAGATCTGAGTAATCGCGTTTGATAATGAGCCTAACTTCATTGCTGGCTTTAATAACTTTGATAACCTTTTGGATGTCTCGTTTTGTTAGTTTAAAGGGTTTTCTGGAAGCGGTGTCATTTATGGCCAAAGTGTCAATGGAAATTGAAGTAGAATCAATCTGAGCGCTGATAAAATGAGTATTAAAAAACAGCAAGCACACTCCAAGGGAGGTTTTCAAAAATTTATTGAACATAAAATGAGTGGAATTTGTAGCCCCGACGGGAATCGAACCCATATCGAACGTTTAGGAAACGCTAATTTTATCCATTAAACTACGGGGCCTTCTAAACAGCCGCAAATTAAGCCATTTAGTTTGATTATAGAAAGAGACTCCTCAATTAAAAGGATCACTCCATCTTTTATCTGTGTACACAGAATTTCCGCTCAAGGTTTCCAAAAAAGCAATAACATCGGCTCTTTCTTGAGTGGTAAGATTTAATCTTTGTGGAAATCCTCTTGGGGTAAGTCGGGGATCTATGTTGTTATTGCCTGGCCTAGCAAGAATTCTTCCGTAATGCCCCATCACTTGAGCCAAACTCGTTTGGACTCCTGTATGCATAAATGGACCATTGGGTATTCCATTTTGGTTTACCAAATCTCTCAATGACGGGCTTCTAGTGTTACCTAGGTCTAATACAGTTGGGTTTTCGTTGTTGCCAACAAATCCATTGTTGCGTGAATTAGGGTCAATGTCAAATTCTGGAGCTCTATGACATCCTCCGCAACCAAGTCCACCGGCAATTCTTAAGCCGGTATCATTAAATACAGGTGGGTTTGTGAACAGTGCACGTCCGTTGTTTTCGGATGCAGTGAAATTGGGAAGATTATCATTGTTCGCATTCAAAGGCAATTGTGATCTGCCTTGGTCGTATTTGCTGTCAAAAGATTGAATGCTTCTGATGAATTGCGACAAACATTCTTGAAGGGTGTTTTCGTCTATTTTTTTGGTTTTTTTGGGATCTTTATACGCCCAAGCTACCAACTCTTGATAATAATCTAACCCATTGAGTTTATTGATGAGATCGCTGAGATTTGGATCGCCGTTTTGACCGCTGTAACCCATTTCAGCGTGGTCTTGAATGGGCATGGTTGTTTGTGTTTCTAACGAAGCCGCTCGTTCGTTCCAAAAGAATTTACTTTCTCTTGCAAATCGAGTGTTGATAAGCCTCATCGAATGCCTATTAGTGACACCATTTACACCAATGCTTTGTCTTGCTGTATCACTGAATGCAAATTGTTGTTGATGGCAAGATCCGCAGGAGATGGTGTTGTTGACGCTTAATTTTTTATCATAGAACAATACTCTACCTAATGTGGCTTTTCGATCATCAATGGGGTTATTCTGCCCATTATCAGCCAATATGTATGAAGGTATGGTTTGGTTGGCGTAATTTTCTGGGTTATTGATGTCAATGGTATTTCCAAAAACACGTTTGATGGCTTCGCTGGAATATTGAGTATCATCAGGAGTGTTTTTTCTACAAGAAATAACAACAATACTCAAAGCAAAGAAAGAAAAAAGAATATAGTTAGAACGATTCATTAATTGTTAGACGTTTGAAAAGGTTAAAAGTTAAAATGGAATTCAAAAATTAACGAATTACTTGAATGAATCCTTTGTGAACAATGGGTTTATGAAGATGTTGCAGGTGGAAATAATAAACGCCATTGGGCAAAGGTGTGCCGTCTGCTTTTTCCGCTTTCCAATCGTTTTGATAATCTTCGGTTTGGTAAATCAAAGCACCTTGACGGTCCATTATGGTGACTCTAAATTGATTCAATTCATCTAAGGGGGTCAGGTTCCAGGTTTCGTTTTTACCATCGCCGTTAGGAGAGATGATGTTTTGAATTTTGTAGTCTGGCGGAGTGATCACCCATACCCAAACGGTATCATTATTGTCGCAGCCATTTATATCAACAGCATCTACGGTATAAAATGTATCCACTATGGGATTAACAAAGATGGTTTGTCGGCTAGGGCTAGTTAATATGGCATCTCCGTACCAAGATTGACTTTGCGTTTTGGTTACCCACAAAAATGCTCGGGTGCCTCTGTGTATGGTGGTGTCTCGTCCGGTTTTTATTATTGGGAAGAACTTGTTGATGCGATAGCTCGCAGAGTCACGGCAACCAAAGGTATCAGAAATCACCAAATGGTAGTTTCCTGAATCTAGGTTGGTAATGGATTTTGCTGAGGATGAAATATTTCCTGTCCATTGAACATTCACGGGTTCATTGAGTGATTGGTAGTCTATGTCAATTCTTCCCAGTTGTTCATACCAACACATGGTAGAATCGAAACGAACAGTTTGAATTTTGAGGGCAGAAGGGCTGATGGAAACATTAAAATTCAATAATGTATCTAAAGAACAACCATCAGATAGTTTCAAAATGTATGTTTTGCTTGAATCAAGATTGAGAGATCTGAAATTGAAGATGGGGTTTAAATTGAACGTATCGAAGGTCAAAAGGTAATTTGAAGCATCGCCTCCGGATGCGAAATAAGTTAAATCAAGGGTCTCTCCGAGGCAGAAAGTGTTTTTATTGATGCTTCCAGACAGCTTTAGCGGTTCGCGCATGTCTGCTTGGAACGAAACGGTATCGTTGGGCATGCATCCGTCTGAAAGTATGGCTTGATAAAAATTTGAGCCCACAGGAGGAACTAGGTTAAAGGTGTAACCACTGAGTGTGGGATCATTCCATGTTATAGAGTAAGCTGTATTGTTTCCACCGCTAGCGGTGAGGTTGATATCCAAAGACTGTCCGTTACAAAGTAGGGTATCGGCCATCTTTGGAGATAGAGTCAAGGGCGCAGGAATATTGATAACGGTACTGTCAACGGCATCGAGGGTTGAGCATCCATCGGAAAGAGTTACAATGTAGGTTATTGAGTCATTTATGACTTCTGATTGGTTGGGTGCGCCTGGGCTACCAACGGTGGGGGTCCATGTGTAAACGTATTGGGTGGGGCGGCCACCGCGAGCGGTGGTAGTAAGATTGATGAGGGTACCCGGACAAACGTCCCCCGAAACAGAAGAAAGATCAATGGTAAGGGGTTTGTACACACCTAATTTGAATGTGGTTGTGTCAGGAATGCTGCAACCGTCCCTAAGTATGACATAGAAGGAAGTAGAATCAGTTGGAGTCAGAGTAGCACTTGAACTTGTATTGGCAGAATTTGACCATTTGTAAGTGTAAGAGGCGGGAATTCCGCCGGTGCTGATGGCGTTGATGGTATACGATTGACCTGAGCAAATGTTAGTGTCCGGGCCAAGATTGAGCGATAGAGGAGCACGCACTTTTACTTTAAATGTATCACGAGATGTGATACCCAAGCAAGGGTCGTGTACTGTGAATATGTAGGATGTAGTGGTTTTGGGTTTTACGTAAACATTCGATTGTGTTATGCCTGGTGGGTAATAGAATCTTACATCTGGATTGGTTGCAGTACCCGTGTATGTGGGGTTTAACAAAGCAGAGTCTCCATAACAAATGGTGATAGAATCAGTGGCGAATTTTACAGATAATTTAGGTCTGAAAGCCTGATATTCGAGTTTGAAGCCTTTGCCTTCAACATAAGGGTCAGAATATTGCTTAAAGATCAAGGTATTTGATGTAGTTTTTTGCCAAGCCCCCGCAAATGGAAGCGTGTTTCCAGTGAATTTACCAATTTTTTTGGCTTGCGTGGTGTCAGTGTGGAACATTACCAGGGAGTCAAATCCGTTTTCATAATCAAGAACTAAAAAGCGGTATTTGATGGAATCGGCACCGGGAATTTGAAGGGTTAATTTTACGGTTTTCGAAGGACCGTAATTGTCTTCTCCGCCGTCATCGTATACATATCCGTGGCATTGATTGCTGGTTTTGCTGCCAGCCAATGGGAGTAATACACCTTCACAAATATCAAAAGTGCTATCAATGTGAATGGTAGCAGTGGCAGTGTCGAATTTGTTTTTAAAGCAACTTTCAGCAATCAATGAAACGGTGTATTTGCCGTAATTGTTGTAGGTGTGAGAGGGTGAGAAAGTGGTGGAGGTATTGCCGTCGCCAAATTTCCAACCAGCATTTTGAGAGTTGAAGGAAAGGTTTGTAAAATTGATGCTTGTGCCTGTTTTACAGCGTAAGGTATCAGATTTGAATTGCGCAATTACTGAAGCGGAATCGTATTTTGGGCCTACTCCACAAACCCACCAAGCATTGGTAACTGTGATTACTTCGGGGGAACAATTTCCATAAAGATCACCTGCAGAAACAATACTAAACAAGCGTGAATCTGCGTAGGTTGATGATTTTGTAAGATATACTGAAAGATTTCTGTAGGCTATTTGTCCAGCTTTGGTAAGTCCAATTGCGGGAATATTGAATGCACTTCCTACTTCATTTGTTCCAGTTGCGCCATTGGCTATGAGGTAATACCAATAGTTTTGGACGCCTGAGTTGGAGTGAACTCCCCCATAGTCAACGTTTGTTGGATCATAGTCCCAGCTTACTCCTTTATAGTATTTTGGGTCATTATGAAGGTTTGGATTTGACATGTTCCTGATACCGTTACCAGAATTGGTAATATCTTCACCTATTTTCCAAGACCACTGGCTTGGTCTACTCCAAATTTCAATGCTCTGTCCAAAGATATCACTGAAACTTTCGTTCAATTGCCCACTTTCATTTTGATAGACCAAGTTCGCTGTATTGGTAGTAACGGCGTGTGCTATTTCATGTCCGCATACATCTAAAGCCGTGAGTGGTTTGAAATTATTTCCATCGCCATAGGTCATGTAAGATCCATTCCAAAAGGCATTGTCATAAGCTACGTCAAAGTGAACAAAGGAATAAATGGCAGCACCATTGTTATCAAAACTATTTCTGCCGTGTTCCTGTTGAAAATAATCATAAGTCATTTCTGCACCCCAATGGGCATCAGTAGCTACTTCGTCTTCGTTTGCATTAACGTTATTCCAATTGTTATCTGAGTCAATGAAATCTACCGCAGAACCATATGCGGTACCTTTTTGCATATTGAATGTAAAAATACCATTTCCCCTATTGTATTCACGCAATCGATAATTTCCTGGTGCGGTTGAATCGGTTTGAATATCTCTTACACCGCTATATGCTGTGGTTGCTTTTCCCTTAACTTCAACGTGAAGAATTAAGTCTTGTTCAGCCAAAATCTCTCCATTTTGGGCCGATACATATATGCTTTTTCCAAAAAGAGGTTCAGAAGAATAAATGTTGAATCTATAACAAAGTTGCTGAATGGTATCTAATTTGAAATTCTTGGAACAATAAACCAATTCTCCTTTGGGATAATAGCTGGTATCTGGATTCTTGGTAACTGTTTTGAGAATTTCGTTCATTCCTGGATCTTGCCAATAGTATTTTTCAGAGGGGAATTTAATTAGAGCTTTTTGCAATGCTTGTTCCTCAGTGATGGCTTTTTGTCCTTGGATGAGCGATTCAGGTATAAAGTCGCCGTTGATTCTAAAAATGCCCTTTGCATTTGAATGTGTAATTCCCATTCCCAATTCCACTTTAATGCCTTTGTAATATTGTTGGTATCTATAGTGGGTTTGGTCTAATTTATCTTTAACCCCATTCAGCAATTTCCAATCGGTATTTTCACTCAGCGAAGCAACCTTGTTAAATATGTTTTTATATTGATTATCAGGTAGTTCTACTTTAAAATCAACCAATTGAGGAGTGGATAGTTTGGGATGTTTTTGGCTTTGACCGTAAGCAAAGGTGGCACATCCTAACAATACAAAAAGTGCAAAATTTCTAATCATCATCTTTGGCAACTTATACAAACTTAAGTGGTTCAAGTTGAACAACCTAAATTTCAGGGCTATCTTTGAGCCAATTCTGACCATGTCTAAACCAATTAAAGTCTTTTTGTGGGCATTTTGTGCCCTGGTTTTCTGGCCCGCTATGCATGCTTTAGGCAGCGGCAACGACTTTGACATCTTCATACGAGCCGCATATTCACTCAAAGACGGCGCAGATATGTACTTGCAGCCCCATTTAAACGGACTTTATTACTATTATTCTCCCTTATTTGCTTGGATGCTACAGCCATTTACCGTTTTCAGGGGACTTTCATTCGCTCACGAAAGCTTACTCCCAGATATACTGTATGACTTGGTCTTTGTGAAAACCATTTGGGGATTATTGACCTTTTTCTTCATTTATCGAATCATTCAAATTGTAAAAGAGCAATTCAATTTCACTTCTCCAGCACGTGAAGTTTGGTTTTGGGGACTCTGCATGGTTTTCTGTTACCGATGGTTTTTCATGAACCTTTGGTACGGTCAATTAACGGTTTTTGTGCTTTGGACCATTCTAGAGAGTTTGGTTGCTCAATGGAAAAAAGCTCATTGGTTGCAATTGGCTCCCATTTCTTTGGCCCTCAACATTAAAATTTTACCCTTGTTTTTGTTTGGTAAACTGGGGTTGGATTTTGATTTCAAACGTGGTTTTGTAATTTTAGGATGGGTATTTCTCTTCATTATCATACCTTTTGCGGTATTCCCTTATGATTACATGTTACAGCAAACCAGTCATTGGCTCCAAGCTGTCAATCCGTTGAAATCCAATCACGTAATCACTGTGGGTGAAGGTGGATTTGTTGATTTAGGTGCTATGGTAGTGAAATTTTTCACGAATTATGAGATTCCAAACGAGCCAATGGCTTGTATTACGGAGCTTTCCCACGATGCCATTTTCAAAATTACCATGGTATTGAGACTTTTGGCCATGTCTGTGGTCACGTTGATTTATTTAAAAATTAAACGCAGTCAATTAGATCATAAATTGTGGGTGGGCATCTCTGTGTTTACAGCCGTTATTCCTTTGGTTTTCCCCCATCAGCGCGATTATTCATTCGCATTTTTGATTCCAAGTGTGGTTTACCTAGTGTTTATTTGGGTCAATAACTTTGTTAATGAAAAGGGCCAGTTTGACTTCAAAAGTTGGTTTGGAGTGCAGTCGAGTTTGTTTGTTTTGTCTCTTGGGATGTTAGGAGCCGTAATTTTCTTTGAGTTGTTCTCACTCGAAACACGTTACTGGATCATTGGAAGCAGAATGCAAGGTTTGGGCGGACTGATATTCGTTTCGAACTACTTTATTTGGCTGAACAAACAACTTTACATATCCAAGTCATAAGTGAACTGGATATGAACACTTCTTGGTGGGCTCAAATCAGCGGGTCTGCCCATGTAAATGGTGTTGGTAATGTTTCTTACTTGTATGGTTAAGTCGAGCAATTCATTAACTGGAACTCCTGCTCTGATATCAAATATGTGGCCGGAGTTTTTGCCGTTTTTGAACTGACTTTCAACGCCTTTTATAGCATCAAAGAATTGAACATCTATATTTTCAAATGCCGATTGATATCTGTAGCTGACTCCAAAATAAACTTTATCCTTGATTTGATATTCAATGTCTCCTCTAATGACATGCCTGTTCCGGTATTTCATGAAATTCGACTCATTTGAACGAGTACTAGCGAAAGTTATGGGATAAGGCTGTCCCAAAACGCTTCCAAATCCGATGGTGTCATTAGGGTTTGTTACTATGGGCAAAGAATAAGTGTAACCTGCTAACCATCTGAAGGATTTGCTTTTGTTTTTCCATTGACCAGCACTTTCTATTTCCAACCCAGAAATTTGTGCGTTGCTCACATTAAGGCTTTTGAAACCTGCATCACCAAATGGGTTGGTAGCTGAGGAATATACTCCAAAAGTATACTCCATCAGGTTATCGATGTTCATGTAAAAAGCTGACACATCAACGTAGGCTTGGGTATTTTTACCTTTGATACCTTGCTTGATTCCAAACTCTATGTTTCTAGAAAACTCAGGTTCTAAGTCTGGATTAGGAAGTACAGAAACGCCGGCGCTCGTAGTTTTGGTGAATAATTCAGCCATACTCGGAAATCTAAATCCTTCGCCGTAAGACAATCGCATGAAAGTTCCGTTGCCTAATTGTCTGTTTAAACCAGCTCTCAATACGGGTTTAGACCTTACCACACCGTCTAAATCAAAATATTCATAGCGTGCGCCCCCTTCAATGACCCATTTTTGGGATTTATATTTGAGTTGAGTATAAGCAGCATGATTTAAAGCTTTATGATCACCCTGAAAAAGGGGTGATTGTGAAATGGTGTATGTATTTACCAATCCACCAGTGAATCTGAGGTAATTTTGAGGTTTTTTGCTGGATTTAAACGAACGACTGCTTCGCCATTCGGAGTAATAAAAATCACTTTCGTTGTCTTGATTTTCACCGCCTGAAGCTAAACTATCAATATCGTTTTTGACTCTAAAAAATCGATTTTGGAGTTTGTGTTGCCATTTTTTACCGTTCCATGTAATGCTAGGGTCTACATTAAATCTGCGCAACAGATTTTTACCCAGAACCGTATCGTTGTTCAAATAACCTTGTTCAGCGCTTTCCCAAACCAAGAAGTTTCCACTTTCTCCTTTTTGAATGTTACCGTTTACTTTGATTTTTAGTTGGGGAAGTCGATTTGGTTGAAATCCATAGCGCCAACCCATCCTAACACGGTAGTCTTGCCCACTGTATTTGTAACCATCGTCATTCAATTGATTCCAATTGGCACCGAAGGAATGTTGTTTGATTCTTTCGGTATATTGCCCGTTGATTCCATAAAAAGACCTTCTTTTTTGGGTATATTTATATTGATCTGGAATGTCATAGAAACCTGCAAGAACATTCATCTTACCTTTTCCGCGGTAGGATATGGGTTCACTGGAAAGGTTGACCACTCCGTTAAGCGCCGAAGATCCGTACAATACAGAACCAGCACTTTTGATTACTTCCACACCATCAACAATTTCTACTGGGAGAAATGAGAAGGGTACCGATCCAACATCCCCAGAGAGCATAGGCATTTCATCTAGAGTCACCATGACTCTGCTGCCTGCGCCATAACTCCAACCGCTTCCGTTTCTAATGTTTATTTGGTCATCATTGACCACCATTCCAGGTACTTGTTCAAAAGCAGTTCTGGCATTGGTGGTTACTCGGTTTTGAATGAGGTAGGGTTTAATAACCGAAACACCAACGGTACTTTCTTTTATTTTAGAGAGGTCTTTGTTGTTAGAAACAACCACCTGCTCCAAAAATTCAAATTCAGAATCTTCTCTTAATGAGTCTACCAAGCGTTGAAGTTGATTTTGCTGCGAAAAGGCAATTTTAGTGCTGCAAAAACATGCTATCAAGAAGAAACATTTATATGGTTTGGCAATTTCCATGTATTTTCGTGTAACCAATCTAAAACTACAATGATACGGAAGTTTACATGGATAATTGCTATCGGAATGTTAGCAGTTGTTTCTCCTGAGTTACAAGCACAGAATTGTACCCCAGATCCTGCTTTGACTATACCCGGAATACTACCTGCTACTTTGCCAAAAGGCAATATCAACACACCATACAGTGAAAGCATCACCGTTATGCTGTTTAAAGACACCAATGTGGTTCTTCAGGGTGCACCCGTGCTTGCAAAAATTGATTCTATGGTAATGAAATCGGTAGATGGTTTACCAAAAGGAATGGGTTATGTCTGCAAAAATTACAAATGCGTTTTCTTGCCAATGACAGCAAGTTGCATAGAAATGAGTGGCACACCCACTGAAGGCGGAGTTTTCCCTTTGAAAATACCGGTTCAAGTTTATGCTAAAGTTTTTGGTTCAATACCAGTAGTACAACCAGATACAATTAGAACTTATGTTTTAACGATTGAAGGTGGTTCTGCCAATGTATTGAATCTAGACCAACTCAATGGCGTAAAAATTTATCCAAATCCTGCCAATGGCGAAGTTCAAATCATCGCAAAATCTCAACCCAGAATTTTTGACCTATCTGGTAGAGAAGTGGCTATTTCATTTTTAAATAAGGATAATGGTGTTTATCAAATGAACGTATCTGATTGGAAGTCGGGCATGTATTTGGTATTAGCAAATGGCACTTCACAAAAATTGGTAGTGGAGTAATTCATGGCTGATCATAAATTTCACGTTGTAATCCCAAAATCAAAAGCTGAACTCCCTGCCATGGTGGTAATCATCATCTTGGTGATGGTGGGGTTTGCTTTCCATTACGGAATATTCGGTTGGGCAGGTAGCTTCATCTATTTGGCAATTGCACTGTCATTGGTATTTTGGCTTTATGTAAAAAGAAAAGGCGATTATTTCGTATTGGTTGATAAAGACGGAGTTTCTTGGAGAGATCATTTTTTCTCAAACTATAAGTTTATTCCTTGGAAATTCATTCAACGAATAGACTACTTAGTGTTCGAGATTAATTTTATGCTCAAAGAAACTGCACAAGTGGTTAGTTTTCCTACTAGTGGGCTTTCTGATGAAGATGCCGAGAAAATGAAGCAAACCATTTCTGATATTATAGAAGAGAGAGAAAAAAACAATGAGCTTTAGACCCAACTTTGATTTTATTGAAGAACTAAAATGGCGTGGATTGTTGCATGACGCCATTCCTGGTACCCAAGACCTACTTAACAAGGAACAAGTAACGGCCTATATTGGCTTTGATCCAACGGCTGACTCCTTGCACATTGGAAATATGGTGCCCATTATGATGCTTACCCTGTTTCAACGTGCCGGACATAAACCCGTTGCTCTTGTGGGTGGTGCTACAGGTATGGTGGGAGATCCTAGCGGTAAAAGTTCTGAGCGACAGTTGCTAGATTTAGAAACTTTAAACAAGAATTTAGAAGGCCAAAAAAGTCAGTTGATGAAGTTTTTGGATTTCGAAAATGGACCCAATGCCGCACAGATTGTCAATAATTACGATTGGTTTAAAGATTGGCATTTTTTAGATTTTATCAGAGACGTTGGAAAACACATCACCGTTAGTTACATGATGTCAAAAGACAGTGTAAAAAACAGGTTGGAGTCTGGCGGACTTTCGTTTACAGAGTTTAGTTATCAGTTGGTACAGGGTTATGACTTCTACCATTTGTATCAGAACATGGATTGTAAACTTCAAATGGGCGGTTCAGACCAATGGGGAAATATCACTACTGGAACTGAGTTGATCAGAAGAATGGCAGGGGGAGAAGCGTATGCTGTAACGGCTACGCTAATTACCAAATCTGACGGTACCAAATTTGGGAAAAGTGAAGGTGGAAACATTTGGTTAGACCCCAAAAAAACCTCGCCGTTTGCCTTTTATCAATTTTGGTTGAACATTGCTGATGATGACGCCATCAGATTCATCAAAATATACTCATTAAAGTCCCGAGAAGAAATTGAAAGCCTCATTTCGGCTCACCTAGGAAATGAGTTTCAGAGAAATCTTCAACGTGCTTTAGCAGAGGAGATGACCGAGCGCGTACATTCGAAAGAATCTTTAGAGTTAGCCATAAAAGCTACTCAAGTTTTTTTCGGGAATGGTACCCGTGAAGATCTTTTATCATTAGATGAAATCACTTTAGAATCAAGCCTTCAGGGCATGGAAAAGTTTGTAATTTCTCGAGATCTTATTGAATCAGGTGTTTCTGTGTTGGACTTGTTGGCGGTTGAGACAGGAATTTTTCCGTCCAAAGGAGAAGCGAGAAAGATGATTGCTGCAAACGGTTTTTCTATCAATAAAGAGAAATATGCTGATGTTGACGGTACAATCAATGCTGAACATTTGATTCACAAACGTTTCCTCATTGCTCAGAAAGGAAAGAAGAACTACTTCGTGATTGAAGTTCAATAGTCATTATCTTTGATTCATGAAAGGAATAATTCTTGCCGGTGGCTCAGGTACTAGATTGTATCCCCTAACCATGGCGGTGAGTAAACAGTTGATGCCTGTTTACGATAAACCCATGATATATTATCCGTTATCTGTATTAATGATGGCGGGTATTCGCGAAATCTTGATCATTTCAACGCCCCACGATCTTCCTCATTTTGAGCGCCTATTGGGTGACGGGTCGAGAATTGGTTGTCGTTTTGAATATTGTGTTCAGCCCAGCCCTGATGGACTTGCACAGGCATTTGTTTTAGGTGCAGATTTTATTGGGGAGGATAGCGTAGCCCTGATTTTGGGTGATAACATTTTCTATGGTTCAAATTTGAATCAAACATTAAAGAGTTGCAAAGATCCTGAAGGTGGTATTGTATTTGCATATCATGTTTCAGATCCAGAAAGATATGGTGTAGTTGATTTTGACGACAACTTAAAAGCTTTGAGTATTGAAGAAAAACCTGCTGTTCCAAAATCAAATTTTGCGGTTCCTGGTTTGTATTTTTATGATAATTCCATTGTAGAAATTGCAAAAAACTTAAAACCCTCCGCTAGGGGTGAATTAGAAATTACCGATGTCAATAAGATTTATCTAGAACAAGGAAAATTGCAGGTGAGAATCATGAGCCGTGGTACGGCATGGTTAGATACTGGTACATTTGCAAGTTTGATGCAAGCCGGTCAGTTTGTAGAGGTCATTGAAGAGCGTCAAGGCATGAAGGTGGGTTGTATTGAGGAAATTGCTTGGAGACAAGGTTTTATAACCACTGAGCAGTTGTTAGAAATTGCACAACCACTCAAGAAAAGCGGATACGGCGTGTACCTAGAAAAAATTATTAATATTAAAACATACAGTATTTAATTGTTGATGGGTGATATGGAACAAAGGTTGGGTCTGATTAAGGAGAAAGTTTTAAAACTGGTTCAGAAAAATCGTGCCCTCGAAGTTCAAAACAATGCGTTGCTCCAAGAAGTTGATTTGTTGAAAGGCAGATTGTCAGAGAGCGAAGAACAAAGGGCTTTGAACGAAAACATCATCCAAATTCAGAAAAATACCATCAATGATTTAACAGAACAGAATAAATTGATTAAAATTGCAAAAGAAATGTCTAACGAATCTACTTCCTCTAATCATGATCTAAAAATCAAGATTAATGAGTTGGTTCGCGACATTGACCGGTGCATTGATTTGTTAAACGAATAATGTAATATGGACAGCAATCAGACCGTTTTAGTCTCATTAAATATTGATAACCATCCAATTAGGTTGAGGGTGGCTCAAAAAGATGAGGCACAGGTCATGAAAGCTGCTGAGTTGCTGAATAATAGAATCGAAGGATTCAAAAGATTTGGAACAAGCAATCCGCTTGATCGCTTGTCTTGGGCTTCTTTAGATTTAGCGGGGGAAGTTCTTAGACAAACACCTCCATCAACCCCCAAAACCGAAAATGAGGAAGATTCATTGAAAGTATTGGAGGAGATAGAAACCTTGCTCAGCGATATATAATATTTCATTTGACAAACGGTGCTCCATTATAATATAATAAAAAGAAAATGGAAGTTATCGTGTTCATCCTTGCAGGTCTAGTCGGTGGATTAGGCTTAGGGTACGTAGTATTCGTATCGGCAAGAAAAAATCAGTTAGAAAGCGAGCGAACTCGCATCCTCGAAGAGGCAAAATCACAAGGAGAATCTCTCAAAAAAGACCGTATTGTTGAAGCAAAAGAGAAGTACATGCAGCTTCGTTCAGAATATGAACGTGAAACCAATAAGCGCAATCAGGAACTCTCGAACGCTGAAAATAGACTTCGTCAGAAAGAACAATCTCTCGATGACAAAATCAAGAGTCTTAAACAGAAAGAAGATGAAACCGCTCAGAAAAGTCAACGCCTAGACGCTCAAATTGAAGCTTACAAAACAAAGGAAAAAGAATTGTCAACCCTTCGTGAGCAACAATTGGCGAAATTAGAATCTATTGCCGGATTGTCGCAAAACGATGCAAAAGATCAAATGATTGAAACCATCAAGGCAAAGTCGCATACTGAGGGATTAACCATTGCGAAAAACATTGTTGAAGAAGCAAAATTAGGTGCAACCAGAGAGGCAAAAAGAATTGTACTTCAGACCATTCAAAGAACAGCTGCTGAATTAGCCATTGACAATACTGTAACTGCATTCCCGTTGGAATCTGACGATGTTAAAGGTCGTATCATTGGTAGAGAAGGTAGAAACATCAAAGCATTTGAAGCCGCAACCGGAGTAGAGATCTTGATTGATGATACCCCAGAAACCATTGTATTGAGCTGTTATGACCCTATTAGAAGAGAGGTTGCCCGTGTGTCTCTAGAACGTTTGATTCGTGATGGTAGAATTCACCCCGCTCGTATTGAAGAGGTGGTGGAGAAAACCAAAAAGCAAATTGAAGAGGAAGTCATTGAATGGGGAGAAAGAACCGTGGTTGATTTAGGTATCACCGGTTTGCACCCTGAATTGATTCGATACGTTGGTAGAATGCGTTTTAGAAGTTCTTACGGACAAAACCTATTGAAGCACAGTCGTGAAGTAGCTCGTTTGTGTGCTACTATGGCTGCAGAAATGGGCTTGAACGTGAAATTGGCTAAACGTGCAGGTTTATTGCATGACATCGGAAAATGCCCTGATAATGACGAGGAAACTCCTCACGCATTGTTGGGTATGAAGTTGTGTGAGAAATACGGCGAACACCCAGAAGTAGTGAACGCAGTTGGTGCCCACCACGATGAAATTGAAATGACCAGCTTGTTGAGTCCTATCATTCAAGCATGCGATGCTATCAGTGGGTCTCGCCCTGGAGCACGTCGCGGAGATGAGCAATACGTAGAACGAATCAAGGAAATGGAAAACATGGCGTTGAGCTACCCTGGTGTTGAAAAAGCATTTGCCATTCAAGCTGGTCGTGAGCTGCGTATTATCATGGGTGCTGAAAAAACCACCGATGATCAAGCAGATACTTTGGCATTTGAACTTTCAAACAGAATCATGACTGAGATGCGCTATCCTGGTCAAGTGAAAATCACTGTGATTCGTGAAAAGCGTTCAGTAGGCGTAGCAAAATAATCACTATATGTCAGGTAGGCTATATATTGTTCCCACGCCCATTGGCAATTTGGGAGATATGACTTACCGGGCCGTAGAGGTTCTAAAATCAGTATCTAAAATACTGGCTGAAGATACCCGTACCTCAAAGGTGTTGTTAAATTATTATCAAATTACAACGCCTTTGGAGAGTTTTCATCTTCACAATGAACACTCGCGTTTAGCAAAGTACATTCAAGAATTACAATCTGGGGCCGTTTTGGCCCAGATATCAGACGCAGGAACCCCGGCTATTTCAGATCCGGGGTTTTTGTTGGTTAGAGCGGCGCTAGAAAACGGTATTGCTGTTGAAGTGCTTCCAGGGGCCACTGCCTTTGTTCCTGCCTTGGTAAAAAGTGGATTTGCCCTACATCGGTTTATTTTTGAAGGATTTCTTCCTCAGAAAAAAGGACGACAAACCAAAATCAATGAATTGGTAAATTCAAATATTACGGTCGCTTTTTACGAAAGTCCGCATAAGTTATTAAAATCGCTGGAAGCCTTGGCCAGTTTGTGCGAGCCACATCGAAGAATCAGCGTTTCGAGGGAGTTGACCAAGAAATTTGAAGAAACCGTTAACGGTACGTTAAATGAGGTCTTATCTCATTTTAAACAGCATGCACCCAAAGGAGAATTTGTTGTAGTTTTGGAAGGCAAGGATTATTCCAAGTTAGACCAAAATGAATCAGATGATGAATAAATTTGTTGCCTTACCCACATGGGTTTTGGTGCTGCTACCTGCTCTTTTATTTTTCTTGGGATGGGAACCCGTAGGAATTTGGCCCGTATTGTTCGTGTCAATGGTTCCCTTATTCATGATTTCAGAGAGATATATCAGCCTTAGCTGGAAGTTTTATTTGTTTTTATATCTAGGCATTTTAGGATGGAACTTGTCTACCACTTGGTGGGTTTGGTACGCATCAGCATGGGGTGCTGTTAGCATGCTCATTTTGAATACCCTTTTTATGCTTATACCCTTTGCACTATGGAGGGCCGCCTCTCGTTTTAATTCAGGCAACAGTAAATTAGTGCTATGGGGAGTTTTTATCTTTTCTTGGTTGCTTTACGAATATGGACATCACCGTTGGGACCTAAGTTGGCCTTGGTTGGCTCTCGGTAACGGATTTTCTTGTGCCATACCTTTTGTTCAATGGTATGAATATACAGGGACTTTGGGGGGTACTTTTTGGATTTTAGTGGGTAATATTTTGATTTTTGAAGGTATTAAGAGGGTTGCTCAAAATTCAAAATTTTCGATTATTCGTTTCACTTTGAGTATGTTGTGGTGGGTTCTACCTATCTCTACTTCTCTCGCAATAGGCAGTCTAGCTGAAAGAAGCATAACCGAAGGAGAAAAAATCAAGGTGGGCGTTCTTCAACCAAGTTTTGATCCTTGGAATGAGAAATTTGTTCGTGACCCAATAGACATGCAAAATGAAATGCTGCGAATATCTAAACAGGGTATGACTGAATCTGGCGATTCAGTGGATTGGCTTTTGTGGCCAGAAACTTGTTTGGTAAATAGCGTTGACGTTGATCAAATTGAAAGCAATTATCAAGTGGCATTATTGAGAAGGTATTTGCTTCAAGATAGTTTAAATCCCAATTTGAGTTTATTGACTGGACTTTCTGGTGTTAGGTATTACCAAACCAATGTAAAACCTAACCGAAGTGCTCGTAAGAGCAGATATGACAGTAGTATATATTTGAATATTTATAATTCGGCGTTGTACTTAAACAACCATGAACCAGCAGAGGTCTATCATAAGAGTAAGTTAGTGCCTGGTACTGAGCAAATGCCATTCATTCAGACATTTCCCATTTTGGAGAAATTAGCAATTACTTTAGATGAAAATAGCACCACCGGAAGTTTGGGTGTTAGTGATTCTGCAAGCGCTTTGGGTTCACGAAATAAAGTAGCTCCCATCATTTGTTACGAAAGTATTTATGGTGAATACGTAAGTGAATACGTGAAGAATGGGGCTCAATGGTTGGGAATCATCACCAACGATGCATGGTGGGAAAATACGCCGGGGTATAAGCAACACTTTTCTTATGCGCGTTTGAGAGCCATAGAGACGCGCAAATGGGTTGCAAGGTCAGCGAATACAGGAATAAGTGGTTTTATTGATCCTGTGGGTCAGGAATATCAAAAAACAGATTGGTACGAGAAGAAATGTATTGTCCAAAACATCTATGCAAACAAATATCTTACGTTTTATTCGCGAATCAATGATTTTATGGTGATTGGATTGTTGCTGTTTAGCTATTTGACTTTTGCATTGATTGCCAATTCCAAGCGTCTTTAAGCATATCGTTTAAGTCTTTTTTGGCTTTCCAACCCAGTATATTTTCAACTTTGGTGGTTTCTGCCCATACCTTAACTACATCGCCTGCTCTTCTTGGTCCAATTTTATAAGGGACATTTATATTGTTTACTTTTTCGAAGGTTTGAATAACCTCTAGTACTGAACTTCCGTTGCCAGTTCCAATATTAAATACTTCAAAATAGCTTTCAAATTGAGTGTTTAAAAGGCGCTTTAGTGCGTGAACATGTGCTTCGGCAAGGTCAACAACGTGAATATAATCTCTGATACAGGTTCCATCGGGGGTGTCATAATCATTACCGTGAATGGTAAGTTCCCCTCTAATTCCAGCAACTGCTTGAGTAAGGTAAGGAATGAGATTATTGGGTACACCCAATGGAAGTTCACCAATGATACCAGATGGATGTGCCCCAATTGGGTTAAAATACCTCAAACACTGGGTTCTTAGCCAATTTTGATTGTCTTTTAATATGATCTCACCCATTTGCTTTGTTGCGCCATAAGGTGATTCTGCGGGTTTAGTTTTGGTGGATTCTTTTACGGGTATTTCATCTGGTTCACCATAAACTGTGCAACTAGAACTAAAAACAAGGTTGTTAGAGTGGTTGTTTTTCATAACACTCAATAAACTCATTAAACCACCCACATTGTTCTGATAGTATTCAAGTGGCTTTTCAACGCTTTCTCCAACCGCTTTGTAAGCAGCAAAGTGAATGGTAGCGGCAGGTTGATGTTCTTTGAAGAGAGAATCAAGCAGTTCCGAGTTGTTTACATCTCCAATGACAGTTGTGGGTTTGAAACCAATGAGTTTTTCAAGTCTATCAACAACTTCAATATTGGTATTGCTTAAATTATCAATGATGATGGGTTCAAAACCCGATTCATGCAGTGCAACAACTGTGTGAGAACCAATAAATCCTAGGCCTCCGGTAACGAGAATTTTCTGTTTCATTTACAAAGCAATTACTTGTTCAGAGCCTGTTTTTTGATATTTTTCTCCTGTAGTTGGACAAGTAGCATAACCATCTTGATCAAAATTGAGTTTTTCGCCGTGTTTACTCATCCAACCTATGATTCTCATGGGCACTCCCACAACCATTGCGTAAGCAGGCACATCTTTATTTACTACAGATCCTGCACCCACAAAACAATACTCTCCTAAAGTAGAACCGCAAACAATGGTTGCATTTGCACCTACACTGCACCCTTTTTTCAATAGTGTATTTCTAAATTCATTCTTCCTCTCCACAAATGCTCTTGGGTTCATTACATTGGTGAAAACCATACTAGGCCCCAGAAAACAATCATCTTCAACGGTCACATTTGCATAGACAGAGACGTTGTTTTGAATTTTAACCCCATTTCCAATGGTTACATTGTTGTCAATATAAACGTTTTGTCCAATGTTGCAATTTTTACCTAGGGTAGATTTAGGCATTACATGGCTGAAATGCCAAATTTTTGAACCCTCACCAATTTGAGCACCCTCATCAATAATAGCAGAAGGGTGAACGAAGAAATTACTCATGCTTCAAAATTATGGAAAGCTTAGGGTAATTGGAGGTCGTTATATCAAAAAAAAGAGGGAGTCCGAAAACTCCCTCCTTTTATTGGTATAGTTTGGTTGTTGTTGTGTCTTAGTAAGTCAATACAAAATCAACTCTGCGGTTTTTGGTTTTACCGGCTTTTGTAGAGTTATCAGCGATTGGCATTTCTTGTCCGTATCCTACAGCTTTCAAACGTGCACCGTTAACGCCTTTACCTGTGAGGTATTTCACTACGGCAGCAGCACGATCTTGGCTCAATTGTTTGTTAGCAGAAGCATCACCTACGTTATCAGTGTGACCTTGAACCTCAACCATCGCCTCAGGATAGTTATTCAAAATGTCAACCAAGGCATCTAAGCTTTTGTTTGAAGCAGCAGCAATGATTGCGCTGTTGTTTTCAAAGTTAATACCTTGAGTGTATTTCTTCACTTGCTCAAGTACTTTTTCTTCAATTACTGGGCAACCTTTACTTTCAGCTTTACCTGGTTTATCAATACAACGGTCAATGTTATCAAATACACCGTCACCGTCTGTGTCAGGGCAACCTTCAGAACCAGCAGTTCCTGGTTTTTCAGGGCATTTATCATCAATGTCAGCAACATTGTCACCGTCTTTGTCTGGACAACCTTTCAATGAAGCCAAACCAGCAACAGTAGGACAACGGTCAACATTATCGGCTACTTTATCGCCATCTGTGTCAGGGCAACCTTTAAATTCAGGTAATCCAGCAATTTTTGGACAAGCGTCATTTTTATCTGGAATGCTGTCGCCATCAGCGTCAGGGCAACCATTGAGGTTAGGATAACCTTTAATGTCAATACATTCGTCATCACCGTCAAGTACTCCGTCACCATCAGTATCCACAGGACAACCTTCTGAGTCAACAAATTTTCTGTATTTAGGAAGAGTTTTCTTACACTTGTCGTATTTGTTTGGAACGCCGTCTTCGTCTTCGTCTTTCATACGCTTAGATCCTCCGCCAGACATTCCGCCTTCGCCAATAGCATAAGAGAATCCTAAAGCGTGATATCCCCAAGCATCATTGGTTCTGTACAAACGGTTATCAAGGGGTTTATCTATTGAAGGGTTTGGATCAGGGTAGTTAGCACCATCCCAACGATCATTGTAGGTGTAGGTCATGGTGTATTGCCAATGAAGCGCAAGTGCATCATTGATAAAAAACTTGAAACCAAGCCCACCTTGAGCTGCGAAACCAAGGTTAGTGACAGTATTTTGAACTAAGTGGTCATTACCCCATTGGTCAGGACGATTAGCAGCTGTGTATGGGTGTGGACCCCATTTGATGGTTGAGTGGGTGTAGAAAGCACCAATACCACCATACACATAGGGGGCGAATTTAGCGTCTTCAGCTAAAATGCTACCGTTGTTTAGTTTATAACGAGCACCAAAAGTCAAATCTCCAGTTTGAGCACGGAAACTGCGCCAAAGAATGTCTCTTTCAGCTACGAAATTAGAAATGTCTTGGCTAAAGCCAACTTCACCCGCGCTTAAGTTAACTACAGCATCAATACTAGGGCTAACGTAATAAGCAAAGGCTGCACCGCCTCCTTGGTAGTTTGGGGCTTTAGAGAAGAACAAAGAAGTACCCATGTCTCCTAAATATTCTCTAAGTCCACCATTTAATTCAATGGAGTGTGTTCCGGGAGCTTGTGAATATCCAGATACTGAGATCATAGATAAACAAGCGATGAAGGAATGCTTAAGGTAGTGTTTCATCATATTCCGTCCGATTTTTTTGGTTGTTTATAGATATAGTAGTTGACAAATATAGGAAACTCAATATTAAAAAAAAGGATTTTTGAAAATTTTACACAGGTTTACCACATTTTTTTTGATCAGGAATACGAAAGGCTTAAAATTTTGGTGTATCGCTAAAGAACTTAATTGTACACCTGTACAACATTGCCGTTGCGTGAAACGGTGTATTGTGCTAGCCGTCCGGCGGCCGGACCAGAAAGCGGAAAACCTTGGTACATGTAGGTGCTATTGCAGCATGCTTCAAAATCGGTACCTCTATAATTTCCACATTTCAATTGGATATTGATGGAGTCTACCCAGATGTTTGAACATTGATTACCGGGTTGATAGGCGCAGGTTCTTTCAAACGCATACCACTGATCATCAAAATCATGAATGATTAGAACACCGCGAACGCCTCCATCAAAATAGGCGTGGGTACCAACATTATTAAGGTGCATGTAGGAAGGTAGATCTAAATCAATGATGATGTTGACCAATCCTTTGGGAATATTTTCAGTTACTCTTCGTGATTTATCGCACCCAGAGAAAACAGACACTATACTGAACAATAAAACTGCCCAAAGAACGGATTTATTCATAATCGTAAAATCCTTTTTTGGTTTTTCGGCCATGAAAACCAGCATCTACTTTCTGCTTCTGAATTCTGCTAGGTCTAAATTTAGGATCATATTGAAATTGCTCAAACATGGAGCTGGTAACCGAGTAATTGGTTTCAACTCCAATTAAATCCATGAGTCTGAAAGGGCCCATTTTGAAACCGATACTTTCCATTAATCGGTCAATGGTTTCGAAATCTGCAACGCCTTCCTCAAGTGCTTTTAGGGCTTCAACGTAATAGTGTCGGGCAACTCTATTTACAATAAAACCAGGAGAGTCTTGAGCATAAACGGCTGTTTTTCCTAGAGATATAGCCCATTCAAAGGCAGTTACTGCTATTGAATCAGCGGTTGCGGCACCTTTGATAATTTCAACTAGTTTCATGAGATGAGCTGGATTGAAAAAGTGCACACCAACCAATCTTTCTGGGTGATTCAGTACCGATGCAATTTGTGTGATGGGGATGGAAGAAGTATTGGTTGCAAAAATGCAATTGGGGCTATTTTGCGCTTCCAATTTTTGGAAGAGCTCTTGTTTAAGGGGAAGTTTTTCTAAAATGGCCTCAAGAATTAAATCAGCTTTAAGGTCATCAAATTGGGAGGTGAATTTTAGGTTAGAGAGAGTGGCTACTTTTTGTTCTTCAGTTGATTTCCCCTTTGAAATAGACGTATCAATGAGTTGAGTAATGTAGGTTTTAGCTTTATTTAAGGCATCGGAATTGATGTCGTAAACCATAGTTTCATACCCGCTTTGTGCAGAGCATAGTGCTATACCTGAACCCATGACTCCAGAACCTATAATTGCTACGGTCTTCATATTACAAAGTTAACGAGATTTTAACCAGCCTTCCGGATTTTGTTTGTCTTGGCCTTGCCATACTTGGAATTGTAAAACGAATTTTCCGTCATCATCTTCCATGATTTGACCAATGGTTGTTCCTGTATTAATTTGTTCACCTTTGGAAACGGAAACACTGCTTAATCTGGAGTATACTGTAAAATATTCACCATGATTAACTAGAACGGCCTCGCCTTGGCCTGGTATAGAAAGAATGGCGCTTACCGTTCCTTTGAATACGGCTTTGGCGCGTGAGCCTGAAGAAGTAGTGATATCTACTCCATTATTTTCAAGGGTGATATTTTTAAATTCGGGGTGGGAGTGAACTCCAAAACGTTGGGATATAAATCCGCGATCAACAGGCCAAGGAAGTCCCCCTCTATTAGAAGAAAACGAGTTGCTTAATGCTCTTGATTCTGGTGTTAGCGAAGTTTCAGAACGTTCTGTTTTGGAAGTTCCACTAGATTTTGCTGAAGTAGAAGTTCTTTGGGCATTCCTAGCTTGACGCTTTCGTTCTGCTTCTATTTCTCGGGCAATGGCAAGTTTTATGGCTCGGTCAAGCTTTGCCATTTGTTTGCGTTTCAGTCTGATTTTATCTTGAAGTTCATCTTCCTTGGCAGACAGGGTTTTCACAATTTGAACCTTAGATTCTTTGTCTACTTCCAATTTTTGTTTTTCTTGTTCTTTTGAACCCAATAATGAAGTCTTCTCGGCTTTAATGACATTTAATTTCATCAAGGCTGTTTCAACTTCGGTTTGTTGCACATTCAGCTGAGAGATTTGAAATCTTCTGTAATCGGAAAGTTTTCTGAGATACTTCCATCGTCTGAGTGCCTGTTTGAGGTTGGTTGAAGTGAAAACAAAGGCCACTTCTCTTCCAGATTTTCTGGTTTTATAGGCTTTCCTAACGGTCTTACTCAATTTTAATTTTTCCACTTGCAAGTGCGCCATGAGCGTATCTAACAATCGAGATTGATGTTGAATTTCAGACTCGGCAGCAACTACTTCAATGGATAAATTCGAAATCAAAACTTCACGTTGCTCAATGATGCGACTTAAAGTATTGAGTTGATGAAGGGTGGCGTTTTTTTCTTTTTGTGTGGTTTTAAGAATTTTTTGGCTTTCGGCAAGTTCCCGTTCAATTTTTAATCGTCTCTCTTCCAATGATTTGCGAGATTGACCAAAACCCAAAGTGGGTAGAGTGAATAGGATTACAAAAAAGCACCAGATTCTCATTTTCGTTCATAATCGGCAGACACCGAGAATGGGTACGAAGGTATAGCATCAAATCGAACAGTTTTTAACTCAGCATCCAAGCGTATGTTATTTAGGCCATTATTAGATTTTGGTCTTTGGCTAGTGGCGGTTGGTGGATTTTTCACTTCAATTTTGATTGAAAAATTGGGAGGTGGAAAACTTTGAGCAGCTGAGTCATAAGTGATGTTGGCTTTTCCAAAACTGTTTTCGTAGTTGAACTGTCCGCCAGTAGCAATACTCCCTGTGAATATTCCTTGTATAAAACTCATAGCGAAAGTACCCGTATCTGTTTGTGGAATTGCTATGGGTAGGTCTTGAAGGAGATCACTTGTGCTTTGCGCGTAATAATGTCTATTGTAGAGATCCAAAAAAAACATGGAGTCTTTTCTGATAACGCCTTTCGCAATTTGAATTCCAATGCTGGCAGAAATGGAAAACCAAACAATACTGTCTTTTCGCATTCTTATAGACATTTTACCGGCCATTTCATTTCCGTCTAGGTTGAGATCAACCAAATAACTTGCGGTTATGTGGTTCCAATTATCTTGGTTGATGTTGATATCTTGGGCTTGAAGAGAACTACTTGAAATTAAGGAAAGGCCAATCAGTAAAAGGGTTGATTTTATATTTTTTATGGACATAAATGTTGTTGGGATTGGTAAATGGATGGAATATTTTCTGGATTTGAGCCAATTTCATGCCAAAGTTTTTTGGCTTCATTGCATTTATTGGATAATTCTAAATTCATAGCGGCATGGCATTTAAGGTGATTTGAAAGGAAAGGATAAATAGTTTCAAACTCGTCAGTTAACTCTAAAAAAGTTTTTATATCTCGTTTTGAGTAAGCACCAAGAATCTTTTTTTCTAATTCGTTGAGTTCGTTATGAACCGTTTCAACACTTTTGTTTGATAGGGGTGTTTTTTTAAATTTGGTAAATCCTTGGGGAGGAGTTCCGCCAAATTCTGATTGCCAAATGTTGCGCAAATGGTCAGCGCTATCTTCGAAGCCCGCCATGGTAGCCGTATAAATTCCTTCTCTGTATCTGCTAATATAGCGTGGTTTTAATCGAATCAATTGGCTCCTAATGGGCCAAGATTCATTGAATTTGAATGCTTTTTCTAGAACATTCGCTTTCACCATGAGAAAATCTTCTTGTTGTGGGTAAAGTTGCAATGCTTTGTTGATGTAGTTTTCAGCATATGCAAGTTGATTCTCTGATTGAGATAAGCGGTAATAAGAAATTGCAAGAATGGATGAGTCTTTGCAATTTTCAGCAATCCTCAAATATGCAGAATAAGATTCGGTAGGAGAGTTTACACGCAAAGTTTCCGCTTTACGAAATGAATCTGCCCAAGCTGTTTTTTTGGGAGATTGGGGAAATCTTGGCTCAGGAAGGGGAGTGAATGGTTGAGCGTTTAACGCGCTAGCAAAGGGCAAGCCAGAAATTGAAACGATTGAAAACAAAAGTACTACTAAGCCAAAACTGAGTAGTCGCCGAGACTGTATTCTTTTGTTTTTCCGTTCAAGCATACGTGGTTACCAATCATGGAGTTCTCGCATTCAAATTCTTTGATATCGCAAGACTCTTGGATGATACTGTTGCGAATAACGCAATTTTCTAGTTTGGAATTGTTTCCAATGCTCACAAACGGACCAATTTCACAATTTTTCAGTTCAACGCCTTCACCAATGAAACAAGGTTCATGAATGGTAACGTTTTGAGTGAAACGAGCAGCAACGCCTTCAAATTGAGCAGATTTATTGGCTAATACTCTTTGATTGGTGTAAACCGTAGCTGAATAATTACCACAATCTAACCACTCATCAACGGCACCTGGTACGAATAACATGCC
>CAZGQS010000015.1:0-7291 GCA_964527775.1 uncultured Rhizobium sp. | reverse complement strand
GCAACGATGACATCCCCTTTGAGGCATTCACGTGCACATAGAATGGCATGTCCGGTACCTTCTGCTTTGTCTTGATAAAAGATTTTGCCTTGAGCACCTACCGATTCAGCGATGCTGATGAGTTCTTTTTCGGTTTCTTCACCAAAACGGCCTACAACAAAACCAATTTCTTCGATGGTTTCGCCACAAACTGCGGCTATATCTTCTATAAGCCAATGTACAATTGACTTGCCTGCAACTTTTAAAAGTGGTTTTGGAGTTGTAAGGGTATGGGGTCTCATGCGTTTACCCATTCCGGCCATTGGTATAATCAATCTCATGCGTGTATTCGTATCAAAAAAAGGACTGCAAATTAAGGGATACTTTGTTAAAAAATCATTAAGGGCGGGTTATTTACCCGAACTCCCGTAACCACCAGCACCTCTCTCGGTGTTATTTAATGCTTCATTTTCAATCCAATTCACTTGTTCGTGTTTGGCAATTACCAATTGTGCAATGCGTTCTCCGTGGTTAATTTCAAAGTCTAAATCAGAATGATTTATGAGCAGAACTTGAATTTCTCCGCGATAATCGGCGTCTATGGTTCCGGGGGAATTTAACACGGTAACGCCGTGTTTTAGGGCTAGACCGCTTCGCGGACGTACCTGCGCTTCGTATCCTTCGGGTAGTTCCATGAATAAGCCGGTGGGAATCAATTTTCGCTCACCAGGTTGTAAAATAATGGCCTCACTTAGGTTTGCGTGAAGATCCATACCTGCACTTTGTGAGGTTTGATATTTGGGAAGAGGATTGTTAGATTGGTTGATGATTTTAACTGCTAGTTTTTGGCTCATGATGCTTAAATTTTAACTGACGACTTCTTTTCCACGAGGTAAAGTCCCCCGAAAAAGACAAAAAACAAAACGGATCTATAAAAGACACCGAACAAATCAGAGGGCATTTGTTGGATCATCCATCCCAAGAAAAAACAGCTTAAGAGAACGGGAAGAATGAGTTTGAGGTTGTAAGGAATTGGGTAAAATTTGCGGCTGAGGAGGTATCCTGCCAAAACCATAACAATATAGGTAATGAGGGTGGTATAAGCCGAGCCCACAAATCCAAATTTAGGGATGAGAATGAGGTTGAGAATCAAGGTAATTGCTGCACCCGCAAAGGCAGGAAGGGAGCCAATTTTGGTCTGTTCGCTCACTTTGTACCAAACAGAAAGGGTGTAATAGATTCCTAGAAAAAGGTTGGCAGCCAATAAGATAGGCACAATTTGAATGCCTCGGTTGTCTGCGAAATAATCTTGATTTTGAATAAATATTGGAGCTATGTAGGGCAAAATTGCCATTGTACCCAAATAAATAAGAGTGACCGCGTAGATGAAATACTTCATCACATAGGCATAACTCTGTTGTGGGTTGAGCTGTTTTGCTTGTTTGAAAAAGTAGGGCTCCACTGCAAATCTGAAGGCCTGTACAAATAGCGTTAAAATGAGGCTGAGTTTATAAAATGCACTGTAAATACTTACTTCGTGGTCGGCAATGTTATCTGGGAGTATTTTTTTCAGAAGAATGCGATCAAAGGTTTCGTTAATCATCCCTGCTAATCCAATAAATATGAGGGGATAGCTGTAATTAAGCATTTTCTTCAAGAGGTCAATATCCAATCCTAATCGGATAGTTTTCCAAGTTTTCAAGAGCATCACAAAAGTGGCTAAACTGGCAATCACGTTGGCAATGAAAATGAAGGAAACTTGATTTCTGGAATAGACTAAATCTTGTGCCCAAATCTGGCCCTTAGAGGCGAAATAGGGACAAACTACCAAGAAAAAGACATTCAAACCAATGTTGATGAATATATTACCAAATTTGATGATGGCAAAGGTCCAGGGTTTTTCATTTTGTCTTAGTCGGGCAAAACCGATGCTTGTAATGGCATCAGCAGTAAGAATGATGGCAAACCAAACAGCATATTCTGGGTGAGTGGGGTATTCAACAAAATCCATGATCTGTTGAGAAAAGGTTCTGGCCAAAATAATCCAGATAAATCCTGTGAATATGAGAAAATTGGCCGCGGTGGAAAAAACACGATCAGGTTCTTCGCTTTTTTGAGAAAAATGAAAAAATGCTGTTTCCAGTCCAAACATGAAAAGAACCGCAAATAGGCTGGCATAACTGAACATCACACCTACTACTCCATAATCAGCGACTTCTGCAAGAATTCCTGTATACAGAGGCACAAGCAGATAATTCAGCAATCTACCGAGCATCGTGCTCAGACCATAAACTGCTGTTTGAGATGCCAATTTCCGAATTCCAGACATGTTACAAAGGTACAAGTTATAACAAAAAAAAGAGGCTTCCAATTAAGGGAGCCTCTTCCACAGTTTGAGTTCGAAAGGAATCTAAGTTTCTAAGTTGAAAGGGAGTTTTCAAATACCGTGCCAAAGTTTTAAAGCCAATGCTCTGGCGCCTCTGGGCCGAGATTAAACAATAGATCAATGATGCTCATATGTGGAAGAAAACCAATGATATCGGAGAATACTTGCGGATATATTTTTTCTTTTTCGGGGGATGTTATTTCGTGCATTTTCTTTTCATCTGATTCATTCCATTGCAGCGGCAAATGATTCAATCCCAAATAAGGGTGCAGTATTTCAGCCGTTTGAATGAACATTTCGCCCAAGGTTTCTGGCTCGTTTTTCCAAACAGCAAATATTTTGTAATCGTAAAATTCAAAAAAAGGACTTTTGCCATAAGCCGTTTGAAGGGCATTTTGATGTTCTTTCATCCATTTATGACGGTAACTAATTTTTCGAAATCCCCAAGGTTGGTTTTTGGTGTCTTTCAACAAGGGAATGATCAACGTTTGTGTACCTTGAACGGTTGCTATTTGATAATGATGAACAGGATGCGGCGTATTTTCATTCAGATCTACCCAGAAAGATTGCGCTTCAATTCTCTTCAAATACCATTCCACCGACGGAAAAACCGAATCAATAAACATGAATTTTAACCGCTTTTAATGAATCCTCAGATTGATTTGCCAAGGATTTGAGGGATACTTTCATTTGGGGATGCACAAAATTGGGAGCAATTTCAGCCAGTGGAAAAAGCACAAAATTTCGGTTTTGCATTTCGGGGTGAGGAATGATGAGTTCTTCGGATTTTATCACATATTGGTCGAAGAAAACAATGTCAATGTCAATGAGTCGAGGGCCCCATTTTTCTTTTCGTTGTCTTCCCAATGATTTCTCAATGGCTTGCAGTTTTTGAACCAGCATCATTGGAGTAAAAGGGGTTTCTACAGCAAGGGCCTGATTGTAAAAGTCGGGCTGATCAGTTTTGCCCCAAGCAGCGGTTCTATAGAATGATGATTGTTTGATGATTTGCCCTACATGTCGTTCAATCAACGAATTTGCCATTTGCAACATTTGCAATGAATTTCCTTGATTGCTTCCGGTTGATAGGAGGGTGAGCATTTTGATGGTGGTGGTCGGTGGGCGGTGATCGGTGATCGGTGATCGCCTGATTGAGGTTCAAAATTAGATATATTATGTTAGTTTTGTGATATGTTCAGAAAATCGGTTTTCGCATTGGTAATGTGGTTTTTAGGGGCTGTTAATATCCTTCAGAGCCAAAATAGAATCAGTTCTTACAGTAATTCAAGTAATGATAAATGGGATGTTAGGGTTTACAACAATGACCCCATGAAGACGAAGCATTATACGTTTAAGAACAATGGTTTGACGTTGATTACTTCCGAAAATAAGCGCTCGCCGAGGATTTACACCATGGTTGCTGTTAAAACTGGTTCAAAGAATGACCCTGCAGATCATACAGGTCTTGCACATTACTTGGAACATCTACTTTTTAAGGGTACAGATAAATATGGAACTCAGGATTTCAGTAAAGAGAAGCCTTACTTAGATCAAATTGAGACCTTGTATGAGACTTATAATCATTCTACTGACGAAACAGCGAGAAAGATGATCTATCGTCAAATTGATAGCGTAAGTCAGTTGGCTGCAAAGCATTCCATTGCAAACGAGTTTGATAAAATGTGCCAAGCCATGGGCGCTCAAGGTACCAACGCATTTACATCGAACGATATGACGGTGTACATCAATGACATACCCTCAAATGCGGTTGATCAATGGTTGGATTTAGAGTCAGAAAGATACAGAAATCCGGTTTTCAGATTGTTTCATACTGAGTTAGAGGCCGTTTATGAAGAGAAAAATATTTCCATAGACAGAGATATGTCGCAGGTTTGGGAGCAAATGTTTGCCGAACTTTTCAAGAACCACAATTACGGGAAGCAGACCACTATTGGTACCATTGAACACTTGAAAAATCCTTCGTTAAAAGCCATCCGAGAGTATTACGAGACCTATTATGTTCCGAATAATATGGCGATTATTCTTTCGGGGGACTTTGATTCGGATGAGGTTGCAAATAAGGTTTTCGAGCATTTCGCTTATATGAAGCGCAAGGAAGTTCCTCAGTATCAATTCGAAGACGAAGAGCCAAGAAATGTAGAACGCAAAATTGAGGTAACAGGCCCGAGTCAAGAAATGTTGATGTTGGGTTATAAACTTCCAAAGGCAGGAAATAAGGACTTATTAACCGCAAAGCTGATCGATTTAATATTAAGTAACTCAAATGCCGGTTTGATTGACTTGAATTTAAATCAGAAACAGTTGGTTTTAGAAGCGGGTAGCTCTATTGAAGAAATGAAAGACCACTCATTCTTCTATATGTATGGACAACCCAAGGCAGGGCAATCGTTAGATACTGTTAAATCATTGCTATTACAGGAAATTGAAAAATTGAAGCGAGGCGAATTTGATGCATCCTTGGTGAAAGACATCATCTTAAACAAGGAAATTAGTGAATTGGAAGCTTACAAAGACAATGCTACCCGTTGTATGTTCTTGATGGACAATTTTATCAAGGAAATTGACCACCAAAAGGCCATCAATGAACTGTGGGAAATGTCTCAAATTTCGAAAGATGAAATCATCAGAGTGGCCAATGAATATTTCGGAAACGACCGTGTTGCCGTATACAAGAACAAAGGTGAAACTCCCGAGAATGTTAAAATTGTCAAGCCTGAAATCAATCCGGTTGAATTGAATCGCGACAAACAAAGTGAATTTTTGGCCAATTGGTTAAATCAAAAACCCAAAGACATTGACCCCGTATTTTTTGATGGAAAGATTGATACCAAAATGGTAAAAAACACTCCCATTTACACCGTTAAAAACACAGAAAATAGATTGTTCAATTTGAGCATTCGCATCAATTACGGACAATACCACAATCTTACTTCGGGTATGTTGGGTTCGTATTTCTCATTAATTGGAAACGGTAAACTAACGGCTGAGCAAATCTCTAAGAAATTTTACCATTGGGGATGTAATTATTCAGTTTCCGTAGGGACAGAACATTCTTATATTTCTTTATCTGGACCTCAAGAGAACATGGATTCTGCGTGGATGTTGCTATCGAGCTTGGTGAATTCCCCCGAAAAAAACAAAGAAGTATTGAACGAACTGGTATCTGACATTCTTCAAGGCAGAGAAAATAGCAAAAGCAATCCGCAAGCGATTTCTCAGGCATTGAGTTCATACATGAAATACGGACCAGTGAATCCAAGAACGCATATCCTTTCAAATTCACAACTAAAAAGTTTAACGGTGGAGGAATTGCAAAAGGTGAGAAAAATTTGGCTGTCGGCAAGTAGACAGGTTTCTTATTTTGGACCATCAGATGCAACTCAAGTTGAGAAATTGCTTTCTAATACCTCATGGATTGGCAAGAACTACGCAGTGATTCCTGAAACTGTGAGTCAAAAATTCAAATTACTAGATGTAACTAACCCAGTTGTTTACTTCACTGATTATCCTCAAGTTCAATCAAGTATTTATTGGTATACAAAGATTGGCAATTACGATCGTCAGGTAAGTCCGTTGGTTAACGCATACAACCAATATTTCGGAGGTGATATGAGTTCGGTGGTATTTCAAACCATTAGAGAGTCTAAGGCATTGGCTTACAGTACATTTGCATCAGTAGGTGTGCCAAGCAAACCCGACGGTCAATTTTCGTTTACGGCGTTCATAGGAACTCAATCTGACAAATTTCATGATGCGATTGCAGGCATGAATGAATTGATTGGCGAACTACCTAAGAATGAGCAAGTATTTGAGATGTCAAAAAATAGTTTATTAAACAGTCTTAGAACCAATAGAGTGATGCCCGAGGAGCGTGTACAGTACTTATACTATATGCAGCAAATGAAGTTCGAAGAAGATCCTTCGGTACGTGCTTTTGCAATCATTGAAAAACTTAAATTCGAAGACATTGCAAATTACCACAAACAAAATATCTCAGGAAAACCCTATGCTTTGAGCATTGTTGCTAGCAAAGACAGGATAAAAGATGAGGATTTAAGTAAATACGGAAAGGTGATTAAATTGACCACAAAGGATATATTTGGGTATTAATTATCGGTGGTCGGTGGTCGGTGGTCGGTGATCGGTGGTCGGTGGTCGGTGGTCGGTGGTCGGTGGTCAGCCTTTAGACGTCAGACGTCAGCTGTTAGCCAAAGACCAAAGACCAAAGACCAAAGACCAAAGACCAAAGACCAATCAAACCAATTCGTTATTGCGGAGTTTGTATTTTTCGAAAAGTGCAGACAGAGAATCTTTGGTAAAGAATGTATTTAGTGCTTCTAGATGTCGGGTGTGGTGAAGATCGGTGCATGCGTAGTCGTAATAACCTTCTTCAAGTAGTTTTTGGGCAATTTGTTGAACATCTTTACCGTAATATGGGGTTAAAGAGAGTAAGTTGAGTTGGAAGTCAAAGCCTAAGTCTTTGAGGTAGGTATAGGTGTTTCTGTAATCTTTATAGTAATATGGATATCTCTCAGGGTGTGCTAGGATGGGAATATAACCATCAATTTGCATCTGGAAACTGAGACTTTCTATATGATCAGGTTTATGAGCGTAAGAAAGCTCCACAAGTATGGTTTTGTCATTTACACACAGGAGTTCTTCTTTGGCTTTTAATTTTGACATAAATACATCGTCCATCATGTGTTCTGCGGAGAACCCGATCAGAGATTTTTGATGGTGGGAATTCAAAAAATCTGTAACCGAATTAAATGCATTTGTAATAGTTTCTTTTGTATTAGGGTGGGTATCTGAAATGATGTGCGGTGAACCTTTGATTTGATCAAACCCTAAAGCGTTTAGTCCGTTGATTAGCAACAAAGATGTTTCATTGTCTGGCGATCCGTC
>CAZGQS010000014.1:16349-46986 GCA_964527775.1 uncultured Rhizobium sp. | reverse complement strand
CCTAATAAAACCAAAAACATACCAGCAAATTGGTAGAAATTGTAGGTTTCTTGGAACAAAGTGATGCTGAAAAAGGTACCCCAAATGATGCCTGCATAGCTGATGCTGGACACTAAGCCCGTGTTCGACTCTTGATAAGCACGGGTCATGAAAAATTGGCCAATTTGGGTAAAAATGCCCGTTAAAAGCAACCACATCCACTGCGGCGCAGTGGGCATAAACCAAGTAGAAATACCGGTGACTGGAGCAATCAGAGAAATGGGTATGGTCACCAAGGGAAAATATAGAACAACAACGTTGGGATTTTCGATGCCCTTAAGTCGTCTAATGGTATTATAAGCGAAAGCTGAAAAAACCGCACCTCCAAACGCCGATGCAAGTCCTAAAGGAGTAATGGATCCGGCAATGTGGTGAAACTTAAGCGTGCCATTGTGGAATTCGTGAGCTACTTCTGAAGTGAGTAAATTGACCATGAGCACACCAAAAAAAGTCACTCCGAAGAACAACCACTGTCTGGATTGAACTTTTTCATCGCCTAACAAAAGAGCAAGAACGGTGGTGAAAATGGGAGACAAATAATGGATGACTAGGGCATTTGAAAGAGGCATTAATTGCAAGGAATAGAAGTAGCAAAGCAGTCCCATAGAACCAAAAAAGCCGCGAAGGATGAGTAATTTAGGATTATTTCCCCAAGGAGATTGCTTCTGTTGGAAGAGAAACACGGCGGAAATTAGAATTTGCACGAGGGCTCTAAAAAAAACGATTTCGGACACATGCATGCCCGAAATCATTTTTACGGTAACGTTCATAAACCCAAATGCCAGACTAGCGATGAGCATCATCCAGACGCCTTTGGGAATCATTTTATAATATTAAAGTGCTGCGTTCATGTTGCGCACAGCAGCGGCAGATTTTTCGAATTCGGCTTTTTCAGCATCGTTTAGATCAAGGTTGACGATTTTCTCCCAACCTGACTTACCTAAAATTACTGGAACCCCAATGCAAATATCTGATTGTCCGTATTCGCCATCCAAAGCGACGCAGCAAGGCATCATTTTCTTTTGATCGCAAACAATAGACTGAACCAAAGCAGAAACGGCCGCACCAGGTGCATACCAAGCAGAGGTACCCAACATTGCGGTCAAAGTTGCGCCACCTACCATGGTAGAAGCCTTGATTTTATCAAGTTCTTCGGCAGAAAGGAACTGGCTCACTGGAACACCTTTATAAGAAGCCAAACGAGTCAATGGAATCATGGTAGTATCACCGTGTCCACCAATAACCATACCGTCTACTTCAGATGAAGGAACATTCAAAGCTTGAGACAAGAAATAACGGAAGCGCGCGCTATCTAGTGCTCCACCCATACCGATGATTCTATTCTTTGGCAATCCAGAAGTTTGTTTAGCCAAGTAGGTCATGGTATCCATAGGATTTGAAACTACCACAATGATAGCATTGGGAGAATGCTGCAAGCAGTTTTCCATAACCGTTTTTACGATTCCAGCATTGATACCAATCAATTCTTCACGAGTCATACCTGGTTTTCTTGGAACACCGCTGGTAATTACTACAACTTCACTGTTTGCGGTTTTACTGTAATCATTGGTACTTCCAACAATTCTAGTGTCGAAACCGTTCAAAGCAGCAGTCTGCATTAAATCCATGGCTTTACCTTCGGCAAAGTTTTCTTTGATGTCTAATAAAACAACTTCTGATGCGAAGTTTTTCATAGCAATGTACTCTGCACAGCTAGCGCCTACATTTCCTGCTCCAATTACGCTGATTTTGCTCATAAATGATGGTATTTTACTAAGGTTCCGCAAAATTACAACTTTACGGTATTAATTTTTTGCATTTATTGCAAATTCACAAAAAGAAGAATCTAATTGAGTTATCTTTGTATTTCAAAAGCAATCCAACTCATTTAGATTAATGAAAAATAAGTACATCGACTTAATCCAACAGACTTTCGATTTCCCAATTTCCGAGTTTGACTTGGACGACAATGGACATCTTTACTTTCATGATATTCCCTTAATGGAATTGATTAAACAGTATGGAACTCCATTGAAATTCACCTACTTACCTAAGATATCTGAGAACATTAAACGTGCTAGATCTATGTTTAATGTGGCTATTGCTAAAGCAGATTACAAAGGAAAGTACTACTATTGTTATTGCACCAAAAGCAATCACTTCCAACATACACTTGATGAAGTATTGAAGAACGATGTGCATATTGAAACCTCTTCAGCCTTTGATATTAACATTATTGAAACCTTAGAAGAGCAAGGCAAACTCACCAAAGACCACTATGTTGTGTGTAATGGATTTAAAAAAGAGAATTACATTGAGAACATTGCTGGACTTATAAACAACGATTGGAACAATGTTATTCCTGTATGTGACAATCAAAGGGAAATCAGTTTGCTGCAGAGTTTTACAGACAAGGAATTCAAGTGCGGAATCAGAATTGCAGCAGAGGAAGAACCTAAATTTGAATTCTATACGAGTAGATTAGGCATTGGTTACAAAGACATCCTACCCTTCTATCGGTCTCATATAAAGAATAACAAACAAGTTAAGTTGAAGATGTTACACTTCTTCATCAACACAGGTATTTATGATACTGCCTACTATTGGAATGAGTTACATAAGTGTTTAAGAGTGTACATTGAATTGAGAAAAGAATGTCCCGAGTTGGATACATTAAACATTGGTGGAGGATTCCCAATCAAGAATTCGTTGAGCTTTCAATACGATTATGATTACATGGCCACTGAAATTGTGAGTCAAATCAAGCAAGTTTGCGAAGAAAATAACATTCCAGAGCCAGACATTTTCACTGAATTTGGTTCATTTACTGTGGGTGAAGCGGGCGGAGCAATCTTCTCGGTTTTGGATCAAAAAGCTCAAAACGACCGTGAAAAATGGAACATGATTGACTCTAGTTTCATGACCCAACTTCCAGATGCATGGGCCATCAACAAGAAGTTTATTATGTTGCCTATCAACAGATGGAACGAAGAGTACGAGCGCGTCTTACTTGGCGGTATTACTTGCGACAGCGATGATTACTACAACTCGGAACAACACGTAAACGCTATTTACTTGCCTCAATTTGAAAAAGAGGACCCATTGTATATTGGATTCTTCCATACGGGAGCTTACCAAGAGAGTATTGGAGGTTATGGCGGAATTCAACACTGCTTAACACCAGCACCAAAACATGTAATTATAGATAGAGATGAAAATGGAGATTATTTCTTCAAAATGTTCTCGAAAGAACAAAGCTATAAGAGCATGTTAAAGACGTTGGGGTATTTTTGATGTAAAATAATATCCCAAAAAGGATAACAATCCGTTTAAAATCAACAATTCAAACCCGAATTGATACTTAAGATTTAAAGGCTCTAAGCCTAAAAATCCTGAAACAAATACATTATTTCCCAAATACCAACAAAGAAGCGGAACAGTTAGACTTACTAATAATACTGCCTTGGAGTTGGTATTTGTGCTAGTGAAGATACCTAAAGCAAATAAGCCAAGTAAAGGTCCGTAGGTGTAATTTGCCAGTCCTAGAACTACGTCAATCAATGCACCTGACGAGTATTTGTAAAAACCCATTATAGACAACAAAAGCAACACGGCAAATAAGCCATGCAAAATTCTTCTGTAACTTAGTTTTTGAGTATCTGATAACGACCGGTTTGCGTCCAAATTTAATAGATCGAAATACGTACTGGTGGTCAATGTCGTAAGTACAGAATCAGCACTGGAGAATGTAGCCGCCGACAGTCCCAAAACAAAGGCCATACCTGCTGCAGGCCCTAAATGTTGGAGTGCAATGGTTGGAAAAAACTGATCTGTTTGCTCCGGAAAAGAGCCTAATTGCGTAAAAAACTCAATCATTACAGCACCTAAACTCAAAAACACTACATTCACTAATACCACAATAAAGGCGGTACTAACCATATTCTTTTGTGCTTCCTTGAGTGACTTGCAACTCAAGTTCTTTTGCATCATGTTTTGATCTAGACCAGTCATTGCAATGCACATAAATGCTCCTCCTAAAAAGTGCTTCCAAAAGAACGAATTGCTGTAAAAATCTCCATTTATAATGGATACATGGCTGGATTTTGTCAAAATTTCAGACAATCCGACAGAATTCAATACCTCCGAATTGAGCAATGCTCCTACTGTGAATAACAATCCACCTATGAGAAAAGTACTTTGGATGGCATCGGTAAACACCAAAGTTTTGATTCCACCTTTGAAGGTGTAAGCTAAAATCAATAGAATTATTACGGCCACGGTTACAAAAAATGGAACTCCGAGTGGCTCAAAAAGAAACTTTTGGAACACAATAGCGGTCAAGAATAGTCTACCAGCCGCCCCAAGTAATCTACTTACAATGAAGAAAAATGAACCCGTTCGTTGCTCAACTACCCCAAAACGTTGTTCTAAATAGGTATAAATTGAGGTCAAATTATGCTTGTAATACAACGGAAGCAACCAATATGCTATGGCCAAATACCCAACAAAATATCCAAAAACCACTTGGAGGTAGTAAAAATTTGACTTGAATACAGCCCCAGGAACCGAAATAAAGCTGACTCCACTCATAGAATCAGACAACATTCCCAAGGCAACCATCCACCATAAACTTTGTTTGTTTCCTAGGAAGTAACTATCGTTATTGGCTTTTCGGCCGGTAACATATCCTATCCCTAAAAGGATTAAAAAATAGGAACTTAGTCCAATAAGTATGAGCGTTGGGGTCATTTTGATTTCTTGGGTTTTTGCAACAAGGTTTTATATAAGATTTCAGGGGTATTTACATCTGCTGAAATCAGACGCATATCTATATAAGTCAAGGTATAGGGTGCAAGTTGCAGTTTTTGCAATTCATCACCGCCAATTCCATAGATTCTATTTTTCTGATCGCGAACTAAAATCATTTCAATTTGAGCCGGATTGAATGGCAAACGATATCTATCTGAAGCAGAAAATGCTACAGAAGCATTGGGTTTATTTAGGGAAACAACAACTTCTTTTACTTTTAAGGGTATCTTGCCGGTCTCACAAAAAACCAATTCCAACCTATATTCACTTGAAGTGGTATCAGGTTCGGCCATCATGAAAGTACCAGCACTTCGGATGGAGAACTCATAACGTTTCTTGGTTGATTTAAGAGCAGCAGCACTTCCCAATAATGTAGAACTTGACAACTGAATCTGTCGGTTTTTTTCCGCATCATTCAGATTCTTTAATGCGAGTGCCTTTTGCGATTGAACCGTTAAATACTTTGTTAAGGCATTTTCAAATTTCTTTTGTTGAATCAACTTTTCTGCATTGGTCAAAAAAGGCAAATCTTTAGGTTCCGTAATGTTGATTGACCAATATGCATCGGTACATTTTAAATTCAATGTAAGCATACCATTGCTTCTATACATTTGAATATCAATAACTCTGTGTTCTTTGAAAAAGGTTTTGACTGCAGCTATTCCGTTTTCGGTTTTAATGGCTAAATTCAACTCTTCAAAAGATTTCAACTCTGGAAACAATACTTGCGTCCTATCAAAGAGTTGCAAGTAAACAAAGGATTTTGAAGGTGCAGGAATGCTTCTTATTTGAATTAGGGGTTTGCCTCTGAGTATTTTACGAAATTCTTTGGTTCCCGCCGGAAGTTGATCTGATGTTTTAACCCAGAACTTTGGAAATGGACTAAAATACATCGCCGCTTTATGGGGAGGAATTAAATAGGCATAATTGAAATGTTCAAAATTCTCATCCAAGCTCAAATTCTCGCTGTTAACCGACACCCCGTCTATATATGGAGGTTGTGCAATTTGGTAAAAGTCAATTTTTTGCAACTGATCGTCTGAAAATTCATAATCGTAGTCGTAATGATTTTCCCATTTCTGTTTGCTGGAATTCCATGCATAGAATTGGGCTGCATCAGACTTATTCCCTATAAATCGTATTTGAATAAAATAACCGTCGCGAACCACTAATTCTTCTAAGGTGTTTAATTTTAATTGGTAGAACCGAACATCAACTATTCCAGCCGAATTGAAAATTTGAGCAGCCAAAGGATTGGAAGTGGACAAACCGTTTGCGGCTCGTTCATCTTCAGATTGGGCCATCCTCACTGAAATTAAATAATCACCTTGGAATACTTGTTTATCTTTAAATGCTAATGCCCCTTTGGGTACAATGACAGCAACTCTTTGATCGCCTAGAAATCGTTGCGTCTTATCGGAATTCCCAACAAATGCATACCTCCCAGAGGAATACGACTTTAAATAATTTTCATTGGGAACTATATCAATTAATTCATTGTGAGTCAAATTTTTGGGATCAATCCCAATATCAAAAGCTGAAACGAAATCCAATGGAATTTCATCATCATCATAAGACGGTTTAGGAACTTCGGCTGATCTTACATTGAATAATTTTTGCAAATGTTCTAATTCAACTGAAGATAATGCTGGGTTTTGCGAGACATACCGCACAGTGATTTTGGGAAAATGAACCACTATTTCGCCCAAATCTAACAATGATTGTCCCTGCTCTATGGAGGAAAAATCAATCAACGTCAATGACTTGAGCTTCTTGATTTTTTTTATTTCGATGGGGACATCTTTAACTGAAGATACAGAAATTCCTAAGGAAATCAATTTAGGCGCATCCAGAATTGCGGCATTGATGCATTGTTTGGTCGTCTCAGGGTCAAAGTCCCCCAAAAGAGTCAATGATTTGAGCGATTTCCAATAGCTTAGAAATTCCCAAGATTCAGGCACGGATTCAAAATGCAAGGTCACGTTTTGAAGGTATTTCCAAGCACCATTGAGTAAAAAAGCCTCTTCTCTATTGGCCGGCACGTGCAAGTAAATGGACGGAATCCACTCCAATGATTGGATGTCGGCATCAGAAAGTATGCCTTGAAATTCAATCAGTTGAACCTCATCCAACCCATCTAATTTAGATGCCACTTTAACAACTTCGGCAATATCTATTGCACCTTGAACTTTCAAATTTTCAATGTGTTTGAAAGCCAGAATATTGGATTGAATCACTTTCAAATCGCTGCGCGATGCAACGATCATTTTAGTTTGAAGGTAATTCTTAATGTTCTTTGGTGGCAGGAAGGATTGAGCCTGGAGAGCACTAAAGAATCCCAAGAAAGGGCATCCCAAAAATCCCAAGAAAAGCAAAAAAACGACCCGTTTAAACATCGGTGAAACATCTTTTAATGCAAGATAACTCATGAGTTAATCTTTGATTGTCAACATGTTGAATTCCATTAATAGTAAAATTATCTATTCTCACTTTACCACTCGAATGGATAATTTTTTGATCTTCAAGTACAATTCCTACGTGCGTTATTCTGCCGGAAGTGTTGTGAAAAAAGGCCAAATCACCTGGTTGGTGATGACCATAATTGACCGTAGAACCCAATTCTGCCTGTTGGTAGGCATCTCTTGGAAGGGCAAGTCCTCTATACTCTGCATACACCTGGGTAAATCCGCTGCAATCTATTCCAAAAATACTGCGTCCCCCCCACAAATAGGGTGTATTGAGATATTGTAGGCAAAAGGGAACCCAATGACTAATTTCAGTACCACCTTGAAAATTATGCAGCAATTTTATTGGGATTTTACTGCCAGGAGACAGCAGAAAAGGCTGATTATCAATCTCAATGGAAACTAGGTTATGGATGAATGAGATCTGTGAAATCCAATCAATCGATAAAGTAGATTCAAAATAGCTTTCTGGTATAAAACCAATATAATCATCGTGAAGGCATTGAACTTCTAACCAATCGTTTTGTTGAGAAATAACCCTAGCTTTTTCACCAAAAAGAAGGCTCGATACCATTTCTGAAGCGCTCGATGGCTCTTTCCGCATGGGAATCCACGATTGTTGGGCAATTTTCACAATTGCTGTGTTGGAAATTTCAGATGCTGATTCTGCCACAGCACAAAGATGGCAAAAAATTATAAATGCAAGCGTTCTTTTCTATCCAAAAGAACTTCTACTGATTCAACGTGGTCTGGATCGGGCACACAACAGTCAACTGGACAAACGGCTGCACATTGAGGTTCTTCGTGGAAACCTGTGCATTCTGTGCATTTATCGGGCACAATGAAATATACTTCCTGGCTCACGGGTTGAAACTTTTCATTGACATCAACTTCAGTACCATTGGCCATTTTGAACATACCAGAAACTCCGGTTCCATCGGCAATGGCCCACTCCACTCCTGCTTCGTAGATGGCATTATTAGGACATTCGGGCTCACAAGCTCCGCAATTGATGCATTCTTCGGTGATGATGATTGCCATAATTCTGCAAATTTACGGATTAAATTTTGAGAAGACCTCCTGAATCACCGTTGGATGTGCATTATTACGTATTTGTTGTATGATAAATTCAACATTTTCTTCAGCGGGCCCATTATTTTCAATGACTAAATCACAACGATCTTTGTGAGGCTGAATGAAGTTATTATAAGCCGGCATCACATGGAAATTCCACTGATGAAGGCTTCTTTCTCTGGGAATATTTCTCTCGGCGATGTCTCTTTTCAAACGTCTATCGAAGCACAGTTCAGTGTCGCATTCAATGAAAATTCGATAATCTAACAAGGCATCTACAGGTTTAAATTCCATGACAAACAGTCCCTCAACCAAAATAATCGGAGCTGGATAAACGGTTTCAACCACTTCTGGAGCATCGTAATGTTCAAACTGGTATTTTCGAATTAACACCGGATGGTATTCTAATAGTTTGAGCAAATCTTCATGGAACTTATCAGAATATAGGGCAGTTGGAAGATCGTAATTGGCTTCACCGTGTTCATCAATATGCTGTTCTTGCAATGGTTTGTAATAATCATCAAAGCCAACTATGGTGATATCATTGCCAAACTTCTCTTTTAATCTATTAACATAAAATGATTTACCAGCACCTGACAAACCTGTCAAACCAATTACGTAAGGTTCAATTTTGTGTTCGGACATATTACTGGGCTTCGTCTTTTAATAAGTTGCCGTCATTGTCATACTCTTGAATGAGTAATAATTCACCTTTGTGATCGTAATACTTCCAAGTACCAATTTTAACACCGTGATCATACGTTCCCTCACGCTTCTGAAAGTTACTGACTTGTCCGTAAATCCAATATCCGTGTGCAAATCCAGAATCGTAATAACCCATAGTTTCAATTTGCAAGTAGGCTCTTTTGGTATCTGCCTCTCGCGCTTCTTTAAATTGGGCATATTTACCGTGTTTTTTTCCTTCTTGGAAGGACATGAAACTGAGGGTATCTCCAAAAGCGTTGTAATCAACAAAGATGCCGTGTTCTTTGCCTTCCTTCCAAAATCCCGATTTGATGATGGTGCACGTGAGTGCATCCCAAGCGCGCTGCACTGAGTCTAATTTGCCATTTTTATAATATTCTTCATTGGCAGCACAACCCGTTCTGTGAAACACGTAGTTCTCGCCATGCAATTCGCCCTTTTGATTGAATGCTTTTTGATAGCGGAGGTTTTCATCGGGAAAATATCCAAAATGTCTTCCCACCGGAACCCCTTGATTCCATTCGGTTTCGGTTTCAAGATTTCCATTTTCGAAATAAGCTGTGCACTTTCCGTGTCTTTCACCGTTCTGATAGAGATTGACGTAGTATTTTTTACCAGATTTATAATATCCGTCGATCAAACCATTGAGGGTGTCATTTTTAAAAAATCCCTTCACTTCAAGTTCACCCGTTTCGTAATAATAATAAAACGGGCCATTCTTAATGCCGTTGGTATAAGTTTCTCGAGAAATGAATGTTTGATTGGGATTGTAAACGGTGTACTCACCATGCAATTTACCGTTGATGAATGAACCCTTTTTCGCAAATGGAGGTCGTTTACGGACATCAGAACCAGGCTTAAGTGGGTAATAACCCTCTGCATTTCCCGTAAACGGTGAGTTTTTGTAAAAGGCCACCCCATTTTGAAAGGTCAAATTTTCCCAACGAATGGCTTTTTGCTGAGTAACGGGTTTTTCTTGAACCTGAGCGAATGCGGGTGATGATAGAAGAAACATCCCTCCCAAACACATAAATCCAATAATCTGTCGAAAATAGGTCATGAAATATTAACGGTTATGGTGCAAATTTAATGCGAATCAGTAGTTTTGTAATGCATCAATGAATTTTGAACTGATACAATCTTACTGTTTATCTAAAAATGGAGTGGAAGAAACCTTCCCGTTTGATGAATATACGGTAGTTTGGAAGGTGGCTGGAAAGATGTTTTGCTTGGGTGATATCAGGGAGTTTCATGAGATAGCTCTCAAATGCGACCCCCAAGAAGCGTTGGAACTTCGTGAAAAATACGAACAAATAACCGGAGCCTTTCACATGAACAAAACTCATTGGAACAATATAGAATTGGAAGGTTTCAGTAGAGAATTTATTTTTGAGCTCATTGACAAAAGTTATCATTTAGTGGCACAAAAGTTGCCGAAGAAAATCAAAGAACAAATACAATATCCATGAAAAAAATAAAAAACATTTCACAATGGTTGGTGGCTTTGGGGTTACTCGCTTGGAGCACTACCTTTGCAACATCTTCTAAAATTATGACAACAGAATCAAAAGACCCTAAATTGGGTGACGGACTATTCGCAAAAATGACTACCACCAAAGGTGTTATTTTGTTGCAGTTGCATTACGACAAAACTCCTTTGACGGTTTGTAATTTCGTAGCATTGGCAGAGGGTAAAATGGAAAACAACGCCAAATCTGCGGGTACACCCTTTTACGACGGACTATCTTTTCACCGTGTAATTCCTCAATTCATGATTCAGAGTGGTGACCCACAAGGAACAGGTGCAGGTGGACCAGGATACCAATTTGAAGATGAAATACACCCTGAGTTGAAACATACAGGACCTGGCATTTTATCTATGGCAAACGCTGGACCTGGCACCAACGGTTCACAGTTTTTCATCACTCACGTGGCTACTCCTTGGTTAGACGGCATGCACACCGTTTTTGGAAAAGTTATCTCTGGCCAAGACGTGGTAGATGCTATTGCACAAGGCGATAAAATCGAAAAAATCGAAATCATCCGCAACGGAAAAGCAGCTGAGAACTTCAAGGCTGATACCGAAGCGTTTAAGAAATACAAAGCAGGAATTGCTGACAGACAAAAAGCCATGCAAGCAGAAGAACAAAAGAAATTTGAAGAGTGGGTGTTAACCAACTACCCTACTGCAAAAAGAACCAATAGCGGACTTTGGTACGTTGTTGAACAAGAAGGAAAAGGTGCTCCAGCAGTATCTGGTAAAACGGTTGCAGTTCATTACAGCGGAAAATTAACCAATGGCACCGAATTTGATAATTCATTCCGTCGTGGTCAACCTATTGAGTTTAAATTAGGAATTGGTCAAGTAATTCCAGGTTGGGATGAAGGTATCGGTTTGATGAAAGAAGGATCAAAATACAAATTGATCATTCCTTCCGAATTGGGTTATGGTAAGCGCGGTGCAGGTGGGGTTATTCCTCCTAATGCAACTTTGATTTTCGATACTGAATTGATTTCAGTTAAATAATTAATTCATCACTGATGTTATACGGGCTCCGCGGTTGGATTGGCAAACTCCTCCCACGGGGCCCTTTTTTTTGCAACCTCTGCGGTTACGAAGGTATTATTTGGCTATGGCGTGGACACCACAATGCAGCCATCAAAAAGCACCAAATAATTGGGGCCGGAAGAAGAAAATGTGATTGCTTTTCTTGCGGTTCTAGCGACAGAGATAGATTAGTATATGAATTTTTAACATCTGAGATTTCTGATTTTAATAAACTGAAATTGCTTCATGTTGCCCCTGAAAGGCAATTGAATAAAAAATTAGCTTCTTTAGGAGCCAAAATGACCAATATTGATGCCCGTAAATCGGGCTATAAATTTGCTTACGGTCGAAAAACCATTACTGCCGACTTAACTGATTTACCCTTTGAAAATGAGTCCTTTGATTGGGTGATTGCCAATCATGTTTTGGAACATATTGAAAATGAAAAACAAGCTTTAAGTGAAATTAAAAGAGTGTTAAAATCAAAGGGAAAAGCCATCTTGATGATTCCTTATTCTCCTATTTTATCAAACGATATTCATAGTGAATTACATTGGTCCCCAAATCAAAGAATGGAACTTTTAGGTCAACATGACCATGTTAGACTTTACAGTCAAGATTTTTTAGACTATTGGGCTGAAACTTTTGGAAGTGTGAAACTTGTGGATGTTAATAGTCCAATAGATTTAAATCTCTTCAGCGGTGAAAAAATTATTTTGGTCGAAAAATAACAATCCCTAAAATCTCATTATATTTACAAAAAAATCATATCATATAAATCTTTGATTTATGAATAGACGTCTACAAAAAGTCCTTTTCACCATAGTTTTTACTTCCATTTCAACCCTTTATAGCCAAAACGTTGGGATTAATGAAACAGGAACCACGCCAGATGCTTCAGCCATGTTGGATGTGAGTGCAACAAGTAAGGGAATTCTCATTCCTCGAATGACCCGTGCTCAAAAGTTTTTAATTCCTTCACCGTCAAATGGACTTCTCATTTATCAGACCGATGATACCCTAGGATTTTGGTATTACGAGAAAAACAATTGGGTTCCATTGATGAGGTCAATAACGTTTGGCAAAGGACTCACCGGTGGATTTATACAAGGAAAAGGAGCAGTAGATATTAAAAAAACAGGCATTACGGCTGGTGTTTATGGTAACAACTACGAATACCCTATTGTTACTGTAAATGATTACGGGCAAATCACCATGACTACCACAAAAAAGTTGGTAGACAATGACACTTTAAACGAGATTCAAGATTTAAAATTTGCGAATGATACCCTTCGCCTTACCAAAAGTAAATCATTCATTCATATGAAAGACTTTTGGAATACTAAAGGTAATAGCGGATTGTCAGCATCCAATAATTTTATTGGAACCATTGATAACATCCCTTTGAGATTCCGAGTAAACAATACTTGGTTTGGAGAGTTAAATGCTTCTAATGCCAATATTTCTTTTGGTACATCGTCAAATGTAAACTCAGCTGGTTATTCAAACATCTCTATTGGAACAAACGCACTTGCCAAAAACGCCGGAGGTTATTACAATACGGTTGTGGGTTGGGAAGCGATGTATGACAATGACAATGGAAATTACAACACAGCGCTTGGTGCAAGAACATTGTATAGTAATTCTAGTGGTGCACATAACGTAGGTATCGCGTATCAAGCTTTATCTTCAAATACTTCAGGCAATTACAACGTGGGTATTGGTTTTCAAAGTTTATATAATAATACTACTGGCTCTTATAACATGGCATTAGGAATGTACTCTTTGCATTATAATGTATCAGGTATCATGAATGCTGCCATGGGTTATTACGCTTTGGGTGCAAACGTTTACGGTCATTACAATGCGGGTTTTGGAAATTATTCACTTACTAGCAATAACTTGGGATACGGAAATGCTTTTGTGGGTTATGCTGCTGGTTATTACAATTCTTCAGGTTACTATAACCAAGGCGTAGGTTATTACGCAGGATTTCAAAACGGCACGGGTTATTATAATTCTTCTTTGGGATATTACAACGGTCCTAACGTGGCAGGTTTAAATAACACTACTGCATTAGGTTCAAGCACTCGAACAACGGCTTCAGACCAAGTGAGAGTAGGTAATGCGTCTGTCACCAGTATTGGCGGTCCTGTAGGATGGACCAATCTGTCAGATGCGCGTTTCAAAAGAAATATTGAAACAAACGTAGTGGGTCTAGATTTCATTTTAAAGCTGCAACCTGTTACCTACAATCTAGATGTTCGAAAAATGTATGCCTTTGTTGGTATGGATACCGACACCATGATGTGGAGTTCCAAATATGACCAAGAAAAAATCAGGTATTCCGGATTCCTAGCTCAAGATGTAGAAAAAGCTGCCAAAGAAGTAGGTTATGATTTTTCTGGGGTTGATAAACCCAAGAATGAAAACGATACCTACGGGTTGAGATACGGCGAATTTGTGGTTCCCATGATCAAAGCCATGCAAGAGCAACAACAAGAGATTGAAATCCTTAAAAAGCAAATTGAAGAACTCAAAAAGTTGATAGAATCCAAATAATTTGGAAATGAAAAAGGCGCTTTCGTTGGTTTTACTTTGCAGCTTTTGGGTCTCAAATGCATTGATGTCCCAAGGAATCATCCAAAATGGTGGAAGCATTGTGGTTGGAAGCGGCGCATACATTAAAGTTAACGGCGCCAAAGGCAATTACAAGTCGACCGGAAACAGTAGAATCAGCTTATCGCCCAACAGTTATTTGATTGTAGATAATCATTGGATCAACGATGGATCATCGGTAGTTTTCACTAATAACCAAGGCAAGGTGGAATTAACATCGGCTACGGCTGAAATCAAAGGTAATAAGATCACGCATTTCCCAGAGCTTAATCTATCTGGCAATGGCAATGTTTATATGCTCGTGAATACTTTGGTAGGTGGTGGTTATTCGAGCGGTGGAAGCGGCGTTTTGAGATTGAATAATACCAAACTTGAATTACAGGGTAGAACTCTTATTGTAAATAATCCTAAGAGCTCAGCCATCACGTACAACACCAACGGAGGTATTGTTGCAGAAACTAATTCTAGCAGTGGTTATGGTTGGGTACAATGGAACATTCGAAATGGAAATGGTGGACCTGTTTACTCGGTTCCATTTTTAAACGCGAACGGAAATAGAGTTTCTATGCAATATACCGTTAATTATCAGGGCACTCAATTGGCTGATTCTGGGTATATTTCAATGGCAACTTATCCCACATCGGATGCTCCAGTTCCTAATAATAGACCTCTTCCGGTGGGGGTTTTTCATACAGAAAATGAATGTGAAGGAGAAAATAGTGAACGGTTCATAAACAGGTATTTTATCATTGATGATGGCGGCTATACCGTTTCCCCAGATCTTACAATAGATTATCAATATTCTAATGCGGATTTTACAGGAGCTAACGATAAAATCAATGAGAATTCTTTAGGCTTATTATGGTGGAATGCTGCTTTGGGAAAATGGAATTACCCGCTTGCTGGGAATTTAGATGCTGCAAACAATAGAATCAGTTACAGAGCAAAGAAGAATTACAAAGGCGTTTGGACATTATCAGATACAACACCCTTTCCAAGAGCTGCATTTAGTTTTAGCGGATTTTGTCAAAATGATAGCATTACCTTTAGTCCCCAAAGTAGCAGTAGCACAGATAAAATTGTTCAATGGGTATGGAATTTTGGAGATGGCGGAATCTCAACTAAGCAGAAGACTATTCACTATTACACCAGCGCTGGAACTTTTGACGCTCAGTTAATTATTCGTTCTCAATCTGGTTGTTATGATACTACCTATAGAAAGGTTCAAATTCAACCTTCTCCCACCGCACAATTCATCTTGGATGACACTTGTGAGAATGCATGGGTAAAGTTTGAGAGTAAAAGCTGGCCTGGTGCAGGATTTTTAGGCGATCAAATTTGGGATTTTGGAGACGGAACGCCCACTGTTAAGGCCGCCTTTACTTCACATTATTACGGTGCCGTAGGTATACCAGATATATCATTGATTGTATACAATTCAAAAGGCTGTAAAGACACAGCAACAAGGCAAGTATTTATCGCTCCCCAACCCTACGCTTATATAGATTTCAAGAACGATTGCCAAGGAACCCCCATAACCTTCTCACATGGATCAACAGCAGGGGGTGGAACTATCATTAACAAATGGTGGGACTTTGGCAACGGAAGAAGATCATCTAACGATATTGAATCAGTCGTTTTCAATGAATTTGGAAATTTCCCCATCACCTTCAGTGTAGAAAATAGTTACGGTTGTGTTGATACCGCTTTGGGAACCATAGAAGTTCACCCAAGAGCCATCGCCGATTTCAAATTTTCTCCAGATGACAACCCCAAAATGTTATCGGATATCTTGTTTACCAACTTATCGCAATACGATGAATCTTGGGATTGGGACTTTGACGATGGATATTTTTCAACTTTAGAAAGTCCTATTCATCAATTCCCAAATCACAGCACTTACAATGTGCGTTTGATTGCCAATACCCAATATAATTGTGCAGATACCATTATAAAACCGATTACAGTAAAAAGTATACCGCTATATTGGTTTCCAGAAGCCTTTACACCCAAAAACAGCATTGGCCGAAACGATGAATTCGGGTTAACCACCCCCCTAACTATTTCTGATTATGAATTCCGTATTTTTAACAGATGGGGACAATTAGTTTTTGAAACTAGAGACGTGAATGAAAAGTGGAACGGAGAATTCAATGGTGTTGAATGCGTTCCCGGACAATATATTTACACCGCTACTTTCATGAGCCCTGAAAAGGACATTCAGGTGCATCAGGGTACGGTTTTATTGATCAAATAGGTTTATTATCCTTTCCAAATGATGCTGTTGCGGTGCAATTCTAGCAGTCCGCGTTGCTCCATTTTCTTTAACAGCCTAGAAACCACTTCTCGAGAAGTATTTAAATCATTGGCAATGGCTTGGTGAGAAACGGTAAGATTATTTCCTTTGATTCGTTTAGATTCTTTGATTAAATAGAACTCCAATCGTTCGTCCATACCTCTAAACGCCACTGAATCAAGCACTGCAAGAACTTCTTCAAATCTATTTCTATAAGAGTTGATCACAAATTCTTGCCAAGATTGGTATTCTCTAACCCATTGGTTGATTTTCATCATAGGAACCATCAAAACCTCCGAATCTTCCACTGCCATTCCCATCACTTGACTTTGCTCCTGATGTCTTAGGCACGACATTGACATGGCACAAGCTTGTCCAGGGTTTAAATAATACAAGAAAAACTCACCGCCTTCTTCACCTTCGCGATAAATTTTAATTGCACCCCTCAAAACAATGATTGCTGAAGTAAGATGTTGCCCAGTTCTTATTAAAATTTCACCGGCCTCTACTTCTTTCACTTCTGAATGATCAGAAATTTCTTGCAATAATTCGGGTTCAATTCCCGGAAATTTAAGTCGAAGATGTTCTGGAGATATTTTCATGACAAAGCCCAAAAATACTTTTTTTTACCCAATTCTTGTGATTTTGCCGTTTTATTCACTAAAAATACTGCTCGATTGAGGCATTTAAACCTTTATTCTGCTTGATTATCATTAATTTTGAATTATCATTTAAAATAACAATCCATTCATAGATTTTATCAATGAAAAAGTTTACCTATTTATTCGGATTGTCCATCGCCTTAATCTTTTCTCAGTGCAAGAAAAACGAAGTGAACTTTGATAAGTTCAACGATGTGACCATCAAACCAGAAGTACTTACTCCATTAGCAAATGCAAGGGTTATTGCTTCAGATATCCTTAAACAAGACGATATCATTCAATACGATCCAGATGGATTGATAAGACTAACGTTTAAACAAGACAGTGTTTTTCAATTGTCAGCAGACTCTATTTTGAAAGATGTTGCGCTTGCTGGCGCTACATCGGTTTTTAAAATTGGAGAATTGTCTATCACTGGTCAAAAAGAAACCACTTCACAAACATTAGATCAAATGTCGCAAAGTGCCAATGATACCACTAAGTTATCGTTGCAAATGGCTAACGGAACCACAGACACTTTCCCGGCCGTTAAATCTGATTTGTTGACCATTACCAATTTAGCTCAGAGTGCTGATTATGAATCTGTAAAATTATCAAACGGTTATTTGGTTTTTACTATGACCAATGGGTTGCCAACCACTATCAATAAAATTCAAATTGGTATTTACGATAATGTACCTACTCAAACTTTATTAGGCACAGCGACATTCTATTATGTAGCACCGGGATCGGTAGGCAAGGACAGCATATATTTAGGAGGCAAAACTTTGAGTAACCAACTGGGATATAACATTCCAAGCATTGACATTGCTAAGAGTCTAGCACCTGTACTGATCGATTTACAGGATGAGGTAACCATAGAAGTTACTTACAACAACATGAAGTGCATAGGAGGAAAAGCAAAAATCCCTCAACAGATTTTGCCTGTTCAGAATATTACTTTGGACTTGTCTGACCCGAATCTTGATGCAAGAATTAAAAATCTGAAGTTCACCACCGCTGTTCTTCCCATTAAAACCACCTCGAGCATCAACACCACAGTAAAAGTAGGCTTGGAACTCCCTGATGCCACACTAAATGGTAATCCCATAGCTAAGCAAGAAATCACCGTTCCCACGGGATTTGTGAATTCAAGCGTTGATTTGAGCGGAGCGCAAATTTACTTAGGCGCTGATACAGCCAAAGAATACAACATATTGCGAATGTCTATTTTTACTGAAGTTGCAGCGAGTAATGGACTTGTAACTTTTGACTCTTCAGATTACATCCAGATAGATTTTGACGCCAGCGGCGCTCGATTTGACTACATAGATGGATATCTGGGAAGTAAGACTTTTGATATAAACATCGAAAACATGGATGTAAGCCAACTTGCTGAATTGGGTAAGGGAATAACCATGGCAAACCCTTCCATGCACGTATATGTAGACAACTCCTTTGGTTTCCCCATCTTGGTAAAGCTCAACATTACTGCTAAAGATGCTCAGGGCAATGCATTGCCCATGAATGCTCCAGATATGGCATTCCCCTATCCTACCATTGCTGAAAAAGGACAAACTAAATCTGAAACCTTCGCTATTGATAAGACCAATTCAAAAATTGTGGAATGCCTAGGTATGCCAGCCGTTTTGTTAGATGTTAAAGGACAAGCTTTGATGAATCCTGATGGGTTTACCGGCAAATATATTGATCACATTACCCAAACAAGCGCAATTACCATTGGTTTTGATGCCGATATTCCAATGACTTTCACGGCTAAAGACTTTACATACAGAGATACTTTGGAAGAAGGTTCTTCGTTGAGAGGCTTGCAAGATTTTGATTTGTTGGAGCTAAAGATAAAAACCATCAACGGTTTCCCGTTGGGCGGATCATTGGATTTGGTCTTCACTGATTCTCTGTACAACCCCATTGATTCATTGGTGGATGTAACCTTGTTGCAGTCTGCTGTGGTTGACGCGAATGGTCGTCCCACAAAAGCCACAGAAAACATGTCTACGTTCTTAATGAACGATAAAATGCTTGACAAGTTAAACGATAAACAAGTAAAGCACATCATCATCAAAACCAATTTCAGTTCATACAACGACGGAAGTCAACCCGTCAGCATCTACACAGACTGCAGATTGGATGTTTCACTTGCATTCCGTGCAAAATACACTCAAACCCTATAATCCATAATCATGAAAAAGATCGTTTTAATTGCCTCGATTTTAGGAGTTTGGGTGAACAACCAAGTTAAAGCTCAAGAAGTATTTGAATTGAACAATCGTCACTTCAGTCAATCGCACCTTCATAATCCTGCCTTCTTACCTCAGTATAAATTGAGTTTAAGCGGCGGAAGATCATCGCTTGGATTGGGTTTGGCAGGATTTAATTTAAATTCCATATTCAATTCAACAGAGACCGTTGATCAAACTGTAACACGCTTAATGAATGAAACCGACCGTCAGTTTGGTGCAGATTTTTCCTCGAGAAATGAATTGTTTCACTTCGGTTTTAGAAGCCTAAAATCATATTTATCGTTCAATTCTAGCGTTGTTTCTGAAGGTTCATTGAGTATGCCAAAGGACCTATTGGGTTTGGCATTTTATGGAAACTCCGCATACATAGGACGTGATGCAATGTTGGATTTCAGTGGTACAGAATTTCAGACCTACATTCAAAACACCTTAAGTTATGGTCGTAATATCACCAATGAGTTATCGATTGGGGTCAACCTTAGTCAATTGAATGGTTTGGCTTATATGGGATTTGACAAGGCTTATATGTCAATTAATACAGATACTGGTACAGCCAGCATTTATTCTATGGCCATTACAGGTGAATTAGATGGAAAGGCATCGCTTGTTGGCGGAAGCATTGCATCAGCCATCAATGATACTTCATACAACATTTCTGATGTTATCAACAACAACTTGAGTAACGGATTTAATCCAATTACATCCAACCGCGGATTTTCAGCTGGATTTGGAGCGGTGTATAGATTGAATGAGCGTTGGAGATTTTCAGCATCTGTTCAAAACATTGGGTCAATCATGTGGAATTATGGTGTTGAAAACGTAAAGATGGATAGAAGTACCTGGACATGGAACGGCTTAGATACCAACCAAATATCTGATTTCAATGACAATACCATCAGCAACATCATTGATACAGCCATAAGTACATTTGAAGTAAAATCAGGGAGTATTTCAAGTTTTGAAAGAAAATTGAAACCCCGCTATAATTTTGGAGCAGAATTCTTCTTGCACCCAAGAACGCTTCTTCAAGTTTTTGGTGGTGTTGGATACGGAGTTAAAGGAGATAAAGCTTTCGTGAGTACGAGTATCCACCAAGAGTTGAACGAATTCGTTGATTTGCGTTTGAGTTACAGTTATTTTGACCCTGCGGGGATTGCTAACCACCGCGTAGGATTGGGAATGAGTTTGAATTTAGGTCCGTTACAAGCATTTTTTGCTGTAAACGACATTCTAGCTCCTATCAATTACGGAAGTACCACAGGCATTTCAGGTATGGCTGGTGTAAACATCAACATCATCACTTGGAAAGACCGTGACCATGACATGACTCCAGACCGCAAAGACAGTTGCCGTAAGGTATATGGTGTGTTGAGCAACAAAGGTTGTCCTTATGGTTTTTTGGGAGAATCAATGAATGGCGATGAGGAAATGACGGAAGGCGGAGTTCCTTTAGAATCAAATGAGCCATCTTCTGAGGCCAAGCCTGCGGATGAATCAAAACCTCAAGTAGGAACAGCGCAACCTTACACTGAAGTATCAGCAGAAGAAGCTGCCATGGAAAAACCTAAAAAAGTGAAGAAAGAGAAATCACCTAAGGCACCAAAAGCTGTTAAAGAACCCAAAGCGCCAAAAGAAAAGAAGAAGAAAAAAGAAATTGATGCTACCGACTTAATGAATAATTAAATTTCCACCCAATTCTGGGATAATGATAGAGGAGTCTTTACGAGACTCCTTTATTGTTTCTAGCATTTTTTGGGGAAAACAAACCGGTTCATCAGAAAGGTCAAAAGTGCCGTAATGCATAGGAATCATATATTTTGCCTTTAGATCTTTAAACGCCTGATACGCTTTCTCGGGAGATGCATGATTGGTTTCCATAAACCATTCAGGTTCAAATGCGCCTATACCTAAAATTGCATAATCAATCTCAGGGAACAACTCTGCAATCTCTTTGTAATGGGAGCTGTAGCCCGAATCTCCACCGAAATAAATGGTTGTTCCTCGAATTTTTAAAATAAAAGAGCCCCATAAACGTTTGTTAGTGTCAAAAAAACCTCTTTTAGCCCAATGACGTGTAGGAAGAAAATACAATTCAAAAGAATCTGTTTTATACTGCTGATACCACCCTGCAACTTGTCCTTCAGAACCTTTTAAAAAACGATTCAAAACCCCGTTCATGTTCAATCCAGAAAAATATTTCAAATCGGGGTTGAGCTTTTTTAGTAGTTTCAAACTGCGTTTATCGCAATGATCACGGTGATCGTGAGACATTAATAAATACTGTGTTCGGGGTAATTCGTCTACTTCGATAGGCAATTTAGAGAACCTCTTGAGAACAGTTGCTTTACCAAAAACAGGATCTGTGATGAATTGAATACCATTGATTCTAATCACAAATGTGGCATGTCCTAGCCAAAAGATACCATCTGTTGTGTCTGATTTTAAATCACTTAAATCATGTGCAATAGGCAACTGAGAAGTATCATTCTTCTTATCTTGCTCATAAGGATTCTTCATTTTCTTCCACTTCATGACATCGGCAAATGACTTGTTCATGGGATAATGAGGATGGAAAAATCTTCCTTTCACGGTAGGATTTCCATTCCAATCAGAGGGCTTTCCAGGTAAAAAGGGCAGTTCAGGATTGTATACTTGCGACATTAAAGAGGGTGAAATCAAAATATAAAAAGACAACAAAAGCAATTTGAATTTGTTCATGTTCATATCAATCAGTTTCGGTAAGACTTGTTGACTCGGTTGGCTTTAAAGCCTTTTTCCATTCATTTAACTCATATAAAGCTTGGAAAACGTCAGAAATTCCAATGACTTCAATGATGAATGCCTTGTCTGTTTGTTTCGCGATGTATTTGTTTGGCTGGGTAGCTACCATACCGATGAGCATGGTAAATGCTTCGGTTTGGTACACCGGCGCAGCAGCGTCCCCCGGAAAGAAACAACGCATTTTAGTTGGCAACAATGCTACTTTCTCAAGTCCCAATTCCTTGGCGGCCCATTTCAAACGTACAGAATCTACCAGTGCGAGAACTTCGTTGGGGGGCCTTCCGAAGCGGTCTTTCAACTCCTTGATGAACCCTTGTAAACCCAGCTCGGTATTGATGTTTGACAGTTCGCTGTATAAACTGATTCTTTCAGATGTTTGAGTGACATATTCAGACGGAATCAAGATTTCATAATGAGTATCAATTTGACAATCACGACTTTCAATATTGATTTCTTGTGGGCTGTCGAATAGGTCTCTAAATTCTTCTTGTTTTAATTCTTGGACGGCTTCATCGAGGATTTTATGGTACATATCAAATCCCATATCGGCGATGAAACCACTTTGTTCCGCACCCAATAAATTACCAGCACCACGGATATCTAAATCGCGCATTGCAACTTGGAAACCGCTACCCAACTCTGAATATTCTTCTAAAGTTCTTAAACGTTTTCGGGAATCTTCGGGCAACACCGAAAGCGGCGGTGATAATAAGTAACAGAAAGCTTTGATGTTTGAACGCCCTACTCTACCTCGCATCTGGTGCAAGTCAGAAAGTCCGAATAAATGGGCATTATTGATGATGATGGTATTGGCGTTAGGAATGTCAAGTCCACTTTCAATGATACTGGTAGCAACGAGGACGTCGTATTCACCTTCAATGAATCGCACCATCACATCTTCCAATTCGTGACCTTCCATTTGTCCGTGTGCTACACAAACTCTGGCTTCGGGCACTTCATCTTCAATGATGCGGGCCAATTCATGTATGTCTTTGATGCGGGTATGAACCACGAAAACCTGTCCACCGCGAGAAATTTCATCAATTACAGCTCTACCGAGTATATCTCTTGAAAAAGAGGCAAGTTCAGTATGCACGGGCTGTCTGTTAGGCGGAGGTGTATTGATGATACTCAAATCACGGGCTCCCATCAAACTAAAATGCAACGTTCTAGGTATGGGGGTAGCAGTTAATGTGAGTGTATCAACGTTCACACGAATACTCTTTAATTTTTCCTTAGCACCCACCCCAAATTTTTGCTCTTCGTCAATGATTAAAAGGCCTAAATCCTTGAATTTGATATCTTTACCAATCAATCGGTGTGTACCAATGACTACATCTACCTTACCTTCGGCGAGTTTTTCAATCACGGCTTTTTGATCTTTGGCCGACTTGAACCTATTGAGATATTCTACGGTCACTGGAAATCCAGAGAAACGCTTGGTAAATGTTCTATAATGCTGCTGAGCCAAGATGGTTGTTGGCACTAAAACCGCCACCTGCTTAGAATCACAAACCGCCTTAAAAGCGGCACGCATGGCCACTTCCGTTTTTCCAAAACCCACGTCCCCACAAACCAATCGATCCATGGGTTGCTCGTTTTCCATGTCCTTCTTGACCGCCTCAATGGCCTTTCCTTGGTCAGGAGTATCTTCGTAAAAGAACGAAGCTTCAAGCTCCAATTGAAGGTAGTTGTCTGGGGCAAATGCAAAGCCTTTTTCTCTCTTCCGTTGAGCATACAATTGAATCAACTCACGGGCAATATCTTTAACTTTCTTCTTGGTATTCTTTTTCTGCTTGTCCCAAGCCGGCGAACCCAGCTTGTGCAGAGTTGGTGCCGTACCGTCTTTTCCGGTGTATTTGGAAATTTTATGAAGGCTATTTACAGAAACGTACAACAAGTCATTGTCTCTATAAACCAATCTGAGTACTTCCTGATTAACCCCATTCATTTCCATTTTTTGAAGCCCAGCGAATCGACCAATTCCGTGATCAATATGCGTCACAAAATCACCGGGTTTCAAATGCCTTAGTTCCCTCAGCGTCAATGTATTGCCACTTTGCGAAGCTCTTGATTTGGGTTTGTAGTATTTATCAAAAAGTTGATGCTCTGTGATGAAGGCCATCTTCAAATCAGCATCAATAAATCCGGAGGCAAGTCCCGTATAAACCGGTTGAAATTGCTCGTCTTGATCTGTGCTCTTCAAAAGCACCTGCAATCGTTCAATTTGTCGGTTATTATCGCTAAAAACCAGGGTGGTGTAACCTTTTTGGTGCTGACTTTGCATCCATTCTTTCAGCAATTCAATGTTTCGCTTGAATATGGGCTGTGGCTCGTGATTGAACGTAATGCTCTGGTGTTTATCTGTTGGCCTTTCGCCGCCCATGAAGACCTGAGTAAATTTCTGTACTCCATTGAACCATTCCTTTGGAGTGAGCCAAATTTCTTTGGGATGCTTGGGGATGTGCTCTGCTTTGAGGTCAACGGCACTTTGATGATCTTGCAGATAGCGTTCCCATGCCTTGGCCAATTTTTCCAATTGCAGTGGCATGTCTACTGACATCAACAAGGTATCTTCAGGAAGGTAACTAAATAGCGAGGTAAAGGTACTTTGATGGGTTTCTGATTGAATTTTGGGCACCAACGTAAAGTGTGCCATTTCTTTTATTGACAACTGCGAATTGACATCAAATGCTCTGATACTTTCAATAACGTCACCGTCTAATTCCATTCTAAATGGATACTCGTGTGCAAACGAAAATAGATCAACAATGCCCCCTCTGATGGAAAATTGACCGGGTTCAAAGACAAAATCTTCCCTTTCAAATCCATTTTCATGAAGAAAGTCAATCAGAAAATCAATATCCAGTGTTTGTCCTCGGGCAATTTCAAACGAATTAGATTCTAACGTATTCCTTTCAACCACCAATTCTGCCAAAGCTTCTGTATACGTAATTACAATTCTTCTGTTGTTCTTACGCAAGGCATTGAGAGTTTCAATACGTTCTTGCACATTCATGGCATGTTCTCTTTGTGGAGAAAAACTCTTAACGAAAGAGTCCGGCAAGAAATAAATGGGTTGTCCGGTGAGGAGATTCTCTAAATCAGATTTGAAATATTGAGATTCTTCCTTGGTGGGAAGTACTATCAACATGGGTCTTTGAGTCTCGGCGAATACGGCTGCGCATGCAACACTTCCACCAGAACCTGCTAACCCTTGCAGATAGAGTAATTTGGAAGATTTTATTCCTCCTAATAATTCTTGTATGGCCTCAGACTCTCTGAGTTTGCTTAAAATGTCTTTGGTATTCATTTGCGAGCCATCACCTTCAACGCAGCCTCAACCACATTGGGGGTATCAAGTCCGTATTTTACCAAAAGTTCATCAGGCGTACCGCTTTCACCAAAAGAATCGTTTACCGCCACCATTTCAAGTGGTTTTGGCAACTTTCTAGACAATAGTTGAGCCACTGCGTCACCCAATCCACCGTTCATTTGATGTTCTTCAGCCGTTACCACACAACCGGTTTTTTGAACGGAAGCCAAAATAGCTTCATCATCAAGGGGCTTGATAGTATGAATATTGATAATTTCAGCACTGATGCCTTTTTCAGCAAGAATATGTCCAGCCTCAATGGCTTTCCAAACTAAGTGACCTGTTGCCAAGATGGTAACATCGGTTCCTTCACTAAGCATTAATGCCTTTCCAATGATGAATGGGGTATCTTCCGAAATAAACACCGGCCATTTTGGACGTCCAAATCTTAAATATACTGGACCATGGTGGTCAGCAATAGCAATAGTAGCGGCTTTTGTTTGATTGTAATCGCAAGGATTGATCACCGTCATACCTGGCAACATTTTCATCAATCCAATGTCTTCCAAGATTTGGTGAGTTGCACCGTCTTCGCCCAGGGTTAAACCTGCATGTGAAGCACAAATTTTCACGTTTGCATGAGAATAGGCAATACTCTGACGAATTTGATCGTAAACGCGGCCTGTTGAGAAGTTGGCAAAGGTTCCAGTAAATGGAATTTTACCTCCTAAAGCCAAACCAGCGGCAACACCCATCATATTGGCTTCGGCAATTCCGGCTTGATAAAATCTTTCAGGGAATTCACCTTGAAAGTGATTCATCAATAATGAACCGGTTAAATCAGCACACATGGCTACAACGTTTGGATTTGTGCGTCCCAATTCAAGGAGTCCAGCTCCAAATCCGCTACGCGTGTCTTTTTGTCCTAGTATTTCGAAATGTTTCATTGAAGATTTTTATAACGATAATGAGGTATTGATACCTGAAGTTATGCTAAATGGTTTTTTACGGGTGTACAGGGTTCTAGTTTCGCTTTTGGGACGATAAACTACCTCGTAATTGCCCGGTTGAATGATCAATTCATGACGGCCTGCTGTGGTAGGAAGATCCATGACCCACACCATTTTACCGTCTTTTACTTGAAAAACAGCACCTTGAATATCTTTGGCCAACGATAGTTGCAACATTCCCGGCGCGGGAATCTCAATGACGGTGGTTTTGTTCTGACTCACTTGAACGTCCTTAAAAACGAGTCTTGGAACTGATAAAACTTCAAGATCATAAGATCCAGTCAGGTATTTTTGAGTGGAATTGAAAGGCTGATTGTGCAGAATTCCGCATTGATCTTTGACCTTTACAACGGCTTCCAACTGTCTGTATCGGGTAATTCCGCCCACTTTCAACAGAATATTTCCTCTTGGAGTATTTGCAGCGATGGTATTGTGTCTACCACCTACCAATTCAATATTGGCTAAATTTACTGGCGGTAGGGAGTGCACCGTCATGTTGTATTTTCTCAATGGATCTAAATACAAGGTATCAGGTATGCCCTTTCCGTTCATGGTGTGAACGAAATACTCTACCGATTCGTTTGTTTGTTGGTCGTATAAAGTAATGGGTATATCGGTTTCAAGAGGACGGCCTTGCTGGTCCAACAGATTAATTTGTGCGCTGGTATTGTTGAGCACTTGAGACACAATGACGCCCATTACTTTTTGAAACTGTGAAGCATCTTCGGCGTTGAAATACTTTCCAGCGCAGGAATAGGCGGTTCTGAATTTCTCTGAATCCGTTCCAAGCCCAATGATAAAGGGTCTTAGCACAATTCCTTTTTTCTGAAGCACCCTGCTTACTTCGCAGGGGTCACCTGGACATTCTTCTACTCCATCGGTGATAATGATCACTACGTTTCGGGCGGTTTTATCTACGGGGAAGTCTTTTTCAGTAGCCAGTAACGATTGAGTGATGCTGGTGTAACCCAAAGGCTTAATAGATTTTAATCTTTTATTGAACTCCTTATGATTGTAGGGACCAAAGGGCACCTCTAGTTTAGTATCGTTACAATCTCTGAGTTCGTTGGGTTTATTGTGCCCAAAAACGCGAAGTCCCATTTCAAGATCGGGAACGGTTCTGAGAGAGTCTACCATTCGCGACATCAACGTGATGGCGATTGACCATCTGTTGGATGTTTCCATGGGCTCTAGCATAGACCCGCTTCCGTCAAGGAGAAAGAGAATGCGCGTTTTACGGCCTGGGAAGGCATTTTGAATTTGCGCATTCAGAGAAATACACCCGAGAGCGCATCCCCAGAAAAGCAAAGTCCAAATGATCTTCCTTAAATTCATTAAATATTAATAATCACCTAATTCAGTAACGGGCAATTGCGCAAGAGCTTTCTCTAATTGTTCATCGCTGGGGGCTTTACCGTGCCAAGCATGGCTACCCATCATAAAGTCAACGCCTTGTCCCATTTCGGTTTTCATGATAATCACAATAGGCTTACCAGCACCCAATTGCGATTGAGCTTGAGGCACTACAGAATGAATGCTGTCGTAGTTATTACCATCCATTTCTAGGACCGTCCAACCAAAAGCTTCAAACTTAGATTTTAGCTCGGTGATGCCCATAACATCGCCGGTTGAACCATCAATTTGTTGTTGATTAAAGTCAACAGCAACAATCATATTGTCAATCTTATTGTGGGCCGAGAACATAACGGCTTCCCAAATCTGACCTTCTTGAAGTTCACCGTCACCGGTTAAAACCCAAACAGTAGATGAATCTTTATCTAATTTCTTTTGCAGCGCAAATCCTACAGCTACTGAAAGCCCTTGTCCTAAAGAACCGGTCGCCACGCGCACTCCTGGAAGTCCTTCGTGAGTAGTAGGGTGTCCTTGCAAGCGGGTATTTAACTTTCTAAAAGTAGCTAATTCTGAAACGCTGAAGTAGCCGGAGCGGGCCAACACTGAGTAAAACACGGGCGAAATGTGCCCGTTGCTCATGATGAATACATCTTCGCCTTTTCCTGAGGGATCGAATTTCTGGGGATTGTGATTCATGTATTGAAAATACAACGCGGTCAGATAATCTGCACAGCCCAAAGAACCACCTGGGTGACCGCTATTCACAGCGTGTACCATACGGAGGATATCGCGACGAACTTGACGCGAAACCACGGAAAGAGGGAGGTTATTGCTCATAAAGGATACAAAGTTAACCGATAATTGGCTGCTAATATTCACAAGTTATTCGTTATATTTGCGGGTTAATTGTAAACTATGCGCACAAAAATCTTGGTTTGGGCATTGAGCACCTTTGTTTTACTTGCTTCCTGCGGGGAATATCAAAAGGTGTACAAGAGCAAAGATACTTCCTTGAAGTACCAAAAGGCCATGTCTCTGTACCAAGATAAAAAGTATGCTAAATCTGCTCAATTGTTAGAGCAATTGAGAGACATGTATCGTCGCACAGATAGTTTGGAAGTGGTATACTACCGCTTAGCGATGTGTTATTACAACTTAAAAGATTATCCGTTTGCTTCTTTGTTTTTCAAAGACTTTACCGATAATTTTTCTTCTAGTCCTAGAGCTGTTGAATGCGCCTACATGGCACTTTATTGCGATTTCTTAGGAATAGGCTCACACGACCTTGACCAATCTGAAACACGTAACGTTTTAGAGGCGCTGCAAAATTTTACCAATTTCCATCCTGATTCTGAATACACCGAGAAATGCAACCAGCATATCGATGAACTTAGAAACAAGTTGCAAAAAAAAGAATACGACATGGTCATGCAGTACTACAACATGACTGAGTATAAGTCGGCAGTTACCGCAAGTAAAAATACGGTAAAGCTATACCCCGATATTCCAGAAAGAGAAGAATTGGAATACATTGCGGTAAAAGCACAATACTTGTACGCAAAAAACAGCATTGAATCTAAGCGAAAGGAACGCTACCAATTGGTAGTTGAGAATTTCGAGGACTACAAATACAACAACCCTCCCGGCAGCAAACACTACGAAGAATGTAAAAACTTCGCAGAAACCAGCAAAAAGGAGATAAAAAAAATGGAAGAACTTTTATGAACATAAAAAGTAAAAATCAAGCAGAGACCCGTGATTTGAAAATCATGGAAGAACAAACCCAAAGTGTTTATTTAACAACCGCTATCATTTCGCGCAGAGCTGACCAAATTGCTGAAAAGCAAAAAGAAGAATTGCGCAATCGTTTGGAACCCTTCGCGCACGACTCTGACAACCTTGAGGAAGTTCAAGAAAATCGTGAACAAATTGAAATCAGTTTGATGTACGAGCGTATGCCAAAGCCTACTCTTTTGGCTACTCACGAGTACATTGACGGAAAAACCTACTGGAGAATGCCTGAAGCTCCAGCCAATGATCCAAAATAAAAACATATTAATAGGAATTACAGGCGGCATTGCCGCCTATAAAATTCCGCTTTTAGTAAGGTTACTCAAACAAGCCGGTGCCCATGTACAAGTAATTTGTACTGAATCTGCATTGCAGTTTGTAACCGCTCAAACCCTATCCGTTTTATCGGAAAACAAAGTACATTCTGAATTTTTTGACCCGGAAACCCATCTTTGGAATCACCACGTGAATTTAGGGCTTTGGGCAGATGCTTTCATCATCGCTCCTGCAGGTTCAAATACCTTGGCAAAAATGGTGCAAGGGCAATGCGACAATCTACTTCTGACCACTTATCTGTCTGCTCGTTGTCCAGTTTGGGTTGCTCCAGCTATGGACTTAGACATGTACGAACAACCGGGAGTTAAATTGAATCTTGAAACTCTGAAGTCTAGAGGAGTTCATGTCATTGATGCAGAGGAAGGTCCACTAGCCAGCGGATTATCTGGAAAAGGCCGAATGGCGGAGCCCGAAACCCTATTTCAAGCACTGACTGATTATTTTGCCCCTCCTGTAACTGGATGGTTGGGTAAAAAAGTCTTAGTAACTGCGGGTCCAACATATGAGGCTATTGATCCTGTTCGATTTATTGGCAATCACAGCACGGGCAAAATGGGTATATGCATTGCCGAAGCACTGGCAAACTTGGG
>CAZGQS010000014.1:11543-16249 GCA_964527775.1 uncultured Rhizobium sp. | reverse complement strand
ATCACAGCACGGGCAAAATGGGTATATGCATTGCCGAAGCACTGGCAAACTTGGGCGCCCAAGTAGAACTGGTTTTAGGCCCTACTCACTTGTCCGTATCTGAAAATAGATATGCAGGTAACATAAAAACTACAGGGGTCAAATCAGCTAAAGAAATGCTTCAGGTTTGCAAGGACTTGTTTGTACATTGCGATGGACTGATCATGTCAGCGGCGGTAGCTGACTACACTCCAGAGGTTGTTGCACCTGAAAAAATAAAGAAATCAGATGAACGCATCTCATTTAATTTGGTCAAAAACCCAGATATATTGTTTGAACTCTCAACTAATCGTCAAGAACATCAATTTTCAGTGGGATTTGCCTTAGAAACACAAAATGGTGAAGAAAATGCGTTACAAAAACTTCATAAAAAACGTTTGGATGCCATAGTATTGAACATGGTCAATGAAAATACAGGATTTCAAAGTGAAACCAATAAAATTGTCATATTAGATGATTCAGGTAAAAAAATTGAGTCTGATTTAAAATCTAAATCAGATATTGCGGTTTACCTATTAGAGCACTTAAATTTGATTTTATTCAACCATGAGAATGAAAACCGTCACTAATTATAGTTTCAAAATACTTTTTTCCTTTGTTGCTGCTCTTTTCTCCATTCATCTTTTAGATGCTCAAGAGATCAATGCCTCTGTTCAAGTAGTAGCTCCAAGAGTTCAGCAATCTGATAAAAACATCCTCCAAACTCTTCAAAACAGCATTCAGCAATTCATCAATAACCGAAAGTGGACAGAGGAAAAGGTTGAGATGGTTGAGAGAATAGATGTTTCCTTGTTTATGGAAATTACTTCTTTCGAAAACAACAACTTCTCAGGAACGGTGCAATTGCAAGTCATTAGACCCGTTTATAATTCTACCTACAAAACCACGGTTTTACAGTTTAACGATGATGACGTTTCGTTTAGTTATCGCGAATTCGAGAATTTAGATTACCAGGAAAATATGAACATGAATGATCTAACTACCTTATTGGCTTATTACGTATATATTGCCCTTGGAGTAGATCACGATAGTTTTGGCGAATTGGCAGGCAGCGAGCACCTCACTAAAGCACAAAGCATTGTCAATCTAATGTCAAATAAACCCGGTTGGAATCAAGGCGACGGTAAAGGATTTAGAAATCGTTTCTATCTAGCAGAAAACTTGACAAGTCCAAGATTCAAGGAATTTAGGGAGTTGAGCTACCGCTATCACCGTTTGGGATTGGACCAATTTCATGAAAATCCTGAAAAAGGCAGAAAAATAATCACTGAAACTCTACAAAAAATTCAAGAGGCCTCACAAAACAATCGAAACTCTTTGATGCAAAAATTGTTCTTCACTACAAAATGGCCTGAACTTGTTGAAATATACAAAGGAGCGACAGCGGCTGAAAAAGCCAACATCACCAAACTCCTCATGGATATAGACCCTACCAACAGTAAGCGCTACGAAAACATAAAAGCATGATTGTAAGAACAGAAACCATCGACTCTCGCATAGAAACTTGGTTAGACGAGAACAAACCCGATAAAATAGTGGTAGTTGTATCTCAAACCAGCAAGTTATTGTGTTTGCCAAAACTCCAGATACATTTAAAACTAGACAATATCATTTACGAAGTACCCGATGGAGATGATTCCAAAACCATGGGTTATTGCCAAGATTTATGGGAAGTCATGCTTCGTAACGACGTGAGCCGTAATTCTCTGGTTATTGCAGTTGGCGGTGGTGCAGTACTTGATTTCGCTGGTTTCTGCGCCTCTGTTTACATGCGCGGCATCCCCTGCATTTACGTACCTACTACCCTTCTTTCTATGGTAGACGGTTCAGAAGGCGGTAAAACCGGCATTAATTTTTATGGTACAAAAAATATCATTGGAACCTTCACTGAACCCGTCAAAATTTTAAGAAACGTTGATTTTTTACCCACCCTACCGCAATTTGAGGTGTTGGCAGGATGGGCTGAAATAATCAAACACGCCATAATCAATAACGGCTCGTTGTGGAATCATATTCAAAACGGCATTCCCTCCCTAGAGAACACCGAACTATGGATGGATATAATTCGCGAAAACATCACCTTCAAGAAAGGTATAGTTGAAAATGATTTTAGAGAAAAAGGTGAACGTAAATTATTAAACCTTGGACATACCATTGGCCACGGATTAGAAGCTTTGCATTTCGAGAATCCCGAAATTACACATGGAATATGTGTCGCAAATGGCATCTATTGGGAAACTCTATTGGCCGTTGATTCGGGTTTTGCTGATCCTTCGTTGCTCGAAACCATTGAGAATTTAATTTTCCCATTGTATCCCAAAATCAATTGGTCAACTGACGATGTGGAACCTTTGGTTTCTTTGCTGATGCATGATAAGAAAAACAGAAACGGTAAAATTCAATTCACCTTGCCGCTTTCAATAGGAAATTGCAAATACGATGTGGAAATCAGTGACGCCAACCTACGATATTTCTTGAATAAACACGCATCTGCTGAATTAGCCAATGAATCTGACACAGTTTCATCTGCCGAGTTCTAAAAGCGAATCTCACCGGGTTCTTGCGCTACTTTATCTATCGAAACTTAATCTAAAGGGGTTGAAGAACCCATCTGATTCTAGAGATACTCAACTCTTTATCCATAACCTTCAAAGTCAAGAAAGCTGCATTGATTTTCACGATGCAGGTACTCCTGCACGCATTGCATTGGCCTTATTTGCTTTCGAAGGACGAAAAGTCACCCTAACCGGTAACCAGAGTCTTCAAAAACGACCCATAAAAGCCCTAGTTGATGGACTAAATTCTCTCGGTGCAAAAATTAAATACCTAGAAAACGACGGATTTTTTCCCTGCACCATTGAAGGACAGATAAATTCTGAATCCCTGAGAGATCATCCTAACATTGTTCTGGATCGAACTGAAAGTAGTCAGTTCGCCACTGCCATGATGCTGATTTGCAGTCAAATGTTTAACCTCCCAAAAATTCAAATTTCATTAATCGGTAAGGAACATTCCAATTCCTATATTGAGATGACTGCAAAAACCTTGAATCAATTTCAAATTCCTTGCATTTTTAATGAAGCAGACAATCTAATTGAAATCAATCCTCAAAAACCCTTTATACCCTCAAATATTTACGTAGAAGCCGATTGGTCAGCCGCTCTCTATGGTTTTCAATATCTCCTTGCCCTCCGTTGGACAAAAAACCAGAATTACGAATGGTGTTTCCCTCAACTGAAACTGCCCTCTCTCCAAGGAGACTCCCAGACATTGCCCATATTTGTGTCCCTCGGTTTGACAGCCGACACACAAGAAAACGGCATTGTTTGTAAGACTCAAAATAACAGTCCCTTAGAAAATACGTTTCAAAAATTCAAATCCATTGATTGCCGAAACTTCCCCGATGCGGTACCTACCTTGGTTAGTACTTTTGCCTTGGCTTGGTTTTTGAAAGTTGGCAACATACATGATTACGACATCGTTTTCCAAGGTATATCCAACTTAATAACCAAGGAAAGCAATCGTATTGAAGCTCTGAATATCAATTTGTTACTTTTGGGCTTTGAACTAACAAAAGTCAATGAAGAAGATTATCAACTGACTCAATTGAATTACTCTGCAGACGTCAATGAAATCTTAACCATCAAAACATTCAACGATCATAGAATTGCCATGAGCTTTGCCCCTTGGAAACTGATATTTCCTCAACTACAATTCGATGATACCGTTTGTGTAGAAAAAAGCTTTCCTGATTTTTGGAATCAAATCAACCCTTAATTTTGGCATTTTGCCAAAGGGCTTCCATTTCGTCTAACGACATATCATTTAGTCCCTTGCCCAAATTTTCTGCTTGCGATTCCATACTTTGGAAGCGAGTCTTGAATTTGATATTACAACGTTCAAGAGCGGTATCAGGATTGATGCCTTTCAAGCGGGCATAATTGATCAATGCAAACAAATAATCTCCAAATTCCTCTTCTTGATGCTCCGGTGTGGTAGCTTCTTGAAACTCCTTCCACTCCTCTTCCACTTTCTCATAAGCAAGATCTGCTGAATCCCAATCAAATCCCACTTGCGAAGCTTTTTCTTGCATTCTGAAGGCTTTCACCACGCTATTCAATCCCTTAGGAACCCCATCCAACACCCCGTTTTTCTTTTGCCCTTTTTCTTGAAGCTTAATTTGTTCCCAATTCTTCAAAACCGTTTCTGAATCGTTGGCTTCCACATCACCATAAATATGAGGATGCCTGCGAATCAACTTTTGAATCAAGGAATCACATACTTCACCCACATCGAAATGCCCATTTTCGGTAGCGATTCTTGAGTAAAATACAATGTGCAACAACAAATCACCGAGCTCTTTTTTTACTTCTTCGGGATTGTTTTCCAAAATGGCATCGCTCAATTCATGAACCTCTTCAATGCTCAATGGGCGTATACTCTCCCAGGTCTGTTTCATGTCCCAAGGACATTTTTCTCTGAGGTCGTTCATGACGTCTAAAAGACGTGAAAATTGGTCAAGTATTTCTGGGCGGGTCATTGTTTAGTTTAGAGTTGAGAGTTGAGGGTTTAGATTTTGGCGGGGGATTCGAGCCAAAGATCCATGATGGCGAGGTAGCACAGGGCTTCGACAATGGGTACGGCTCTGGGCAAAACACAGGGATCAT
>CAZGQS010000014.1:5772-11443 GCA_964527775.1 uncultured Rhizobium sp. | reverse complement strand
AGGTAGCACAGGGCTTCGACAATGGGTACGGCTCTGGGCAAAACACAGGGATCATGTCGGCCTTTGGCTTGTAGTTTGACTTCCTCTAAGGAAGCGTTTACAGTAGCTTGTTCTTTGGCTATGGTAGATGTGGGCTTGAAGGCAATTTCCATCTTGACCGGCTCGCCTGTACTCATTCCGCCAACAATTCCACCGCTGTGGTTGGTGCGGGTGCCAATTCGGCCGAGATCTTCGCGGTAAACCCATTCATCGTTGTGGTTGCTTCCACTGAGTTCAGCAGCATCAAATCCGTCGCCAAATGAAATGCCTTTCACGGCGTTTAGATTTAATATGTATTGACCTAAAATGGCGTTCAACTTTCCGAAAACGGGTTCTCCCAAACCTTGTGGAAGTCCCTCGATAAGACAAGTAATTTTACCACCCAAGCTGTCTCCGTTTGCTTTTGCTTCTTCAATTAAGGCAATCATCTGGTTTGAAGATTCAAGATGTGGACAACGAACGGCGGAAGATTCAATATCATCGCGTGTAACTGCAACTATGGAAGGGGCCTTAATTGTAGCAATCTGGCTGACCCAAGCGTTGATGTTGACCGTTGATTGGTGATTGATCCACTGTTTTGCTAGAGCGCCGGCTGCAACCCAAGCGGCTGTAATTCTCGCGCTGCTTCTTCCTCCTCCTCTCCAATCACGGTGTCCATATTTTACATCGTAGAGCAAATCAGCATGACCTGGACGGTAAACATCTTTTAAATGCAAATAATCGTCACTTCGAACATCTTGATTGGCGATGAGTATAGCAATGGGAGTACCTAAGGTTTTCCCTTCGAAGACGCCAGATATGATTTGAACGTCGTCTGTTTCTGAGCGTTGAGTGGTAATGGCAGATTGACCCGGCCTTCTACGGTTCATTTCTAGCTGTAAATCCTCACTGCTGATAGACAATCCCGCAGGAAAACCGTCAATCACTGCACCTACAAAGGGACCGTGGCTTTCACCAAAACTGGTAATGACTAGGTTTTTGCCAATGCTGTTTCGACTCATTCTGGTGCAAAGTTACAACGCACTATTTGACCCACACCACTCCTGAGAATTTATAAGGCAAAAATCTTTTGCATTTTTCGCTGTATTTAAGTTCTAAGTAGTGAACAGATAAAATGCTATTTTTTCCTTGAACCATCATGCCTTCATCACCCCAATTGTATTTGGTGTCCTTATTGATCTTTATGTTCTCTAAATTCGGAAACTTCTTTTTCAGTGCATTGTAAAAGGCATACTTATCATTCAAACCCTGGGCTTTAATCTGTAAAGAATCAAAAGACCCGTCGTAATCCAAGGTAATATTTCCATCAAATATTCTCATGAAAAGTCCGTCGCAATCATCACCATTTCCGTAGAAAAGGGTCTCGTCTTTGTCAGGATTGAATAAAACCAAGCGTTTCCAATTTCCTGCAGGTATGTTCAGATTGGTTCGAGCAGATGATGCACTTCCAGAGATAGTAAGTATATATTCTTCAACCTCTACTGCGCTGTCTACTGCAGCTTCAACTTCAGTTGCTTCTGCGATATCATTGTATCTGTCATATTCATCTCGAACTCCGTAGACTTTCAGCGTATCAGACAACCACGATTTTACTTCCCAAGTGCTGATTCTGTTGATTTTAACCAATTTCCCTGTATCGTTGGCAATCATTTCTGGCAACACTAGTGCTGGTTCTAAACCAGTAATATTGTGCTGATCAAACATGTACATTACGTCTTCATGCAATCTATCAGAGGCACTATCGCTCAGAATGACTCCTTGCTTGAGTTGTTTTCCGTCAAATATTCCCGCTTTTCTGAATGCCTCTTGAATTCTCTGGGTTTGATCTCTTTTGGATACTGACCATGCGTTGATTCCAGGCACGAAAAATACCAAAAACGCGGTCACCGCCAAGCTAAAAGGTATCATTCCAATGTACTTGTTCTTGGTTAGAATCATGAAAATTGAAATGGCAGTCAACCAAATGGCCAAAGCCAATAAACAATACCTCAATACCGTAAATCCGTATTCATCAATCCTGATTCCGGCCGCTATGAACAACAAAACCAAAAGAGGCAACAAGGCGATGTAATATCCTCGTGAATAATTGTGAATCCATCGATCTTTCGTCCCAAAGGGATATAACAAAAGCAAGGCCAACATTCCTGCCACAGCAAATGATAGTATCATGTTCGAAACCCACCCCACTGGGAGCTTCCACTGAACCAATATTTGCCCTGCGTAGGCGTATAAAATCAACAAATAAATGAGAACGAGCGGCAACAATACATATTGAGCGAATACCTTGAGCGGCTTTGGAAAGCTTTGGTTGTCATCTTGCTCCTGCACCCCATTTGGTATACCCGAAACGAAAATCAAGGTAGATACCAATCCCAACATGATAAACATCAAATAAGCATAATAATGCCCCTTAATTTCGAGTCCGAACAACTGATCTAGAGCCAACATTGCGCCCGCTAAACCTAGATATAGCACACCACAGTATAAAGCCGTGGTAAACGTTCTTAAAAACAAGGTTTGATTGTATTGCCAAACGGCGTTTGAATTCTTTTTGTTCACCACCGGCAAAATGGCCGCCAACAAATGGAATACCACGGAATAACTCCAATATCTCAGCCAGATCCGCTCTTCAACATTGATGCTCTGCTGATAGGAACTCAGATCAAAGTAAACGAAAATCAATATACCAAATAACAGATTAATCAATCCCAATCTGAATATTCTGTTTCTGTGCAGGTTGTTCTCTAAAAGCAAGTGCACCGTAAAAGACAAGGGTAAAGATAGAGAAGCGGTCATACCTACTCTAAGTAAAAAACTCAGAAATTCATCTTGATACTGTTTTTCAGCAATTCCAATACGAACGGACCACATACCTACAGCGGTCAGAATCAAACCGCTAAATAAGGTGAATGGAAAACGCTTGACCGAATTCAGGGCCAATTGCAGCAATACTTGGGGAGATTTAAACCAATTGGCCATGATTCAATTACCAGATTTTAACGCGGTCTTGATCGGCTTTGTACATTTTATGACCCTCTTTTACACCAAAAGCTTCATAGAATCCAGGGTGATTTTGCAAAGGACCAATGGCTCTAAAATAACCAGGCGAATGCGGGTCAGTAACCAATCTCATGCTCAATTCTTCGTCGCGAATTTTACTTCTCCAAATGGTCGCCCAACTTAGGAAGAATCGTTGTTGTTGAGTGAATCCATCCAATTTTTCGGTAATCGGTTCGCGCTTCAAATGAATCATCAATCCATCGTATCCGGCAGCGACACCGCCTAAATCACCAATATTTTCGCCCAAGGTAAACTCGCCGTTCACGAATTTTCCGGGTAAGGCTTCGTAACCGCTGTATTGTTCAGCCAATTTCTTTCCTCTTTCCTTGAATTGCTTCAAATCTTGCTCTGTCCACCAATTTTGAAGGTTTCCGTCTGCATCAAATTGTGCCCCTGCATCATCAAATCCGTGAGAAATTTCATGTCCAATAACCGCTCCAATTCCCCCGAAATTCACCGCAGGATCGTTTCTGAAATCAAAGAAAGGAGGCTGTAAAATAGCTGCAGGGAATACAATCTCATTGTTTACCGGATTGTAATACGCATTCACCGTTTGAGGCGACATACCCCACTGAGTTTTATCAACGGGCTTACCAAATTCTGCCATATTTTTAGCGGTACCCCACTTGGCTGCATTCAACATATTTTGGAAATAACTTCCGCCTTGCGCATAGGTCTTAACATTCAATTGGCTGTAGTCTTCCCATTTGTCAGGGTAACCAATTTTCACCATCATTTTATCCAATTTTCCGTTGGCTTTTTTCTTGGTTTCAGCACTCATCCAGTCCAAATTATTAATACGAACACGGTATGCAGCAATCACGTCGTCAACCATGGCTTTTGCCACTTTTTTGGCTTCCTCGGGGAAGTATTTCTCTACGTACAACTTGCCCAACGCTTCGCCCAAAGTTCCGTTCACCACGGCCAATGCTCTTTCTTCCTGGGGACGTTGAGCCGGTGTGCCTCTCAAGGTTTTTCCGTAGAATTCGAAGCGTAATTTTTCCATGTCCTCGCTCAAATTCTCCATCGCACCGCGCATATCGCTCCACAAAAGCAAAGCTTTTAAATCTTCCACATCTCTCTCTTGGAACAACTTAGCGGTTGCTTCCATGTTCTTCACATCGCCCAAAATCACTTTGTCGGGACTCACGCCCAAGGCCTTCAACATGCCATCAACGTCCATGCCCTTAACCATTTTTTTGAATTGCTTCAAGCTGCGGGGATTGTATCTCTTCGCAGGATCACGCATTTCCACACGAGACATTTTATTTTCTGCCAAGTATTTTTCCATACTATAAATGGTTTCAGCAATGTTCTCTGGATTTCCCTTCCAATCGTATGCTTTAAACACATCTACAATAAACTTTTTATAGGCCACCTGCAATTTCACCGACTTCTCATCGGTCTTCAAATAATAATCTCTGTCAGGCAATCCCAATCCAGGTCCATAAGTATACATGACGTTCTGGTTGGAATTTTTCACATCCGCACCGACATAAAATCCCAAGAAAAAGCTACCCCCGTAAGGAGCGTATTTCACCATGTAATTGGCCACCTCTTTCTTGTTCTTCAGCATGGCAATTTCCATCAAATAAGGAACCACGGGCTTCACGCCTTGCTTGTTTCTATTTTGGATATCCATCACCGATGCATACAACGCAATAGCCTTACCTTGATCAGTTTCTGGCCCATACTCTCCAGACTTCGCCGCTGTTTTCAACACCGATAGCGCCATAGAATCGGCCATTTTACCCAGTGCATCAAAAGACCCCCAACGACCTCTATCGCTAGGAATTTCGGTTTGCTTCATCCACTTTCCATTCACAAACGAATAAAAATCGTCACCGGGTTTCACACTGGAATCAAGATAATTTAAGTTAAGTGCTCTGTAATCACCGCCAACAACGAAGGCGGTCAAAAAAGCAGCCGTTGCTGCTGAAAATATGAGTTGTTTGAGGTTCATTTTGGGGGTTGGTCTTTGGTCTTTGGTCTTTGGTCCTTGGTCTTTGGTCTTTGGTCTTTGGGGGATTTGTAATAATTACAAATATAATTAATTAGTTGACCATTCAGTTGTAAAAATCGACAAGTAATCCGACAAAAGCGGGCCGAAATTCGCTGTATGAGAAACTATAGAAATCTAAATGTTTGGAACCAATCAATTGAATTGAACAAAATGGTATTTTCAATCTTTAAGGCTTTACCTAAATCGGATGTTTATGAATTGCAAAGTCAGTGTCGAAGATCTGCCATCTCTATATCCTCTAACATTGCAGAGGGGGCTGGTAGAGATTCAGAAAAAGACTTTGTTCGATTCCTACACATAGCCTTGGGTTCATCGTTTGAACTTGAATGTCAATTGATTATTCTAAAAAATGTTTTTGGAACTGAACATCCAGAACTCATGAAAGAGTTAGAATCGGTACAAAAACAACTGAATGGGTTGATTAAGGCTTTGACAAAGTAGGTTTTTGGTCTTTAGTCTTTGGTCTTTAGCTATTAGTCTTTGAGGGGGGCTTTAGCCAAGGACCAAGGACCAAGGACCAAAGACTAAAGACCAAAGACTAAAGACCAA
>CAZGQS010000014.1:0-5672 GCA_964527775.1 uncultured Rhizobium sp. | reverse complement strand
AGCCAAGGACCAAGGACCAAGGACCAAAGACTAAAGACCAAAGACTAAAGACCAAAGACTAAAGTCCAAGGACTGTACTCAATAATCTCCCCCTCCACCCTTTCTTGGCCAAAATGTTTTGCTGGTCATTGGGATAGGTGCGGTTAGATAGGAAAACGAACACGGTTTGTGATTCGGGGTCAGCCCAGAGCCATGTGCCGGTAAAACCAGAGTGTCCGAACAAAGAGGTGGGTGCGCCGGGGTACACGTTGTTTCCGTGGGGTTTGTCAAAGCCTAGACCACGGTGGTTGGCGGTGGTGATTCGTTCGGTGTGATAGACTTCGGTGAATTTTTGAACGGTTTCGGGTTTGAATAGTTTGAAGCCATCGTAATCATGTCGAGAAGAGTTCAATAAGGCTTGCATGAATTTGGCCAAGTCAACCGAGTTGCTGAACAGTCCTGCGTTGCCCGAAAGTCCCCCGAGAAAAAAAGCAGAAGGGTCATGAACTTCTCCCCTTATCAAACCTCGCCAAGTTGGATCTAAAGCCGTAGGAGCTACGCGAGCCGACAAACCAAATTGATTGGGACGAAAACGGGTCATTTTCATCTGAGCGGGTTGAAATACTTTTTTGTATAAAAACTCATCTAATGGGAGGTCAGAAAGGTGCTCTACAAATTTGCCTAAAATGATGGCGTTCAAATCGCTGTAAAGATATTCAGCATTGAAACCGCCTCGAGGTTGGGTTTTACAAATCCAACGCCAAACCGAATCCTGTAAACGACTGGGCAATGAATCAAACAACAAGGTATCTGGGTGGTTTGAAATACGTTGATAGAGGGGCAAAAATGCTGGAAGTCCGGTTCTGTGTGTGAGAAAACTAGATATGGGAAGGTGGCTCCAAGGATATTTACGAACTTCCTTCCAGTAGCGGCCTATGGGGTCATCTAACCGGTATTCGCGCTCTTCGAAAAGCTCCATCATTGCAGCCGTCATGCCTACAATTTTTGTAATGCTGGCAATATCATAAACGGTGTATTCATTCACGGGAAGCAAGGTGTCGCCATCAGAAAAATGTGCTAAGTAAGATCCGCGAGAGATGTTATATTTTAATTGGCCGTCTTTGAGAACCAAAAGCTGAGCAGAAGTTGACGCTCCGCTGCTGATGACAGAGTCCATGAGGTCGTTCAACTGCTTGAACTTCCCGCAAGAATCTTCCTGGTTGAATTCAGGATGCATGGGAAAACTCGCTTCCCAATTAGATTCGCGACCAATGACCACGTTGTGGTTCACAGGCTCACTAGACAGCTTAACGGGTGGCTTTCCCAAGATATTACTTCTACCAAAAAGAGCATCTACACAGGCCGATTGAAATTCTTCGCCGGTCTCATAGCCCACCATGACGGGAATTTTTCGGGTTAAATCGCGTAATGCGTAGATGTTTCCGGTGTGTATCAATACAGGACTGCTCTTGGTAGATTCTACAAATTGAACCAAGTTTTTCGGCAATTTCCGGGGACTGTTACTCCACATCCGTTGGTTTCCGTTGAAAATCACCCAACGTTCATCTTTCAAAGAATCAGAAAATGCAATCAACGATTGGGTAGAATCGAATTTCTTTGCCCAAATAAGTTGCACATTGGCATACCATTCCATTCGGCGAAGGAGGGTACGCGAAATTCCATCCCCAAAAACCAATAAACGAACCGTGTCTTTTTGAAATGGCAAAAGATGTCCTAATTTTAGCGGATTTTTATCATCGTCAGAAGGGCCGTTGATCAACGTAATTACTTTGTCGATGGGTTCATTTTGCAGGTAAACGGTGTAATTCTCAGATATGCGCTGATCAATGGTTTCGGCGTTGACTTCTAATTTGTCAAAAAGCCCCAATTGATGCTTAGAGAACAAAATTCGTTTTACTTTTTGGGCAATTTCAGCACTGTCTAGCCAGCCCGAATCTTTTAGTCGAAGGGCTTCGGTGATGATTCCAGGCACATCCTCTGGAAAACAAATAATATCATTGCCTGCCTTCAATGCTCTTATTCCTGCATCTACAGCTCCAAAATGATTGGCAATGCCTTTCATATTGAGGGCATCTGTGATGATTAACCCCTCAAAATTCAACTCTTTCCGAAGCAAATCAGTGACCACGCTCCTACTCAATGAAGTAGGCATACTGTCTAACAAAGGTACCTTCAAATGACCCACCATTACTGACTTTACGCCATTTTTCAACATCAAATCAAACGGCAAAAGCTCGTTTTGAAGGCTTGAAGGGGTATGATCAACCACCGGCAATTCTTTGTGAGAATCGGTTATGGTGTTGCCATGTCCAGGGAAATGCTTGGCGCAGCCCCAAACACCTTCGCTCTCCATTCCTCTGTTGTAGGCCGCTGCCAAAGAGGCCGTCAGCAAAGGATTTTCGCCAAAACTTCGGAAGCCAATTATGGGATTGTTGGGATTGACGTTCAGGTCAACCACGGGTGCGTAATTCAGTTGAATTCCCAGCATCCGAAGTTCACGCCCTATGTATTTCCCCACCCTAAAGGCCCACTGAGTGTCTCTTGCGGCGCCCAAAGTTAACGGATAAGGAAACTTATGAATGTGATCTAAGCGCATGGCTGCGCCCCATTCGGCATCCATGCTGATCAACAACGGAATTTTTGATTCTTGCTGATAAAAGTTCAACGCCATGCTCTGATTGACCGCCGTGCCTTGGAAAAATATGATTCCGCCCACTTCCCAATCTCTGATTTGTGATAACACCACTGGGTCAACTTCGGCGTTGCGCGTCCATGCGGGAACCATCATGGTTTGTCCCAACATTTGCTTGAAAGTTAAGGTCTTTAATAAAGAATCTGCCCAAATTTCACTTTTTTCTTTCGGGGGATATGTATACGTTTCGGCACCCAAAACGGACTGCGAAAACACACTTAAAACATTGAAAATCAAATATATAAATACAAATACCCTCCTCATGAATTGCACAAAGTTACGAAGAACCAACGCTTAAATAAGATTTGTTCGTTTGAGGTATTTTAAGTTTTTTCGAAATATTGACTTGCCCAGGCCACGTTTTACGAACAAAATGTGTCTATGGAATTGCTGTTGCAATGATGGCAAGCTATGAACCCTGCAAATGACAGACAAAGAAATCGTGGAAGGCTGCATTCGGGAAGACCGAAAATGTCAGAAGTTTCTGTGGGAAAAACACTCCCGGAAACTCATGTCCCTTTGTCTGCGGTACTGTCAAAATCAGGAAGAAGCTGAAGACGCCCTTATGGAAGCCTACGTTAAAATATACGACAACATGAAATCATTCCGGTACCAAAGTTCATTGGAAACCTGGATGCGTCGTATCTGCGTAAACATATCCATCAATAAAATAAGAGCCCGCAAATTCAACTGGCAAGACATTTCCGAAAACGAATACCAAATTGGTTACGATGATCACGCATTTGATCAAGTGAACGTTGACCAAATAATGAAATTCATTGGCAAATTACCTGACGGTTACCGCACCATATTTAATATGTTTGCCATAGAAGGATATTCACACAAAGAAATATCCGAAACTCTAGGCATTGACGAAGGAACCAGCCGTTCTCAATTAGCCAAGGCTCGCAAAGTACTTCAATCTATGTTACACCAACTTAATCCCAATCCACATGAACAATAATCAACCTCAGTGGATCAAGGATTTACAAGATTTGGAGACATCCTACAGTCCCCAAACCAACTTCGATGAAGTGATGAACCGCCGCAAGAAAAAGCGCCGCGGCTTCATTTGGTGGACCACCCGCAGCAGCGTGCTTCTCTTAATTGGTTTTGGTTCTGCATACGCTTACTTCAGTACTCCCGCTGAAAATGCGACTACTAAAATCAAATCGAGCGTCACTGTAGCACCTTCCACATCAGCACCTTCAAAAACAGCAGCTTCAGATAAAGCATCAACATCTTTAAACTCTATTTCTTCGACAACTGCTAAGGTTGAATCCTTTGAAAAATCAAAGATACTTGACGTAAAATCCATTTCACAATCTCCAAAATCTTCTTCATTGCGCGTTCGTTCGTCAAATAAACGTGCAACTCTACCTCAAACCATCGAATTAACTCCTTCAACCAGTCAAGAAATTGAATCAAATACCGCGGAGAAATCAACTTACATCCCGACCGAAACGCTTCAAGAAGTTCAACAGCGCATTGCTCAAATCTTCAATGGTAAAAATAGATTATCCAGAACCAATATCGCTTCATGGAAAACCATTCCATCTGATGTTGATTGGATAGATCTGGATTTTAAAGAACCCGAAATCAAACTTCGTCCAGGCAAATTGCCTTGGTTCGTTGAATTCTCTGCCATCACCGGGTCAAATACCCAAATCGACTTTGACAATCAGCAGAACCTCAGCATTTTAGGAACCCAATACATTGCTCAATACCAAGGAAGTTTGTTGCGTGAATTCCAAAATGCCACCATGTGGGGATTGGGAATCAGCTACACCGAGTGGGTGGGTAACGGACAATGGCGCAACATCGAAGAAACCATCATCAAAACTTTTGACTCTACCCTAATGGACAGCGTGTTGACTTCCAAATTCAACACCACCACCGGCATGATCAACTACCGAATTGATAAGATTTCTTTACCCATTCAATTCAGATTCCACACCCAAATCTTAAAACTTCCCATCAGATTAGGAGCACAATTAGCACCAGGTATCACCACCCTAACCGAAGGCAACTATTTCACCGAAACCAGTTTTGCTCCCATCAATCGTCAGCGTAACTTCAGCTTCGATGGAAAACTTACCATCGGTCCCATGATACCCATCACAGATCAATTCACTATCATCATTGAGCCCTCCTTGGTATTCCAATCCTTCCGCGGCCCCAACAACCAATGGAACGCAAAATCATTCACCGGATTGGGTATTGGGATGATGTGGTCGCTACGCTAATCAAAATTCCCTTCGGTCATTTTGAGAGACTTTCAACGGGCTAATGCCCTTTTTCAAATTTGAGACTGTCTGCTTTTTGGGTTTTATAGCAAAGATCAAAGACCTTAGTTGTTTGTGAATTATGGAAAGTTCAGTTCTTAAATTTTCTGTATTAAGTTGATATGACGTTTCCACAATAATTAGTTGTGACTCTAGCTCATATGCTGAACTCAACGCAATTTTCAGAAATCTTGAAAAATCTTTATCCGAACCTCGACCTGATCCCTCTGCAATATTAGACGAAATAGACACTGATGCTCTTTTACATTGATCCTGAAGTGAGTAAAGTTCTGATTTGGGTAACTCTTTCATCAATTCAATTAATTTCATATTGAAATCAATCGCCCGCTGCCAAACCTCTAATTCTTTAAATTTTGTCATACTCCACAAAGTTGAACCAACGTAAATTCAAAACCTTGGCAAAAATCGCAAATGTTCAATTTGTGATTCTCACTTTTCACTAAAATCCACCCCTAGTCCCACAGTCACACAGTCCTAGCGAAGCGTGAGTCCTAGCGAAGCGCAAGTCCTAGCGAAGCGTGAGTCCCAGCGAAGCGTAAGTCCCCGCGAAGCGCAAGTCCCCGCGAAGCGTAAGTCCCCGCGAAGCGCAAGTCCTAGCTAAGCGTGAGTCCCATAAACGCCCCACTCGACATCAACAACAACACCGTTGGCTGAGAATCGTCTGACAACCAATT
>CAZGQS010000013.1:21557-54038 GCA_964527775.1 uncultured Rhizobium sp. | reverse complement strand
AGGAAATACATAATATTGAAAAATAATTGTCTACTATTTTAGGACTAGACACCGATCACCGACAACCGATCACCGATCACCGACAACCGATCACCGATCACCGACCACCGTCAGTCCCAAAAAAATTACTATCTTTGCACCTTTACGTTCTAATGATTTCTAGACGACTGGTGCGCATCAAAACCCTACAAACCTTGTATTCTTGGAATCAAGGCCACGCCCAAGATGTAGGTGACCTCAAAAAAGAGTTGTTTTCCAAAATTCAAACAACTGAACAATTTTATCTCTTTTTGCTCGACTTCCCCTACGAATTGCAGCAATTTGCGAAAGAAAAACAAGAATTAGAAAAGTCTAAGTACTATCCGGATCAGTTCAAAATTAAGTATTACGACAACCTGAATTACACGCGTTTTATCCCAAAAATGCATGAATCTGTGATTGTAAATGGTGCTCCTCAAACTCAGTTTTATTGGTCTAACCTAGCGAATTACTTCGAAGATTGGTATAAAAGACTTAGAGAATGGGACTTTGTACAGGATTATCAATTTTTTACAGAACCAACGGAACAGCAACAATTAGAGTTTGTTGAACAAATTCTGTTTACTTTTCTCGAAACTCAAGGGGACTTTAATGATGCTTTGGAAGAGATATATCCGCAGTGGTTTGATGATAACGAATATACCGTTAGAGATGTTTTGAAGTCATTGAAGTTGGCATCGGGTAGAGCTCATGTACAAGTGAAAGAAGCCATCAGACCCAACAATGAAGAAGTAGCATTAGGTGCGCAGATTTTAACTAAAACCATAGCAAATTCCCAGGAATATGAAACATTGATTTCAACCGTTACCGATAATTGGGACCCTTCGCGAATTGCTGTGATTGACCTGCTTATTCTTAAAATGGCATTGACGGAGTTTTTGCATTGTCCAGAAATTCCAGTTAAGGTAACCATCAATGAATATTTGGAAATCACCAAAAATTACAGCACCCCCAATAGTTCCAAATTTGTGAATGGTATCATGGATAAACTAAGAATAGATCTAGCCAAAAATGATCGTATTCAAAAATCTGGCAGAGGTTTACTCTAAAGCCTATTTTTATTAAATTTGCTCACATGAGAAATACATTTTTGCTTTTTTCAACCATTGCTGCTTTGACAATTGCTTGTACTCCCACCAACAAACCTGTTGATACGGATGACATCGTGAATAACAACCCCGATAACAACAACAACGGGCCCAAAGGCGATTTCAAATTTGTAGATACCACGTTTGACTTCGGAAATATCAAAGACGGTGATAATGTTCAGCACATTTTCAGGTTCAAAAATACCGGTAAAGGCCCACTTTCAATTTCAAAAGTTGAAGCATCTTGCGGATGTACCACTCCTGATTGGACCAAAGAAGTAATTCCTCCCGGTGGAGAAGGCAAGGTAACCGCCACTTTTGACAGTAAAGGAAAAGGCGGAACAGACAATCCTCTCGTTGAGAAAAGCATTGAAGTATACTTTGACAATGCTGTTCGTGATTATATGGTTCTCACTTTTACTAGCCACATTCTTTCCAAAGAATCTGACAACCACGAAGAACATTAGACCATAGACATCAGCTTTCAGCCCTTAGCAACCAACAACCAGCCGAAAACCGATCACCGACCACCGACCACCGAAAGCCAACAACCAACAACCAAAGACCAAAGACCAAAGACCAACAACCAACACAAATATGCAACTATTTCAAGCTCAACCCGGTGGATTTGATCCCATGTTGATGCTGCTCATCATGGCAGTATTTTTCTTCTTTATGATTTGGCCTCAAATGCGCCGCCAGAAAAAAGCTAAAACCTTCATTTCTAGCATTGCTAAAGGTCAACACATTGTAACTACTGGTGGTGTACATGGTAAAATATCTCAAGTAAATGAGAAGTTTTTTATCATTGATATCGAAGAAGGTAAAATGAAAGTAGATCCTTCGGCTATCAGCATGGAAAGCACCCAAGCCGCTTATCCTACTGAAACTAAAACTGAAGAAAAGAAGTAATTATCATGCTGAAGGTGGGAATCACCGGTGGAATTGGCAGCGGGAAAACAACCGTTTGCCAGATTTTTTCCCAATTGGGGATTCCCATTTTCAATGCTGATCAGGCAGTTAAAGAGTTGTATGCCCAACACCAAGGCCTCAAACTCCAATTAAAATCAGCCTTTGGAACAGAAGTGTATATTTCTGAAGACCAAATCAACATCGCCTTTTTGAAAGGGCTGTTTGCATCCCCCGAAAAAACAGAAAAACTCAATAAAATCGTTCATCCGCTGGTATTTCAAGCATTTTACGATTGGGCAGATAAACAAGATGCTCCCTATGTGATTAAAGAAGCGGCTATTTTATTTGAGAGCGGTGCCAATAAAACCGTAGATAAAGTGATTGGCGTTATTGCGCCTGAAGATCTTAGAATTCAACGCGTCCAAAAAAGAGACCAAAGAAATTTAGAAGAGATTAAAACCATCATTGACAAGCAGTTAAGCAATAATGAACTTCGCGAAAGATGCGATTACATCATTGAGAATGACGGAAATCAATCTTTGATTCAGCAGGTGAGAGAATTACATTCCCAATTGCTGCATCAATCCGCTCATTTCGGAAGCTAATTTTGCAGCTTCACGCTCGGCAGCTTCTTTATAATCAGTGTCTTGGCTGGCGTAAATAATTCCCCTGCTGCTGTTTACCAAAAGTCCCATTTCCGGATTTGCCGCTGCATGAGTGATATCGCTCAAACTCCCGCCTTGCGCGCCCACACCGGGAACTAGTAAGAAGTGATCAGGAATCATTTTTCTAATATGTCCAACCAATTCAGCTCTTGTTGCGCCCACCACAAACATCAACTGATCAGGATTTCCCCATTTGCTCACCGTATTTATCACGCGCTCATAAAGCTTCAACTCTCCACTCTCCACACTCCCCTCTAAACTCTCCCCTCTAAACTCTGAACTTTTAACTCCAAGCGTTTGAAAATCAGCGTGTCCGGCATTTGATGTCAACGCCAAGCAAATCACAAACTTGTTTTCAAATTCTAAAAAGGGTCTTAGAGAATCTTCGCCCATGTAGGGTGAAACGGTGATGGCGTCAAATTTCAAGGCATCGAAAAAGGCGCGTGCATACATGGTGCTGGTATTTCCAATGTCGCCGCGCTTGGCATCTGCAATTTTTAAGGTATTCGATGGCAAATAACTCAACGTTTCTTCCATCCAGCGCCAGCCCTCAACCCCGTATTGCTCGTAAAATGCGGTGTTGATTTTATAGGCAACGCTGTGCGCAGCCGTAGCTTCTACAATGTTTTTGTTGAATTCTAAAAGCCCCTTTCCTGTGCGCTCAATTCCCTGTGGGAGCTTTCCCATTTCAGTGTCCAAGCCCGTGCACAAATAACTGCGCTTGGCCTGAATCTCGCGGATAATGTCACCTTTTTTCACTATTGATGCAAAATAAAGCAATCCCTTTCGCTTTTGGTTACATTTGTATTATGCGTTTTTCTGCTTTTTGGGGATTTTTACTCGGATTGAGTTCCATTTCTACCACCCATGCTCAATTTGTGCAAGTAGGTGAGGGAAGTTATTTAGGGACTTTTGCTGGTCCTATTAGAACTTCCGCAAACATGGGAGTGTATCAATCTAAGTTCGCTTACATTTATCCCAAATCAACCCTCGGTAACCTTAAACACGGCGATAGTATTTTTTCTTTGGAACTTTACAGAGCTGCGGGAGCGTCTCTTAAAGGAAATCACCGCCTCAAAATTTGGCTCTCCAACACTCAAAGAAATGATTTTGGTTCTACCGGAATCATATTTTCTTCTGAAACGACCTCAGCTCAGAAAGTCATAGATACTTTTGCAAGCACCTATCTTGATACTTTTGAGAATTTCTACCGTTTTACTTTCATCAAACCCTATGTTTTTGATTCTTTAACGGGTGAAAACTTGGTGATTTATACAGAGTTCAATCAGGCCGATACCCTGCGTGGGGCTTTCAGTTTTTATTTCGAAGGAACTGCCACCGTTTCAGGATTTTCCAACAATCAAACGCAATATAGCGTTGGAGCTTCGGCCCCCGATTCACTCAACAACATCACCCAATACAAGCCTACTTTAAGGCTGAACTATCCTCGTTATGATTTTGACCTAGATGTTCGTGGTGTATATACCCTAGGAAAAATTCCTCTTCCCTTGGGCAATCCTGATTCTGTCAAGACGCTATTGAGAAACGTGGGCAAAAAGAACGTGACAAACCACAAGCTGTACACCTACTCCTTGGGACAAAACAAACAAAAAGATAGTTTCCAAGTGTCACTTGCAGTAGGAAAAGAACAGTTCTTTCAGGTTCCGTCTTTGAGTCCCTCGAAAAAAGGAACAGATTCGGTTTACATTGAATCAGTAGATAAAAACACGTCCAACAACAAGAAATATTCGATTAGACAAGGCAACGAAAACATATATAGTTACAGAGACATCACCCTGCCCCCGGCAGGTGGAGGAATTGGATTTAATGGCGCCCAAGGCGATTTTGTGGCCCGTTTTCAAAGCAACCAGAGCAAGAACATCAATCAGATATCAGTTGCGTTTGGTGGATCGGGAAGACTTTTTCAGTTGGTTATTTACAGCTATGACAGCATAAAAGCCCAGCCGGGAAAGGTAATTTGGGTCAGCGATTCATTAACAAGCAAAAGCGGAACCTACATCTACGACATTAAAAAGCCCGTTAAGGTGGAAGGTTCTTTCTTTGTAGGAGTAAGGCAATTAGACTTGAACAACGTGTCTTTTGGATTTCAATTTGAAATACCGGTTAGACCTCGCACCTTCTTCTACACCAGTCCAATAGGAGATACAACATGGAACGATTTTCATCCGGATGCACCTTACAAATTCATCATTGAACCCCGTTTGCAAGCTGATTATGACTTTAGAGTTGCTAATGCAACGATGCCCAGAGATACCTTTAACATTTACGACAATGATACCGCCGCACCTTCAGTGACCATCCAAAATGTGGGTGTTTTGAAACCATCCGATTCGGTGGAAATTGTTTGTGAAATAAGGGGTTTGAATCTTTTACATTTCAAAAAGTCCTTTTTCGATACACTGTCCCCCGGAATGAGCAGAACCTACACCTTCCCAAAGGAGTTTGTTCCTTATGAGTTTGGTGCGCACAAGCTCATAGCATACGTGAAACATAAAAACGACGCCATCAAAGACAACGATACCTTTATTAGGAACTTCTATGTGGGTGTCACCAAAGACGTCATGGTTAGAACACTGCACGTTCCTTCCACGTATAGCTCTTATGTTTATAAAATTGACACGGTTCAACCGTTGGCAACGGTCATGAATGCCGGCTATGATAACACGGCCAATTTTGATGTGGTTTGTCAAATTTTCAGAAGAAACCAAAAGCTTTATGAGCAAAAGAACACACTAAGTCTGCCTAAGTTTCAAACAAAAATATTGTTTTGGCCCACCTACAAAGCAAACGACACCGGACAGCTAGAAATGTTGGTTTATACCGCATTGAAGGGCGACCGTTATACGCCGAACGATACTGTTAGAGTAAAAATGTATGTCTTTAAAAAACAAGATTTCATTGCTGATAGCATACTTTCTCCAAGACCTGAACTTGAATATAAAATCACAGACAAAATCAATGTTCAGGCCCGTGTTATTAACGACGGTGTACTTCCTTTAGATAACTCTAAGATTGTGATGAAGATCTTCAACTCAAAAGATGTAAAGCTATTTGAAGACAGTTCGAAATCTGCTATTTATGGCGAAGATGTTAAAATTACACAGTTAAAAAATAAGTTTACTCCCCCGGCAAACGGTGTTTATCGTGTTTGGGTAGGGCCTGATTCAACCCAAGATAAATATCCTGAAAATGATACTTTGAGTCACTATTTCACAGTGGGAACCCCAACCAATTTCTCGTTAGATTCCCTTCATGTGGTTGATACCATGAGCAATACCATTGCAAACGGTTACCCCGTTTCAGCTTCATTGAGCAGTCTTGGATTTGACAGCACACAAAAGCAAGTGAATTTAACCGTGCAATTCAGTCGTAAGGGTACGGTTTGGTACAATGAAAAACTCGTAGCCAACATTTTGCCTGGAGAGAAAAAGAAATTCACGTTGGGCAAAAATTTCAAACCGCTGTTTACTGGACCGTATGAAGTTTTGGCATGGATTTCTCATCCCAAAGACAATAAAAACCAAAACGACACTATTCGTGAAACAGTTTATGTTGAAGTGGGTAAAGATGCTTTGGTCACTGCCATAAGCCATCCCAATGATAGCCAAGTGTATTACTACAATGACCGACTAGACAGCATTCAAGTCACTGTTCTCAACCAAGGACGGGAAAACATGACCCAGGTTGCGGTTAACTGCCAGGTATTTTTTGAAAAATCGATCGTTTTGAATGATCAAAAGTCGGTTGATTTGAACAGCGGCGAAAGTAAAGTAGTGGTTTTTTATACCAACAAAACCTGGCTAACCAGGGGTAAAGGGAAGGTGATTTGTGAAACCAATCACCTCGATGATCAGAATATTGCTAATGATTCTTTGGTGCGCAGTTTTGAAGTCAGAAGTATGAGAGATTTAGTGCTCAATGCCATTGATTCTCCATCGATTGGAGGGTCATATGTTACAGGTACTTCTATGTGGCCTCAGGTGAAAATTTCAAATACCGGAGATGATAGTTCTGTGATTTCACAAAATTTAAAGGTGGAAATATATTCAGATAAATTGAACGGAAATTTGGTGTATTCAGATCAGTTGTCTTACCCGCAGTTGGGTCCAACCAATCAATTTACCGCCACCGCGGTTCAGGCTTTCAAGCCCCAAACCATGGGTGTATATTGGATCAAAGCTTTTGCTGTGAACAATACAGATGAGAATTCGTCTAACGACACGCTTTCTGGAAGTTTTCAAGTGCTGGTGAATTCGGTAGAAAACATTTCCAATTTGGCAGTAACGGCCTATCCTAACCCTAGTAGCAATGGGGAATTTACACTCAGCGCCACCGAAGAATTGCTTTCTGTGTCTATTTTCAACACTAGTGGACAAGAAATAGCTCGTTTTGAGCACATTTCAAGCCCTCAGATGAAGTTTCAGTTAAATGTTTCGGGATTGTATTTCTTGAGAGGATTTACCGCTTCTGGAAGCCAATTTTTCACGAATATTGCAGTAGAATAATTGCTGCAATGAATAAATTAGGTTATTTACTTTCTCTCCTGATTTTTTGGGGGATGACTTCCTGTGGAAGCATCAAGCCTGAGGCTCCCACCAATATGAATAAAACCGTGGAATTGAAGCCCATTCCCGTGGCAGTTTCAAGCTTGAACATTCCCATCAAAATTGACATGAGGCCTTTTGCTAAATTGGCTGATTCAATGACAGATAAAGTGTTTTCTGGTTCAGACAATCCTTGCGAAGGACTTAGATATCAGTACAAATTGGAGCGCGGTGAGTTCAAATTAGACGGAAAAGGAAAGAATAAAATAGGTTTGAAATTTGACTTGAAATACGCCGCCAAGGGTGATTACTGTGCTCTCTGTATGGGAAGTTCTTGTTCTGTGCCTACCGTAGGATTTGACTTAGGATATTCCGGCGGAATGAAGCGTGCACAAATTGACATTGAAAGTCAAATTGAAGTTCAAAACAATTACCGACTCAAAACCAAAACTGAAATCAGCCAGATCAAACCCATTGATCCCATAAAAGTGATGTTTGGGTATGATGTTACCAATCTCTTACTGAAACAGGCTCAACCTTATATTAAGGATGCATCTAAAATGGTAGACGTGGAAATATCCAAAATAGACCTAAAAAAGTATATCGAGCCCTATTACAAGCAACTCCAAAAAGACATTTACATAGATGGAGTGGGTTATTTAGCCCTTTTTCCTAAAGAATTGTCTTTAAGTTCTCTGACTTTCAACAAGAATTTAATGGAATTCAGCTTGGGTGTCAAAGCAGCTCCAGCCATCAAAAGTACCGCTTGGAATCAACCCATAAAACCGCTTCCCAATTTGTCTGAATACAAACCCAACGATGGATTTACGGTTTATACAGATTTAAAATTTGACTACGATACGCTATCAAAACAGATCATGGTTTACTTGAAAGATCAAGTTTTTGAAGCCGGCAGCAACAAGATCAAGGTGAATCATTTAAAGTTATTTCCTCAAAACGAGAGGTTGGGTGTTGAAGTTAGCTTTGAGGGCACAAAAAAAGGAACCATTTATTTGAATGGTATTCCCGTTTATGATTCCATCAAACAAGAGGTTTTAGTAAAGGATCTTCAATACGACCTAAAAACCAAAAATGTTCTGTTGAAATCGGCTAAATGGCTGTTGAATGAGACTATCCGTAAAAAGATGCAAGAATCAATGGTGGTAAACATAGCCCCAGAAATCAAGGAGGCCAAAAAATCTATGAATGAGGCTTTGAATCAGAAGTTTTCGGCAGGCGTAAAACTGAATGGTAGTGTTAATGATATTCAAATTAGAGAACTTCAATCGCGACCAGAAGAATTATTCATCAGAATAAAACTAACCGGCAAAATGGGAGTATCTATGTGAATCTTACAATAAGCACTAATGAAAAGGGCCGCTCCATGGAGTGGCCCTTTTTTTATGAATATGGTTTTAAACCAATTAGATCTTAGCAATCAAATCAGCCACACGAGAGCTGTAGCCGGTTTCGTTGTCGTACCAACCTACTACTTTCGCAGTGTTTCCAATAACTTGGGTCAATTTAGAATCGAAGATACAGCTGTGTGTATTTCCAACTATGTCAATGCTCACAATTTCGTCTTCGGTATATTCCATGATGCCTTTCATTGAAGATTCAGAAGCGGCCTTCATGGCAGCGTTGATTTCTTCAATGGTAGCAGCCTTTTTCAAACGCACGGTGAAATCAGTTACTGAACCATCTGGAATGGGAACCCTCATGGCGTTACCGTTCAATTTGCCTTTCAAATGTGGCAGTACCAATCCTACGGCTTTTGCAGCACCTGTGCTAGTTGGAACAATGCTATAAGCGGCTGCACGAGCACGACGCAAGTCTTTGTGAGGAGCATCTTGCAAGTTTTGGTCAGAAGTATAAGCGTGAATAGTGGTCATGAAACCATCTTCAACCCCAAATAAATCATCCAATACTTTAACCATAGGTGCTAAACAGTTGGTTGTACAAGAAGCGTTACTTAAAATCTTCTCAGAACCGTCTAAAATATTTTCGTTTACACCCAAAACAACGGTTTTGATGTCGCCTGTAGCAGGAGCAGAAATAACTACTTTCTTAGCGCCAGCAGTCAAATGCATACCCGCTTTTTCTTCCGAAGTGAAGAAACCAGTACTTTCCAAAACTACATCAATACCCATTTCGCCCCAAGGCAAAGCTTTAGGATCTCTTTCTGCTAAACAACGAATGGCTTTACCGTTAATGATCAAATGATTTTCATCTGAAGACACGGTACCATTGAATTTTCCATGTACGGAGTCATACTTCAATAAATGAGCTAAGGTTGCGTTGTCAGTCAAATCATTGATAGCTACAACTTCAACACCGGGCTTTTGCAATAAAAACTTGAACGCGTGGCGCCCGATACGACCAAATCCGTTAATGGCTACTTTCATTTTATTTCAATTTTAGGTAATGCAAATTTACAAGTTATTTAATTAACCCCGAGGATTTAGAGGTCTAAATTCAAGATTTACAACGTGGAAATTGGCAGACGACCCAATTGAGTGTGTAATTTGAGCCTTAACTGCCCATATCCAATGCATAATGTGCTGAACAGAAGTGAAATATTCAATGATTTTTTGTTTCTTGCTAAAAATATGAGCGAAAATAACTTGAGATCCCCCGAAACGCCTAAGTATTTTTGGCAGCGCGCATGGATTTATTCCAAGGAAATGTTCCCAGTGTTAATCTACATTCCTTATGTAGTAGCCCTGTATTTCTGCGTGAACATTGTTGTGCAAATTATCAAAAGTCCTGCATTTCAGTCGGCCAAGGCCGCTTGCTTTGGTGATGGTACCACCCAACAAATGCTCGATGCGCTTCATGCCGCCGGTTCAGTTGTAGTTTTTGATAGCACCGCTATTGCTGGAGTTATATCGGCGTTCTTTGTCATGTTGATGATGCGAACCTTTGACGATCTCAAAGATTTTGAATTGGATGCTCACTTGTTTCCACACCGCGCCACCGCCCGTAAGCTAGTGCTGAAACGTGACATTCAGACCATCAGTTTGACCAGTTTCTTGACCTTGATTGTGGTTAATCTTATTTGGGGACAAGAAACGCTGCTCATGTTTGCCATCATGATGACCTACACCTTATTGACGTTCAAATGGTTCTTTGCTGAGAAATTTCACCGTGAGCATATTTTCATTACCATGCTCGACCACCAGCCATTGCCATACGTCATCAATTTATTTTTGATTCATACCGCTTTGGCTACGGGTGCTGGATATGAATCGTTCCAATCCATTCACTTCATTCTGTTGTTAATTGTATCCATGCCCATTACCGCTTGGGAAATATCGCGTAAAATTCGTTCGGCCGACATGGAAACCGAATATGAAACATTTTCTATGGTGATTGGTCTTAAACCTGCTACCATCATACCCATGTTGTTTTTGTTAACCGTTTGCGGTTTGCATTTGCACGTGGGAGGTTTGCTGGAATTCGGACCGATTTTTCAATATATTGTGTATGCCATCGCATCGGTTGTTCTGTTCTTCTATTTACGGTTCTTGTTTATACCTACCAAGGAAAACAACGTTCTTACCAATGTTTCCCTATTTGCTACCACAACGTCGTTTTTGAACTTGTTGTTCCACACGCTGATAGTGTACAACATTCTATAAGCTGGAATTGAATCTTCTTGAAAATAAGAGTTATCGCATCGTTGATGTAGGTAGCAAGGCTCATCACTTACACCGCTTAACCGAAGCTGGATTTCGGGTTCCGACGTTTGTAGCCATCTCTAAGCAAGATGTTCAAGCCTTGTTGGGAAACGCCATAGGACAGGTAGAAGAGTTACTCAGTCCCTTTGAGCACGCAGAAGCAATCGCATCCCCCGAAAAAATGACTCAACTGCTAGAGGTTTGCTCGCAAGTGGAGTCGTTAATTATGAATTACTTTCCCGACAAATCGCTTCTAAATGCGCTTATGAAAGGCACTGAGGAGGTTTTTGGTTGTGATTTTTGTATTTCGGTGAGATCTTCGGCTATTTCTGAGGATTCTGGGGACGCTTCTTTTGCGGGTCAGCATAAAACATACTTGTATACCACGCCAGATCAGCTCTTAGATAACATTAAACGCAGTTTGGCTTCGGCTTGGAGCTTTGGAGCGTTGAGTTATCGCTTGAAAATGGGAGTGTCTCTCAGAAAGATTGAATATGCCATTGTGCTGCAGCAAATGGTTTTCGCCACTCGTTCTGGCATAGCATTTTCCATGAATTCGAATGGTAACCTGGCCGATGCAGTGATAAATTGTGGCTATGGTATGGGCGAAGGAATTGTGATGGATCAAGTAGCCGCCGATTGCTATCATGTAAATAGAGCTTTGCGAAGTATTACCCACAGCATTGTGCATAAAGCACAAACTATGGAATATAACTCTCATAAAGGCATTCATTTGGCGGAAGTTCCCATAGAAAAACAGTCAGTAGCCGCTCTTTCAGACGATGAAATATTTGCTGTTTATGATCAGGTAATACTCGCTGAAAAAGTATTGGGAAAGCCCGCCGATGTTGAGTTTGTTTGGGGGGCAGACGGTGAGTTATATTTACTTCAAATGCGCCCAATTACCACCATTCAACGCGAAGATTTGGTGGTGTTAGACAATACCAACATCGTTGAAAGTTATCCCAATATTACTTTGCCGTTGAGCTATTCTTTTGCTTCCATGGCCTATACCAATTTGTTTCGCAGAAGTGCTAAAGCATTTTGGATTTCGAGCGAGCGATTTGATAAAAATCAGGAGGTTTTTGCTCATTTAATTGAGCATTTTTATGGAAGGGTATACTATCGCCTCGATAACTGGTATAGAATGATGGCGTTGGTTTATAATTCTAAGCGATCCATGCAAGCATGGGAAACAGCTGTAGGATTGCCTGACTCTGCGAGCGATAACTATCATTTTCCGCTCATAGGGAAGATTAAAACGGCGCTTTCAGTTACTTGGTTGGTCATCAATTACAAGCGTGGAAACAAACGATTTTTCAACGATTTTTCAAAAGCCTATGCTCAATTTCAAAACTTTGAACCCCACAAAGGAAATCCATCAGCACTTTGGAATCATCTACAAGCATCTATAGAACGCACGTTTGAACAGTATCACCTTACCATTGTAAATGATTATTTAGCATTTAAGGCTTTTGGATGGTTGCAAGATGCAATTCAGAAATATGGAATTTCCGAAAATCCGGAGTTGGCGAATGAGTTAGTAGTGGGGCAGGGCGGCGTAGAAAGCGAATTGGCCGTAATGTCGTTTTTAAACCTAAAAGCACAAGTTTTGGGAAATGAACGCTTAATGTCCATGTTCTCATTGGAAGATCAAAAAGTGTTAGAGGCAATAAAACAACCTGAATTCGAAGCGTTTTACAAAGACTGGCAAGCATACCTCGAAAGGTTTGGAGATAGAACTTTGGCTGAATTAAAATTAGAAGTTAAATCACCCAGACAATTCCCCGAAATGCTGGTCCAACTGGTAAAATCACAGTTAGATTCACCCCTCACTGTTGACAATTTCAGAGAAAGACAGTCCCAAATCCACGCAAATGCAGCTAAGTTGGTGGCTGAAAAGCTACATTGGTGGCAGCCCAAATCATGGTGGTTTCATTGGGTATTAGGAATGTCGCGCTATGGATTAGCCAACCGCGAAAACATGCGATTTTGTCGCACCCGCGTCTACAGTGCATCTAAAGATATTTTTAGGTCATTAGGGCAATGCATGGTAATGGAAAAACACTTGGAGGATGTGGAAGATGTTTTCTTCCTCACCATGGAAGAAATCAAGCACTACGCACTCATACAAAAGACCCCGTTGGTTGATTTGGTTGCAGCGCGAATAGCGGAATATGCCAATTATAAGGATTTGATTCTCCCTGACCGAATCATTTACAGCAAGAAAGCCAAACCAGATTTTACGGATTATCTTAACAACCTTACCAGAGAGGGTTTGGATCGTTCGCAGGTTTTGACCGGCGTGGCAGTTTCTAAGGGTATAGCAGAAGGAGAAGCATTAGTCATCACAGAACCGGTGCTCAATGCTGACGTAAAAGGAAAAATATTGATCAGTAAAATGACCGATCCTGGTTGGGTATTTTTGATGTCACAAGCTATTGCTCTGGTTACAGAAAAAGGCTCATTGTTGAGTCATACGGCCATTGTAGGGCGAGAATTAGGAATCCCCGTGGTTGTTGCCGTGCAAGACGCTACACAACGCATCAAAACAGGTGAGCGCATTCGTGTGAATGGTTCCACGGGAATAGTGGAACGTATTTAAGCCCAAATTCTTCTTTTATCGCCGGGTATTGTTCTCACTATATAACCATGTTTTTTTGCTTCGCGCTTAAGCGTAATAATCAATTGTCCAGGGTAGAATGCCTTTAAAAATCTGGAACCAGGCTTAACCTTTCTCAAGGTAGACAGCAGTCTGTGGCAATTTGAAGCACATCTTTCACCCCAAAACGAATAATCGCACTCCGGATTTAGTACGTTTTGTTCGTAATACGTTTTGAGCCATTGCATTTCTTCGACGGTGGCGGGGATGGATATGATGGTTTCTTTTTTCAACGCCACTATTTCTTCCCATTCTTCCAAGGATTGATTCTGAAAGATGGAACTTTTAGAGCGATTGTTTGGGAAAATATGAATCTTATTTCGATCCGCATAGTAGAACCCATACACACGATCATACACTTGAACCGCTACATGTCCGCCCAGAAATCCGCCCAATTCACGGTAGGTATCACCCGAAAATGGCTTGGTTACCGACCCATGGAATATGCGTATGTGTATCATGATCCAAAAGTATCTAAAAACCCCTGTTAATTTGTATTTTCGTCACCTAAGCAAAATGAACCTACTCATTCTATTCATGTCATTGGCTATCTTGATCTCAGCTTTGTTGGCTAATGGCCTAAAGAATGCCAAGGTTGGAGAATTTGAATACATTAAAGACGATAATACTCTCAAAGTTTTTCGATTGGTAATGCCGCTCTCAGTCGTTTCGGCACTTCTTGTTGGATTGTTTGAACCGTGGCATTGGTTTTTTGGTGAAATTCCCGAATGTACATTCGATGAAACATGGAATCTATTAGGTTTCACACTTTTTATTGTTGGTTTAACCTTGAGATGGGTGGCCATATTGTCTTTGAAACAGGCATTTACCGTAAAAGTAACCATCCTAAAAGGCCATAAGTTAAAGTCAGATGGCGTTTACCGCTGGATGCGTCACCCCAGCTATACGGGAATGTATATTTATGCTTTAGGGCTTGGTATTGTCCTTCATAGTTTCTTGTCTTTGGCCATCTTGTTGTGGGGTGTTTGGTACACAACCCATAATCGTATTCCAGTTGAAGAAGCCGTTTTAGAAGATCATTTTGGACAGGAGTATCGCGATTATAAAGCCAAAACGTGGAAGTTGTTCCCTCTGATTTACTGATTATTTGGGTTTTCAGACTTTAGAATCCAGTACAATCCTTTAACATTTGACCTTAGTTCTTTAAAACGAACCAAAATGATGATCTCCTCAATGCTGCTCAACCATCCCCAAATCATTGCCAAGAAAAATATGGGGGCGTAATATCCATAGGCGAATAATCCAAAAAAGTAAATCCCTTGCAAGTATCCACCCACTTTGGTGCTGTATAAGTGCAAGCTCGGCAATCTTCGGAATTTGATGAAAGAGAATAAGTTGTAGAAAACAATCAGGCCAATGAACGGATACAATAACCAAAAATCACTGCCATGATCAGGCATTTTGAAATTGTAAATTCCTACAAAAGCCAAAATATAGGTCCCCCAATCAGCCAAAGAATCCAATCTAGCACCAAATTCGGTTTGTAGTTTAAACGTGCGTGCTATGATTCCATCAACGGCATCGCTGGCTAAATTGATACACAACAAAGTAGCGAATAACGACTCATTTCCAACAAAGATGAGATATAGAAGGAATGGGAACGACAGCAATCTATACATGCTGATGGCATTGGGTAGGTTCCAAATGTTTTCCTTTTTTGACACGGGTTTTGGGTCGTCTTTCTTAGTCATAGTTTAGAATGATTTTTTAATTTTTCGAAGATATAAAATCCAAGAGAATAGGAAATGCAGGCCGGAGGCAGTGGTGAAAAACACCATAAAATTCTCCCAAGAGAAACCGTTTAATACGCAAAAAACCAGGGTAACCCCAAAGGCAGAATCAGTTTTATCCATTAGGGTGAAAAAGAACGACCATTTCAGGGATTTGGAGCCCGGCGCAATACCTAAACGTCTTTTGAGCCAAGAATTGGGGAGTTCAAACAGTGCGTAAGTTAGGCCGTAAACCCAGCCAGTCCCTAATCCGAATGCAACAAAAATGGAGACCAATCCAACATCCAAATGCAATGAGTAAGGAAAATTCATCAATGCAAATAGCGGCGCATTGACAATAGAAATAAAGAATACCCCTCGCCATGTTTTATTGGCTCCGAAGGCGGTTTCATGAATGGGGATTACGAGAGAAGACCAAGCATTGCGTTTGACCACAATCATGTGGGCGATATTGGTAATCACCAAAGGCAACAGAGTGCCCATCATGGTTATGAAAAGTTCCTGATTCAATGGATCTTAACTTTACTTTCGTAAAGATATAAGATTTCCAATTAACCCCTAGGTTTCAGAGGTCTAATTTCAAGATTTACAACGTGGAAATTGGCAGACGACTCAATTGCGTGAGTGATTTGAGATGCAACATCCCAGGGCATGAGCATGTTATCATGCGCGGTGATGTTTTCGGAATGTCTGAAAAAGTCGGTTTTAACAGAACCTGGATACACGCATGTTACTTTAACTCCAAAATCACGAACCTCTTTATACAATGCATCGCTGAAACCGCGTACTGCAAATTTTGTGGCGCAATATCCTGACACTTGCTGGTATCCTTCTAACCCTGCAATAGATGCGATGTTGATGATATGAGCTTCGCCGTGTTTTTTCATGGATGGCAAAGCCAATTTGGTGGCGTAAAATAAACCCGTTACGTTGGTATTGAACATGGTATGCCACTGCTCATTGCTCATGTCTTCGCAGAACCCGAAATAACCAAGTCCAGCGTTATTTATGAGTACATCTATTTTACCTTGTTGATCAAGAATTTGTTTGAAAGCAGATTCCATTTGTTCCCAAACTTGAACATCGGCGTGAATGCAGGTGTAATTTTCGTGTTTCGTTTCGCAACCACTTCTGCATAAACCATATACAATGGCTCCTCTTTCTAAAAATGATTTAACACACTCTAAACCAATGCCTTTATTGGCACCTGTTACAACACAAATTTTACCTTGCAAGTTCATATTATAGTTCTGTAATTATTTGAATGATTTGTTCAATGCCTTTATTTGTTGATTCTTGCGAATCCCAGCTAAAATCCAACAATCTACTGCGCCCTTTGTTCTTATCGGCGCCGTAAGAGTAGGTTTTATCGTAGTAAACAAGAACCGCAGTAATCCAACCTTTGGTGTTGTTATTTAAAATATCATCAATCGCTGACTTCGCATGTTGTCCACCCAGTTTTTTAGTAATGGCTTGAATTTTTTCAATCAAAAGGTCGGTAGAAAATCCGCCGTATTCATGTGATAGGCGTTCTAGTCTGGTTTCAAATGGAACAAGCACTTGAATAATGGGTCCTGATTGAATCCCATCCCAAATTGGCTGAGGCAAAAAGCAGGTGCCAATCAGCCTACTTTCATTTTCAAAAACAACGGGTTTGTCAAGTGATAATTTGCTCAATTCTTCTGCTAAAAGATTCTCAAAGGCTTCTGTTGTAGGTTGCGTTGGTTTTCCTAATCCACCAAAGGCACTTCCTTTGTGATTAGCAAGTCCCTCTAAGTCAATCATTTGAATGCCTTTTTGGTTTAGCATATGTAGGATTTCCGTTTTACCGCTTCCTGTGGCACCAGATAACACCACGTATTTAAATGGTTTCTGAAACTGTTCTTGAGCCCAATTTCTGTAAGATTTATATCCGCCGTTTAATCGGTAAACCCTTTGACCGCTCCACTGAAAAAGGGTAGAGGAGATGAGCGATCGAAGTCCACCCCTCCAGCAATAGAATAACAACGGTTTTTCCTTTGCGAGAGATTCATAGGTGCCGTATAGTTGAGCCATTTTGGGCCCCACGAGGGCTAAACCCAATTTAACCGCTGCTGATCGTCCTAGCTTCTTGTAGGCAATGCCTATTTCTTTGCGCTCCTCGTTATTCAACAAAGGCACATTGACAGCCCCCGGAAGGTGACCTTTTAAAAATTCGGATTCGCTGCGCGCGTCAATCCAAATGTATTTTTCTCGATTTTTAAGTGCGTCTTCAATATGAATTATGGAAGGAGTCATTTTGACTATTCCACAATTTCGAGCACCGACCTGTAAGCCATTACGCGTTCGCCAAATTTTGTAAAGGTCTTAGCTTGCAAGCCTGGACCAAATTCTGAACGGTATCGAGCCAAAGTTTCGTGTGATTCGCAGAGATATTGGATGGCATAATTTACGCCGTGGTCATCGTCTTCGTTGCTCATAAGTTTCATGATTTTATACTCTATGAAACAACCGGTTGCCATTACTTCAGGAAGGTGTTCACCCTTCATCCATTCAAGCCACTCAGGAGCCAACGAAGTCTCTAAGTTGCAGGTAACGTTATAGATTACCATAGTTATTTCGCAGAAATGCGAATGTTGTAGCTTTCCATAATCAGGTTGGCCAACAATTTTTTGCAAGCAATTTCTGCTGATTCAAATGCCGCTTTTTCGTCTGTCGATTCAATTTCCAAAGTAATGAATCGGCCCACAAATACTTCGCCAATGTTGTTAAGCCCTAAAGCTTTCATGCTGTGGCCTACTGCCTTTCCTTGAGGGTCTAACAACCCTTTTTTAGGAAGAATTTCGATTTCTGCCAAGAATTTCACCGTGCGAATTTACTGCATCCTGCGTAATTTAGCGCATAATATGAGGCACTTATTATTGTCAATTACCGTCGTTTCTTTTTTCTGGGGATGTTCAAGCGATTCCAAAACGCAATCAGGCGAGTCATCATCCCCCGAAAAACAACCCATCAGCGATACTTTGACGGATGATGGCATCGTGAAAACGGATAAAAATTATTTCATCAGAGAGTCTCATAGACCCGAAATGTTGGTGGTGGGTAAGTCTTTTGAAACCACTCCCGAGTCCATCAGAACTCTGATTATTGGAATGAATAGAGCTTTGTTAGATGATATTTCTGTGCAAAAAGCCATTATTCAAGGAGCCATTACCGTGATTTATTCCAAAGCGCCTGCCGAAAATCAAAAGCAAAACATTTGGGTGGGAATTCCTCTTGATAAACCCCTTAAAGGTTGGAATTCTATGAAAATTCCTGCGCAAGACTATTATAAAGTACAAACCAATAGTGCTTTGGGTGAAACATTACCTTTTTGGAAATCTGTCATGTCTGATTTGGCTGGAAAGGGGTTAGAAAATAAAAAAACGTGGTTCTTGGAAATGCCATCTTCGTCGGTAAACGCCGAAATGACCTCTGAAATCACCAACTGTAATTTATTCATCTCTAAGTGAAGTGATAGTTCCTCCCTATTTAAAGCCGGGTGACAAAGTTGCTATCGTTTCGCCCTCTCGTTTCTGGGAAAAAAATACAGCAAGCGACGCGTTTATTTATTGGGCACAACAACAAGGCTGGGAAGTTGTTCAAGCCCCTCATTTGGGATGTAAATTAAATCAATTGGGTGGCACCGATGAGCAAAGACTGCAGGATATTCAATGGGCATTACAACACCCTGAAATTAAAGCGGTTTTCGCCGCTCGTGGAGGTTATGGTTCTATTAGATTGTTCCAAGAATTAGAGAAACTAGATTTTACTTCAAACCCCAAATGGTGGATTGGGTTTTCTGATTTTACGGTGATCCACTCTTTGCTACAAAATCAAGGCCTGTCAAGCATTCATGGTCCAATGCCCATGCAGTGGAATCCAAAAGATGAGAATCAGGTTTTGAATGCTTCAAAATTGGCGTCAGTTTTAAGAGGAGACGGCTTACAATGGCAAGTGGATCTCAACAACTCTGATTTTCTTCAGCCCTTTCAAGGGAAAATTGTTGGGGGGAACCTTTCTATAGTTTATGCTTTATCAGCAGCTCATAGATTTTCGGTGGATGCTGGGGATGTATTGCTTTTAGAAGATTTAGATGAGTATCTGTATCATTTAGACAGAATGATACAATCTCTAAAGATTTCTGGTGTCTTTGCAAAGTTGGGAGCTTTGATTGTGGGTTCAATGTCTGACATGCATGATAATGCCGTACCCTTCGGTTTCTCTGCACATGAAATTATTTTGAGCGCTGTTCAGGAGTATCAAATCCCAGTCATATTTAATGTTCCCATTGGACATGAGAGCACAAATTATGCGGTTAAGTTGGGAATGGATTGTATTTTTGACGGGCAGGTCTTTAAACAGTCGTAAGGAATGTTGAGGCTGTTTTAATCCTAACTGCTTTGATTTCAAGTAAAACATATATTGCTCTTACCAAATTTGGTGTCGTTGGCGGGTTGTCGTTCATAATTGATTTGGGTATTTATTACACTCTCAGTCAATTTGTTCCTACTTACATCGCAAAAGCTACTGCCATTGTTTTGGCCACTTACGTTAATTATTCGATGAATAAACGTTGGACATGGGGTAAAAGCGATAAAAATAGCCAAAGGTTGTTTAAATACATGTTTTTATATGCTATCAGTGGAACCATCAACGTTTTAGCGAATGAATATTTCCTTCAAACATTGCCACAAGCCTTTTTATCATTAGACATTATATCTGCGGACAATGTTACCAAACCCTTGGCTGCAGTTAAAATAAATAAATTCTTTGCCGTCATAATTGCTACTGTTTTTGGGATGGTTGTTAACTTTCTGGGACAAAAAATCTGGGTCTTCAAACAGACGGGCAACCAAGATTGACGCCGTTTCCGTAATTTTGTCTCATGGCTTGTTCATCATGTGGTACTAAATCAGGTGGAGGCTGCGCGCCTTCAGGTTGCAAAAGCAACGGAACCTGCGGAACGAGCGGCTGCAACGCATTGAATGTTTACGATTGGTTCAAAGATATGGACCTACCCGAAGGTTTTAAACCCTTCGATATTGTGGAAGTTCGTTTTAAAGGTAGTCGCAAAGAGTTTTTCCGAAACTCAAATGATATAGATTTATTCACCGGCGACTATGTAGTTGTTGAGAGTTCAATAGGTTTTGATGTGGGTACAGTTTCTGCCACTGGCGAAATTGTGCGCTTGCAATTGAAAAAATATAGAGTTCGTGAAGACGACGAAAACCTACCTTCAATTGTTCGCGTGGCTACCGAAAAAGATCTTGAGCGTTATGAAGAATGCAAAGCCAAAGAAGATGACATGCTCGAAAGAGCTAGAACCATTGCCTTTGGATTAAACCTTCAAATGAAGATCTCAGATATTGAACTTCAAGGCGATGGACGTAAAGTCATTTTCTTTTACACCGCCGAAACCCGAGTTGACTTTAGAGAGTTAATCAAGAAATACGCCGAAGATTTTCGCGTTAAAATTGAAATGCGTCACATCTCATATCGTGAAGAGGCATCTCGATTGGGCGGTATTGGTGTTTGTGGACGTGAATTGTGCTGTTCTACCTGGTTAACGGATTATAAACAAGTTAATACCGGTGCTGCAAGAGTTCAGAATTTATCCATCAACATGGAAAAGTTAGCAGGTCAATGCGGTCGTTTAAAGTGTTGCTTGAATTTTGAATTGGATCTTTATTTGGAAGCTGTTAACGAGTTTCCTAAAGCAAAGATTGTCAAATTAGAAACTACTGGCGGTGTTGCATACGCTCGAAAAACGGATATCCTCAAGAAACTCATTTGGTTCTCCTACGACAACAGTCAAACATGGGTGCCTTTAGCCGTTGATAAGGTTAATGCTCTTATGGAAGAGAATAAAAATGGAGTTCAAGTACCTCAATTGGCTGACCTAGCTCCTGCAGTGGAACTTTTGGATAAAATCATTGAGAAAGAATCTGAATTCATGACCTCTGCTGATCTTTTGAAAGACAATGAATTCAAAGATTTAAAAGATCTTCCATCCAAGAAAGGCGGAAACAACAACAACAATCGCAATCAGCGCAACGGATCGGGCTCCTTCAACAACCGCAACCGTTCTAACGATAATAGAAACGATCGTCGTCAAGGACAACAGGGACCACAAGGTCAAGGGAGAGTGCCAGAAAATCGTGGACCTCGACCCAATCAGACGGACAATTCCCCAAATCGCGAGAACAATTCGCAGAACCGTGAGAACAACACTCCTAATCGCGAGAATAATGCGGAAAATCCCAACCCAAACCGCGTAAACAAACCGAAATTCCGTCCTCACAACAAAAAGAAACCCGATCAATAACTGCTCTTTAAGCCCGTTGGTCGGATTAATTCTTCTTCTTGTCTGATTCTTATTTTGGAAATTAAACTTCTGCTCGTTCACGGAGTCAAAGAGGTAATTAATTCTAATTATTATGAGAAAACTATTTTTTTTAGCCGCACTGTTAGCTTCGGGGTTATCGTTTGCACAAAGTCATGGACCACAGGGTTCTCACAAAGGGCGTAAACAAGCAAAAATGGAGAATTTATCTCCTGAAGAACGTGCAGATAAAATGACTGCGAAAATGAAGAAGGAGTTGAGCCTCTCTGAAGATCAGGAAATCAAAGCCAAGCAGGCCAACTTAGAATTCGCCCAACAACAAGAAGCGTTGAGGTTAAAGTCAGAGGCAATCAGAGAAGAACGTAAGTCCTTAATGGAAGCGCATAAAACTAAGATCAAGGGTATTTTAACGCCTGAGCAACAGACAAAAGCAGATCAACTGATGAAAGATCGCCAAGAAAAGCGAAAAGAAAAACGTCAAAACCGCCGCAGAAACTAAAACAGAAGCCGCATAAAAACGGCTTCTTATTACGTTAACGACTCAAGTACATGCTCTTCTGCTTATACAAATCGCGGAAGGCAGGTTCTTTCAAGTCTTTCACAAACACAATCGCTTCGCCGGTGCTCTTCATTTCGGGCCCCAACTCACGATTTACGTTCGGGAACTTGTCAAAGCTGAATACAGGCTGTTTGATGGCCCATCCAGCAGGACGCTCCTTAATGGTGAAATCCTTCATTTTGTTGACCCCTAGCATCACCTTCATAGCCATATTTACGTATGGTACATCATAGGCTTTGCAAATGAATGGCACGGTGCGAGACGCTCTAGGATTGGCCTCAATCACATATACTTTTTCCTCTTTAACGGCGAATTGTATGTTGAGCAAACCACGAACGTTTAATGCACGTGCAATTCTTTCGGTGTAAGACTCAATCTGTTGTATCACATTTTCACTCAAACTAAATGGGGGAAGCACCGCACTGCTATCACCCGAGTGAATACCCGCAGGCTCTATGTGCTCCATGATTCCAATTACGTGAACGTCTTCGCCATCGCAAATACAGTCTGATTCAGCTTCTTCTGCACGATCCAAGAAATGGTCAATCAATACACGATTACCAGGCAAATCGCCCAACAATTTAACCACCGCTCTTTCTAAATCTTCATCGTTGATGACAATCACCATGCCTTGTCCACCCAAAACATAACTCGGACGAACCAAAACCGGGTAGCCCACTTCGTTGGCAATTTTGATGGCTTCATCAGCATCTAACGCAACACCATATTTGGGATAAGGAATTTCTAATTCGGCCAACAAATCACTAAAACGACCGCGATCTTCAGCAATGTCCATGTTATCAAACGATGTGCCGATGATTTTGACGCCTTTCTCGTGCAGTTTTTCAGCCAACTTAAGTGCAGTTTGTCCGCCAAGCTGAACCACCACTCCGTAAGGTTTTTCGTGTTCAATTAGCTCCCACAAATGCTCCCAATAAACGGGCTCAAAGTAAAGTTTATCTGCCATATCAAAGTCGGTACTCACCGTCTCTGGATTGCAGTTCACCATGATGGCTTCAAACCCACTCTCGCGAGCAGCTAAAATACCGTGCACGCAGCTGTAATCAAACTCAATTCCTTGTCCAATGCGGTTTGGTCCACTTCCTAAAACAATGATTTTCTTTTTATCTGAGGACGTACTTTCGTTTTCCTCTTCAAAAGTTGAGTAATAATAATTGGTAGGACTAGGGAACTCGGCACTACAAGTATCAACCATTTTGTAAGTTCTGCTGATTCCCAATGATTTACGACGCTCATATACTTGGTCTTCGGTAGTGTTACCGCCCATCAACCAAGCCAATTGAATGTCAGAAAACCCTTTTTCTTTTGCTGTTTTCAGCAGGATTTGAGGGATATTTTCAATGTTGTATCTACGAACTTCGTTTTCAACTTTAACAATTTCGTGAATTTGTTCCAAGAACCAGCGATCAATGCGGGTCATTTTTTGGATGGACGTGATGGGCACTCCCAACGCAATGGCATCGTGAATTTGGAACAGACGGTCCCAACTTGGGTGTTCCAAACCGTAGGCCAATTCTTCTAGGTTTCTAGAACCTTTGCCGTCAGCACCTAAGCCATGTCTTCCAATTTCCAAACTTTGACAGGCTTTTTGAAGGGCCTCTTGGAAGCTTCTTCCAATGGCCATTACTTCACCTACGCTCTTCATTTGAAGTCCCAACTGTTTGTCAGAACCAGGAAATTTATCAAAATTCCACCTCGGGATCTTAACAATAACGTAGTCAATGGCAGGTTCAAAAAATGCGCTGGTGGTTTTGGTTACTGGGTTTTTCAACTCATCTAAGTAGTACCCAATGGCCAATTTCGCGGCAATTTTAGCAATCGGATAACCCGTTGCTTTTGAAGCCAATGCAGAGCTTCTACTCACACGTGGATTGATTTCAATGGCAATGATGGCTTCATCTTCGGGATTTACCGAGAACTGAACGTTACATCCTCCTGCAAACACACCCATCGATCTCATCATTTTGAAAGCCATGTCGCGCATATTCTGGAAAGTAGTATCGCTCAAAGTCATTGCCGGTGCTACGGTGATAGAATCACCGGTATGAACCCCCATAGGGTCAAAATTCTCAATGGTACAGATAACCGCTATGTCGTCTTTACCATCGCGTAGCAATTCCAATTCGTATTCTTTCCAACCCAAAACTGCCTTTTCAACGAGAACTTCGTGAACAGGACTGGCTTCTAAACCTCTTATAAGGGCTTTATCAAACTCTTCTTTCTTGTGAACAAAAGAACCGCCGGTTCCGCCGAGGGTGTAACTTGGACGAATTACCAACGGAAAACCAATGCGTTGCGCTATTTCTTTTCCTTCAAGGTAACTGTTAGCTACCTGGCTTGGAGCAACTCCCACGCCCAATTCAACCATCAACTGACGGAATTTCTCGCGATCTTCCATTTTGTCAATAGCCTCAATATTTACCCCAATAATTCGGCAATTGTACTTTTCCCAAATACCCAATTCTTCGCATTCCTTGGCTAGATTTAGCGCAGTTTGTCCTCCCATAGTGGGAAGAACAGCGTCTATTTTTTGTTCCTGAAGGATTTTTTCAATGCTTTCGGAATTCAACGGCCACAAATACACATGATCTGCATTCAGTTTGTCAGTCATGATGGTTGCAGGATTGCTGTTAATCAAAGAGACGGTAATTCCTTCCTCTCTTAAACTTCTGGCGGCCTGTGAGCCTGAATAATCAAATTCGCAAGCTTGTCCGATAACAATGGGTCCGCTACCAATGATAAGAACGTGTTTTATACTGAGGTCTTTGGGCATAGTTCAAAAATTAGGCAAAGTTAGATTACCCAATTGACAATATCGAGAAATGTTGATAATTACATGAGCAGAAAGCTCAAATATCCCCCAAAAAACAAAACCCAATAGACCTTATAAAAGGTTTTAAGAGATTGTTGGTTATTGAGTTGAACGCGAAAACCCATCCATAAGAAAACCGTAAAAAATAGACTTGTTAGATATAAAAAAGGTTGAAGCGAATTTAGGGGTGCCATCACCATAGACCCAACATACCACAACAAGAAGGCATAAGCCAATGAAACCAAAATGAACCCAGAATAAAAGGCTCTTTTTTTTCCAGCTGCAACGGCCAGTGTATTGATCTGATGTTGAGCATCTCCATCGGTGTCAGGCAAATCTTTGAACCAGGCAATGCCTAAGCTGAATGCTGTAACAAAAATAGAAATAGGCACAATCCAATTCCAATGCGTTACGCTGTGAAGTAGGAGATTGTCCATAAAACTCAAGTGAGTGTACCAGCCATTGGTCTTGTCAATGAAATGGAGTCCAATTCCAATGTTTACAAGCGGACCTCTCACCAGTGCAATTGCCGATGCCGCCCAGACGTGATGGCGTTTAAACCTTATTGGTGGGGCGCTGTAAGCCCAACCCAAGAAACAAATCAAAGTAATTAATGACCCAAAAAACCAACTTTGAATGAAGGCCAACATCAATGACATGAGCAAAGAAAAAATGATGATTTGATTTGCTCGAAAGATGCTTAATTCACCGGTAACTAGCGGAAGTTTGGGTTTATTGATACGATCTATTTCTAAATCAAAGACCTGATTTAGTCCGGTGATAAACAGATTACAGAATAGCGCAGATGCTAAAGTAAATATATAAGTTACCTTTTCTGAAGAACTAACAGGAAATGAGTTAGAAATCGACAATAAAAATAAAATGCTGATACTGATGAACGACCCAATGATGGTGTGTGGGCGGGAAAACTTCCAAAGGCTAATGAGAAACTTCACGATGACTATTTTGTTGTAATTTGCAAAGGAGCGGGAAGTTAAACATAATGCACGTTTATTTATCAGATTTAGTCATAGTATTTTCGGCTATAGCCATCACTTTAGTGTTGTCAAAATGGTCTACGTTCTATGCTCGAAAAGTATTGCATATACTCGCAATCTCTGCATGCGCTCACGCTCTTTCAATAACAACTTCTGATACTTTTCAGTTTTTTATTTTCTTAATTGGCGGTTTTTCAGTGCTTTTAACCTTTGCTGTTTGGAAGGGATTTTTCAAAACTGAGGGCCGACGAAGTTGGGGCATTGCCTATTTTCCCTGGGTGCTATTTTTCTTGATGTTGATTTTTCCTTCCCAGCTTAAACTAATTTCATTGTCTTTTTATATTCTAGCCATCAGCGACGGACTTTCAGCCATCATAGGTAGATGGTATAACGATAGGTGGGGTTCGAAGTTTTTTCCAAACGAGATTCAATGGGGCCGCGATAGTAAAACCTTTATTGGTTCCCTAGTATTCGCTCTAAGTTCATGGGTCTTATTGATGTTTTTTTATCCTCAGTCGCCCGTTTATTGCCTATTTGTTTGGGCATTAACAATAGCTTCAATTGAGCTGATTTCGTCTTCGGGTTCTGATAATTTAACGGTTCCATTGTGGGTGTTTTTTACTCAACCCATTTTGATGAATTTTCAATTAGAAACTTCTGTGGTTGTAATAGGCTTATTGTTAGTTGTCATTATTTATCGTTTCAAATGGTTAACATTTTCCGGAATTGTGTTTGCAGCTATTCTTGCCTTATTGTTTTTGATCGAAGTCGCGCCACTTTACATCCTATTTACCTTTTTGATATTGGGTTCATTGGCTTCTCGCTTGAACCGTCGGAAGACGCTTTCTACTTCAGAATCAAAGTCCTCCAAGCCCCGAGATGCGTTTCAAGTCATTGCTAATGGTGGAATCTCTGTATTGATTTTGTTGTTTTTCGGTGGACATCCTAGTTTGCGTAACTTCCTCATTTACGTGAGCATTTCTGTGGCACTTGCAGATACCCTCAGCAGTGAATTTGGTGTTTTTTTCGGGGGACGTACATTCAGTTTGATTCGATTTATGGAAGTTCCCAAGGGACTTTCCGGCGGGGTAAGTATTGCAGGCACATTGTCTGGTCTTTTTGGGGCCTCATTGATAGGTTTATTGGTTTATTTAAATGTTCCTGATTATAATATGGGCGGTGGATTTTTTGGCGCTTTTTTGATCACTGTAATTGGTTTTTTAGGTATGCTACTAGACAGCATCATTGGCGAGTTATTTCAATCAAAATATAAAAACGCCGATGGGTTTTTGTCTGATTCGGGGGATGTTTTAGTCGGTGGATTTTCTGGATTCACCAACGATACAACCAATTGGGTAAGCAATGCTTTAACGGTTTTATTTGCAGCTCTTTGGGTCATGCTCGTGTAATTTTTCGATTTAAACGTTTACTTTTTGGGGGTTAATTGAGTCTTTGGTGTGGTTTTTGTTGTCAGAAATTCAACAAATCAGGCGAAAAGACATAAATGTTCTTGTTGTCTGTTTTATTATACAGTGAAAAAGCAGTTATGAAAGAAGTATTAAATTTGTTAAAATTCGGTCAAGTCGATGACTATCATATGGAGAGCATGAGAATAACGGGAACTCTAGAAAAATCAGTAAAACATTCAGAAATGAGATTTAATATAATCAAACGCGCACAGCGGAAGTTGTTATCGGGAATATCGGTAGCAACTTTTTTGTTTTTAGCCGGCACTGCGAGTGGGCAGATTAACGGTGTTGTTGAAGTGAACCCATCGTGTAATGAAAAGTATGATGGATCAATTACTGTGACTATGAATGGATCTGGGCCATTTGAATATGCTTTAGATTCAATAGGTGCTGTTCCTACAGTTTTTTACGCTTCAACAACAACCAATCCTTACACTTTTAGTAATCTCTCAGGAAAAGATTACACCGTATATATAAAAGACGGAGTGACAACATACAACACTTCTCTTATTTCACTTAAAGGAATTTTATCAACTGCAACGATTATCAATGTTAATTGTAAAGGTGATAAAACGGGATCTATAACCCTTAGTTCCCCACAAAATGGAGTTTCTCCATACACTTACTCATGGTCACCAGGGGCACAAACGACTAATAACATCACAAATCAGTTTGCTGGAAATTATCAGGTGACAATTACTGACAATGCTTCGAAGACATGTGTAAAAAAGATTACAATAACTGAGCCGACAACTATTCTAAGTACAAGTATTAACGGCCTAAATGTACAAAATCCAAGTTGTAACAATGCCACTGATGGTTACATAACAGTAACTGCTGCTGGAGGTACAACACCATATTTGTATTCATGGAACACTACACCAGTTCAAACAAATGCTACAGCAAATAATTTAGGTGTAGACACTTTTTCTGTAATTGTAACAGATGCAAATAATTGTAAAGATACGGCTACTCGTATTTTAATTAATTCAGACGCCACCGCCCCGGTTGCTAAAACAAAGAATATCGTTGTTGACCTAGACAACACTGGAAATGTGACCATTACACCAGCACAAGTTGATAACGGAACCACAGATAATTGTGCCTTCAAATTATCCCTCGATAAAACCACATTCTCATGTGCTGATACTGGAGCTACTGGAATAACAGTAACATTAACGGCTACAGACTCAAATGGCAACTCCCATAGCGCCACTGCAAATGTTCGAGTTAGAGACGTAACTGCTCCCAAAGCCCTTCCTAAATATCTCACCAAAGTGTACCTTGATAACAATGGTGAGTATACCTTGATGCCTTCCGAAACAGACAGCGCATCTACCGATAACTGCTCCATTAAATCAATCACCATTTTCCAACAAGCTTGGACCTGCAGACATTTAGGACTTGACTCTGGAAACTTTGAAGTGACTGATTACTCCAATAATAAGTCCAACAAAATCATCAGAGTCCTTGTGCTCGATACGACCAGACCGGCGATGACCGTGCAAAATGTGACTCGATATCTTGATTCGAACGGTGCTGATACCATGTCAATGGCTGATGTGTTGCTTTCGGTTACGGATAATAATTCTTGTAGCAAAGGAAAGTTGAAGGTTTATTGGGCATCCGGCACAGATACTACCTTCGATTGCGATCAAAAGGGAGTAAACACTCTAAGAATTTATGCTGAAGACTCTTCTGGGAATATTAACTATAAAGACATTCAGGTAACAGTTCTTGATACAAGATCCCCTGATTCCTTGAGAGTTAGAGATACCATTTTGTACCTTGATTCTTTTGGACAAGCATTTGTTTCGAAGGACTCAATCATGTTGTTCGCATATGATAATTGCGGTATTGTTGACACCATTGTCAAAACCAGTTTTGATTGTTCTAACCTAGGAAGTAACATCTACACTGTTACCGTAAAGGATGCTTCAGGCAATTCACTATCCAAAAATGTAGAAATCATTGTTCGAGATACCTTCTTCCCTTATCAGTTAATAACTGAAGATTCTATCACTCGATACCTAGATACCAATGGCGCTGACACTATAACTCTTGCCGATGTTTATGCAGGAGCAACAGACAACTGTGGCATAGCAAAAGCGTATTTGTCTGATAGCACCTTTGATTGTAAAGAAGCGGGACTATTTAACCTTATTGTGTTTGTTGAAGATGCTGCGGGAAATATTTCAAGAGATACGGTGAAAGTGCTTCTGTTGGATACTTTTAAGCCAGATTCCCTTGTAGTACGTCCCAATTTTACCGCTTATCTTGACGCAAACGGACAGTATACCATCGAAGGCGATAGCGTAATTCTATTCGCAAGCGACAATTGCAGCATCGCAGATACTTCTTACTCAACTGAAGTATTTGATTGTACTCATGTTGGATTGAATAAAGTTTATGTTTCGGTGTTAGACCCGTCCGGAAACTCTAGAATAGACAGTTTTGAATTGACCTTGTTTGATACCTTAGCGCCTATCGCTAAAATATCTATTGATACACTTTATTTGAATAGTGCGGGTGTGGTTAACATCACAGGTGGACAAGCTGGTGCGAATTCAACAGATAATTGCGGAATTGCAAGCATTTCTATAGATAACAATCAGTTCTTCTGTAATAGCGCAGGCAAACAAGTACAAATCATCATTACGGTTACAGATAACAATGGAAATATTTCGAAAGATACAGGAAAAGTACTTGTGTTAGACACCCTTGCGCCTGTAATATTCTTAAAATCACCCGTTGTAGATCTTGACGCGAATGGAACTGGAAAACTTACCATCACAGACGTTGACGGTGGTACCAAAGACAATTGTTCGCTCAAACGCAGATGGATGAGCGATTCAACCATTGATTGTTCTAACTTAGGTTTACACAAAATTTGGTTCTATGCAGAAGATCTAAACGGCAATATTGACTCTGCCCAAATTTCTGTAACAGTCAATGATAAAGTTAATCCTATTTTAACCACTCAAGACGCAACCATCTATATCGATACAGCTGGCAATGCACTTTTGACTCAAGGTATGGTTGTAATCAGTATCTCGGATAACTGTGCTACAGATCAAGTCATCATCAGCAAAACCTTGTTTGGATTGGCGGATGTAGGTGATAACAACGTTGATATAACACTGACCGATAAGAGCGGTAACTTGGTGAAGAAAACCGTTAAAGTTACTGTGGTAATTGGCGATTCTGACAACGATGGTATTCCTGATTATGTAGAAAAAGGCGGTGACTTTGATGGTGACGGAACCAAAGATTACCTCGATGAAGATTCTGATAACGACGGACTTGCCGATAAGTTGGAAAACAACAACGGTGCAACCTTAGTTGATACTGACGCAGATACTCGCCCTGATTACAAAGATTTGGATTCTGATAATGACGGTATCAATGATGTTCGCGAAGCTGGTTTGGCAGATGCTGATCAAAATGGATTGAAAGACAACGCTTCTGATCTGTTGTTCGCTTCAGTGGATACCGATGGCGATGGCATTGGAAATCAACGTGAATTGGATTCAGATGATGATAATATATTTGACTTGATTGAAAGCCTTCAAGCCTATACCGACGCAAACGTTGACGGTATTGTAGACGGAACAGACACTGACGGAGATGGTATTATTGATAATGCCGATGGATCTGCCACATTTGGAGATGCTGGAGATGCAGTACCCGCAGATACAGATTCAGACAATGCAGCCGATTACATCGACACTGACTCTGATAACGATACCATTCCAGATAGCATTGAAGGTACCGTTGATACAGATTCTGACAATCTACCAAATTACCGCGATACCGATTCTGATGATGATACCATCTTAGATTCTTACGAAGCGAAAGACGGAAACAATCCTATCGATACAGACAACGACGGTAAAAAAGATTACATTGATACTGACTCTGATAATGATTTAATTCCAGATAAAGTGGAGGCCGGATCAAATCCAGCATCCCCAGTAGACACAGATGGAGATAACCTTGAGAACTATCGCGACCTTGATTCTGACGGAGACAAAATCCCCGATACCGAAGAAGCAGGATCAGATCCAAACAATCCTGTTGATACTGATACAGATGGAAATCAAGATTATATTGATCTAGATTCTGACGGCGACACAATTCCTGACGAAGTAGAAGCAGGTGCAGATCCCAACAATCCTGTAGATACTGATGGAGATGGCGATGAAGATTACCGCGATCTAGATTCTGACGATGACGGAATTGATGACAAAACCGAAGCGGGTGCAGATCCAAACAATCCAGTTGATACTGATGGTGACGGAATCATGGACTTCCGTGATACAGATTCTGATAACGACGAAGTGTTAGACTCTGTTGAAGGAACAAAAGATTCTGACAACAATGGAATACCTGATTACCGCGATGCTGAAGTGATTATTCCTGAAGCTTTCTCACCCAACGGTGACGGTGACAACGATGAATTCTACATCAAAGGTTTAAAAGTCTTTGATAAGGCTGAGTTGATTATTTTCAACCGAAACGGACAAGTGGTATATCAGTCGGGTACAGGTTATAATAACAAGTGGGATGGCACCTATTCAGGTAGTATTCCTTCATTGGGTAAAGACGTGCCAGAAGGAGTGTATTTCTATGTGTTCAAATACAACGGTCAAAACAGAGAGCCAAAAACGGGTAACTTCTACATCAAACGTTAATCAAATTAGTTAAGTTAAATTTTAAAAATCAAGAAATGAACAAGAATATCATTTATAAACTGTTGTTCACCGCCGCTTTGTCTTGGGTTTCGCAAGCATCGGCTCAGCAAGAACAGATGTATTCACACTACGACTATAACTCGTTCGCAGTGAATCCAGCTTATGCAGGTTCTAAGCAAACGCTGGTAGCAAATAGTTTGGT
>CAZGQS010000013.1:13931-21457 GCA_964527775.1 uncultured Rhizobium sp. | reverse complement strand
GTTTCAGCACCTAGAATGTTATTCATCTCAGCAGACAACCGTAAAAATATGGATGTTCAGTACGCTGCAGTTACACAGTATTACCTGACTGCTGGATACGTGATTGATGCGGGAACAGATTTGAAGATTAAACCTACCACTCAGGTACGTGTGATTCAAGGGGTTCCAGTTCAAGCTGACATCAATGTGCATGCCATTTACAAAGAGAATTATTCTTTGGGTGGATTCTTTAGAACTGGTGGCGAAATGGGTATTATGGCAATGGCTCAAGTAAATCCTAATTTTACATTGGTCTACTCGTATGATAGTCGTTTGGCACCATTGAATAATTATGTAAATGGATCTCATGAGTTTGGATTGCAATTCATGATTCCTTATGTCTCAAATGCCCGTGTAAGAGCTCCTCGATATTTCTAATTTTTTAAGAAGAACGAACATGAAATTGAATATAAAAATTGGCGTTTGGACATTGAGTATGTTGTTCGCAACACAACTTTGGTCTCAATCCAAAGTGGTTAAGTTGTTGAGTCAGCATAAGTTCTCAGAAATTGCACGCTTAAACGAGTTTAAGTCCTCAGCAAAGAAAAAAGACTATACCAATCAACGCGTTTTAGCATATTCATATGCACAAATGAATATGCCTGACAAGGCCTACGATGCCTATTACGAACTGTTGGAAAGATATCCTACTCAAGTTAATGCAACAGATAAACTCTATTACGCGCTTTCAGCTCGTAATATGCAGCTTTACGGTTTGTCTGACAGTATTTTATTGACTTTAAAGGATTCTACTTTTAACGGACTTCCTCTATTTGAAGAGCTGACTTATCCTTTTTATCTTCAGAATAAAGACAAGCGCGAAGATTATTGGGCGGAATTTAATTTTGCTTCCAATTATTACTTCAAGCCGTTTGATCAAAATTCTGGCAAGGGTGAATTTGCTTTAGTTTCGAATAAAAAAGGCCTTGCATTCTATTCTAAGCACAAGTCAAATACTGGCTTATGGAAGATTCTCTCTTCTAGCCATGAGCAAGGCTATTACAATGTTTACTCTGCGAAGTTTTTAGATAGCGCCATTTCAAGATCTCAATTAGAGACCTTCAATAAATCAAGGGTTCACCAACAAGTGAGCTGTTTTGATTCAGCAACTGGATGGTTATACATCACTAGAAACGCTCCTAAACTCAATAAAAACAGGGAAAAGGTATTGCAAATTTTTGCTGTAAAAAAAGACCGTAAAACCAACAAATGGATAGAAATCCCATTTCAATTGAACAATGACAATTACTCGGTTTCTGATTTGGTGATTTCTCCCGATGGTAAAAAAGTGGTTTTTGTATCTGACATGCCCGGTGGATTTGGCAAGTCAGACCTTTATGAAGCGCCCATCATTGCAAATAAAGAACAAGGTATTTTGATTGGCGAAGTGGTGAACATGGGTCCCCAAATCAATACCATGTTGAGAGATAACTTCCCTCGTTTTGGAAAAAATGGCGAATTTTATTTCTCTTCTGAGGGACATTTAGGCTTTGGTGGATTGGACGTATTCACCGTAGATAAAAATTCAAACATGATTTTGAACATGGGTAAACCCATCAATTCAAACATGGATGACTTCGCCCCAGAAATGAATGATATGTGGGGAACCCTTTCTTCTAATCGTGAATCTAAATCGTTTGACGATAATCTTTATTACTTCAAATGGTTCCAAGATAATAAGTCTGAAAAACAACCCACCAATGACGAAATCATTGTTATGGTGGTTGACGATGAAACGGGTAAACCAATGCCTCGCATAAAAGTGGCTATCGACAACCTTTCAGATGATGCAAACGCTTTCAATGATAGCACCAATGCAGATGGAATGATCATCAGAAAAGATCTTCCAAAAGAAGCAAAAGTTCAGGTCACTACTCGTCCCTGCGGTTATAAATATTCATCAACCACTGAGTTTGATGTAAATGCCCAAGGTCAGAGAGTGGTAAAGGTTAAAGCACAGCGTTACAGAGTAGGTGAAGATTTGGGTGTGATTTTTGATGTGAAACCCATCTATTACGAGCTAAATAGCTTTGAATTAACCCAACAAAGTAAGGAAGAATTAGAGCGTGTTGTAATTGTATTGAATGACAATCCTAACCTTATGGTTGAATTGGGTTCACACACAGATTCACGTGGTTCGAATGAATACAACCTTCAATTGTCTGAAAACAGAGCAAAATCGGTTTATTTATATTTAGCAAATAGAGGCATTCAAGCTGAAAGATTAAGTTACAAAGGTTTTGGTGAGAGCAGAGTATTGAATCGCTGTTTCGACGGTGTAGAATGCTCTGATAACGAGCACCAAGCCAATCGTAGAACGGAATATTTAATTAAAGGCATCATTCCTTGTGGCAAGAAGCTTCCCAAGGGTTCAAAACCGCTTCCTACTTTAGCTAAAGCTGCTGCTCCTAAAGCTACAACTGGTTCAGCTGTGTCTACAGCCACAGCCACGGCTAGAACGGGTACTAGTAAGAAACCAGGAAGTACGGTTTCTGCTGAAGATGAAATGGCCATGAATTCTCCTAAGAGCTTCCGACCAGAAGATCTTAAACAAGGCACCATGAACGTAGGTGATGCAGATAATGATGGAATTCCTGATTATTTAGATCCAGATTCAGACAATGACGGAATTCCTGATGCTTCCGAAGGAAGAAAAGATACCGACATGGATGGCTTGCCCAACTTTATTGACAAAGACTCTGACAACGATGGTATTCCTGATGCTGTTGAAACGGGTATGGACTTTGATAAAGACGGTAAACCAAACTATGTAGACACTGATTCTGATAATGATGGTATACCAGATAAAGTTGAAGGTATTAATGATGCCGACGGTGATGGTAAACCCAATTATTTAGACTTAGATTCTGATGGCGATGGTATTTCTGATAGCGTTGAAGGTAGAGGCGACGTTGATAACGACGGTACTCCAAATTTCTTAGATAATGATTCTGATAATGACGGATTAACTGACGCCGAAGAAGGTACCAAAGACGTGGATTATGATGGGAAACCCAATTATCTTGATACAGATTCAGACAATGACGGCATTCCTGACAATGTAGAAGGTACCGTTGATACAGATAAAGACGGTAAACCCGATTACATTGATACAGATTCTGACGAAGACGGTATTCCAGATAAGTATGAATCTCCTTCAAATTACAAAAATTATCCAGGTGACAAGGCTCCAATGGCAAAATCTGGAAAATCAACTCCTCCTAAAGCGGCCCCTGCTCCTGTCGCAGTTGACGAACCAGCGCCAGCACCGGTAAGCAGTGTAAAATCAACCAGTCAAAATACCAAGGGTGTTGTTTATCGTGTTCAAGTAGCCATGTCTACATCCAAAATGAGCATGGGTAAATTACAAGCTTTTGGACTGAGAGATGTATATGAATATCAAGACGGTCCTTATTATAAATACACAGCTGGACAATTCAAAACCGAAGAAGAGGCGGAACAGTATAAAACTGCCCTGCGCACCAAAACCTTCAAAGATTGTTTTGTGGTGAAATTTGAAAACGGAAAACGCGTTAGATAATCATTTAATGCGAATATTAAGGCTGCTTCCTCAACGGGGGGCAGCCTTTTTTTGTAATTTAGCACCCTATTTAGTGTTCATGTCAGGTAATAATCTCGCCCCTCGGTTTAAAACGGCTCTTATGTTGTTACTGCTTTTGTCGTTGGGAATTACTCTTAAGAACATTTATGCCCCATTGAGTCGAGTTCCTGACATTCCTTTTCCGGTAACATTGTTCAATAACTTCCTGATATTTAAGAATTCATTTTATCACTTATTGCTTTCATTACCCCTCTTCGAAACCTACGGTCCTGTCCAATACGATGTTTTTAAATACACACCCACTTTTGCCCTATTATTTGCCCCTTTTGCTGTTGGGAATGATTTTTTAGGTTTATTCCTTTGGAATGCCTTGAATGTCATTCTTCCGTTTTTGGCATTGACTCAATTAACCACAGTCTATAAGAAAAGATGGCTTTGGCTATTCGTGTTTTTCGCCGTTGAGTCTTCAACCTCCATGCTCAACAGTCAAAGCAATGGGTTAATGTTGGGATTAATGCTCTGGACTCTGGTGTTTTACCAACGTGAAAAATGGCATTCGGCCGTTTTTTGCATCCTTTTAACCGGTTTCATTAAAATTTTTGGCCTCGTCTTATTCTCCCTATTTCTTTTCCAAAAACGCCATTGGTTAAAAATTGCTTTAAGCACAATCATACAGTTCACAGTTCTTTTCTCGCTCCCGCTTATTTTTGTTTCTTGGGATTATCTGATTTCTCAATACCTCAGATGGTTCATTCTTTTGAAAAGCGATGGAGGATACTTCGTCAAATACTCCGTCTTAGGATGGATTCAAAGCTGGTTTCATTACCTTCCAAATAAATCCCTAACCCTCTTATTGGCCTTATCCATTCAGTTGGTTTTGGCGGCAATCATACGTAATCGCAAAGAATTGATGGTTTATTACGGACTTACTTGGGGTGTTTGGGTAGTAATATTCAACCACATGGCCGAATCAGCCACTTTCATCATTGCTATAGGTTCAATGGTTGCATTTTTTTTGCTCATTGATAAACTAACACGAGTTGACCTTTTTTTGCTCGTTTTGGTGTTAATTTTCACCGTTTTTGGTCCTACGGACATCTATCCAAGAGAACTAAGGTTTTGGATCGTAGAAACGGCCCAAATGAAGGTATTTCCGGTAATTTTGGTTTACCTGCGAATGATACAATACCTTGTAAACAATTCTAGAGTCGACAGTTCAATAGATGTATCATAAAAAAAGCCGCCCTTTTGAGGCGGCTTTAAAGTTTTTAAGTTGATAATTTCAAAATTATCTTCTTGGACCTCTTCCGCGATCACGGTCACGGTTATCTCTGTCTCTTCCGCCGTCACGGTTTTCACGTGGAGGACGAGGAGCTGGTTCAACATAACCTTCTGGTTTTGGTTCCAAAGCACGCTTGCTCAAGCGGAATTTACCTGTTTTCTGATCTACCTCTATCAATTTGACAGTAACAACCTCACCTTCTTGGAAGACACCTTCCATTGAAGGAGTTTTGTCCCAAGAAATTTCAGAAATATGCAATAAACCATCTTTACCAGGCATAAACTCTACAAAAGCACCAAACTCCATGATGTTTTTAACTTTACCAGTGTAAGTACCACCAACTTCAGGAATGGCAACAATGCCTCTAACTATGGCTACAGCTTTATCCATACTTTCAGCATCGTTAGATAGAATCTCTACATGACCTTTACCGTCTTTTTCTTCAATAGAAATAGTGGTACCTGTTTTTGCTTGAATGTCTTGGATGATTTTACCACCTGGCCCAATAACTGCACCAATGAATTCTTTATCAATGATGATCATTTCAATTCTAGGAGTGTGTGGCTTCATTGCATCAGCAGGTGTAGAGATGGTTTTTTCCATTTCACCCAAGATGTGCAAACGTCCTTCACGCGCTTGTTTCAACGCCTGAATAACCATTTCCCAATTCAATCCGTCGATTTTAATATCCATCTGACACGCAGTGATACCGTCTTTGGTTCCAACTACTTTGAAATCCATATCACCCAAGTGATCTTCATCACCCAATATATCGGTCAATACTTGGTAATTTCCTTTATCATCGGTGATAAGTCCCATAGCAATACCACTTACGGGTTTCTTCAATTGGATACCTGCATCCATCAAAGCCATAGAACCAGCACAAACGGTAGCCATACTTGAAGAACCGTTAGACTCTAAAATATCACTTACAATTCTAATTACATAAGGAACGTTTTCTGGCAACATAGCCTTCAAACCTCTCAACGCCAAATTGCCATGTCCAATCTCACGACGTCCAGGTCCACGATTTGGGCGAACTTCACCTGTTGAAAAACCTGGGAAGTTATAGTGCAGCATCAAACGGCTATGACCGTGCAATAATGGTGCGTCTAACAACTGCTCATCTAATTTTCCACCTAAAGTTACCGTGGTCAACGACTGAGTTTCACCGCGAGTGAAAACGGCTGAACCGTGTGCGGCAGGCAAATAATCTACTGTAGTATCAATAGGACGAACTTGAGTGGTGCTACGACCATCCAAACGCTTGCCACTTTCCAAAATCATAGCGCGCATTTGGTTGTACTCAGCTTCGTGGAAGTATTTTTTCGCCAAACGAACCATTCTTGATTCATTTTCGTGTCCTTCAAATTGCTTAACGTATTCGCTGATGATGGCTTTAAAAGCATCAGAACGCTCATGTTTAGGCCTTCCACTTTCTGCAACTTCACGAATAGCTGCAGATGTTTCTGCAATGACGCGAGTTCTTAGTTCCTCATCATTGTCTTCGTGATTGTATTCACGCACAGGCTTTCTACCACCCAACTGTTCAAGGAAAGCCCATTGAGCAGCACACTGTGTTTTGATAGCTTCATGTCCAAACTTAAGAGCTTCCAAGAATTCTTCCTCAGAAAGTTCCATCATTTCGCCTTCTACCATGTTTAGGTCTTTTGCAGTACCACCCAATAGAATATCTAAATCAGCAGTTGCAAGTTGACTGCGAGTAGGATTAAGAACCAATTTACCATCAATTCTTCCCACACGAACCTCAGAAATAGGCCCATTGAAAGGAGCATCAGTTAACATCAAAGCCGTAGAAGCTGCCAAACCTACATAGGCATCAGGCATAATATCTTCATCGGAAGAGATAAGGAACAAGTTCACCTGAGTATCAGAGTGATAATCTTCAGGAAACAAAGGGCGCAAGCAACGGTCTACCAAACGTGAAATCAATACTTCATAGTCTGACAAACGAGCTTCACGACGCAAGAAGCTACCTGGTATTCTACCAACAGCAGCAAATTTCTCTTGATAATCAACACTTAAAGGAAGAAAGTCAATTCCTTCTTTGGCATCATAATTACTAACAACAGTAGCAAGAATCATCATCTTGCCTACTTTTACCACACAACTACCGTGTGCTTGACGGGCCAAACGGCCGGTCTCAATTTCTACGATTCGGCCATCGCCTGAATCAAAAGTGTGTTTTTGGATATTGAGCATATTTAAATTGTTTAAAACAAAAAGCCCCGCTTCGCATTTGCGAACGGGGCTTTTCTATAATAAGAGAATCTGTAAGATTACTTACGCAATCCTAATTCCTTGATCAAGTTACGATATTTGAAGATATCTTGTTTCGCAAGGTAGTTCAACAAACTACGACGCTTACCAACCAATTTAATCAATGACAATTCTGCGCTTTTGTCTTTTTTGGCAGTTTTAAGGTGTCCGCTGATAAAGTTGATACGCTCGGTGAACATAGCGATTTGTGCTTCTGTGCTACCAGTATTGCGATCATTACCTCCAAACTTGGTAAAAATTTCTTTTTTTCTTTCCGCTGTTAAATGCATTTTCTGTCGATTTGGGCTGCAAAGATAAGCAAATTTAATAACTTGTGGAAAATATTTCGAAAAATGTTTGGTC
>CAZGQS010000013.1:0-13831 GCA_964527775.1 uncultured Rhizobium sp. | reverse complement strand
AAAAAGCAAAATCCCAGGGTAAACCCCGGGACTCTGCCAGCTATGAAAACTTAAATCTACCCCAAGCAAGAAACAACACAAGAAAAAGAAAGTTTTAAGGATCAACATTTTTTTTAGCGGTACCTTTGAAATTTAAATATATATGGGTTCACTTTCAGCATTAAATCAGTATTTCAAGCGCTATTATTTATGGTTTGTTGGAGGTATTCTCTGTGTAATTTTGAGCAATGTATTTGCCATCTATGTGCCCGTTTTTGTTAGAATGGGAATTGACGATGCCGTCATTTTATCTGACTCTGTTCCAATCTTGAATTCTTCTTTGATATTCAAGTGGGTCACTTGGAATGCAGTTGGCTTTGGTTTGGCTATTGTGATTGTGGCTATTTTGAAAGGACTGTTTCTCTTTTTAATGCGGCAGTTGTTGATTGTTACAAGTCGTAAGATTGAGTATGATCAAAAAAACGAACTCTTTAAAAAGTACTTGAACTTGGGGGAAAGCTTTTACCGTAAGAATTACACTGGCGATTTGATGTCGCGTATCACCGAAGACGTTTCTAATGTTAGAATGTACATTGGCCCTTCCATAATGTACTTTACCAACATCATATTTTCATTTCTGCTGATTTTGTCTCAAATGTTTATGATTAACCCTAGGTTAACCTTTTGGGTCATGCTGCCTTTGCCGTTATTATCTTATTCTATCTATCAAGTTTCGAAGAAAATTAATTTGGGAAACAAGAAGATACAAGAGCAACTATCTCTTTTAACTACTAAGGCTCAGGAAACCTTTGCAGGAATCAGGGTGATTAAGAGTTTTGGAGCTGAACACTCGTTTTCTGATGATTTCCACAAGGCTGGAATTGAATATCAGAAAAGAACCCTGTCTTTGGCGCGAATCAACGCCTTGTTTTTTCCACTAATGGCGTTGCTAATGGGTTTAAGTACCATCATCATTCTTTATGTGGGCGGAAAAGAAGTGGAAGCAAATAGATTTACAGCCGGAAATGTGGCCGAATTTATCATTTACTTAAATATGTTGATTTGGCCCGTGGCTAGTTTGGGATGGACCACCGCTCTTGTTCAAAAGGCTGCAGCAAGCCAAACGCGAATCAATGAGTTTTTAAACCAAACCGAAGTACTTGATCAAGGCAATAAACTCAGTCATTGGGAAAATGAAATTCAATTAATGAATATTAGCCATCGCTTCCAAGAAAAACCTTTCAATGCTTTAAGCGGTATAAATCTAACTATTAAGAAGGGACAATTTATTGGGGTTGTGGGTAAAACCGGGTCGGGAAAATCTACTCTTTTGCAGCTTTTGTCAAGGCAAATTGAAATCCAGGAAGGTAGAATCACCCTTGATAACATGGATTATAAAGACTTTTCCATTACTTCTTTTAGAGATCAATTGGCCTATGTTCCTCAAGATGTATTTCTGTTTAGCGATACCATTAGACAAAATATTTTGTTGGGAGCACAGGATATCCACCGTGTGGATACTAAAGAAGATTTTAGTGTAAATTCAAGGTTAAGTCATGCACTGAGAATTTCTTGCCTAGAAAAGGACCTCCAAAATTTTCCAATGGGTTTAGAAACCGTTATTGGGGAGAGAGGGGTATCTCTTTCTGGGGGACAAAAACAGCGTTTAGCGATTGCGAGAGCCCTCATGAGAGACGCTTCTATTTTGCTTTTGGATGATTGCTTAAGTGCGGTAGATGCTGATACCGAGGCCGAAATCATTGCTAATTTGCACGGTGCTTTTAAAGATCAAAATCTCACCGTTATTATGTCGAGTCATAGACTGGCTCCAATCATGAAAGCTGACCAAATCTTGGTGTTAAATCAAGGTGAATTACAGGGTATTGGAAACCATAATCTTCTCATAACAGAGAACGATTTTTATAAATGGTTGTATCATAATCAAACAGTTGAAAATTAATAGTTTAAGTGTGATATAGACCCCGTGATTTACAATTTATTGTACACCATAATTGGAATAACATTTTTTTTCGCATATTTGCTTTATAAATAAAGAAAGGTAGGCCTATGAACGAAGACAACTACAATGACCAAAACCAAGAGGAAATTTTTTCCAAGCGCATTCGTGCGGGGAAGCGTACTTATTTTTTTGATGTAAAAGCCACTAGAAATAACGACTATTATATCACCCTTACCGAAAGTAAAAGAAGTAGGTTTGATGATGGCTCTTTTGTGAAAACAAAAATTCATTTGTACAAAGAAGATTTTAATAAATTTTCTGAAGCCCTGAATGAGACCATTAGCCACGTTAAATCAAATCTTTTGCCTGAGTATAACTTTGATGAGTATTCTCGCAACGACGAAGAACGCTTAGATTAAATAAAATCTAGTTGAACAAAAGGCCATTCCTATTTGGAGTGGCCTTTTTTCGTTTATACTTGCCTATTTTTGCTGTATGATAAAGAAAATATTTCTTTACGGGACTGCTTTTGGCTCGTTAAGCGCAAGTATGGTGTTGATTAATTTTTTCAATCAACTGTACATGCAACGTACTTTTTTATCTGCCGTTCCTGTGCTTGGAAACGTGGTAATTTTAGGTTTGGGTGTGTATCTTTTCATCAAATCTATAATGGCCACTCCCATGAAGAAGCCGCTCACTTTAGGCAAGACCTTGATTGGAAGTTTGTCTATGGCGTTGATCTCGGCCTTATTTAATATTGGGGCTTACCAGCATGTTCAATTCAATAGAACTGAGGTGTTTCAGCACTATCGCGATGCTAGCGTGAAGAACATGGAAACCAAAATCAACAACGAAAACATGTCCCCCGAAAAGAAAAAAGAAACCATTATAGAACATACTAAGAGCATTGAAGAAAATATCCATTGGGGAATGTGGGCGCGCGTTGAGATATACATGTTTCTGTCTATCGCTTTGGTAATGACTTTGTTGGTGTATATTGCCAATCAGAAGAAAGCATAAATGCGAAAAGTACTTAATTATTTATATATAGGGTATTACGGCGCCATTTTTATTGGGGTTTTCTTGGTTTTATACCCCATCCTTTGGTTGTTTTTAAGATCTACCAAAACCTACTTTATTGCAGATTATATTAGAAAATTTTGGGGTAAAGTTTCTACTTATTTTGGACTAATGTGGCCTCAAATAACTTACGAGCATAAACTCAGCAGAAAGAATCAATATGTATTCTGCCCAAATCATATGTCATACATTGATATAGTGTTGACGGGTGGATTTTTACCTACGTTTAATTTTTTCATGGCAAAATTTGAATTAAGCAAGATTCCGTTATTCAATATTTGGTTCAAAACCATTGATGTGCCTGTAAAAAGAGAGAGTTTAAGAGGTTCGCATAACGCATTTTTAGAGGCGGGGAAAAAGCTCGATGATGGGGCAAGTCTGATTATTTTTCCAGAAGGTAGAATTCCAAGTGATACACCTAAAGTGAAGTATCCTTTTAAATTGGGCGCGTTTAAACTGGCCATTGAGAAGAAATTACCCGTGGTGCCAGTGACCTTGTTCGATAACCATAAACGTTTGGAGAGTTTTAAATTTATCATGTCTCCAGGTCTAATGAGAATGAAAGTTCATGCACCGATTGAAACCAAAGACTTATCGATAGACGATGCGGAAGCTCTAGCAGAAAGAGTATATTCGATTATTAATCAAGACTTGTTAAACGCAGGCATTATTACACAATGAAAATAACAGAACAAAAAGTGGATGACTTAGCCAAATTGTCGAGGCTGAAGTTTGATGAAAACGAGAAAAAATCCATCCAAAACGAGTTAGAGAAAATTTTGGAAATGTGTGAGAAATTGCAAGAAGTAAATACCGATGGAGTAGAACCATTGATTTATATGACTGACTCTCATACGGTTTTACGTTCGGATGAAGTCATTCAAGAAATATCAAAAACGGAGGCTCTTAAAAACGCACCTAAAACAGACGGTGACTTTTTTAGGGTGCCTAAAGTTATTGATCAGCAATAAAGTTAGCCATGAACGCCTTAATATCCCTCGAAAACATCACCAAAACCTACATTCTTGGTGATCAGGTGGTACACGCACTCAAAGGCGTTGATTTGCAAATCCAAAGGTCAGAATACATTGCTCTTATGGGCCCAAGCGGCTCGGGAAAGAGTACTTTGATGAATATCATTGGCTGTCTAGATTCACCCAGTTCAGGTAGTTATTGGTTGAACAATCATGAAGTCAGCAAAATGACCGATGCAAGTCTCAGCGAGGTAAGGAATCGTGAAATTGGCTTCGTTTTTCAAACGTTTAATTTGCTCAATAGAATGAATGCCATTGAAAATGTGGCACTTCCGCTGGTTTATGCCGGCATCCCTAAAAAGCTGAGAGAAGACAAAGCCCGAGAAGTTTTAGAAAGGGTGGGTTTAAAAGATAGGATGAATCATAAACCCAATGAACTTTCAGGCGGACAAAGACAACGTGTAGCTGTTGCTAGAGCGTTGGTGAATAACCCCAGTTTATTGCTCGCCGATGAGCCAACAGGGAATTTAGATTCAAAAACCAGTCATGAAATTATGGCCCTTTTTGAAGAAATTCATGCTGCAGGTAATACCATTGTTTTGGTTACTCACGAAGAAGATATTGCACAACACGCCAAAAAAGTTGTGAGAATGAAAGACGGAAATATTGAAAATGTACAATGATAGCAAATGCAATTGGTTGGTATTTTAAGCAGCGTCACCAGGAACTCTGGGACATGTCTGCACAAGCCATTAAACACCAAAAACAGCTGTTAGATTATTTCATTCAAAAGTTATCACTTACAGAATATGGTCGAGTTCATGGAGCTCAACCACGATGGACCTATGATGAGTTTGCAAAAGCTTTGCCATTAGCGGGATATGAAGAACTGAAACCTTACATCATTAGAACCATGGAAGGACAACAGGGACTCATTTGGCCATCAGATATTACGTGGTTTGCCAAGAGTTCTGGTACAACTTCCAACGAGGCAAAGTTCATTCCCATTACTTTTGAATGTTTAGAAAATACCCATTTCAAAGGATCTAAAGAACCCGTTACTCAATACTTTCACTTCAATCCAACGGCAAAAGTTTTTGATGGAAAAGCTTTATTGATTGGTGGCTCAAATAAAATTACTTCTGATTATCCGAATTGCTTCGTAGGTGATTTGAGTGCCATTTTGATGACTCACATGCCCTCTTGGGCCAATTGGAAAAGTGCCCCTGATCTGTCTATTTTAGTAATGAATAATTGGGAAGAAAAAGTGGAACGTATGGCGCAAACTACCATGCATGAGAACATTTCTTCCATTCATGGTGTTCCAACTTGGACCATGGTTGTCATTCAACGTGTCTTAGAATTATCTGGTAAAAGCCATATTCACGAAGTTTGGCCAAACCTAGAGCTTTTTGTTCATGGTGGAATGAACTTTGAACCATACAGAGAGATTTACAAAAAGTTAGCTCCTGATCCCAAGATGAATTACGTAGAAACCTACAACGCGAGTGAGGGTTTCTTTGGAGTGCAGGCTTATAAAGATAGAACTGATCTATTGTTAACTACTCATCACGGTGTATTTTACGAGTTTTATGATACCACCAAGGGTCCTGAGAGCATTGTACCTCTTTGGGAAGTTCAGACAGGCGTAAATTACGCGGTGGTAGTTACAAATAATAGCGGTTTATGGAGATACGCGGTGGGAGATACTATTTGCTTTACCGAAACTCCCATGGAAGGAAATAAATTCTTCTTATTCAAATTTTCTGGACGTACTAAGTTGTTTATCAATGCTTTCGGTGAAGAGATTATCATGGAGAATGCCGAAACTGCCATCACAAAAACGTGTCAAAAATTAAACCTTGAATTGATTGACTATACCGGTGCACCAAGATTTGAATCTGGTTCAGAAGGTCACGAGTGGATTTTTGAGTTCAAGACCAATCCAGCATCATTAGACGAGTTTATAGATATTTTTGATCAAGAATTGATCAACGTAAATTCAGACTACGAAGGCAAAAGGAAAGGCAATTTGGTGATGAAGCGACCAACGGTGCATTTGGCTACTCCACAAACGTTTATGCGTTGGCTTCAATCTAAGGGAAAGCTCGGTGGGCAAAACAAAGTACCTAGATTAGCCAATCACAGAAATTTGTTGGAAGAAATACTGCCCTTCCTGTAAGCGATGCTCTACAAATTTGTGCGAAACTCTTATTTTTGTCGCACTATGTACGGAGCACTACAACAGCATTTACAAAACGAACTTGCACAAATAGAAGAAGCAGGTCTTTTAAAGCGTGAGAGAATTATTTCCTCTCCTCAAGACGCTGTAATAAAATTAGATAGCGGACAAGAAGTCATTAATTTTTGTGCCAATAACTATTTGGGATTGAGCAGCCATCCAAGAGTGACAGAGGCAGCAAAAAGAGCCATTGATACTCACGGATTTGGAATGAGCAGTGTGCGTTTTATTTGTGGTACTCAAGATATTCACAAAGAGTTAGAAGCTAAAATAGCTGAATTTTATGGAACTGAAGATACCATTCTCTACGCAGCTGCATTTGATGCTAATGGAGGTGTTTTTGAACCTTTATTTGGGGAGCAAGATGCCATCATCAGCGATGCATTGAATCATGCGTCAATCATTGATGGAGTTAGATTGTGTAAAGCCAAAAGATACCGCTACAACAACAATGACATGGCAGACCTTGAAAAACAGCTTATTCAAGCAAATGCAGATGGTGCTCGTTTTAAAATTGTTGTTACCGATGGTGTTTTTTCTATGGATGGTTTTGTGGCTCAATTAGACAAAATTCATGAACTAGCAGTTAAGTATGATGCTTTGGTAATGACCGATGAATGTCACGCTGCAGGTTTCATAGGTAAAACTGGTCGTGGAGTGCCAGAATTGTGCGGAGTTCACGGAGAAATTGATATTGTAACCGGTACTCTAGGTAAAGCTTTAGGTGGTGCAATGGGTGGTTATACTACGGGCAGAAAAGAAATCATTGAGATGCTTCGTCAGAAAAGTCGTCCTTACTTATTTTCGAATTCTTTGGCTCCAAGTATAGTGGGTGCTAGTATTGAGGTATTGAATATGCTAACAGAAACCACTGAGCTTAGAGATAAACTAGAAAATAATGTGAAACAATTCAAGGCAGGTATGAAAGCTGCTGGTTTTGACTATAAAGACGGAGACTCTGCCATTGTTCCTATCATGTTGTATGATGCAAAATTAAGTCAGGTAATGGCCGACAAGCTTTTGCAGGAAGGCATTTACGTGATTGGATTCTTTTACCCAGTGGTACCTAAAGATCAAGCAAGAATTCGTGTGCAATTATCAGCCGCTCACGAACCAGAACACATCGATAAAGCGATTGCTGCTTTCACCAAAGTTGGAAAAGAACTTGGTGTGATTCAATAAATTGCTATTTTTGTCAATCTACGTTATTAATCAACTATGTCTATTTGGAGAAAAAAGTCCTTAAGTGAATTATTGCTTCAGGCCGAAGGAAGCAATTTAAAGCGCACATTAGGTGCTGGCAGTTTAGTTGCCCTAGGAATTGGTGCGATAATTGGTGCGGGTTTGTTTGTGAGAACTGCAGCTGCAGCCTCAGAAGCGGCAGGTTCTGGTGTAACATTGTCTTTTATAGTTGCTGCTATAGGATGTGCACTTGCTGGACTATGTTATGCTGAGTTTGCGGCTATGATACCAATATCTGGTAGTGCTTATGCCTACAGTTTTGTAACTATGGGTGAATTGGTGGCTTGGATTATTGGTTGGGCCCTCATGATGGAGTATGCATTGGGCGCGGCAACCGTATCTATTGCTTGGAGTGAATACTTAAACAATCTATTGGGCGGTGCCATACCCTATGAATGGTGTCATTCGCCGTTCGAAAAGTTATATAAGATTTCTTCCGATGTCATCGCTCAAATATCCGCTCTTCCAAATTTCAAAGCTTCCGAATGGATTGGTTTTGATAAAGGGGTATTGAGTGCTGAGCAGTTTGAAAAACTTCCAGCAAATATTGCTTCCACAGTGAGCATCACTCAAGGAATTATGAACGTTCCAGCATTGTTTATTTTGTTCTTACTCACCTTGCTTTTAATTAAGGGCACCAAAGAGTCTGCATCTGTTAATGCTGTAATTGTATTCATTAAAGTAGCTATTGTCTTGGTTTTTATTACTGTAGGCTGGAACTTCATCAATCCTATGAATCACGATCCTTATCTAATTCCGCAAGGTACCCCTGGTCACTCGGGTTTCTTTGAATGGGGATGGGGCGGAGTTATTGGTGGTGCTGGTATTGTATTTTTTGCCTTTATTGGATTTGATGCTGTAAGCACAACTGCACAAGAAGCAAAAAATCCTAAGCGCGATATGCCCATTGGTATATTAGGTTCATTAGCAGTAGCAACGGTACTTTATATTTTGTTTGGTCATGTTTTAACAGGGGTTGCACCTTGGCAAGAATTTGCTACAGCAGGTAAAGAAGCCTCTGTTTCTTACGCAATTAAAACTTACATGGAAGGTTACGAGTGGTTGGGAAATAGCATCACTATTGCCATCTTAGCTGGATTTTCTTCGGTTATTCTGGTGATGTTGATGGGTCAGAGTCGTGTGTTTTTCTCTATGGCCAATGATGGACTTATCCCAAAGGCCTTTAGCGAGCTTCATCCGAAATATCAAACTCCATTTAAAGCTAACTGGATTTTATTTGTTTTTGTGGGATTGTTCGCTGGTTTTGTACCAGGAAGTCTTGCAGGTGATTTGACTTCCTTTGGTACCTTATTCGCCTTCGTTTTGGTTTGTGCGGGAATATTGATTATGCGCAAAACAAACCCTGAAGTTCCACGTCCATTTAAGACACCTTTGGTGCCTTTGGTGCCTATTTTAGGTATTTTAGTGTGTGGACTGATGATTGTTTCTTTGGACGCATTTACGCTTAAATCGGCCATCGTTTGGATGGTAATAGGTTTGGTGATTTATTTTACTTACAGCCGCAAACACTCTCATCTAAACGATAAGAAATAATTATTTTAAGGGCGGTTTACCGCCCTTTTTTTATGCAGATTATGCAACAGAAAAAATTAGGCTTGTTTGATTCGGTGCTTCTGGTATCAGGAAGTATGATTGGCAGTGGAATTTTCTTGGTTACCTCTGAAATGACCCTGTTATTGGGCAATGTTTGGTTGATTCTTTTAGCATGGGTATTAGCCGGAATAATTACCTTATTAGCAGCCTTGAATTTTGGTGAATTAGCCTCAATGATGCCCAATGCAGGAGGTCAATTTAATTTTGTGACTAGAATTTATGGCAAAAGAATTGGTTTTGTATATGGGTGGTCAGTGTTTTCAGTCATTCAAACTGGGGTTATTGCCGCAGTTGCTATGGCATTTTCAACCCATTTTTGGTTGCTCATAGATTATTTAGATTCCCTTTTAGTAGGTGGAAAAGGAGTTTATTATCAAGCTCAACCTCACGAAGTTGGAAAACCATTGATTGCGATCATAAGTATTGCATTGCTATCGTATATCAATAGCAGAGGAATTCAAGAGTCAAGTTGGGTTCAACGTTTCTTTACTTTGGCCAAAATGGTGGCTTTGTTGGGTTTGATTTTTGGGGGATTGTATATTGGATTAGGACTTTCAGACTCAGTTCAAAATTATTGGAATGAAAATGTATCTGTTGGATTAAATGCCTTGAAATATTCAATACCTACATCTTCTACCAATTCATTGGGGCAATGGGAAGTAATTTCAGGGTTTGTCTTGTTGTTATCTTTTGCATCTGCTATGGTGGGAAGCTTGTTTTCTTCTGATGCGTGGCAAGGAATTACGTTCATGTCGCATGAAATTGAGAAACCAGAAAGGAATATTCCCAAAGCACTATTCTTAGGTACATTGATAGTTACAATAATCTATTGTTTGGCCAATTTTGCTTATTTCTCTTTATTGCCTTGGAAAGAAATAGCCTTTGTACCTGATGGAAGAGTGGGCGTAGCTGCGGTTGGTAAGCTTTTGGATGGTGTTTTTTTACCTCAAGTGATCATGGCTATATTGATTTTGATCAGCACCTTTGGCTGCAATAATGGACTTATTTTAGCAGGTAGTAGACTCTACCAATCAATGGCAGAAAAAGGGCTTTTCTTCAAATCGGTAGTGAAATTAAATAAAAGGGGAGTCCCTCAAAACGCACTTATTTATCAAGCAATTTGGGCAGGGGTGTTATGTTTAAGTGGAACTTACGGGCAGCTATTGTCGTATTGCACCTTTGCATCGTTGTTGTTTTACATCATTACTGTTGCAGGTGTGATAAAATTACGAAGGCAAGAGCCTATGGCTGAAAGGCCTTATAAGGTTTGGTTTTACCCTTATTCTACTTATTTGTATTTATTTTTAGCAGGATTTGTGGCTGTAGGAATTCTCATCAGCCAATTTACCATTGCCATTACCGGCATTGCCATTGTTTTATTGGGCTGGCCCATATACCGATTTTTCGGCAGATAGGTTTTGCTCTACCTCAAAATCGAAACGTTTATTTCTAAAACGTGCAAGTTCTTGAAGGGGAGATAACATTGATTTAAATTGATCAAGATACAAACTTTGATCTCCATCGCTAAGAGCTTCGTTGGGTTGATTGTGTATTTCAATAATCAGTCCATCAGCACCAGCTGCTACACCAGCAAAACTGATAGGCGCTATGAGTTCACGTGTACCTGTACCTTGACTTGGGTCTAAAATGACGGGCAAATGGCTCAGTTGTTTCACCAGTGCAATCGCTGCAATATCGACGGTGTTCCTTGTAGCCGTTTCGAAGGTTCTTATGCCTCGTTCACATAAGATAACCTGTTCATTTCCACCAGAAACAATGTACTCTGCAGCTAGAAGCCATTCTTCAATGGTGCTGCTCATTCCGCGTTTGAGTAAAATGGGTTTATTGACTTTAGATAGGGCTCTCAACAACGGGTAATTTTGCATGTTACGGGTACCCACTTGGAACACATCAACGAGCTCATTGAATTCGTCAATTTTATCGATGCTCATGATTTCAGAAACCACTGACATTCCATGTTTGTCTGCTGCCTGACGCATGAGTTGAAGCCCCTCGGTTTTTAACCCTTGAAATGAATAAGGGCTTGTTCTCGGTTTATAAGCCCCACCACGAAGGAACTTGATGTTTTGTTTTGCTAAAAATTCGGATACAGTAAAAATCTGTTCTTCATTTTCAACTGCACACGGTCCCGCAATCATCATTAAATCCTGCCCAATTTTGGTACCATTTATTTCGATGATGGTATCGGCACTTTTCCAGTCCCGACTTACCAATTGATAGGGTTTGCGATGAGACATAGTCAATTAATTGGGTTTAGTGTAAATGAGGTGAAGTTTGGTTTTGGTGTGATCAAAAATGGCACGAGCTCCAATTACAGGTTGATCAGCAGGGACAGCTAAGTACAATCCTAAATTGGTATTTAACGAGCTAAAAACAGAATCATTTAGAACTTCTTGTATGTGTCTGGTTATTTCAAACTTATAACTTCTAGTTTTGGTATTATAACTTCCACCGTAATTAGAAAGAACCAGTGCGTCTTTCAGCAAATAATTTCTTGTACTGCCACCATTAAGGGGTTTATAAAGATTCAAACGTGGTGGAACAAAGTAATTTTCTGTGTAATCAATCGGAAAAAACTCTATTTCTGCCTTTTGGATGGCAATATTTCCATCTTTGATCAGATTGTACAGATATGGAATGGTAATTTTCGTTTTCACGCCACCCAGAGCCTGTGCATAGGTTCTGTTATAGTTTTGGTTGGGATTATTTAGCTGGTTGGCTATTTCGCCGTTGTATGGGCCCGTAATGCCTTGGCTGACCGCATTGCTTTTTCCCGAGAAACTAAATAGGAAAGTACTTGTATCATCATAATAGAGCATGATTTTCGCTCTGTAAGATGTAGAAATAACGTTTTGGATATCCCAAACAGCAAACGAACCTTGTCCTGAAGCAAGTTGGTTATTTTCAGGAATAATGGCTAACCCTTTGAAATACTTATCCAGATTTGCATTGGTTTCGTAGGCTTCCTTGGGCATATTCATGAGAAATCTAGCCAATTCAGCAGATAATTTTACTTTGATACCATTGTAGGGAGCTAATTTGATTTTTCTGTATTTCACAGAATCATTGTACTCATTGATCAATTGTCCGTTGTAATAGGTTGCCAAATTTTCATCAACGGGGAAAGATTGGGTTTGAAAATAGATGGAATCTGAAGAAATATTTTCAGTAATTGGTGCAATTTTCAGTCGATGAACAAAGTTTCGATCTCCGTAGTGCTGAAGTCCTGCGATAGCAGGAATAAAAAGAACAGCAGAATCAGGTTCTTTGGTATTTGGGAAGTTATTATTGGGTTCAACCAAATTTAAATCAGCAAATAGTGAAGATTTTGAGCGTCCAAAAACGGGATCGTTGATTTCACCAACCAAGGCGTAACTCAGTCCTTTAGCGGGCAGAGAGTCTTCGTCAATGGTTGAGCCAATAAGGGACAGGGTATCCGTAATATTTAACCCCATTTGGTTACCTTGCCCTTGTCCATCAATCACTATATTGCCTTGTTCTCTGTCACAAGCAGCAAAAAAAGTGAAAAATATGGGCAATAAAAGTATTCGGAGCGAAGGCTTCACGAAGAGATAACGAATGAATTAGGATAAAAGTTTCTCGTAAAAAGAAACATAATTAATTTCCGGGCTTTCGTCTGTATGTCTCATGACTGGTTTACCGTCTAGGAAATCTTCCACAGATTTATATGCCTCATCACATGCAGTAACAATACCGTCTGAATGTTTCACAGCACCAATATTTACTTTATTCAATGTGGCATCACCAAAACACTCCAAACAAGCACCATCGATAGAGTTTAAGCTCGCTTTTCTTAGGAAGTCTGTTCCTAAGTGGTCGTTGCAACTTTCATGATAAACACTGAAAACCACTTTGGTATTTTTGAAAACGGGTTCGTCTTTGTAGATGGTTTTCAAATACAACGGAATTAAGCTGGTCATCCAACCTTGGCAGTGAATGATATCTGGTGACCAACCCAGTTTTTTTACCGTTTCCATAACTCCTTTGCAGAAGAAAATGGTTCTTTCATCGTTGTCTTCGAAGAATTTTCCATTGTCATCATTGAAGACATTTTTTCTGTGAAAGAAGTCTTCGTTGTCTAAGAAATACACCTGCATTTTGGTGTTAGGCACGGAAGCTACTTTGATTATCAATGGATTATCATTGTCATCAATTGAAATGTTAATCCCCGAAAGTCTTACTACTTCGTGTAAACGGTTTCGGCGTTCATTGATGACACCAAAACGAGGCACTAAGATTCTGATTTCGTTGTCTTGCTCTTGAAGTGCTTGGGGTAGCATTCTGGCAATGGTTGCGACTGGCGAGGTTTCAAGAAAGGGCGACATTTCCGAACTCACAAACAGTACACGTTTTTTTGTTCCTTCCATAAACTGTGTTGGCTCCTGTAAAAGAGATTATACAAAATTAACGAAAAAAATCCGGTTTTTGAAAGTTATTGATGTTGGGGGACTTACTTTGCAGTCCATTTTCATGAGGATTTTTTATACTGCCAAACAATTGCAAGTGAGTGCTAAAGCACAGTTGAGTCATTGGGCGTTTATTCCCACCATGGGTGCACTCCATGACGGGCATTTATCATTGGTTCAGCATGCAAAAGATCAAGGGCATTCTGTAGTAGTCAGTATTTTCGTTAATCCAACACAGTTTAACAATTCTGAAGACTTAGCCAAGTATCCTAGAACCATTTCTGAAGATCTT
>CAZGQS010000012.1:38277-67576 GCA_964527775.1 uncultured Rhizobium sp. | reverse complement strand
CACCGACCACCGATCACCGACCACCGATCACCGACCACCGACCACCGATCACCGAAAACCGTAAACTGTTAACTGAAAACCGATTAATGCGCCTCCAACCAATTTCTACCAGACCCAGATTCAACTAAAACGGGAACGTTCAAAGTCATTGCTCCTTCCATCAATTCTTTGATTTTGGGTTCTACAATAGAAAGCTCGTTTTTAGGCACATCAAACAACAATTCGTCGTGTACTTGGAGAATCATTTTGGTTGATAGATCTGATTGATTCAGCCATTCTTGAATGCGAATCATGGCAATCTTAATCATATCAGCCGCACTGCCTTGTATGGGTGCGTTGATGGCGTTTCGTTCAGCAAAACCTCGCACTGTAGCATTTCGAGAGTTGATGTCTCGTAAGTTTCTTCGTCGGCCAGTGATGGTTTCTACATATCCTAAATCTCTAGCTGATTGAATGGTAGAGTCCATATAAGTTTTGATGCCTGGAAACTGAGTGAAATAGTTATCAATAATATCTTTGGCTTCACCTCGAGATATTTGCACCCTTTGACTCAAACCGAAGGCTGAAATACCATAGATAATTCCAAAATTGACTGTCTTGGCCTTACGTCGCATTTCCTTATCAACGTCCTCAATCGCCACACCCCAAACTTTCGATGCGGTAGCTGTGTGAATGTCTATGCCCGATCTAAAGGCTTCAATCATTCCAGCGTCCCCCGAAATATGGGCAATGATGCGCAGCTCAATCTGACTGTAATCTGCACTCAACAATACCCTATCTTCTGAGGTAGAAATAAAGGCTTTTCTAATCTCTCGGCCCATCTCTGTTCTGATTGGAATGTTCTGCAAATTGGGATTGTTTGAACTCAAACGACCCGTTGCGGCAACCGCTTGATTGAAACTGGTATGAACCCTACCTGTAGTTGGCTTTACCAACTGCGGAAGTGCATCCACATAGGTGCTTTTGAGTTTTTGCAAAGCCCTAAACGACAAAATATGATCAATGATCTCGTGCTTGCCTTTGAGCGATTGCAAAGTCTCCTCATCGGTTTGATATTGTCCGGTCTTGGTTTTCTTAGGCTTATCTGACAGTTTCAGATGTTCAAACAAAATATTCCCAACTTGTTGGGGCGAACTGATATTAAACTGAACTCCTGCACTGCTAAAAATCTTGTCCTGCATTTCCACCGATTGCTGTTGAAGTTCTTTGCTGTATGACTCCAGGAATGCTACATCTACCGAAACTCCCACTTCTTCCATTTCCTCCAAAACACTAACCAAAGGAATTTCAATATTTTCAAAAACGCTCCAAACGTTTCGCTCATGCAGTTCTTTCTCTAAAATCTGTTTTAATTGGAAAGTTACATCGGTGTCTTCGGCCGCATACTCGGCAATTTTCATCAATTCAACATCTGACATTGAACCTTGCCCCTTGCCTTTTTTCCCAATCAACTCTTCAATAGATATGGGCGTGTAATTCAAATAATGCTGACTCAAAACCTGCATGTTATGCCTCTGATCGGGCTCCACCAAATAGTGCGCCAACATGGTATCGAAGAATGGACCTTCTATTTTAAGGCCATATTTCTTCAAAATTCCCAAATCAAACTTCAAGTTTTGCGCAATTTTCATCTTCCCACTCTCAAACAACGGTGCCCACCAAGACACCTGCTCTTTAGCTTCTTCGAATTTGCTCGATACCGGAAAATATATACCTTGATGCGCCTTCCAAGTGAGCGAAAGTCCCACCAAATTGGCTTCCATCAAATCTAAATCGGTTGTTTCAGTGTCAAAGCAAAACTCAGGATAGGCCAATATTTCAGCAACCAATCGCTCCACATCTTCCTTACCCTGTACCACCGAATATTCATGTTGAATATCTGCAATGGTTTGATATACATTCTCTTCAACAGTTTCATCTTCTTCGTCAGACCCCATCATGTCGAACAACGATGTTTGTGCGGGGTTTTTCTTTTCGGGGGATGTTTTGACGCTAGACGCCTTTGAACCCGCCTCAGCTTGCGAACTACTTCCGCTACCCAAAACTCGATTCATCAAGGTTCTGAATTCCAACTCTTGAAATACTTCTTTCAGTACTTCTTCATTTACTTCCGAACGTTTTAACTCATCTAAAGTGGTATCAACCGGAACTTTTGTATCAATGGTTGCCAACCATTTACTTACCCTTGCTTGCTCATGAAACTCCTCAAAACGCTCTTTCATCTTTCCCTTCATTTCATGCACATGTTCCAAGACATTTTCTATAGTTCCATACTGCTGAATCAATGCCTTTGCTGTCTTTTCTCCAACCCCTGGAACTCCAGGTATATTATCTACTGCATCACCCCACAATCCCAAAATATCAATAACCTGATCAACCCTCTGAACCTCCCATCTATCCAATATTTGCTGTACACCCAAAATTTCATCAGGATTGCCCATTCGTCCAGGCTTGTAGATATATACATTTTCACGCACCAACTGACCAAAGTCTTTGTCAGGAGTCATCATGTATACATCTACTTGCTGATCAAAACGCCATGCCAAAGTACCAATGATGTCATCGGCTTCATATCCATCCATGGTAATTACAGGCACGTTAAATCCTTCAAGAATTCTAACAATGTATGGGATGCTTTTTCTTAGATCTTCGGGCATGGCCTCTCTTTGAGCCTTGTATTTTTCAAACTCAATATGCCTTTGGGTGGGTTTATCAGTATCGAAAACTACGGCCAAATGCGTGGGTTTCTGCTTGTTGATGATGTCCAACAAGGTATTAGTGAAGCCAAACATGGCACTCGCATTGATACCGGTACTAGTAATTCTCGGATTCTTAGCAAAAGCGAAATAAGCCCTGTAAATCAAGGCCATTCCATCTAACAAATACAGCTTTCCTTCGTTCATGATTTCGAAGGAGCAAGTTAACGATTATTTCTTCTTGAATCCCAACGAAACCCCGTTGATGCAATACCTCAAACCAGTAGGTTGATCATATCCATCATTGAAAACGTGGCCCAAATGCCCACCGCATTGAGCACAAACTACTTCGGTTCTAACCATGCCATGAGTAGTATCCAATATCTCCTTAATGGCAGATTTATTGATGCCCTGATAAAAACTAGGCCACCCACAACCAGCGTCAAATTTTGTATCTGAGTGAAACAGTTCCGCCCCACAACCCTTACAAACATAGGTTCCACTGTCCCAAAAAGTCTCAAACTCACTGGTGAATGGCCTTTCTGTACCTTTGTTTCTCAATACTCTAAACTCTTCATCAGAGAGGGTTTTCTTCCACTCCTGTTCTGATTTCTCTATGGGATATTGATTGCTTTTCATCATTTTTTGACTTTGAGATTGACACGACTGAAACAGTCCAAATAACAAAATCAACCCCAAATATTTCATGTTAATTAAACCAATAATTCGTGCAAAATGTTTTGCATTTTCCGCCAACTTTGTAACGTGAACTACTTTGCCCACTATTTCTTTGATCATCAACCCGAGAATGTAAACTACAATTTAGGGCTACTAGCTCCAGATTTACTGAGAAATTACTCCAAGAATCAGTATTCAAAAATTGCCATTAACCAATCCAACAACCGCAATGACGACTTCTCTCTTGGAATGGCTCAACACCTAAAACGCGATGCTCATTTTCATGATTCAACCTTCTTTAATCATGTATATACTCAAATACACCCTCAAGCCAAGCGAGCATTTTCGCAGTCAGGTATCTCCCGATTTTGGTTTGGGACCCATGTCATGATTGAAATGATTTTAGATTCAGTGTTGATTGAAAAACATCCAGATACGCTCACGCAAATGTATCAAGACCTTGAAAGATCAATGGAACACATAGATAACCATTTGACGGTTGTTGAACATAAAAGTCCAGAACAATTCATTTTGGGAATGCAAAAATTCTTAGAATCACAATTTCTCTTTAAATACAAACGCGACGGACTAATTTATGGATTAAACAGAGTTTACCGCCAAGTGGGAGCAGAAACCAGTGATTGGCAGAACAGCGAACCCCTACTTGAACTTTCAGAAAAAATGAGAAATGTAATTATTGAAAACTTAGACAAACTGCACATATAGCTTGTAGATACTCAAAGCGATGAGTAGATACAAGACTAAATTCTTCCAAAAGAGCAATTTTCGTCCCTCAAAAAAAGAAGAACTATAAATCGAAAAAGGCATGGCGAGCAAGGAGAAATAATTCTCGTATTGTTTACTTCTAAAAATAAACACCAACACAATAAACCCGGCTATAACTGAAAGTGCCAGTTTACTTCTTCTGGTTTCAACATTATACCTGAAATAAGTTCCATAAAACTTCATGGCGCCCAACAAAGAAATGGCAATGAATGACAACATTAAAACCCAATCCAAACCGTTCTTTCCCCAACTAAGAGACTCTGTTACTTGATTCACTCGCCAATACTTCCATACGTTCATGAAATTCAAATCTGTGGAGAATAAATATCCCAAAGAAGCAATCAAATAATAAGGCATATATAACCCAAAAATCACCACAATCACATCTCCCGTATTGATGCTTTTAAAAATCAGAACCCCACCCAAAAGCAAAGCAATAGACCAAAAGAATTCTGGTATGAAGAGCGCAGCAAATCCCAAGAAAAAACCAGATAAAAAAAGATGTGTTTTCTTGTAATTTTCTTTGAGATACTTATATAGAAAAATAATTCCTAAAAGCACCAATAAAATTCCCAAATCCATTTGATTAAGCAATAACTGCTTAGGAAAAATCAAGTACGAAAAAACGTAAAAGGAAAAAATGCTATACCCTGATTGATCAGCAATGTTATACTGGGTACACAATTGATTTAATAATAATCCTTCCAATAAAATCAAGGCCAATTTAACAGAGAATGATAGGGTAAAAAATCCATTTAATTGACTAAAGAAAGATTGCAACAAGCCATTATTTTCAACTACTGAGATATAATCATGAAAGATGTAATATTCAGCCACTGCAGCTGCCACAAACGTCAGCAGCATTGTTAAGAGTGTGCCTATTTGATTTTCATACAACCTCGAAATCATGAAAATAGTTTATTTTTTGATGTCTTGAATTCTCATCCAAAACCACTGTTTATCGCGCAGCAAAGGTAATGTGTATGTGCAATAATTCGTTTCCATTCCATCGAATGGAACTGCTGTATGGTAAAAATTCTCACTATTCACCAAAACCTTTTTCTCTATTTCAAAATCAGGGCGAACAACCACATCAATGATTTCATTGCTTTTAGAAATGTCTTGATTGTACACCAAATGAATGCCATCTTCACATAAATAACTGCCAAATCCCAACATATAGCTGGTATTTGGACCTGACAGTTGCTCCTTATCTATTCTCAAACAAGTATCCACTTGATTTTGAAGATTTAGAAACAACAATCCAATTTCATTGAAATTATATAAAACCTTGGTTGATGACTGCGGAATTCCATTAATGTAATATGTTTCTAGTTGCTTCAATTCAATAAATCGCTCCAAAATCAAAACCAAACTCCCATCATTTCGAACCAGCAATCTTCTAGATAGATAATTCTCAGGTTTGGGAACCTTTTTAAGTTTTATCCGGCCATCCAGAATTCTTAAAGTATTCTCAGGAAATGGATAAAGTTGAAAATTAAAACCATTCTCAATAGGGCCAATTTCCATTTTACACACATAATATCCTTCGCTTTGTTTTCCCGACTCTCCATATAAACCAACCAAACTCCAAAATCGTTTCTGAGGATCCAAAATTATGCTTCCTGCTTGAAGATTGAAATCACTTTCCAGTTCTTTAACCACCAATTTTGAAAATTTGGGCTCTGAATAAACCACCAAAGCACTTTGTTCTCGTTGATTCCTAACAAACAACTCTCTAGGTCTTTGAATGGTTAAATAACTAAAAATTTGCTGCGTATCTGTCCAACTTACTTGTTCGAGCTGCAGCATCTGAATATCAAAATCTATGGCTCGAGATTTCTTAGCAATTCGGCTGCCCCTAAAATCATAAAATCTAAAATCAATTAACGTATTCGAGCCATTATTTTTTATGTAAGACAATAACCAACTCGAGCTCTTTCTCTTAAAACTCACGCGTAAATTTTCTAAATCACGCTCTTTTAATCCTTCAATTTCATCAATGACCAAGGTTTGTATTTCCCCTTCAAGGTTAGCATTCAACCAACTTAAAACAACTTGCAAGCCTCTACCCCTACTGTAATAAACAGAAGTCCAATAAATAGCTGTATCTGAAACAAATAAATCGAGAACAAATGTTTTCTTGGGGGTTTTAATATATCGGTCGGAAATAAACCCAAAATCGGTGCCGTATCTTTCAATACTAAACCCAGCCGTCAAATAATCATTGGCGTAATTCAGTGTGTAAATTCCTAAACTAGATTCACCTAAGGGCTTATGAAAAATACTTTTCTTCTGATTTAGTTGAGGCTTATTTGACAATTGATAGTTTTGAGCATACAAGGTGCATACCCCAAACATCAATAAAAAAGCACTCCATCTTCTCATGTTTCGTTCAAAATTCGAGGTTAACCCCTGAATTCCCAAATTCCACCGTAATTTCGCAGTTCTTCTGTGCATTCCAATCAAAAAAATAAAGAAAAAGTCATTTTAGTAGGAGTTGAAATTCCAAACTTGGCATTACCCATCAAAGAATACCTTGATGAATTAGAACAACTAGCACACACTGCTGGTGCGGAAACAGTAAAACGATTCACTCAAAGAATGGAGTTCCCACACCCTAAAACCTACGTGGGAAAAGGGAAAATGGAAGAAATTGCCGACTACTGCAGAGATGCAAAAATTGATGTGGCCATCTTTGATGACGAACTCAGCCCAGCTCAAGTTCGGAACATTGAAACTGAACTAGAGGGGGTTAAAGTTCTCAGCCGCACCCACTTAATTTTAGACATCTTTGCTAAAAATGCTCGTACATCTCAAGCAAAAGTACAGGTTGAACTTGCCCAAAGTATTTTTATGCTCCCCAGATTGACCGGTTTATGGACTCACTTGAGCAAACAAAAAGGGGGAATTGGAATGAAAGGACCCGGTGAAACTGAAATTGAAACAGATAGACGGATATTGAGAAACAGAATATCTCTTCTCAGAGAAAAACTACAACACATTGAAAAAGTTGGTCGCACTCAACGTTCAGGAAGAGACGGCTCTTACAGAGCTGCCCTAGTAGGATATACCAACGTAGGTAAAAGTACCATCATGAACCTACTCTCAAGATCTGATGTCTTAGTAGAAAATAAGCTATTTGCTACCCTAGACGCCACCGTGCGCAAGATTGTACTTCCACACCCCTTCAATGAATTTCAGATGCTGCCCATTTTGGTTAGTGACACAGTAGGATTTATTCGAAAACTGCCCACTCTATTGGTTGAAAGTTTCAAAAGCACACTAGCTGAAGCATTAGAAGCAGATGTTCTTCTTCACGTTGTAGATCTTTCTAACCCCGCTTTCGAAGATCAAATGATTGCTGTGAAAGAGACGCTCCATGCTATCGGTGCATCCTATAAGCCCGAAATAATTGTGTTTAACAAAATTGACGCCTTCACTCCCGGTGATGAGTTTTATGTGGGATCTACAGGGCTTACCATTGAACAATTTGAAGCTTCGTGGCTGGCAAAAGAGAACGCACCCGCTGTGTTCATCTCTGCGCAAAACAAAGACAATATTGACTCACTCAGAAAACTGCTCGTTTCTGAACTTGTTAAAAACAGGAATTAAAAACTCCTTCTAAAAATTAAAGTTCGTCTTCGTTGAAGAAGTAATCGTCATCTGTAGGGTAATCACTCCAGATTTCCTCAATGCTCTCGTAAGGCTCACCGTCATCTTCAAGTTCTTGAAGATTTTCAATCACCTCCAAAGGCGCACCAGAGCGAATAGCATAATCAATTAATTCATCTTTTGTTGCAGGCCATGGAGCATCGTCCAAGTAACTTACTAATTCTAAGGTCCAATACATATTATTTAAGCGGGTTTATTTTTCCGCGAAAATATAGGTTTATTTTAAAAATTCAAGCCAACTTTGTTTAAACTTTGATTATGCATCCCGATTGGCAAAATTCCATACACGTATATTCTGAAAATTTCAGCGAGCCTGAACCTGAATATCTCAAAGAACTAACCAACTACACTTGGCGTAAAACAGTAAATCCAAGACAATTAAGTGGGCATCTTCAAGGTAGATTCTTAGCTCAGTTGGTCTTATTAAAAAATCCAAATTGTATTTGGGAAATTGGAACATTCACCGGATATGCTACAGCTTGTCTAACTGAAAATCTATCTGCCTCCTCGCAAATTCACGCATTTGAAGCTGATGTCGAAATTGCATTCAAAGCGCAAGAGTTTTGGAAAACCTATGATTTCATGAACAGAGTTCATTGGCATGTAGGTGAAGCACTTGCTAAAATTCCTCTGTGCAACCATAAACCTGATTTTGTTTTCGTAGACGCTGATAAGAAAAACTACGCCACCTACCTGGATACTATTTTCCCTTTGCTACCTTCCGGTGGAATCATGCTCTTTGACAATACCCTATGGAGCGGTAAAGTGATTGATGAAACCGAATTAAAAAACGATAACGATACTCAAATCATGCATGCTTTCAATCAAAAAGCCAGCAAATACCCCAACGCCAAAACACTTTTGTTGCCAATCAGAGACGGACTTACCCTTATTCAAAAAATGGGTTAAGCCCTAGCCTTATCAAGTAAAGCGCTTAACTGATCAGCCTCTTCTTCGGTAAGATTGAACCTTGAATTATTAAATTCTTCCATGAGCGGATCAATCTCTTTCAATATAGATAAACCCTTTTCATTGATTTTAATATTCATCTTTCTCTTGTTGTGCACATCAACCTCTCTATCGATGTAGCCCATTTCACACAACCGATCGCACAGTCGAGTTAAATCTGGATTTTTATCCAACATGACTGCTTTAATATCAGTGGGGTTCAATGAATCTGGATATTTCCCCCTTAAAATTCGAAGCACATTATATTGCTGGTGGGTTAACCTGTAACTCTTGAAAATTTCCCGAAATTGATTATATACCCAACCCGATGTAAACATGATATTTATCAATGCTTTATGCAGATTAGATTGAAATTTACTCTGTTTTAATTCGTCTTCTATTTTCAAATCAAAGCAAATTAAATACATAACTTTGTAATTAAGATATGCAGTTCCAAAATACCCTCGAATTTGCCCGAAATTTAGATCAACAAGATAGCCTTGCTCATTTCAGAAACGAATTTCACTTCCCAAAAAATCAAATGGGCGAAACCCAAATTTATTTTTGCGGAAACTCTCTAGGCCTGCAACCAAAAACAGCTGCCGCTGCACTTAATGTTGAATTAGAAGACTGGTCGGTTTGGGGTGTTGAAGGACATTTTCACGGGAGAAAACCTTGGTTTCATTACCATAAATTTCTCACCGAACAAGCTGCAAAAATTGTAGGAGCAAAACCCATTGAAGTTGTAGTAATGAACCAATTAACGGTTAATCTACACTTCCTAATGGCTTCATTTTATAAACCAAACGGCAACAGATATAAAATCATTATGGAAGCAGGTGCTTTCCCTTCAGATATGTATGCGGTTGAAAGTCAAGTAACTTTTCACGGATATAAATACGAAGATGCCGTAATTGAAGTATCTCCTAAAACTGGCAAACATACCCTAGAAACTCAAGATATTTTAGACACCATTGAAGCACATAAAGACGAAATTGCACTGGTCTTTTTCAGCGGTGTTCAATACTATACTGGTCAGTACTTTGACATACAAAGTATCACACAAAAAGCCCATGAAATTGGCGCAATCGCCGGGTTTGACCTTGCTCATGCGGCAGGAAATATTAACGTGAAACTGCACGATTGGAACGTAGATTTTGCTGCTTGGTGTTCCTACAAATATCTAAACTCAGGGCCTGGAAACGTTTCTGGAATTTACATTCACGAGAAACACGCTACTAACCCCAATCAACATCGACTTGCTGGTTGGTGGGGATACCGTGAAGATAAGCGTTTCCTCATGCAAAAAGGGTATTCACCAGAACCAGGCGCCGCAGGTTGGCAAATGTCTAATGCCCCCGTTTTTGGAATGGCCGTTCATTCAGCATCTTTGGAGATTTTTGACCGTGCAGGAATTGATAACTTAAGAACTAAAAGCCTACAATTAACAGGCTATCTAGAATTTGTATTGCTTGAAACTCAAAAATCAAATTCGCACATTAATTTTGAAATTATTACTCCTTCTGACCCAAAACAACGCGGTGCCCAATTGTCTCTATTAGTTGAGGAAAATGGAAAACAGATTTTTGATTTTCTTACCCAGAACAATGTGATTGCCGATTGGAGAGAACCCAATGTGATTCGAATAGCCCCAGCACCAATGTATAATAGCTTTGAAGATGTGTATCAGTTGGGTAAAATATTGTCTGAATTTTCTATCTGATATTTTGACATTCCCGTCGCTTCTAACAAACACTTTGACCACAAAAGTGTAGATTTGTATGTTACTGAATTATTCAAAATTTTTCCAAACGAATGAACGAACAACCTAAACCAAACAAGCCCAAACAAAACGGCTTTAAATTTAACCATTACTGGATATACGGAATTTTATTTATCGTCTTTTTAGCCCTAAACTTTATACCACGTAGTCAAGGACAAAGTACCACTTGGAATGACGTGCGCGAAATGGTTCTAAAAGGCGATGTTAAAGAACTTAAGTTAGTCAATGATCGCTTCGTAGAAGTATACCTCACCAGAGAAGCTCAAGAACAGAAAAACTACAAGAAATCTCGCTCCCGCGAAGATATGTTTGGTCAAACTGAGCCCAACTTCGGTTTTGAAATTGAAAAAGGTTACTTCAACAACGAAGTACAAGACCTCAAAAAACAGCTAGAAAATCCCAATTCACTCATCATCAAATACGAATCTCATTCTGATGTTTTTGGTGAATTGTTTCAGTGGATATTCTTCATAGCCATTTTCCTCATTTTCTGGAATATCGCCTTCAAACGCATGGGCGGTGGTGGCGGTGCCGGCGGAGGATCTAATATCTTCTCCATTGGTCGCGCCAGAGCTCAAATCTTCGATAAAGACACTAAAGTCAATGTGACTTTCAAAGACGTTGCCGGACTCGAAGAAGCAAAAGAGGAAATCATGGAAATTGTTGATTTCCTTAAAAATCCTAAAAAATACACCAACCTTGGGGGTAAAATACCCAAAGGTGCATTGTTAGTGGGACCTCCAGGTACCGGTAAAACCCTTCTTGCAAAAGCAGTTGCTGGCGAAGCAGGCGTTCCTTTCTTCTCACTTTCTGGTTCTGATTTCGTAGAAATGTTTGTGGGCGTGGGTGCAAGTCGTGTTAGAGATCTTTTCAAACAAGCAAAAGAAAAAGCCCCTGCCATTATCTTCATAGATGAAATTGATGCCATTGGTAGAGCCCGAGGTAAAAATCTAGTTCAAGGTTCAAACGACGAACGTGAAAATACCTTGAACCAATTACTAGCCGAAATGGATGGTTTTGGAACTGACTCAGGTGTAATCATCCTTGCCGCAACAAACCGTGCAGAAATTCTTGATACAGCTTTGATGAGACCAGGTCGTTTTGACCGTCAAATCAGTGTAGATCGCCCAGACATTGTAGGCCGCGAGCAAATCTTTGGCGTACATCTTCGTCCACTAATCAAATTAAGTAGCGATGTTGATGCCCATAAATTAGCCCTTCAAACACCAGGATTTGCAGGAGCTGAAATTGCAAACGTTTGTAATGAAGCTGCTCTTATTGCTGCTCGTCGCAACAAAGAACTTGTTGAAATGAAAGATTTCCAAGACGCTATTGACCGCGTTATTGGTGGATTAGAAAAAAAGAACAAGATCATTTCCCCCGAAGAAAAGAAAATTGTTGCTTACCACGAAGCTGGACACGCCGTTGCAGGTTGGTTCTTAGAGTTTGCAGACCCACTTTTGAAAGTATCTATCGTGCCCCGCGGAGTTGCTGCTTTAGGTTATGCTCAATACCTTCCCAAAGAACAGTACCTTTACCGCACTGAGCAATTACTCGACAGCATGTCTATGACTCTTGGGGGACGAGCTGCCGAACAAATTTTCTTCGGAAAAGTATCTACAGGTGCTCAAAATGACCTTGAAAGAATCACGAAATTAGCCTACGGTATGATCACCAACTACGGAATGAGTGAGAAGGTAGGTCAAGTAAGTTATAACGATCCTACAGGCGAATACGGATACCAACGACCTTACTCAGAAAAAACAGCTGAATTGATTGACACTGAGGTTCGTGATATGATAGATCAAGCCTACAAACGCACCATTCAATTGTTAACGGAGAAAAAAGAGCAAGTTGAAGCCATTGCACAAGAACTACTTTCAAAGGAAATTATCTTCAAAACAGATATTGAACGCCTAATAGGTGCGCGTCCTTTTGAAGAAGATGAAGTCTCTCAGCAAGTTACTGAACTCAATAAACACAGAAGCAGCCACGTTGAAGCACTACCAGAGCCAGAAACAAACAACGCTGCAGAAGTTAATGAAGACAAACCTGTCATAGAAGCTTCGTCTGACGAAAATCATACTGAAGATCATTCAGAAGAATCTCCAAAAGATTAAAGCAATTAAGATCCCAATTCTTGTAGTTGAATGAGGCTGTTGTATAACCCTTTTTTAACTACAAGTTCTTGGTGATTACCCGTTTCTACAATTCTGCCCCTATCCATCACAACAATTAAATCAGCGTGCATAACAGTGCTCAATCTATGAGCAATAATCAAGCTTGTGCGGTCTTTCATAAGTGTTTCTAAAGCCATTTGAACGGCCTTTTCACTTTTGCTATCCAATGCAGATGTAGCTTCATCTAGAATCAATATCTCCGGATTCTTAAGCAAAGCACGAGCAATAGACAATCTTTGTCTTTGTCCACCAGAAAGCTTTCCTCCACGTTCTCCTACCAAAGTATCATAACCCAATTCCATTTCCATTATGAAGTCATGAGCATAAGCAGCCGTTGCCGCTGATTCTATTTCAGCTTGTGACAAATTGGGTAACCCTAGGGCTATGTTGTTCTTAACTGTATCATTGAACAGCACACTTTCTTGGCTAACAATTCCAATCAACCTTCTATAATCATCCTGATTAAAATTTCTGATGTCCTGTCCATCTAAAGTTATTGAACCTTGAGTCACATCATAAAATCTTGAAATCAAATCGGTAACTGTAGTTTTACCCGCACCAGAAGGGCCCACAAATGCAATGGTTTGACCCTTTTTGATGGTCAAATTAAATTGATTAATAACCGAAATACCTGAATTGTATTCAAATCCAACACCATTGAGAACCAATTCTCTCTCAAACTTTGGTTTCACTGGATTAATAGGATCCTCAACCGTCACAGGAGCCGTTACGAGCTCTTGAATCCTCTCCAGGCTTGCCATACCCTTTTGCGCAGCATATAATGCATTAGAAAAGGCTTTAAAAGGCGGAATTAGCTGGCTAAAGATGGCAAAGTATGTCAAGAAGAATTCTGGATCTAATTCATTTCTGAAAACCATTCTTCCTCCTAGCCAAAGCAACACAGCAGAAACAGTAATTCCTATCGTTTCTGAAATAGGAGATGACAAATCATACCTGCGCTGAACAGAAATATTATTTCGAGTATAATCCTGATCTTGTTTACTGTATCTGTCATAAAAAAACTTCGATGCGTTGAACGCCTTAATGATGCGAATTCCTCCCAAAGTCTCTTCGAAAGAACTCATAACTTGCCCCATCAATTGCTGATTTCTAGTACTCTTTTTTCTTAAAGAACGGCCAATTACACCAATAATCAGAGCGGTTAGGGGTAAGAATAATAAAATATAGAGAGTCAATTTAGCAGACAATACTATCAATGCAACCAAAAATATCAAAATATTCAGAGGCTGAAAGTATAAGGCTTCCAAAGATACCATCAAGGCAAATTCAATCTCCTTGATGTCGTTGCTCATTCTTGATATCAAATCACCCTTACGCTCATTATTAAAATAGGCAATGGGCAATTTTAAGCATTTATCATAAATCTCTAATCTCATAGTCCTTACGCTCCTATTACGAATGAGAACCATAAAATTCATAGCGGTAAATCGTGAGATATTCTTGAATAAAGTGATGATAACTAAGGCAATACTTAAATATGCCAATGCCTTATAAGGCTCTCCTTTGGCCATCTCCGAAAACCAAAGTAAAAATCCTTCATAAATACTGGCAAACCACTCACCCACTCCGTGTGCTTGAGATTTCAATTGTGTAGTATCTTGATCTTTGGAGAACAAAAATCTCAAAACCGGCATGATCATCAGCAATGAAACAAGCTGAAAAATGATGTAGAATAAATTGAATAGGAAGTTGCCAAAGATAAGTCCCTTATGGTTGGCAGCATATTTTAAAAACTTTAATACGGCTTTCAAGACCAAACAAAGATAATGAAAAAGGGAGCCCGTGGGCTCCCTTCCTATAAAGTCAAAACAAAAGCAGGATTATTGAACCACCAATCTCTCAGTGTAAACCGAGCCATTTTGGGTCTCCGCACTAATGATATATATACCTGACATACCGGTCAAATCAAATTGGAATGATTTTTCCATAGTCATGGTGTTAGAAACACCATTAGCCTCTGAAGTCTCGTAAACTAATTTACCATTCAAATCCAAAATCTGAACTTTTGCAATCTGCCCGTTCATATCTCTTACTACAAACTGACCCTTGCTCGGATTAGGATACATGCTGATTGAACCTTGACCAAATGTTTTAACTGAAGACGCTTCATTGTCTTTGATCGTCAAAGTAATAACAGAATCACGTCCAATGGCACCAGGTCCTTTCACATTTCGTATAGCAAAAATCAAAGTTTTGTCACCATCTGCTTCAGTATCGTCTGAAATATTGGCTTTAATTGCGTAGTAATTATTGTTCTTCTTTACATTAATAGTGCGAGTAACAAAATCATAATCTTGAGGCGATACTGCAGTTCCACCAATACAAACAACATCATAAGAGAAGTTCTCATCTGTTGGCAAAATACTCATTTCCATCAAGAATGAATCTGCCAATTCTGTCACTTGATCAGCTGTCTTTAAGAATCTTACCACAGGAAGTGAGGCCACTGCAAAGTCGTTCAATGAACGGGGAGCAAGGTAATATTTCTCTTTGTATGGCGCTTTATTATCAAACTGAACGCCTATACCTGTTACATTGAAATAACCAACGGGTGCAGGAGTACCATCAATGTTTGTTTCAGCATCAATATTTAAAGTATCCACTAAGCCATCTGTAGTTGTTATACGAACATAAGCAAAACCATTAGCGTTCAAAGCACTTGTTGGCCATTCTGCAGCATCAACCAATATCACTCTGCGCATTTGAACCAAATCCGCTTCTGACTTTTCGTTGATATCAGTAACAACAGTTGGGGTTTTTATTTTATTTCCAGAAGAATACCAAATGATGGTATCAACAAAATCCATTTGACCTGTACCTTGGAATTGAGAAACTTTACCTTGCACTAAAATTGAATCTCCTTCACTCACTACATAGCCAAAGTTCTTAACAGGTGAATACACATTAATACCACCCGTTTGGTCTCTTAATGTGAAACCTAGTCCTGAACTTCTGGTATTTACACCGTAAACAACACCTCTTACTCTGCAAGCAACTCCGCTTGAATCCATGGTGCCATCAGCTTTCGTTTGCTTGTTGATTTTTCCAATGGTATAAATTGGCAAATCGTTATCCAAAATCATGATACGAGTGGTATCAGGCTTTGCAATAATGGTATTTGATACATTGATTAATCCAAACTTCATTGATTCTGTTCCTTCATAATCAAGATCATCAATTATTGGAATAGTAAAAATCATTGTGTCTGGAGTAGAAGAACTTATTGAACGCAATTGAGAAGTTGGATTAAACTTAAGGTCTAAACTTTCTTTAGCTGAACTTTCAGCAGTAACCAAACGTAAAGCAAAATCTCCACCTGCAGCTTTTCTATTGGTAATAACAACCTTTACATCCACACTTCCATCACTCTCTTTGATGGTCATCTTATTGGTTAACATCTTGATGGTAGTTGGACCATCATTGTCAATCAATACAATACGCAATGTAGTATCCTTTAAAACCCCAAAACCGCTCACCTTGCGAATAACCAAATCTATGGTATCATTAGGGTCAGCTTGAACGTCTTCAAATATCTTTGCAGTGATTACCACCGAATCTTTTCCATTACTTTTACCAATGTCAAAAACCGTGTCTTTATAGGTGTTGTGACTCAAATAGAATTCTGCAGGGACATACGTACTATCACCCGTCTTCTTGATCAACATTCTTATTTTAGTAGCTGCAGACATAGCCAAGTCTGTATTCACTTGAATTTTAACTGAGCCGCTTCCCTCATCAACTTTAATTTCTTTACTCTTGAAAGAAATATTTGCTACGTCATTATCAATTAAGTTAACCGTGTGGAAATTCTCACGGCCAATTTTGCAATTTGAAGGACTTCCTAAGCGAAATACATAATCTTCAGTTGACTCAGCCAATTGATCATCAACCACCGTAATATTTACAGTATCTGAAAAAACCTTACCAGGTTTGAAAACAATAATTTGTGAGTCAGCCACAATATAGTCTGAATTCTTACCAGCAGTTCCACCCGAAACGGTTACTCGAATGCTTTGATCAGCAGAATTACTATACTTACGAGTTACTAAAAGTTGATGTTTCGTAACGCCTTCTCTAGAATTAGAAGTTGCACGCCAAAAATCAACTACTGGTTCAACTAATGGCGCCTCATCTTCGGTCAATACGACCGCTGAACCACCTGACGATAGTTTGGCAGTTTTGATATTACCCACACCCCATTGTCCATCAGGATCTCTGTTCGTATATGTTACGGTACCTGCAGAGGAAAAATGAGTAATTGCACGAACCCCAGAATCCAAAGAATTTGGAATGATTGCACCCCAAACACTATTTTTCTTGAAAACGTTATTATTATAGAAAGAAGCTAAATTGCTTAAACTTGAACCTGCATATTTATTTCCCTCAACAGATGTAACATACAATGGTCTACCCATAGATTGATATGAATCATACATGGCTACAAAACCCATTGTATCTGCAACACATTTCCCATAAACTGCAGAAGCTTGGTTAGATGATGTACCTAAATCCAAAACCGTCAAAGAGTCAGCACAATAGTATAACATGGTATCGTTTGACGAACTAATCAAACTGATTGCTAGATAAACAACATCACCATTGCTATGGTCTCCAGAACCAACAACGCCAAACCAACCTTCATATTCACCCATCATGTTACTGGTTAATGTACCATATCCAGAACTTGTAGAAAAATCAGCTGATGTGCTGTATGTATAATTGTTACTGTTGTCAATGTAAACTGAGCCACCTTTTCCAGGATGAAGAGATGTTGTGTTTAAATCTGCATTAGAAATGGTTTGAACCGTGTATTTGTAACTCCTGTTGGGCATTAAAAACCCCACCCTCATTCGGGCATATACCGGTATTCGTGTACTGCTGGTTCCGCTGCTCATGTATTGCGGTACTAATACCCCAGATAAGCCTTGTGACGTACGTTGAGCCCAACCGTTTGCGATTAAACCTACTACCGCCATAGTAAATAGTACTATTCTCTTCATGCTGTAATTATATAAATTAAACAAAAATAAGGGAATCAAGGCGTAAAACCCAAAGACACCACCCATACCTTGACATCATAATGACGCTGCAACATCATTCTACAAGAATCAATAGTAGCTCCTGTGGTTACAATGTCATCCACTAAAACCAAATTCGGCGCTAATTTCATTCCCTCAATTACCGTGTAAATGCCCTTTGAATTCAACCATCTTTCCCATCTACCCATCAAAGTTTGAGACACTGTATTCGAAGATTTCGTCAACAATTTCAACTCCAAATTTCCTCCCATGACCTGTGAAACACCTCTTGCCAATAATTCAGCTTGATTATATCCCCTGCGAAGTTTTTTCCATCTTGACATAGGAATAGGAACAAAAGTCAATCCTCTGGGCCACCCCAAAGCAAGCAACTTGTATCCCATTAACTTCCCCATAAACAAAGCCAATTCAGCGTTATCCCTGTATTTTATTTCTTTAAAAACCTCAGCAAATCCAGAGCCCTTCGTATATTCTAACAGTGAAAATGCCCTTTCCACAGACATTCGCTTTCCCAAATAATCTTCCAATCTACCACCCCGTGAAAAAGGCATAGATGAATAACACGACAAACAAAAAAATCGCTCATATTCACCCCAAACAACCTGATTGCATACCACGCAATATCGCGGCATCAATAAACCCAATAAATCTATCGACATTTTTAAATCACTACACGATATCCGCGTAAATCCCCCATAAAAATTAACGACCTTTGTTTGCAATTTTCGCACCCACAATGTCATCAAGAAGAGAACCACCACGCGATCTACCAAAAACCAAACTCACCGCAGACGCCTTTCGTAAATCGTTCAGGCTTTTTCGATACATGTCTAAAACAAACCGATGGCTTTTCGCTCTCGGAACTCTTTTTCTAGCAATATCCGCCGGTGCTTCGGTGCTTTTTCCAAAGCTCATTGGCGACATGATGGACGGCGTATTCGTATACAAAGAAGGAAGTATTTCAAAGGCTCCTGATACATCCACCCTCACCGAAGTTGCCTATTGGTTTATCTACCTTTTCATTGTTCAAGCCGTTTTCTCTTTTCTCAGAATTTCTATCTACGTGCGTGTTACCGAAGACATGACCTTAGGACTTAGAAAAGACCTTTTCCGCTCAGTTACAGGACAAGCATTAAATTTCTTCGGTCAAAATAGAACCGGTGAGATCATCAGCCGTTTCAGCGCAGACATCGCTCAAATACAAGATACTTTCACCACCAATATTGCCATGTTTATCAGGCAAATATTGATCATGATTGGTGGACTTATTCTCATCTTTACTACTTCCACGCATCTAGCCTTCTACATGCTTTTGAGCATTCCGCCCATCATTGTTATTGCTCTTTTCTTTGGGAAATTCATTCGTAAAGTCTCTAAAGAAGTTCAAGATATCACGGCCACCAACAACAGCATTGTTGAAGAATCTGTTTCGGGAATTGTGAACGTCAAAGCCTTTACCAACGAAAATTTTGAGTTTAACCGCTTTTCAACAAATGCCGAATTCCTCAAAAAAGAAAGCATCAAGCGCGGCTATTGGAGAGGTGCTTTCTCCTCCTTCATCATCGTTTGTATGTTCGGTGCCATCGTTTGGCTCATTTTTATGGGACTTGGAATGGTTCAAGAAGGCACCATCGCTATCGGACAACTATTCAATTTCATGCTCTTAACCGCTTTCGTGGGATCTAGCATCGGTGGAATGGCTGAACAGTTTGTCCAAATCCAAAAAACCCTTGGCGCTATTGAAAGGGTTCTGGATCTTATAGAAACCCCAATTGAGGCCGAACTTTCAGCTCAACAACTAGCTAATTCTAATCTTCATAAACCTGAAAATCTATTCAAAAATAATCTGATTTTCAATGAGATCCGATTTGCTTACCCCTCCCGTCCAGAAGTTGAAGTGCTGAAAGGCATTTCCTTTAACCTCAAACCCGGAAGTACCGTGGCTATTGTGGGGCCCTCAGGTTCCGGTAAATCAACCATCGCCGCCCTCTTGTATCAGTTTTATCAGCCTACTTCCGGACAAATATATCTCGGAGAAATTCCCGTCCAAAAAGAATGGTTGCCGGTTTACCGCGGACATTTTGCCTTGGTTCCCCAAGAGGTTATTCTTTTCGGGGGAAGCATTTACGACAACATCCTTTACGGAAACCCTGACGCTACCGAAGACCAAGTTCATCAAGCCGCAAAAGAAGCTTTTGCCGGCGAGTTTATTGATTCTTTCCCAGAAAAATATCAAACTTTGGTAGGCGACCGTGGAATGAAACTTTCTGGCGGACAAAAACAACGAATAGCCATAGCCAGAGCCATCTTGAGAAACCCAGATATTCTGATTTTAGATGAAGCAACCTCAGCCCTTGACTCTGAAAGCGAAGAAAAAGTTCAAATGGCACTCAATAAGTTGATGAAAAACAGAACCTCTGTGGTTATTGCTCACCGTTTGAGTACCATTCGCAACGCAGATCAAATCTTGGTTCTCAAACACGGACAAATCATTGAACAAGGAAATCACCAAGAACTGATTAAATTGCCAAACGGAATTTACAAAACAATGGTAGATCGCCAAATGGAACCCAACGAGTACTTTGACTAACAATTTCAATTGAAGCGCCAATTCATCATATTTATTCTGTTCATCGCTGCGAATCTTAAGCTTTTCGCACAAGCCAAAGAGTTCTTGGCCCAACAGTTATTTGAACAAAAAGAATATGAAAAAGCCCTGCTTATTTACGAAGACTTAATAGAAACAAACTCCAACAATCCAGCGATATACAACAACTACATCCTATCGCTAAACCAACTAAAACAGCACAAAAAAGCGTTAAAAACCACCCAAAAGTTTGCAAAAAAGGCCTCAAATCCGTTGCCTTATATCGTAGACCAATGTTGGATTCTCTCCCAAATGCCAGAGGAGTCTAAAGATTACGATAAACTATACCAATTTATTGTCCAAAAAACCACCCAAAATCCAAATTTGGCCTTCCAAGCATCTCAACAATTTAGGACTCGAAATATGTTAGATGCCGCCATAGATGTCCTTCAAAAAACAGAACAGATTTACGGGGAAGACCCCCAAATATCAAATGAAATTGCCTTAATCTACCTTGAAAATGGGCAAAGATTCAAGGCGTTGGAAAGGTACATTGATCTGATGGTGCGTTCAAACGTCAAATACGACCAGCTCAAACAAATATTCGATGTTTACGTAACCGACTCTGCAGATATTGTGGCTTTGCAAGAAATGCTGCTGTTAAAAGTTCAGCAATATCCTTCTGTAACTTCTTTAAGTGAATGGCTAAAATGGACCTTCGTGAGTTTGCAAAATTGGGAAAAAGCCTTCATTTACACACGTTCCATAGATAAGAGACTTCAAGAAGAGGGTGAGCGAATGATGGAACTGGGCGAATTGTGTTTTACAAATGAAGCTTACTCTACAGCTGCCAAATGTTACAAATACGTTATAGAGAAAGGATCAGAAAACTATCACTACGAACTTGCCCTGGCTAAATGGCAACATATAAAGTTTATTGATCTTCAGAGCCAAGATTTATTGCCTTTATCAGCTCAAGATTCTTTAGCTCTTGTGCAAAATTGGGAATTGTACTTCCAAGAACTCAAAAAATTTGTTCAAACCTACGGACCATCAAACACTACATTAACCAATGCATCTAATTTATCTTGGTTATGGGCTCAAAAATATCAAAATATTGATTCGGCTGCAGCTGTGTTGCAATCTTATGTTGATGCACCCTATTTGAATAAAAAAATCATCGCCGAAGCAAAAATCACCCTGGGAGATGTATTCGCAGAATCCGGTCAAACCTACAAAAGCGAGCTTCTTTATGCTCAAGTGGAGAAAACATTTACCGAAGACGAAATGGGTCAACTGGCAAAATTTAAACGGGCCGAATTGTCTTTTTATCGAGGAGATTTTGATTGGGCAAACATGCAATTAGACGTTCTTAAAGGAGCTACCACCCGACTCATCTCCAACAATGCCATGGAACTTTCATTATGCATCACTGACAATTTGGGCGTTGACTCCAACTTTACCGCACTTGAATATTACGGCAAAGCACTGCTTTTCCAACGTCAAAAACAAAACGACAGTGCCCTTAATTACCTCAACAAAATCACCATAGAATTTCCCGGTCATTCCCTCGGCGATGAAGTGCTCATGCGAAAAGCACAAATTGAAAAATCGCGCAAAAATTACGACAGAGCATCTCAAATATTCGATGTTCTCATTGCCGCATACCCTGATGATATTCTCCACGATAATGCACTCTTCGAAGCTGCTCAACTAAATCAATATCAACTCAAAAACACACCCAAGGCATTAGAGCTTTATCAGTCTCTCATTGATAAGCATACCGACAGCATTTTTATTGTTGATGCACGAAAAGAATACCGAAAACTGCGCGGCTTTTAATACATTCGTATTGACTTGAAAAAACTCTTTTTCATATTATCATTTGCCTTCCTATTCGGCCAAACCGATGCTCAAATCTACAGTCATACCTTTGATTTTGACTATAAACATTCACTTCACCAAATACCGCTGAAAAGGGAAAACAATAAAATAGAAGCTTTTCATTATTTCAAAAACAACGAGTGGGGCGAACCTACTAATCCCGGCTACACCCTCTTTGGCAATCAACTGAAATTAGTGGGTACAAATCCGCGCCAACGCACTCAAATTGGACTTCTTTTGGATTATTCTTTCGGGGGACGTTTTGAAGACATCAAAGTATTTCCCATCCTTCAATACAATTACACCACCGAAAAAAACCAATGGATCTTCGGATCCTTGGAATCAGCAACCAAACACCGACTTCTAGAACCCATTTACAACTACGAAAACCGAATTACCCGTCCCGTTGAATACGGGTTTCAGTATTTAACCGAGAGAAAAAAACTATCTGCAGATATTTGGCTTGATTGGCGACAAATGGCTAAAACATCCATCTCCCAACAAGAAATAATATCCTTCGGGCAAAATATTGAACCTTTTCTTTTCAAACGACAAGATTCAAATCACTTACAAATTTCCGTCCCCATAAACTCCATGATTTATCACCGAGGGGGTGAATCATTGGCACAAAGAAAACCCGTCATCAATCAATGGAATGCGTCGGTTGGAATTAGATTTTCAATGCAAAAATTGGGTCTCATAGAGTCACATATTCTCCTTTCTGATGACTTTTCACCCAACAACATGCGCATTTACAACCGAGGTTGGGCAAGTTTTTCGAATATTTATCTTAACGCCCCGGGAAAATCACACGCTCTTTCTTTGAGTCACTTTTTTGCCCAACGGTATACCGCACCCTTTGCCCCTAACCTTTTTGTATCGGAGCCTTTTGATAATACATACGGAAATAGACAAAATGCTGGCAGTCGAAACTTGGTAATGCTGCGTTATCAATACATGAAGAATTTGTTAGACTCTAGAAAGCAATGGTTGGAGTTCCGTTTGGAACCCGTTTATCATATAAATTTATCAAAGTTTGCTTGGAGCGCTGGATTGTACTTGCATTACCAATTGTAAACAAGTCCCCATTCAACTACATCAGCAACGGCCTTATTTGCCCTAAGCTTGACCATCGCCTCCCAATGCTCAGATAACCTTCTAGATATTCCCAAACGTTCAAAATAAGCCGTTTTATAACCCTTAGCGGGAGTAAATAAATAAACTCCAGCATCTACGCAAAGCTTCCAATCATCAAATATCTTTTCATACCCAACCGCGGCGGCACCCTCAACACTATTAGCCAATGAAAATGCCTCCATTTGTTGGAACTTTTCAAACCTATAAATTGGATCTGTATGCACGGACACTGACCCTTTCCAAACATGCTGTTTGACTCCAATTGAATATCCTCCCTCAACCACAAAAACTCCCATTTTCCGGTCATCATCTACATCTACACTTTTATATCCAACCCTTGAAGAAACAAACCACTCGCCCCTCTTTACTCTCCCCTCTCCACTCTCCACTCTATGTCCCCAAAACAAAATTGACTTGTTCGCCGATATAGAAACGAAGGGCAAATTGACTCCCAAATTAGGAGCTTTGGCATTTCCGTTAGAGAAATGAGACATACCCAGTCTTGCTCCAAAAGACCAATAGTCATTAATTTTTATTCCTCCTTCCAATGATAATTGTGCATAGCCATTAAAGTAACTACCAATAGCCCTGTTCATTGGGTTTTTTTGAACATCAAACGGCCTTGAAATGTATCCCAAACCATAAATAAAGCCAAAATTGGAATAATACTTGGTGCTGTAATTATTCAAAGGGAAAGCAAAGGCCAGACCTGCTGCCAAACCCTGTCCCATATACTCACTATTAAAGTGATAATAACCAACGTCCAAACCCATTTTAACCGGTTTGCCAATGGTATGCGTAAATCCCTTCAAGGTCCTTAATTGCTTGTACTCTACACTCTGATAACCAGAGTACATATGACTCATATCTGCATGATGAGGGAATAAAAAGCCTTGCTGAACCTCAATTTTCCTCATTCTCTCTCCCAAGTGGAAGGGATTTGAAGGGCTATTTGAAATTAGCTCAGATTTTTGAGAAAGCCCTTGAGAGCCAACGTTTCCAATACTAAAAAACAATAAACTGCAAATCAACCCCCGTTTCAAATAGGCGATGGCAGCAGGCATCATGAAAAGATTATTTGCGAGATTTGTCGGTTGCAAGAACCATACGAATACCCAAATTCGCTCCTACTTCCATAACATCAACCATTTCTTGTACGGTAAGATTTCGATCCAATCTTAAAACTACATTTAAACGGTTATCAGGATTTTCAGGATCATTGAACTCGTCTCTAGCTTTGATCAATCTTTTTTCTAATTCTGCTAATCCAACCGGTGTTTTATCTTGGTCAATGAAATAAAGAATTTGCTCGTGATTTACATCGCTTTCATCAAACTTGACGGTCAATACAAACGGTTTTGTTTGAACGGTAGAAGTGGTTTTTGCTTTGGGAAGCATGATCTTAATCACATTGGGATTTGCCAATGTGCTTGCTATCAGGAAGAACAACAGCAAGAAGAACATAATGTCGTTTAACGACGACGATTCTACTTCTGCTTCTTCACGAGCTCTTCTGCGCAGTTTCATGAGATTAAATGTTAGATTTTACCAAAATTTCCATCAATTTCAAGGATTGTTCTTGAAGTCTTTCGGAAAAGCGATCAACTCTTTGAATAAATAGTTGGTATCCCAAGAAAGCAATAATACCAACTAAAAGTCCAGCGAAACTCGCTACCATTTTGGTATATAAACCTCCAGAGATAGCTCCAATACTTAAATCATTGGTTTGAGAAATACTGTAAAAGATGTTAATTACACCCCAAATGGTTCCTACAAACCCCAACATTGGCGCTACACGCGAAATCAAACTCAAATAATTCAAATTACTTTCCATCGCGCTCAATTCAACTTGTGCTTTTGTTTCCATCGCACTCTCAATTTCACGCATGTTGCTACCTAAGAATCGCAAACCAGTTGCAATAACTTGAGCCTGAGCCGTAGGAGTACGATCGCAATAAGCTAAAGCGGCATCGGGTCTGTTTTCTTTCAAATTATCTTTGATCACATTGATCAAGTTATCATCGAGTTTCGCTCGATTATTCAAATAAATCCAACGTTCAACTATAACATAAAAGGCAAAAAGGAGACACAATGCCAAGAGAGCCATTACAAAACCTCCTTTGATCATGATCTCTAAAACAGGTGCCGAAACGTGTTCACCATTTGCAGCGGCTACTGCGGTTGTATCAGCCACAGCTGCTGCACCGGCCTGAAGTAGAATTCCCAAGTTTAACATATATGCGAATTAATGTTCGTTTGTTGGTATTAACGAATGAAACTCTGAAAAATTATCCCCAAGAAATATATGTTCAGTAAATTGAACTATTTGATTTCTGTAACTCCACCGCTGAGAATAAACTTCATCACAGTACCAGCGTCAGCATCAATTCTTTCAACATCGGTCTTTTTTACCACAATTATTTGACCTGTAATAGCATAGCTCATGGGCAAATAAACCACACAATGATCAGGCATGCCAATTTCAGAACAATCTTCCTCCGTTAAAAATCCAATTCTCCAAGTATATTCGGTGCTTCTCACCTTTACTGGCTTAGTGAATTTTTTTTCATCACCCACAAAAGCATTGGTTAAATCCTTGGTTGTCCCAAAAATCCAACTCAAACCAGGTGCTTTCTCAATAATTCCCTCCAAAAAGGCTAAAAATTGTTGCGCAACAACCCCTTCAGTTATTTTACCAATCAGAGTAATTGCCACAATACCCAATGCAACATAAAGCAACATAGCACCGAAACTCAAGTTGTCTAAATGCAAGATGCTACCCAGCAATCCAAGCATCCAAACCAAAATTCCAACCGTCAATGCTATAGGTAGAACCACCAATAGTCCCCTAAGGAATAAATTCAAATACAATCTCCAACCAAAAATTCGTCTGGCTCTGTTATTAATTGCTGACCTTTCTGTATTCATGGTATTCTTTGTGATGTCCGAAGTTAACTACTTCTGAAGTGAAATAAGATCTTGACCTATATCTTTTCGATAAAATTTACCTTGAAAATCAATTTGATTGGCCAACTTCATAGAAGCATCTACTGCATTTTCAATATTTGTGCTCAAAGATGTGATTGCAATCACCCGACCCCCATTGGTTACAACTGTACCATCCTTTATGGCTGTACCTGCATGAAAAATAAAGCTATGGTCATTCGTGATCGTATCTAAACCGGAAATGGGGCGACCTTTTTCAATAGCACCGGGATAACCCTCTGAAACCAAAAAAACGGTGGCCGCTGTTCTTTCATCTAAATTAAATTCAACATCAGAAATGTTCTTTTTGCCAATTCCCAGCAATAGATCTAACATATCTGTTTTCAATCGAGGGAAAATTGCCTCGGTTTCAGGGTCGCCCATGCGCACATTGTACTCAATGACCTTGGGATCTCCGTTGTGATTCATCAATCCCAAAAATAAGAACCCACGATAATCATACCCTCTATTTTGCAATGTTTTGAGTGTAGGTTCCACAATTTGAGTTTTCACTTTATCCATGAACTCCTGATCAGCAAATGGAACTGGGCTGATAGCCCCCATTCCGCCTGTATTTGGGCCTTGATCTCCGTCAAAAATTCGTTTATAATCTTTCGCCGATCCCAAAATTTGGTAATTACTTCCATCCGAAACCACAAAAACTGAAATTTCAATTCCCTGTAGAAACTCCTCAATAACTACCGTGCTTGATGCTGCGCCAAACATTTCCCCTTTGATCATATCTGCAAGGATTGTCTGAGCTTCGGTTTTGTTGTGAGTAATTAGAACTCCCTTTCCAGCTGCTAATCCATCAGCCTTCAGTACATACGGAGGTTCAAGTTCATCTAAAAAATCCAGTCCCTCTTGAAAATTCTCATTGGCAATGGTTTTGAATCTCGCAGTTGGAATTCCCGCTTCTAACATCAAAACTTTCGAAAAACTCTTACTTCCCTCCAATTGAGATGCATATTTGCTAGGACCAGCAACCAATACCGAAGTTCCAAACTGAATGTTCTGTGTTTCTATAAAATCAGTAACTCCTGCCACAAGTGGATCTTCATTTCCAGGAACAACCAATTCAATTTGATGATCTACAATAAACGACCAAACCGACTGAAAGTCTAGAGGATTCAAAACCACATTTTCCCCTACAAGTTGTGTACCTGCATTGCCAGGAGCAATAAATAACTTTGTTAATTTCTTGCTTTTAGAAATAAAGTGAGCAAATGCATGCTCTCTTCCGCCAGAACCTAATAATAAAACGTTCACGGAGCAAATTTACTCCTCGTTCATCATATCATCCCACTCTTCATCACTTAAATCTAAAGAAGTAGGGTCAGATTTTAAATCAGTTGGTGGTGCTTTTGGTTTCGTGCGCTTCAATCTCTCAATATAACCAGTTTCCTTATCATTGAGCAATCTCCACTTACCTCTACCCAATTTTATTTTATCAAACTCACCCATCAAAACGCGATCTAATGCCTCAACTTCATACTTGAAGTGTTCAAACATTCTTCTAACAACTCTATTTCTACCAGAATGCACTTCCAATCCAAGAATGGTTTGATCGTTTTCATCAACAAAACCAACTTGTTCAAACGTCATGATTCCATCTTCAAGCTCAACTCCCTCAACCCATGCTAACATGTGTTCTTTTGATGGTTTTCTATCAAGCTTTGCTCTATATATTTTCTTAATCTGAAAACTAGGGTGCGTTAACTTCTGTGAAAATTCGCCGTCATTGGTCAACAATAAAACACCTGTAGTATTTCTATCTAACCTACCCACTGGATAAATTCTCTCTTTTCCGGGCAAATCAATCAAATCCATGACGGTCTTTCTACCCTCAGGATCTTCAGTTGTGGTAATATATCCCTTTGGTTTATTAAGCAAAATGTAGATAGGTTTCTCGGGCATGATTCTCTTGCCGTCTACCTTAACCACATCTTTCTTACTCACCTTAGTTCCCAATTCATTAATAATATTACCGTTCACCATCACCAAACCTTCCAAAATCATTTGGTCAGCTTCTCTGCGACTGCACAATCCACTATTAGAAATGTAACGATTTAAGCGAATATCTGTATTCAAAAGTTCACTGCCTTTTTGAAGATGAGATCCCGCTTTCTCAAAATCTCTGTTACTGCCCTTGTATCCAAATCCAGAACGAGTTTCCTTTGATTCTGTTCTCTCTCTCTTTATTCGTTTAATTTTTGCAGGTTTTTCTTCTCTGAAGGATTCAGGTTTTTCTCTTCTATCACCTCTATCAAACCCACCTTCGCTGCGTCTTTCTCTGTTGAATCCGCCGCTGCTACTACCGCTGCTTCTGTCATCTGATCTACGATCTCTTCCAAAGCCGCCTTCGCTGCGCTTTTCTCTGTTAAACCCTCCGCCTTCGCTGCGTCTCTCTCTGTTGAAACCGCCGCTGCTACTACCGCTGCTTCTGTCGTCTGATCTGCGATCTCTTCCAAAGCCGCCTTCGCTGCGTCTCTCTCTATTGAATCCGCCGCTGCTACTACCGCTGCTTCTGTCATCTGATCTACGATCTCTTCCAAAGCCGCCTTCGCTGCGCTTTTCTCTGTTAAACCCTCCGCCTTCGCTGCGTCTCTCTCTGTTGAAACCGCCGCTGCTACTACCGCTGCTTCTGTCGTCTGATCTGCGATCTCTTCCAAAGCCACCTTCGCTGCGTCTCTCTCTGTTGAATCCGCCGCCTTCGCTGCGTCTTTCTCTATTGAATCCTCCTCCGCTGTTGCTACCACCGCGTCTATCTTCTGATCTGCGATCACTACCAAAGCCGCCTTCGCTGCGTCTCTCTCTATTGAATCCGCCGCCTTCGCTGCGTCTCTCTCTATTGAATCCTCCTCCGCTGTTGCTACCACCGCGTCTATCTTCTGATCTGC
>CAZGQS010000012.1:37977-38049 GCA_964527775.1 uncultured Rhizobium sp. | reverse complement strand
TACCACCGCGTCTATCTTCTGATCTGCGATCACTGCCGAAGCCGCCTTCGCTGCGCTTTTCTCTATTGAAGC
>CAZGQS010000012.1:7390-37877 GCA_964527775.1 uncultured Rhizobium sp. | reverse complement strand
TACCACCGCGTCTATCATCTGATCTGCGATCACTGCCGAAGCCGCCTTCGCTGCGCTTTTCTCTATTGAAGCCGCCGCCTTCGCTGCGTCTTTCTCTATTAAATCCTCCTCCGCTGCTATTACCACCGCGTCTATCATCTGATCTGCGATCACTGCCGAAGCCGCCTTCGCTGCGTCTTTCACTTTTAAATCCGCTATCAGAAGAACGATCTACTGTAGGACGTTCGGTTCTTTCTGGTCTCGGTGAATTGTCGCCATGATTTTGGGATACAGGCTTGCGGTCTTTTAGAGTAAATTTTTTACTCTTGTCATTATTTTCTCTCATGGCCAACGAATGGAACCGCAAATTTACGCAATATTATCCACACCTCGATTTAATAAGTCATGTTTAATCAAATGAATGCGTTCTTCGTCTACTTTATTGTATCCGTAGTCATAGCAAAAAAGGTATTCACCCCCGTCTAAGACCCTCCTATGTGTATAAAAATCAAAAACAAAACCGTAAATACGTATTTGCTCTGAAGAAACAATTAACTCATGCTCATCTCGAGCAGTACCAATTTGACTGAATAGCTGCCGCAAAATCTCTCTATTCTTTTTCAATTGATGGTCAATCACCTTAACCATTGGAGATATTTTTCCTCCTTCCCTATTGTGAAACGCTGACCTACAATTGTCTGAACAGAATTTCTTGTCAATTCTGCCCTTCAACGCCTCTTCACATTCTAAACAGTATTTCTTTTCCATATAACGGAAACAAGTGCACCTTGTAACTCCCCTAAATTGACACCAAACAAAACCATCATATAATTTGCATAAAACGCAAAAAAGGCCGCACATGGCAGCCCTTCTTGATGACTAATTAAAAAAATTAAAACGGAACTGCTTCTTCTATTTCATCCGCCTCTTGATTCTGCGGTTGTCTTTTTTCTAGAAGCAACAAGTCCTTCACTAAAATCTCTGAAACTTCTTTCTCAACCCCATCTCTATTGGTAAATCTTCGATGAGTTAATTTCCCTTCTACAGCAATTCTAGATCCTTTCTTGACAAAAGACTCAACTAACGTTGCTGCATTGCCCCAAGCCACCAGTTGATGCCACATCACCTCGTCAAATACCTCACCCTTGGCATTTTTTAACTTCTCATTTGTGGCCATAGACCATCGAGCCACTTTTCCACCGTTTTCAAAAATTGTGATTACGGGGTCCTTTCCTACGTTGCCGTACAAACGGACAGAATTCAATAAATTTTTCATGTTGTTTAATATTAACAACACAAAAATCTATAACCTCCAAATTAGTATCCGTAAATCAAACGTTTATAATCGATTATAAACGTTTATACCCAGTTAGCCCATGCACATGCCGTGATTGCTGCCGTTTCAGCCCGCAATATACTATCGCCCAATGATAATGAACGAAAGCCTTGATTTATAGCCTGTTTAAATTCATCCGCAGTAAAATCTCCCTCTGGTCCAATGCAAATCAAAACCTCACCCTTTTGATCAAACAACGCGTGTGGATGATCTTTAACTGAAATTCCGTCTTCTAAATCACAATAAGCAATGTATCTTGAATTAAAGTCCCCCGAAAAAACATCCCCAGAAAACAGAGAACGCCAATCTATCAAATCAATTTTTGGAATCCAGGCACCGTGCGATTGTTTCATGGCAGAAATAGCAGTTTTGTGAAGCCGATCTAAATTCACCTTAGATCTCTCCGAGTTTTTGGTTTCCAGAAATCCAATAGAAGCGCAGCCCAATTCAGTGCATTTTTCTATCAACCACTCCATTCGGTCAGAGTTTTTTAAAATACCAATGGCCAAATGAACCCGAGATCTCTTGTAATCACTGAAGCTCAGTATTTCTGCCTTTAATGAACGTTTCTGAATCTCTAAAATGCGAGCTTCGTATTTCTTACCCAAACCGTCAGAAACTTCAATCTGATCACCTACCTGAAATCGCAAAACTTGAACAGCATGTCGAGCTTCTGCTTCGTCTAAAACAATGAATTGATCATCTATATTTTGGCTGTAAAAGGTGAACTTTCCAGGCATAATTTCCAAGAAAAAAAGACTAAGACAACTTCCAGTTGGTTCCCTCTTTGGAATCCATTAACTCAATTCCACGCAACTTTAATTCATTTCGAATCTGATCGCTCAAAGCATAATTCTTATCTGTTTTCGCTTGCGCCCGAAGTTGAATCAATAGATCAACCACTCCATCCAAAACTCCCGAATTTTCCTCTAAAGCAGCCTTAATTCCCAGTATCTCATGAAAAATGTGATCAAATAACTCCTTTGCTATCAACAAATTAGATGAATCAATGGACTCTTTTCCATCGTTAACCAAGTTAATTCTACGAGCCAATTCAAACAATTGCGCGATGGCAATGGGCGTATTTAAATCATCAGACAAAGCCGTTTCAATAGCTACTCGCAAATCAGAAAATTCTACCGTACTGCTATCTGAAACCTTTAATCCAGACAATAATTTCTCAGCGGCATAAAGTCTTTGCAATCCCTTTTCGGAAGCAATCAAGGCCTCTTCGCTAAAATCTAATGTGCTACGGTAATGCGCTTGAAGCACAAAAAACCTCAAAACATCAGCTCCGAAACCGCGGGTCAATAAATGATGATCGCCTGAAAACAACTGCATCACTTGTATGCCGTTGTTCAAACTTTTGGCCATTTTCTGACCGTTAATGGTGATCATGTTGTGATGAACCCAATATTTAGCAGGGGCATGATTATGTGCAGCCTTGCTTTGAGCAATTTCGCACTCATGATGGGGAAATAATAAGTCCATTCCACCACCGTGAATATCAAATTCTTCACCCAAATATTTAGCCGACATAGCGCTGCACTCAATGTGCCAACCCGGAAACCCTTTTCCCCAAGGAGAAGACCATTGCATGATATGCTCAGGCGAAGCCTTTTTCCATAATGCAAAGTCATGCGAGCTTCGTTTTTCACCTTGTCCTTCTAATTCCCTGCTTTGATTTCCTGCACCCGCCACCAAATCATCCAAAACACGACCACTCAATTCGCCATAATTCTCAATCTTGCTGTAGGCAGTAACATCAAAGTACACAGAACCATTTACTTCATAAGCTAAGCCTTTTTCGATGATGGAAGAAATCATTTCAATTTGCTCAATGATATGTCCGCTTGCCCTAGGTTCAATACTGGGTCGCATGACATTCATTTGATCCATCACCCAATTGTACGAATCAGCATAGGTCTGGGCCACTTCCATGGGCTCAACTTGTTCTAAACGCGCTTGTTTCTGAAGCTTGTCTTCTCCCTCATCTGCATCGCCAACCAAGTGTCCTACATCAGTAATATTGCGTACAAACCGTATTTGATATCCCTTAGAAATAAGAAACCTTCTCAATACATCGAATACAATGGGACCTCTCACGTGTCCTAGATGCGGAGGACCATAAACCGTAGGTCCACACACATACATACCTATTCTGCCAGGTACAATAGATTCAAAGGTTTCGGTTTTCCTATTGAGCGTGTTATATAAAGAAACCGAGCTCATAATCAACGATTTGAGTATAAATTTTCGTAATACGATTGATAATTACCGCTGGTAACATTCGAAAGCCACTCATCGTTTGACAAATACCAGTCAATGGTCTTTTCAAAACCTTCAGCAAAATTCACAGACGGTTTCCAACCCAATTCTGCTTCAATTTTGCTAGCATCAATGGCATATCTAAAATCATGTCCCGCTCTATCAGTTACATAGGTAATCAGTTTAGCAGATTCACCTTCAGCCCGACCTAATTTGGCATCCATAATTTCACAAAGCTTGTGAACCAAATCAATGTTTTTCCACTCGTTATTTCCCCCAATATTGTAAGTTTCACCATTCCTACCCTTGTGGAATACTGCGTCAATTGCCGATGCATGATCTTCTACCCATAACCAATCTCTGATGTTTTCACCTTTTCCGTAAACGGGGAGCGCCTTCTCATTCTTAATGTTGTGAATCATCAAAGGAATCAATTTTTCCGGAAACTGATGACTGCCATAGTTATTCGAACAATTGCTAATCACTACAGGCAATTTAAACGTTTCGTGATATGCTCTTACAAAGTGATCTGAACTGGCCTTACTGGCACTGTAAGGTGAATTGGGTGAATAAGGGGTGGTTTCAGTAAATTTACCTTCATCGCCCAAGGTACCATAAACCTCATCAGTGCTTACATGATAAAATCGGCCGTTTTGTGTGTCACCATAAGCTTTGTAAGCATTCATTAAAACTACTGTTCCTACAACATTGGTCATCACAAAATCAATTGGGTTTGAAATACTTCTATCAACGTGACTTTCTGCCGCTAGATGGATAACTGAATGTATATTACGACTTTTAAACAAGGCCTCAATATCAGATATATTGGTGATATCTGCCTTCATGAATTCATAATTTTCTGCCCCTTCAACGTCATGCAAATTCTCCAAATTCCCCGCATAAGTCAAAGCATCTAAGTTGATGATGTGATATTCGGGGTACTTATTTACAAATCTGCGAACAACATGAGAACCGATAAATCCGGCTCCTCCTGTAATAACAATGGTCTTTTTCATGAATGGGGTTTTATTGGATGGGCTTTACGTTATAAATCTTCAAATATAGGGGAGAATAAGCAGGAACACCGATTCTGCCCGCTGAACCAAAACCCATATCCGATGTAATGACAAATTCCATGGTTGCACCTGTTGGAACATAAAATGGAAGTCTATTCAAGGCAATGATAGGATTGATCATGCCGTTTACATCAGTCTTGTACTTGCGATTCTCCAATCTACTGTCAAAGATTAAATCTCCATTAAGTCTTTGAACTACTACATCAAACTCCACTTGTTCGGCACCTTTATGGTAAGCCGCATTTTGTAAAAGGTTACTAGTTTTTGATAAAAAGGAATCTGAACCTAGAGATCTGTATTTTACCATGGCGTAAGTATCCAAATACCAGCGATTGCCTTTTGATTTAGCGCAGTATTCATCAATGGCTTTATTTTCACGCATGGTATGTTTAAACGACTTATCAGCCAGATATTTATAATAGTCTTGTGCGCCTAAGATTCTTTCTACATCAAAAATCACCTTTGCCATCTCACCCTCAGGCAATAATTGGATTTTATAATGGCTCGAATTCTTCTTTTTAAGACTGTCTGTCGATACCAACAGCTCCACTCTACTACCCTGAGCGGCCATCTGCAATGCCTCGGTTAATTCATTTGTATAGGTTGTTGGATATGGAACTTCAACCAAAGTATCACTGCCGTATGAAGTCTGAATGGTGTCTCCTGTGGGACCCAAAATCATGTAATTGATGAGACACCAATTGTTCCCTGTTAATACCATTCCCAATTCCTTCCCTTTTAAAAACCTATACTTTAGCCCCGTTTCAGTAGTTTTATATTGGAAATAGGTACGATATACCCAAAATCCACCAGAAAGGACCGCTAATAGGCCCATAATTATGATTAATTTACTGTTTTTCATTTTTTAGATTGATTGTAATTCTTCTTTGTACTTAACTAGCTCTCTTCGAAATTTATCAACGGTCGCTTCCAAACTATCTTCGCTTTGTCCACCTGCGGCGTTTTTATGACCTCCGCCTGAAAAATAGTTACCTGCAAATTCATTTGCGGCAAAGTTCCCTTTGCTTCGGAAACTCATTTTTACTCGTTCGGTTCTGTCAATAATCAAAACACTGAACACAATTCCCTTTATACCCAAACCTAGATTGACAATTCCTTCTGTATCTCCAGTAACCACTTGAAATTCTTCAAGTTCCTCTTTATTCAAGTATATTAAGGCAGTTCTGCAATCTTCTATGATTTCTAACTTCTTATATAAACAATACCCGAACAACCGGCTGCGAGTAGGCGAAAACACATCGTAAATTCTTTCATGAATGGCAATATGTTCTGCTCCCAACTCCATCATATCTGCAGCCACTCTATGTGTATGCGGTTTGGTGTTGTTGTACTGGAAGTTTCCCGTATCAGTCATCAAGCCAGTATATAAACAGTTAACGCAGTCTTTTGATATATATTCCTTACCAAAATTTGAAATACTCCACTCAAAGATCAATTCACAGGTACTGCTTGCTTGAGGAGTCCAGAATGCATAGGTGTAAAAATCTTCTGGCTCCAAATGATGATCAATCATCACTGCAGGTTTTCCAGAATTTTTCACCAATTCACCCAGCTGATTGATGCGACTTAGCCTATTAAAATCTAAACAAAAAACCACATCTGCTTCTTCCAACAAAGTTACCACCTTGCTAAATTCTTCCTCAAAATTAACAACATGTTCATTTCCTGGAAGCCAATTCAGATCTGCTGAATAATCTGTGGGAGTAACTACTGTTACTTGATCTGAGAAGTTCTTAAGTACGTGCCATAATCCTAAAGTTGAACCCATTGCATCACCATCAGGTTTGTGATGGGTGGTGATAAAAAAACGTTTGTATTCGCCTGATTTTATCTTGTCTACTAAATCAGCGGTGGTATCTAATCTCATCTTTACTACAAAAATACGGAATACCTAAAGTAAATTTGCAGAATATGAGCAGTTCAGAATATCAGTTGTACACCTTAAACAACGGACTTAGGGTTGCTCACCTTAAAACACCATCCACATTATTGGTACATTGTGGGTTTGTGATTCTCGCAGGCAGCAGAAACGACGGCGAAATTCCAGGGGTAGCACACTTCTTGGAGCACATGTTTTTCAAAGGAACTCACCGAAGAAAAACCATTCATGTACTCAATCACCTAGAGGTTGTTGGCGGCGAACTAAACGCTTTCACCACAAAAGAAATTACTACATTGTATGCAACCGTTCAAAAAAAGCACTTCACAAGAGCGGTTGACATTCTCTGCGATATCACTTTCAACTCTACTTTTCCTGAACAAGAAATCATTAAAGAGAAGATTGTCATAAAAGATGAAATCAACATGTATCTTGACACTCCCGAAGAAAATATCTACGACGAGTTTCAAGAACTTATTTACGGCAATCATCCACTTGCTCATAACATTCTAGGTACGGCGGATTCAGTTGATCAAATCTCAAAATCTTCTATCCAAAACTTTATCTCAGCAAATTACCATCCCTCAAATATGGTTTTTGTAGTGGTTGGAAATCTCTCTACAGATCGCGTCCTAGACACCATCAACAAATACTACAACCCCCATTCCCCAACCCCCAAAGACCAAAGACCAATAGCTAAAGACCAAAGACCAACCCCCAAAGACCAAAGACCAACCCCTAAAGACCAAAGACCAACCCCCAAAGACCAAAGACCAATAACTAAAGACTACGGACCAACCCCCAGCTACAAACCATTTCATAATAGAAAAGTCTCTGATTTTTCTCAAGCATACGGCATCATGGGCATCCCAACCTACGAAGAAACACATCCAAAAAGATTTGAATTATTGCTTCTTAATAACCTCTTGGGTGGACCAGGCATGAATAGCCGTTTAAATCTTGCAATCAGAGAAAAATACGGTTACACCTATCACATTGAAAGCGGTTATCAAGCCTTTAGTGATAGCGGACTGTTTCACTGCTATTTGAGTTGCGAAGAAAAATACTTGAATAAGTCTATCGATCTCATTCAAAAGGAATTAAAAAAACTCAAAGACCAAAAATTAGGCAAACTTCAACTCAGTCAGGCAAAAAATCAACTTACAGGACAATTAGTTATTGCCAATGAAACCAGAAGCGGCCTTTTGGTGCACTTGGGGAAAGGAATTTTAAAATTCGGCAAAGCCCGAACCATGAAAGAAACCATCCAAGCTATAGAAAAAATTACAGCCGAAAACCTTCAAGATACGGCCAATGAAGTATTTGATATAGACAACTTCAGTCATCTACACTACATCCCTGAAAAATGAACCCCATAAAGTCCTTAATAGAGAAGGGCGAGGGAGTTTCACTTGACTTTAAACAAGTCATCAATGATCCCCGAAAAATTGCCAAATCCATGGTGAGTTTTGCAAACACCATTGGTGGCATTCTACTCGTTGGGGTCAGAGATAACGGCAGCATAGCAGGAGTTAAATCAGAAGATGAGCTCCATATGCTCGATTTGGCCTCAGCATTTCATTGCAAACCAGAAGTAAAATACACCGTTGAAGAACACTTGGTGGAAGGCAAATTGGTACTAAAAGTTCATGTCCCCGAAGGAAAAGAAAAACCTTATTACGCTCACGGAGATGACGATAGATGGTGGGTTTACCTCCGCGTCAACGACCATTGCATCTTAGCGTCTAAAACTACCGTAGATTTTATGAGAACCCAAGATAAGCCACTAAAATTAGCCATAGGTTCTCTAGAAAGGGAAATTCTCAAGTTTATTGCGCAGAGCGAAAAACCCACTCTCAAAGAAATTTGCGCAAAATTCAATCTCGGAAAACGCCGGGCCGGCAGAATCATTGTAGATCTCATGCGGGCCCAAGCGGTTCAGAGTCACACCACTGAAAAAGTAGAATTTTTCAGTGCCGTCATATAATTACTTGGTTGCTGCTTCAAACAACTCAGATACTTTGTTCCAATTAACTACATTCCAAAATGCAGAAATATAGTCAGGTCTGCGATTTTGGTAATGCAGGTAATATGCATGTTCCCAAACATCTAGACCTAGAATAGGAGTACCTTTAACTTCAGCAACATCCATCAAAGGATTGTCTTGATTGGGAGTAGAAGTCACCACCAATCGGCCTTCATGAACCACTAACCAAGCCCATCCGCTTCCAAAACGAGTTGCACCCGCTTTAGCAAACTGATCTTTAAATGCATCGAAACTTCCAAATGCAGAGGTAATAGCATCCATCAATTTACCGGTTGGAGCTCCACCAGCGTTTGCACCTAAAATGGTCCAAAACAAAGAGTGGTTGTAATGTCCACCACCGTTATTTCTAACAGCCATACTGTGCTTAGAAATTTCAGCCATAATAGCCTCGATAGACTTTCCCGACAAATCAGTGCCTTCAATGGCAGCATTTAAATTGTTGATATAAGCCTGATGGTGCTTTCCGTGGTGAATTTCCATGGTCTTTGCATCGATGTGCGGTTCTAACGCAGTTAAATCGTAAGGGAGTTTTGGTAATTCGAACATAATTTTAGTATTTAAATTGTAACAAATTTAACGAAGAATGGTTGGGAGCGCAATAAATTCGCACAAACATTATGAATGAATCGTTGAAGATTTTTGAATGGGTGGCCGCAGCCCTGTCGCTTTGGTGCGTATGGCTGGCCGCAAAGAATAAAATTCTCAATTGGCCCATCAGTATGTTAGCGTCAATAGTTTACGCTTATGTATTCTTTTCCAATCGATTTTACTCCGAATCTTACCTTCAAGCCGCCTTCTTTGCCTTTCAAACCTACGGTTGGTGGTATTGGTCAAATTTAAATCCCCAGAAATCCAACCAAAACATCAACCACATTCCGCTCAAATCAGCCCTTTATTTGGGGTTCTTTTTTTTCTTGGGATATTTACTCTGGTACTCAATCTACACCCATTATTTTAAAGACGCCCGCTTTCCCATAGTAGATGTTTTTCTGACCGTCTTAAGTATAACAGCATTATACATGCAAGCGAAACGGTGGATTGAACACTGGTATCTTTGGATCTTAGCAGACATTATTTACGTACCCATGTTCTATCTCGGAGATCAGATAATTACTGCTGGTTTATATTTTATTTTTATTGGATTGGCTTACTTTGGACTTAAACAGTGGAAAAAAGAAAAGGCCGCTCTAGGCGGCCTTTCTTAAATATTTCAACTAAGTTGATTACTTTTTCTTTCCTGTAGCAGTTTTCTCTTCTGCAGCAGCTTGCATCAAAGCACGAGTAGTCTTCACTGACAAAATTGCGTTTGCCGGTGCATCCAAAATCTCAATCTTTTCTGCTGTTACATCTTTAACTTTAGCACTTTGACCAATCTCCAAAGTATCAATGCTTACATCAATATAATCAGGCATATCAGCCAACAAACCACGAACTTTCAAACGGTTGATTTTCTTAACCAATTTACCACCCGCACGAACCCCTGGAGAGTTACCTACTACGTTTACTGGGATATCCATGATCACTTTTTTACCTTCAGCCACTTCCATGAAATCTGCATGGATGATTGCTTCAGACACTGGGTGGAACTGCATATCTTGCAAAATTGCGCTGTGCATAGCACCATCTAAATCTAATTTTACTTTGTAAACGTTGTGAGTATAAACTAAGTTCTTGAAATCTGCTTGATAAATAGCAAAGTGCACACCTGGCTTACCATCTGAATACATAACGCAAGGTACTTTACCTTCTTTTCTCAATTCTTTCGCAGTGCGTGATCCTACTTCACTGCGCATTTCTCCTTTTAATAAAATGGTTTTCATATTTCTAAATAATAATTATTTGATTTGTTTAAGATCTAAACTCGTTTGCGAGTTAGACACTTGCTTGAACAATGAACTGATACTTCCGTGTTCATGCACATTTCTAATGGCATGTGCGAACAATGGAGCTACCGACAATACTTTGATTTTATCTGTATGTCGTTTCAACGGAATGGTATCGGTTACAACTAATTCAGTCAACTGAGAATTTTCGATATTCTCGTACGCTTTTCCGCTCAACACTGGGTGACAGCAAAGGGCTCTTACCGTGCGTGCCCCTTTTTCCATCAACATAGAAGCTGCCTTGCACAAAGTCCCTCCTGTATCAATAATATCATCAATCAACACCACGTCTTTGCCTTCAACATCTCCAATAACCGTCATATTGGCAATTTCATTGGCGCGCTTTCTTTCTTTATCACAAATTACCATGGGTAAATTCATTACCTTGGCTACCTCGCGAATACGGTTAGATGCTCCTACGTCTGGTGCAGCAATAACTAAATTCTCTTGATCTAATGTTCTGATGTAGGGAACAAATACAATGGATGCTTCCAAATGGTCAACAGGAACATTGAAAAATCCTTGTATTTGTGGCGCATGCAATTCCATAGTCATCACACGATTTGCACCCGCAGTACTCAACAAATCTGCTACTAACTTTGATGCAATAGATACCCTGGGTTTGTCTTTACGGTCTTGACGAGCAAATCCATAGTAAGGAATTACCGCAGTGATGTAGTTAGCACTCGCACGCTTGGCAGCATCAATGGCCATCAACAATTCCATCAAATTATCAGTAGACGGATAGGTTGATTGAACTATAAACACATCACAACCGCGAACACTTTCTAAAAAGTTGGGCTGAAATTCACCATCGCTAAAACGACTTATAGCCAACTCTCCAGGAGTGGTACCGTAATATTCGCAAATAGCTTGGTTTAATGACTCAGAGGCAGAACCGCCGAAAATCTTTACAGGATGTATAAGTGATGTCATAATATGGATTTTACTTTCTCACGGGTTGGCCCCGGATATCATCAAATCTTTTTGGTTGTTGTCCGACTAGGGCTCGAACCTAGACTCTTCTGAACCAAAATCAGACGTGTTGCCAGTTACACCATCGGACAATTTTGGAGGTGCAAAAATACATTAGTTTTTGTATTCCTCAAACCCTTTTTGCATTTTTTACGAAAAAAGATCAAAGTTTTTGTAAAACCTGCGTCTGAGATTTCACATTGCTCCTCAATTGTAAAATATAATTCCCTGGTTTCAAGCCTCTTAAGTCAACCGTATATTCATGTGTACCCACCGAAAAATCTTCATCGAAATACTCTTGAACCAAATTACCCAAAGGATCAAATAACCTCAACTTCAATTTACCTCCCCCATCGGTTCTAAACTGCACAATACTATGATCAACAGCAGGATTGGGGTACACATTCGAAATGGAAATCTGAGTCATAAAATCAGCGAAATCTTCTATGCTCGCCGAATTATTTTTGAAAATGGGCAACGTATTAAAGTCTGTTCCAAGAATGGCTTTAACTTCTGAAGCACTCAATTCAAACCAATCTTTTAACACCGAGGCATAAACTTGCCTAAAGTCAAATTGCATGGGTACGTTATCGTTTACCGTGGTAGTACTAGGAATACTTGGATTATTTCCAATCACCCCAGGCTGCACTCCATCACCAAAAACCATCAAGGGAGCCGCAGCACCATGATCGGTTCCTACGCTGGCATTGCTTTGTACTCGTCTACCAAATTCACTAAATGTCATCCCCGCAACCTTATCACTAACTCCCAATAGCTCTAAATCATCTTGAAATGCCGCTATCGATTGACTCAAATGCGTCATTAAGTCAGCGTGTGAACCTTTGGTGGTATCTGCAGAATCTACCTGGGCACTGTGAGTATCAAATCCACCCAAACTCACCATATAAACAGGCGTTTTTAATCCCCCGGAAATCAACTTCGCCACAATCTTCAACTGCTCCCCTAAATTCATTCGTGTGCCGGTAGGATACATTGTTGACTTATTCGTTCCTTTTGCCGCAGCTGCTTTAATTACAGTGGCGTATTTATTGGTTTGCTGAGCAAGCAATCGAATGTAAGCCAATTCATCACCTGCCGGCGTATTTGGCACGCTGCCAGCATTGTTATCTACCAAATTGTAAAAGGTGCTAGGATCAGTAATGGCCATTCCCATGTTCGTATTAGAACCCATGAAATTCAACGATACCAAAGGTCCAATCTGAATAGCCAAAGGATCGGGCATCGTCGCATTCGGATATCCCGTAGGAAAACCAGCGTATTGTTTATCTAAATACCTGCCCATCCACCCAGTGGTTAACACCGTGTTACTATCTGATGCACTCATCCAAATATCTGTAGCACGGAAATGCGAGAAATTGGGCTGCGGATATCCAACAGACTGAACAATGCTCATCTTCTTTGCAGCAAATAATTTATTGTTTAAAGCAGCCAATCCAGGGTGCAAACCAACCTTATCAACCCAAGTTTTAATCACCTTAGATTCATCCATGATAACATTAGACCGTGCTTTGGTCAAGTTGGAATATTGGTCTAACGGTATTATGGTGTTCAATCCGTCATTTCCCCCGTTCAACTGAATCAATACTAGCACTTTCCCATTTGCAGAACGTTTTCCCAATGCCCCTAACAAGGCAGATTCTTGAAACGAACGTAAACCCATTCCATTCAACGATACAGGCAGAACAGTGCTTGCTGCTGCTGCTTTGATAAAAGATCTTCTTTTCATTTGAGTTTAATGAGATTTAGGAAAGTTGATATTCTGAAAGGTTCATAATTGCCTTATACAGACTCTGCAATTTCAAAGTTGCAGTGGTCAATGCAGATGCATGATTGGGATAGCTCGTATCGATGGCCGCATTATACTCATCCGTCCAATTGTAATCTGGAATTCCTCCAGGAAGCAATACAGCCTTCAAACTGGCCATTTGAGTTGAATCTAAAGACATAGGCAACAAAAATTCAACGGCTTCCGAAATCAAGTCATCTGGTGAATTAGGTTTGCTAAATTGTTTGGTCACTTTCCATACATCTACCTTGATGGAAAATCCCTCCACTTTATGCCCTATCCACAACAAATAATCTTGAAACTCGTTCCTCTTCGGTAAGGAATCTGAAGTTATCCAACTTCTGTGAAATAAAGGCACTTGATACCATGCCTCCCACCCCGAAACACTCGGCGGATCACCCAAATTCATTTGCGTTATAGCGTTGTAAGCAGCCCCAAATCCATAGGCTTTGTATAATTTTTGATATTCATTCGCCGCGGGTAGTGCCAACTCCCACTGACGCATAAATCCAGCAATGTGTGAATATGGGTCTTTAATCATACATGCCCTGTTCCAATTATCGTAGAAATGTTCACTTTCCAATAAAGCCTTTAAAACAGGCTTGATCTCGTAGTTATTGTCTCTGAAAATCTTAGCCAATGGCTCAATTACATTGGTCTCTGCATCTGCGTCAATTTTGTAATAAATAAAGAACTTATACAGCCTCCTGCAAATGAACTTCGACACTTCATTGACAGAAAAAATCATGTTCAACAGATCATCTAATTCTCCAAGTCCTGCTGTAACACCGGTTCTACCTTTAACTACTGTATTAGCATAAAACGAAGAAAACTGCTTATCTGCAGTATCGTGGTTCTTAGAAACAAACATAGTAGAAAACGGTGTAGTTGTAAAATTGATGGTAAATCCTGTCAAAACCCTCGCTGCAGCTTTGACATCATCTTCCGTAAACTTACTTTCCGGCCCCTTACCCAAAGTAAATAACTCCTGCAATTCTCTGGAATAGTTTTCATCAGGAGCATCTTTCGTGTTCAAATAACCATTCAAATAAAACAACATTGCGGGATCTAAAGTCATCTGTTTTATCAGTGTTTTGTAATTACCCAATGCATAGTCATTCAATACTTTAACATAGAAATAACAATTAGCAGAAGGTATTTCTAACATTTGAACGGGTAAGTGATTGTGCCAAAACACCATCATTTTCTCCATCAAAGTACCGTTATTTCGCAATGCTTGCGCCCAAAACCACGATTTTACGCTGTTCTTTCTCTGGGGTTCTAAATTTGCATCAAATGGAGCATTCACCCAAGTTTTGCCGTAAGATACTTGCGTATCTGGTGTGGTTTGTCCATAGTTATTTAGCGGTGGCTCGAAGGTGTAATTGCTTGTATCAAGTAGCTTGTCAACCGCTTGACTAAGCGATAACTTTTCAAATTGCTGAACCTCACTCAATGTGGCTCCATATAGAGTTCTTCGCAATAAATGCAAAACCTCCGGCCTACCCCAACTGCCTTGATACTTGCCAATACCCGTATTGGTACGACGGGTAATTTTTTTGCCCGATTCTTGGGATTCATCATCCCCTGAAGACAACAAAGGGTCGAAAACTTTATCATTCAAAGCTTTCGGACGGAAGAAATCTCTGCGATTCATGTGATTACGGCGTTTAAACCTTAGACGCAATCTAAGTCATAAACGTTTAATAATCTTCAGAAAAAGGAAAGATTACATTCTGATGAACGACAATTCTTCTCTACTTAAACTCTTTGCAAACAATTGGTATCCATTTTCTTGCAACTTCTTCACCATTTTCTCGGTCAACATTTTCCCTTCTGGCAAGTATCTCTCATGAACCTCAACCACCAGTTGCCCAATTTCCACTTTTTCGTCCAAAATCTGATCTATCACCCCGTATTCGCTGCCCTCAATATCCATCTTCAACAAATCAATTCGGCTGTGCCCCAGATCGCGCATCAAGTCAGACAAGCGCTTAACATCCACCTCAACCGTATCACTATCATTCACATGCCCAGCTTTTTCAAGGCTTCCCGATACATGATCTTTATTCTTCGGAAGTCGAAATTTCATTTTTCCCGTTTCGGGGGATATCCCTACGGGGTGAGCCACAAAACCATCCGGTAAAACCTGAGTACTCAACCATTCGATTGACTTGGGTGTTGGATCAAATGCAAAAACTTTACACCCTGTTTTCTCAATCAGATGGCGGTCAAAAGTAATATCCTCCCCTATCCCAAAAGAATACACCACTGAATCTTTATTCAAGGTGGGCAGATGCACAAAAAATCCAGCACTATCAATACCTAGCCACAATTTCGATTTAGATGAACCAATTCTCAGATCAGGTCGGGGCTTAAGTATATTGCGCGCTATAAGTTTGAGGGTAGTTATTAGTTGCATTGGAACAAAAGTAAAACAAAAAAAGTCGCCATAACTGACGACTTTTCTTCTTTAGTAGCGGGAGCAGGACTCGAACCTGCGACCTTCGGGTTATGAGCCCGACGAGCTACCACTGCTCCATCCCGCGATTCGTAGCCCGTAGGGGAATCGAACCCCTCTTTCATCCGTGAAAGGGACGTGTCCTAACCGATAGACGAACGGGCCGTGCTACTTGGGGCTGCAAAAATACAAAGAAATTCCAACTTCCCAAATAAATTTTTATTTTAATCGTGCTTTTTCACAATTCCATCTCCCCAAAGCTCTTCCAACGCGTAGAAATCACGATTGGGCTTAGAGAAGATATGAACCACTACGTTGTAATAATCCAACAATACCCACTCTGCAACCTCAGAACCTTCTCTGTGAGTAGGGCGCTCATTCAACACCTTGCGCATCTCGTCTTCCACGCTATCAGCCAAAGCATCAATCTGCCTATTTGATGAACCATGACATATCACAAAAAAATCAGTAAATGCTGATCCCAATCCCCTTAAATCTATAGTAACTATGTCTAACCCTTTTTTCTCTTGTAATCCTTGAACCGCCACCGCCGCCATCGCTTCTGAATCAACCGTTTTTATTTTGCTCATTTGCTGTTATTTTGTGCAAAATAAACACAAACCCGTTGGAAGTCCTCGAAAAATTATATTACGCCCCAAGAATTGAGTCCACTCAAACCCAATTAATCCAGTTTTTCCAAAAAGGAATTGCTTCAAATCAATATGGCATTTACTCTTTCAATCAAACCCATGGTAAAGGCCAAGGCACAAATTCTTGGGATATGAATCCCGAAGATGGTTTGGCTATTTCCTTGGGATTTAAAATCAGTTCAAAACACGAAACCTTCGACTGGGTGGCCGTCAACAAGCATATCACAACTCTAATTTGCACCTATTTGCAACGACATTGCGAAGAACCCCTATTCATAAAATGGCCCAATGATTTGCTTTGTCAAGATAAAAAACTTGCTGGTTTACTCATGCAGGTTATTCCCTTTCAAGAAGCCCCTGAAATAATTTCAACAAACATCCATTCCGAAACCCACGATAAATTATTTATTCTAGGTATTGGCATCAACATCAATCCATCGGCACCCAATAACTCAGAAATTGATGAAAAAAGGATCTCTCTCCACCAAATAAATTCTTACAAATTGGAAGACCTCCATCAATTTGCCCATTCCTTAGCTGAATTTATTTTTGAAAGAGCTTTAAACATCCCCCGAGAAACAGAAAAAATTCACCAATATTTTGAACAATGTCTATGGCGTTTTTCAGAGAACGTCAACGTTCAAATATCCATGCCAAATCCCAAAGTTCATCAAGCTTTGTTCAAAGGTGTTGACCATGCTGGAAGAGCTGTTCTTGAGATAGATGGCGAAATTCTAGCATTCCAACACGGTGATGCACGAATAATATATTAACTTCGGGGTATGCATGTTTCATTCCTGCTGGTATTTACTTCACTGATTCTTATTGGATATTTATTTGAAATAATATCGCCCAAAACCCGTGTTCCAAACATCATCATTCTCCTGATTTTGGGAATGCTCTCACAGAAATTGGTTGATGTCATGCATTGGGTTAAACCTGATTTCTCATCAGTGTTGCCAGAACTCGGAACCATGGGTTTGATTCTCATTGTTTTAGAAGGAACCCTTGAACTTAAGCTAACCAAGGAAAAACTCCCACTTCTAAACCAAACATTTCTTCTCGCATTTCTTTCTATCATTACTTTATGCATCAGCCTTGGAGCGTGGTTTACTATTCAAGGATTTGCCCTTAAAGACAGTCTGTTAAACGCCATTCCTTTATCAATCATTAGCAGCGCCATTGCCATTCCCACCGCAAAAATGCTCAGCAAGAAAGACAAAGAATTCATCATCTTCGAATCCAGTCTTTCAGACATTGTTGGTGTAACTTTGTTCAATTTTATTGCACTCAATGAAATCATCAACTGGAAGACAACACTGTTATTTCTAGGGGAAGTTGGTATTAGTGTCATTTTCTCACTCATTGCAGCCTTAGTGCTTACTCTCATGATCAGTCGACTCAAGCACCGAGTTAAATTCATGCCCATCATCGCGCTGATTGTCTTCCTCTACGCTTTAGCAAAAGGCTTTCACCTACCTGCTTTGATTCTCATTCTGGTATTTGGACTTGTTATTGCTAATATCGAAAAAATTAGCACCATAAAATGGTTCAAAAACTTCGACACGTCACATTTAACAAAAGAAATTCATCGTTTTGATGAAATAACTACCGAGCTAACATTTGTTGTAAGAGTATCGTTTTTCCTTATTTTTGGATTTACCATTGACCTTAACACCCTATTCGATTTAGATACCTTTATACTCTCTTCCTTAGTCTTTGGAATGATTGTTCTTTTGAGAATCTTACAATTACTCATTCTCAAATTACCTATTTTCCCACTCGCATATGTTTCTCCTAGGGGACTTATTACCGTTTTACTTTTTGTGAGCATTCCCGCCGGACAAACCATTTCGGTTGTAAACCAAACCTTAATTACTCAAGTCATCTTAATGACCTCTGTATTTATGATGGTGGCCACTATTTTCAGTAAAAAAGATAAAGATTCTAATACAGACAAACTTTCCATTATGGGTATAGAACCCTCAACTGATTAAGTGCTTTAAGTCCCGCATCATTCCAAAAAATGTAGTCATGGCCTGAATCTTCAGGGAAATATGTGTAAAAAGGCCATCCTTGGTCCTTTGAATTTTGTATTTTCAAACTATCAGCAAACTCCAATGAATGCTGCACCTTTACTACTTTATCCTTTTTCCCATGTCCTATGAAAAAATACCCAGAAAAAGCTCCTTTTTGTAATAGATTGTTAGAACCCGATTCCCATCGTTTCTGGTTTTGATGAAATTTACCCATGGCGTTGATCATCAAAGCATCGGTGGTATCCAATAGCGGATTATAATCACCGCTCAAGGCTGCAACAAAATTTACCGTCAAATAATGGTCTTGTGCCAAAGCCACAGCTCCCCTAGCACCTGTAGATAAACCAAAAACGTGCGATTTCAACCCGTTGTATACATCGCTAAAAAAGCCTGCATCCCTGTATGGCTTCAGCACAATATCCCACAACCATTGCCGAGTAGGGTGATTCTTATAATCAGATCGTGTGTTACTGTAAAAAGTATCCAAATAGATGCTTTTTCCCATGTCTACAAGGAGTGCACAATAACCTAAAGAAAGGGCACTATCTACCACGTGAGTCTTTGTTTTCCAATCACTTGCAGGTAGATTCCATCCCGGTAAAAAAAGTATTAATTGCTTTTTATTATTCCGAGGAACGTAAAGCTGAATGTTATATTTAATTCCCTTTAATGTTAGGCTATAGGAAGTATCAAAAGCCTCTTTCTCAAAGACCCTATTCAACACCCACCCATTGGTATTTTCAGGATATAAATCTGCCTCTTTATCTACTTTTACTTTCTTTACATGTTTTACTTGCTGAGCATTAACACAAGAAAATAAGACTAGAAAGCACAGAAAATATAACTTACTCTTGGTCATACCCAAACTGTTTGAGCATGTTGTTATTGTTTCTCCAATCTTCCCTAACTTTTACATATAACTCAAGAAAGACTTGTTTACCAAAAAATGCTTCCAATTCTTTTCTTGATTCAATGCCCAAGTTTTTAATTCCATCGCCTCTTTTTCCAATTAATATGGGTTTTTGAGAATCACGCTCAACAATGATCTCGCAATTGATTTTAATCAACTTTTTATTCTCCTTGAACGACAAACTCATCACTTCACACGCATAAGGGATTTCTTCGTCGTACAATTTCAGAATGTTATTTCGGATGATTTCATTAACAAAAAACCTTTCTGATCTATCGGTAAGCTGATCATCTGGAAAATAGGCTGGATGTTCAGGCAAAAACTTCTCAATATATTCTTCCAAAACTTCTACTTGAAAACCATGTTCTGCAGAAATAGGCAGATAAATATCAGCTTTAAAATTTGCCTTTATTTCCTCCAATTTAGCTTCTAAATCAGATTGATTACTCAAATCAACTTTATTCAAAGCAACAATTTTCTTTGCCTTTGCCTGTTCAAATTTTTCCTTGATTTCTTCTGTAAACTGCCTCCCTTTGATGTCAATCATCAAAATCAAAACGTCACTGTCTGCTACAGATTCATTGACAAAATGCATCATTTTTTCGTGCATCTTATATGAAGTCTTATACAATACTCCAGGGGTATCCGAATACACAATTTGAAATCCTGGGCCATTTTTTACTCCTAAAATTCTATGTCGAGTAGTTTGCGCTTTGGGATTGACAATAGCCAATGTTTCACCCAATAATCTGTTGTACAAGGTACTTTTTCCGGCATTGGGCATTCCAATAATGCTTACAAATCCGCTTCTAAAATGTTCACTCATGTTAAATTTGGATTTTTCTTGTTTATTTTAATTTCGTTCCAATTCTCTGCTATATCTAATTTCTTTCGAATTCGGGTTCTTGCATTATTTACATACTGCCCTGTAAGTCCAAGTATACTTCCTATTTCTTTACTATGATAACCGTTAATTGACAACACAAAAATTCTCTTTTCGGTCATATTCAGATCTGAAACCCCAGGAAAATCTTGCTGAATATCAGAATAGTCTTCCAGTAATTTATCTGCTAACTGCGGCTTAGCTTCAGAAAACGCGTTTTGAATGGCCAAAGACTCCGTCTTCAACTCTCTAATTTGGTCTTTAAAATTATTTTCATTTAACGCCATTAGGAGTTTATTAATTCGGTCTGCCTTTGCGATTACCAACTTTGACAAAGCTAAAACTCTTCCATTGATTTCATTTTCCAACTGCAATGCTTCTGCAGATTTCTTCTCTAGAATAAGTTCTTTTTCTACCAAATCGTTCTGAAGTTTCAATCTTCCGCGCTCTCTCACAATGATGAAAATAATAAATAAACCAAACAAAATAATGGCGGCTGTTACGAGTTTGTACCACAAATAACTCGTTCTCTCATGTTCCAATAAAATATTACTCTCTTCTAATTTTGCTTGTTGCTCACGTATGTGAAGCTTCTCTGTAATATCTGATTTTCTGCTAATTCCATCTTTAATATTGGCTAGTTCTTTAATTTCAAGAGCCTTTCGGAAATGCCCAATTGCTTCATTGAAATCACCTTTACTTTGCGCTCTAACCCCTTTAATGGATTCAAAAATATCAACCCAATCGTAGTAATCATCTTTGCTTTGATCAACAAAACTGTCAATGAATCTAATATCCTTCTCGGTGATTAAATTAGGATTTACGGGCAATGCATTTTGAATAAATGCATCCATTTTTTTAATCCCATCAGGTGGGTAAACCAACCAAATAGATTTAATACTATCCAAATAGACAGAGGTATTTAACTTCTGGTGCTCCATTTGGTTTAAAATTACTCTGTGAAAATCAATCTGTAAATCAGGATAATTGGCCACAGATTTTATCTTATTTATCCATATCTGAGCTTCTTTATACTTCCCTAATTTCTGCAGAATGTAAGCCTTATTGATAATCAAAACTTGATCTTCGTAAGTATCAGGATTCAACTCTTTATTTGAAAATTCTTGATTCCAAAGTTGTTCAGCGTCGTAATAATTTTTTTCTGATACTAGTAAACCCACCAAATTATTGACTGCCATAGTGTGTGGGGAACCAATTTTTTTTGCGGCTTCCAAAGCGGTTTCAAAATACTGTTGAGCTGCTCCATACATTGATTTCTTATTGAAAACATATCCTAAATTGACTCCGAAAAAATGTATGTGCACGTAATCTCTACTGTTATATGCCAAATCAAATCCTTGTTTGGTAAGCATCTCAGCGCTATCGTTCTTGCCCAAAGCAAAATAATTGGAGCTCAACTGAGTAATAGCTAATATTCGCATAGTAGTATCATTTATTTGATCTCCAATCTTTAAAACCTGTTGATTTAAAGATGTGATTGTATGAGCTAATTCCATATCAGAATCTGTCACACCATGAATGACTAAATTGCGCCTTCTGTCAGCAGACTCTAACAATTTTGAATATCCCATCAATTTGAGATTATCCTCTCCTTCTTTTTCTGCCAATGCACGATACTGCTTTACTGCCTTCTTGACTAAAGCTGAGGTATCTCTCATCGTCACCTTCGCAAAAAGAGTAACTCCAACTAACCGCTCATAATTCTCTTTTTTATTATCTAAATAATCAAAAATTTGATTGGCTTTGAGCGGCTTTGTTCCGCCAGATAACACAACAAGTTCCGTTTTGTCTTTGCCTTTGCAACCTCCTAGTAATATTAAAATCAAAGAAAGAAAAGTCAGTGCTGTTTGCCTAGAAAATTTCATACTACAAAGTAAAGTTAATTTTCTTATAATGATAACAATATATCACATACCCAAACAAATTCTTATACCATCTTCCAAGGAATGAGGCTCATATGCCAATACTTCTCGGGCTTTTGAAATATCCAATCCTGTTATAGGTGGACGCTTAGCTGGCTGGCTTAAAGTTGTACTAGATACTCTCTCAATGTTAGACATCTCGAATCCATACATTTCAGCAATTTTTTCCACTAACTCATAAATACTCAAATAATCTTTACCAGCAATATTGAAGATTCCATTTACATCAGACAATGCAGCTAGTTTACAACCCATTGCCAGATCCTCAGCCAATGTAGGAGTTCTGAACTGATCATACACAACCTTTGCATTCTTCTTGTCTTTCAATGTGTTATAAGACCAAAGCATAATGTTTGATCGGCTCATATCGGCTACTTTTCCATATACCAAAACGGTTCTTAAAATGGCATAGTTCTTTGCAAGTGACAGTACTTTTTTCTCAGCCTCCAATTTACTCCATCCATAATAACTCAATGGATTTGCTTCATCTTCCTCCTTATACATGGGTTTTGTACCATCGAAAATGAAGTCTGTACTCAAATGAATCAACCTGTAATCTAATTCTTGGCTGAGCCGTGCCAATTGTTCAACACAATCTATATTCAAACGAACGCATTGTTCTTTCTCAAACTCACAATCATCTACCTGTGTCATTGCAGCAGTGTGTATAACAATGTCAGGTTTTACATCTTTCAGTAAGATCTCAACTGATTGACTATCTGTTATATCCAATTCAATATAGGTATATCCTGCGTCAGAACCACTTTTCGGATGTCTGTTATGGCCCCTTGCAGTTGCAATCAATTCTATCTCATTATCTTGAATCAATAAATCAGTTAATTTCTGACCCAATAAACCGTTGCTACCGGTTACCAATATTTTATACTTTTTCATTTTTATCGTTCAAAGTTCTGAATTCGACGCAGAGTAACCAAGTCTGATAGAGATTATTGTATTTTTGAAGCATGAAATTTGTGTCGTTCAGCCACGGAGCCATCGCTCAGGCAGCTTTATTGGTAGAAAACAAAGTCTATCCCCTCAGCCAAATAAACACTGAAATTCCCTCAACCATGAAAGAAATATTGGAAGATTGGGAATCCAACAAAACAAAAAGTCAAACCATCCACGATGAAATCATTAATGGCAAACATGCAGAAAAAGCATTAGACTATTCTACTCTCGAAATTCTCGCTCCCGTGCCTCAACCCAGTAGTTGCAGAGACGGATATGCATTCAGACAACACGTTGCCGCGGCAAGAAGAAATAGAAAAGTGCCCATGATTGAAGAATTTGACCAATATCCCATTTTCTATTTCACCAATCACAACGCCATTCAAGGACCCGGCGAAATTGTTTGTATGCCAGATCATTTTCAAAAGCTCGATTTTGAACTAGAGGCTGCCATTGTTATAGGAAAGAAAGGCCGCAATATAAAAGCTTCCGAAGCCGATGATTATATAGCTGGTTATATGATTATGAATGATATGAGTGCAAGAACTCTACAAATGGAAGAGATGTTGTTGAATTTAGGTCCAGCTAAAGGAAAAGACTTTAGCACAGTCATTGGCCCTTTCATGATTACTCCCGATGAACTTGAGCCCTTTAAAGTTAGTCCCAAACCCAACCATACTGGAAATAACTATAATCTCTCCATGAAATGTTGGGTGAATGGTGTTCAAGTAAGTGAAGGAAATATGGGTGATATGGACTGGACATTTGCCGAAATCGTAGAAAGATGTGCTTATGGCGTTGATATTCTCCCTGGAGATGTTATTGGCTCTGGTACCGTGGGAACAGGTTGTTTCTTGGAACTCAATGGAACCGGACTTCTCAACGACCCTAACTATCAAGTTCAATGGCTTCAACCCAATGATGTTGTGATCATGGAAATTGAAAATCTTGGGCGACTTGAAAATACCATTAAAGCCGAAAATACCGACTTCTCAATCCTAAAATTGAAAAAATAATGATACAGAATCACGAAATCGATTACAAACTGCACGGAGAAGAAATGCAGTGTGTGGAAATTGAACTGGATCCTCAAGAGACCGTCATCGCAGAATCTGGTAGCTTCATGTTCATGGACGAAGGCATTGAAATGCAAACCATTTTTGGCGACGGTAGTCAAGAACAAGGTGGTTTGTTTGGTAAAATCTTAGGCGCCGGTAAACGACTTCTTACTGGTGAAAGTCTTTTCATGACTGCGTTCACCAACAATGGCTACGGAAAACAACACGTAACTTTTGCGGCCCCATATGCTGGAAAAATTGTTCCCATGAATCTGTCTCACTATGGCCATAAAGTAATTTGTCAGAAAGATGCCTTCTTGTGCGCAGCCAAAGGCGTTAGTGTAGGCATTGAATTTCAACGTAAATTAGGTACTGGACTATTTGGTGGAGAAGGTTTCATCATGCAAAAATTAGAAGGCGATGGAATGGCTTTTGTACACGCCGGTGGTTATATTCTTGAACGAGAATTGAAACCAGGTGAATTTCTTAGAGTTGATACCGGTTGTATTGTTGCCTTTACCGGGGGAGTTGACTACGACATCCAGTTCGTAAAAGGCATTAAAAATGCTGTTTTTGGCGGTGAAGGACTCTTCTTTGCTGTTTTACGTGGACCCGGAAAAGTGTGGTTACAAAGTTTACCAGTTAGCCGTTTAGCAAGTAGAATACTTTCATATGCTCAACCCGGAAACCGAAGAGGTGAAGGCAGCATTTTGGGAGGACTTGGAAATATGTTAGACGGTGATGGATTCTAAGCTTTAGAACCAATAAACCGCTTTAAAAGCCAAACTTCTTCCCCCAAGGGACCAAGCGTCGCGGCTCTGAGGAGTCAGTGTAGTTTGGTCCCAATTTTGTGAATAGACCAAATAGAAATCACTCATAGGTCTATATCTCCATTGAAAACGAAGGTTCATATTCATGAATCCGTTTTGAGCATTGTACTGCCAATATCCAATCAAATAAGTCACCGTAGAAAGGCTATAATCTGCCTTAAATCCAATCAAATCTATTTGGTACTGCCCAGAGTCTTTTAAGTCAATATCAATATGTCTCAGACTCGCGGTGACCAATAATCGAGGTATTCGTTTTCTACCCAATCCTGGAACTCTATAATTCAGTTCTGTTCTATATTCTTGTTTATTACCCTGGATATAATATCCACCAAAATCAACTTCCCCATTCAAAGTAAGTGGTTTTCTGGTATTGGATGAAAAAGCAATATTGATTCCTTGCCACTGATGTTCGCCAGTTAAATATCCCCGTCCGGGAAGTGAAACAGGCGCAAAGGGTAAAAATAACCTACTGTAAAACGAATAACCCGTCACATAAACATAGGCCGTGTTCTGGAACTTCAATTCACTCACCAAGGTAGTATTACTCTCTGTAGGGACAAATGAACTATCGTAATAGCTACTATTGTAAACATACGCTGAAACACTGTTGATGGTCTTGCTTTTTGGATAAAATACACGCTTTAACTCAGGCTCTAAACGCCAATAATCCCACTTTACTACCTTGCCTGTGGATGGATCAAAATTATCTATTCTAGGAACAAATCCAGTTCTTGCCTCATAACGCCTGCTGACGTATTCATGATTCCACATGAACATCCAATCTAGACTTCGATACATTAAATAAGTCGCATGAGCATACCCTTTAGCAAGCGGGAGTCCGGGATTATGTGACTTCTGGACAAAGGCTTTTCCGCTCCATTTATTATCTGGACTTAAAAGATTGAATTCCGTACCAAAGACCGTGTTGAAATCACGTTTAGAAAGATTCAATTTTTCATCATGCACTACAATTAAACCAACATTGCTGGCCTTGAAAACTTTGCGTTGCAAGGCAAATACAGAATAGTTTTTAACCAAGCCACCGTATTTTTCTTCATCGGCGGTGGTTACGTTCATGATACCCAAACGGACATTATTCCCGTATTTTCCTGAAAGTCTCACACCTTGAGTGATGGGAATATTACGTCCAAAATCACTTAAACCCACCCTTCTAGAAAAGAAGGGTCTGATTTGCCTGAAACCGAAATTGGCAAATAAATCACTGTTCTCAATAAAGAACTGCCTGCGTTCAGGAAAAAACAAACTATATCTAGTCAAATTTATCTGCTGAACGTCTACATCTACTTGGGCAAAATCTGGATTCACAGTTACATCTAAATTCAAAGAAGGTGTAAGTCCCACTTTTGCATCAAATCCAATTCTCGGAAGTTGTGTTATAGGTGAATTAGGGCCTTTTGGTTGCGATGTTAAATTGCTAACATAGGGTATGAAAACCCCATTAAATGGGCGTTTTTCAATGGGTTTATCCCATAACAAGGTATCTGCAAATACCAAAGATGAAATATTGAAATTTCTAGGAACCCTGAACAAACTGCTAATCTCATTATTCACATAATCTATTCTTGAAACATTGAAGGTCCAATGTTTAGAACCTCGAACAAATCGAATACTAGAAAACGGAATGGCCATTTCTGCATACCAAACTGAATCTGTAATTTTTGTTTGTGAATACCAAACCTGATCCCATGCAGTTGATACACCATAACCGCCACCATTTTCTACAGAACCTTCGCGCTGAGCATTGTGCGGGGTCACACCAAATGAAAAGCCGTTCTGTCCGTCTAAAAAAGGCGAAATGGTTAAAATCACCGCATCATTGGTTAAAACAGAAAAATCCCTCTTTAAGTTATTTACTACAAAACCTTCATTCGCTTTGCGCCGGTAACACTTGAAAGCGGCATACATAAATTTATCATCACTGTACAAAGCATATTCAGTTTTTGTGCTTGAATAACTAGTGTCATACGGGTAATGCTGAATAAAGTTTCCTGTAAATCGCGCGGTTTTCCATACCCCTTCAGACAGGTCACCATCAATTTTTATTTTTTCTTCAATTGATTTTATATCAAATATTTGAACTCCATCAATTAAAGTTTTAAATGAATTCTGTGAAAAGCCTATGGTGAAATCCACCAAAAAGAAAATGAATAATAAGAAAACTGACTTTTTAATCATTTTTAGATAACTCTCTTTTCTCAATCAATGTCATAGTATTGATCTTAGAGTAATATGTCTTTTTGCTTGAATCTACTTCCATTCTGAGCTTCTGACCAGCAATCATGAACTGCGATTTTCTTATGTTATTCCATCTGCGAATATCATCTTCAGTGCAGTCAAATACATCTAACAAGGTATAAAGTGCATCTCCCCTTTTAATGGTGTAATACACCCAAACTTTTGAAACAGATATATCTCTAGATATTGAACTATCAGCCATTGCAACAGGAGTATTTTCAGCGACCTCAATGGGCGGTTTAACTGCGGCTTGAGGTCTATTAAGAACTTCACCTGTATGTCTGTTGATTGCTCCAACCCCAACAGGTTGAACGCCGTATCGTTCCTTTGCAATTTTGAGATTCCATTGATCTACCCATATAGCAAATGAATCTTGCTTCTGTTTAAAAATAACACCTTCTAATTCTGGTAATTTTAACATCAATGGTCTGACTCCAGAATTTTTGGTACCTAAATAAGGTATAACATCTGCCTTAAGGGCTGGATTGTATTTTTTAATTAATTCAACACTTATTCCCGTTTTTTCTTCCAACATTCCCAACGGCAATTCAAAACTTGAAGAAGCAATTCGTTTAAGTTGGTTGTAAGCAATCCATTTTGACTCCGATAAAGCTACACCTTGCTTTTCCCAAACTTGAAACGCATAAATAGTAGCTATGAATGTATGGTATTGCTTTTTTTCTTCTTCCAAAAAATAGGGAAAGATGGAATCAAAACTCAATGCCTTTCTGAAATGCATGACTTGATTTACCCTTGCCGCGCCTAAATTAAACGCCATAATAGACAAGTTCCAATCTTTATAAATATTATTTAAATCTAAAAAGTACTTTACCGCTACTTCGGTTGATTTCTCCACGTCTCGTCTTTCATCGTACAAGGAGTTTTGAATCAAACCATATTTTTTACCTATGGTATAACCTAATGGCCAAACACCTGATTTTCCGTCTTTTCCTTTGAAATTGGGATTTACACCAGTATTTGCGAGTGGTAAAAAGCCCACATACCATGGCAAATCTGCCAATCTTCTTTTAGTTTCAATTAAATCTCTGAAATAAATGAACCTATAAACACCTTGATCAGTGGAGTCATTGCGGCCATCTAATACCCGTTTGCACTCAGAAATCAACGAAGTATCAGTCACATTCACCGATAAACCACGTTTTTTAATTTCACGCAATCCCGAAACAATTTCAGCCGTAGAAGAAGATGGCAAAATAGTCGATTGACCAAATGAAATTGAACCTCCAAAAAACAATAAGCAAAGTGAAATGCGTTTAATCAAAAATGTCATTTGCTGTATTTCAAAACTTCCGAAGAAAGGTCAAACAACTTGATGTCTTCACCGGGTTTCGTCATCAACTGAACTCCCATAGGTAAACCGCTTTGCGTTTTAAACATAGGGATAGAAATGGCAGGATTACCTGCTAAATTGGCTTGTACAGTGAATAAATCAGCCAAGTACATAGAAACTGGATCTTTTGATTTTTCACCCAACTTAAAAGCAGGCGTTGAAGTAGTAGGAATCAATATGGCATCAGCCGTTTCCAACGTTTTCAAAGTCTCATTTTGGATGATTCTTCTCACTTTTTGCGCTTTTTCATAATACGCATCGTATTGATCTGATGATAACACAAAGGTTCCCAACATGATTCTGCGTTTTACTTCAGGTCCAAATCCCTCAGAACGAGAAAGCACGTAAGTAGATTCTAAATCTGTGGCGTTTTGACTCCTAAAACCGTACATCATGCCAGAATAACGCGACAAATTACTGCTCGCCTCAGCCGTAGTTAAAACATAATATGCAGGCACCAAATGGTCTAACAATGGAAAATCAAAATAAGTGATTTCATGTCCGGCATTTTCAAGTTCAATCAATAAATTTTTAAATGTACTAGCCACTTCTGCGTCAATTCCTTCATGCTCAACCGCTTGTTTCATCACTGCAAATCGCAACTTTGAACCTGAGCCAACCTGTCCCGAGTCAGACCCAGTCCAAACTGAAATTGGGCTCTCTTGAATCATACTTGCATCATGTCCATCTGAACCACTCATGATGGAGGTAAGCAAAGCACAATCTTCCAAAGAATGGGTCATGGGACCTATTTGATCGAAACTTGAGGCATAAGCAAGCAAGCCCCATCTGGAGATTCTTCCGTAAGTGGGTTTCAAACCAAAAATACCGTTGAATGCAGCAGGTTGTCTGATAGATCCGCCCGTATCTGAACCCAACGCGGCGTGGCACATGCCTGCAGCTACTGCTACGGCACTTCCTCCACTTGAACCACCAGGAACTCTATCAGGATCAAAAGCATTTCGAACAGGACCAAATGCCGAATTCTCATTAGAAGCACCCATGGCAAATTCATCGCAGTTGGTTCTTCCAATAAAAATTGCATCAGCATCATACAATCGCTGAACAGCAGTTGCAGTATATACAGACTCGAATCCATCTAGAATCTTAGAAGAATTAGAGACTTTGTGTCCTTTGTAAGCTAAATTGTCTTTTAATGCAATGACCATTCCCGCTAGAGGTCCAGCATTACCTGCTTTTATCTTTGAATCTATTTCTGCTGCGCGTGATAAAGCTTCTTCATCCCATACTTCTAAGAAGGCATTGAGATTTTTTTTCGATTCAATGACCGACAAATAATTCTTTACCAACTCTACACAGCTCGTAGAGCCCGATTCTATTGCAGAACGGATTTCCGAAATTTGGGTATACGATTTCAAGATTACTTCTCGCTGGTTTTGTCTTCGTTCATTCCTTTTTCAATCTCGGAACGAATACCATCTTTGGCATCTTTAAATTCTCTAACTCCACGTCCTAAACCACGCATCAATTCAGGAATTTTTTTGCCGCCAAATAATAACAAAACAATTAAGGCAACGATGATGATCTCTTGACCACCCATACCGAAGAACATTAAACTACTCATGTGAAATGAATTATTGTAACAAAGATACACATTATTGCCCATTAGACATTCGTCCAATTGGCTTTGTCGTTGGGATTAAACTGCCAAGGTGCACCATTGTTCTCCATATTGGTGAACATAGAATTCAATTCTCCAGGGGCTGCACTCTGCTCCATCACCAAATATTGACGCATTTGAACGATAATATCAACCGGATTGATGTTTACTGGACATGCATCTGCACAAGCGTTACAAGTGGTACAAGCCCACAATTCTTCTGCTGATATATAACTATGCAAGTCTTTGCCGTCATCTACTTT
>CAZGQS010000012.1:4390-7290 GCA_964527775.1 uncultured Rhizobium sp. | reverse complement strand
CCCACAATTCTTCTGCTGATATATAACTATGCAAGTCTTTGCCGTCATCTACTTTTACTGTTGATTTTTGTGCATCCATGGCCTTTCCAACTTCTTCCAAACGATCACGAGTATCCATCATGACCTTTCTTGGACTCAATAATTTACCCGTAAGGTTTGCAGGGCAAACACTGCTGCAACGCCCACATTCTGTGCAAGTGTAGGCATCCATAAGGTTTTTCCAGGTCAAATCATTCACGTCTTTAGCACCAAAACCTGCTGGAGCTTCATAACCTTCGGGAGGTTGTGCGGATGGATCCATCATCAGTTTCACCTCGGTAGTAACAGACGACATATTGGAAAATTCACCCTTGGGTTTCAACGATGAGAAGTAAACGTTCGGGAAGGCCATAATGATGTGCCAATGCTTACTAAATGGAACATAGTTTAGAAACAATAAAATGCCAATGAAATGCACCCACCATAGACCTCTTTCCATTAGGTGAAGAGTAGAGTCTGAGAATCCATCGAAAAACGGAACTAAAAACTTACTTACAGGGAATGAGCCATGAGCTTCCATTACTCCTCTCGATTGAAGAACCTGCTCGGCGGCATTCATCTTCAAAAGTGCACCCATCAATATGATTTCCACCACTAAAATGATGGTAGCGTCTTTGGTAGGCCAGCCGGTCATCTCTCTCATGGTGAAACGGGGCACCTTAGTTACGTATCTGCGTCCCAAGAAAACAACACAAGCCAAAATGACTCCAAAAGCCAATATTTCAAAAAAACCGATAGCAAAATTGTACACCTTGCCCAGCGGAGCGGCGAATAGTCGGTGAGTACCTAAAAGACCGTCTAAAACGATCTCTAGAACCTCAATGTTGATTAACACGAAACCTGCATAAATGAGAATGTGAAAGAACCCAGCAACAGGTCTTCTGACCATCTTACTCTGGCCCATGGCCACGAAAAAGGTCTGTTTCCAACGTTCGGCGGGGTTATCAGATAAATCAATGTCTTTACCCAAGTTGATGTTACGCTTGATTTTGGATACACTTTTCCAAAAAAAGTAAATTCCCGTTCCCAAGGAAAGGGCAAACAAAATCTGTGAAATCCACTGCATTAGGGCGAAAATAATAAAAATCAGTCGTTCACCAATCTCACCACCTCAAATACCTCAGCATATCTGCGAGCTACTTGTACACCCCGCATACGCAATTGACTGCGTAAAAACTCCTCATTTGCATAGGGTCTGTGGGCCTGGCTTTGATATTGCTTTAAGGCATTTATTTTACAAAGAACATCTTGTTCTTCTACGATTTCGAAGGCACAAGTATTGAAGTTCAGATTATTCCAAGGCAACTCATAACTGATAACATTGTGAAACTTAAAAGCTCTAAGTGCCTCTTCAGCAATGGTTTTGTGATCTTGGTGAATGTCGTTCAAAGAAGGAATCAAAACCGTATCTGGCTTATATTCTTCTCTTAATTGAATCAACAGGTCAAGTATTTCCTGCCTGTGATAATTAAACGTTCTCACCTCAAATCTGTGTAATATTAAGTTTTCCGGTAGTATGCCTAATTCTTTGGTTGCGGCCTTTACTTCCTGAATTAAAATATCTTTGGGAAACTCTGGTAAAACACTTTGTTCACAAGCACTGAATGCCACATAGATGACCTCTTTGCCTTGACGAATTAATTTGGCAACCGAAGCTCCGCAGCCCAATTCCCCGTCATCGGTATGGGGCGAAAGCAATAAAATTTTATTTCCGAGCATCACCAAAGGGGTTTAAATTCTTCCATGTCAGCCTTGCGCTGAATTATTTTCAAAATATCTTTGGGTAATTTAACCTTTACAGACTGATTCAAAGCCTCAATGGCTACCAATATATAGTTATCATCGCCCATTTTGAAGATTTCTGCCTCTTGTCCTTTTAAAGGACCGTCTAACACTTCAGCGATATCACCCACTTCAAAACGCTCATTAGCAGATATTTCAGATATGTTGTAGCCCAACTCCACAAATTGACGAATCAAATTGATCTGCTTATCTGGTACAACTGCATCTTTGCCATTGTGGCGAATAAATTTTACAACACCTGGGGTTTGCAATACAATATCACGCCCAATTTCATCCGGACGAACAAAAATATAACCGTTGAACAAAGGCATTTCTACCCACTTTTTACGGTCTTTCCAAAATCTCAAACTCTTGTAAAGCGGCAAATAATGCTCTACCCTTGCTTTCTCTAAGTATGCAGAAACCTTCTTTTCTTGTCGACTGGACGTGTAAATTACCTTCCACCGAAGTTCAGACTGATCGATTCCTTCCATATTATCCAAAGTTAAACGCTCCGGCTGTTTGAATCAATGTTTTTTTACAATCTTCCATCAATTCTTTTACAACAGACTCAGCCGTAGTCACTGAATTTATAATTGCCGATACTTGTCCTATCTCAAGTTCACCATTTACTAAGTCGCCTTCAAACATGCCCTTTTTGGCTCTTCCTCTACCCAATAATTCTGCCAATTGTTCCTTTGAAAAATTATTATGATATGCATTTTGAACCTCTTGATAAAACTGATTTTTAATCAATCTTACTGGAGTTAATTCTTTCAAAGTCAATTCTGTAGCGCCATCACCAGCCTCAATAACCGATTGTTTGAAATTTTGATGTGCACTGCTCTCAACGGTTGCAACGAATCTGCTTCCAACCTGAACCCCTTGGGCACCTAGGCACAAGGCAGCTGCCATTGCTTGTCCGCTTCCTATTCCTCCAGCCGCAATCACAGGTATTTTGACCGTATGGCAAATCAATGGAATCAAGCACATGGTGGTTGTTTCCTCCCTACCATTGTGACCCCCCGCTTCAAATCCTTCGGCTACAATCGCATCCACTCCCGCTTCCTCAGCCTTTC
>CAZGQS010000012.1:0-4290 GCA_964527775.1 uncultured Rhizobium sp. | reverse complement strand
CCCGCTTCAAATCCTTCGGCTACAATCGCATCCACTCCCGCTTCCTCAGCCTTTCTCGCAAATTTCTGATTGGCAATTACATGAACCACGATCATCCCTTTTTCTTTCAATTGGGACGTGTATTTTGCCGGATTCCCGGCCGACGTAAATACTATTTTGACTCCTTCTTCGGCAATAATTTGCAAGTGTTCCTCAATATTGGGATACAGCAACGGAACATTAACCCCAAAAGGTTTGTCGGTTGCTGCTTTACACTTTTGAATTTGCTCTCTGAGAATTTCAGGGTACATACTCCCTGATCCTAAGAGTCCTAAACCACCTGCGTTGCTGACTGCCGAAGCCAATTCCCAACCTGAACACCAAATCATACCCCCTTGAATGATGGGATATTGAATTCCAAATAATTCAGTAATGGAATTTTTCATGGGGATTAAAAATTACCCTTCAACAACCACACCCATTTTTGAGAACTTTTCAATGCGCTGCATAACCAAGTCTTCTTTATTGATGGATGAGAGATTATTCAATTCTTTTATGATAGCTTCTTTCAATGCGTTGAAGGCTTGTTCAGGATTGTGATGCGCTCCACCAACAGGCTCCTTAATGATTGAATCAATCAAACCATTACCCAACATATCAGATGAAGACAACTTCAAAGCATCTGCTGCTAATTCTTTCTTATCCCAGGTACGCCACAAAATACTCGAGCAACTCTCAGGAGAAATAACGCTGTACCAAGTATACTCCATCATCAATATTCTGTCTCCAACCCCTATACCCAAAGCTCCACCCGATGCACCTTCACCTATAACAATGCATACAATAGGAACTTCCAATGTGGCCATCTCAAACAAATTTTTTGCAATCGCTTCGCCTTGACCACGCTCCTCGGCTTCCAATCCTGGACTAGCGCCGGGGGTATCAATCAAAGTAACAACAGGCACATTAAACTTTTCAGCCAACTTCATCAAACGAAGCGCTTTTCTGTATCCTTCAGGGTTGGGCATACCAAAATTTCTCAACTGACGTTGTTTGGTATTTCTTCCCTTTTGTTGACCAATGATCATGACAGGTTTACCGTCAATTTTGGCAAATCCACCTACAATAGCTTTATCATCTTTAATTTGTCTATCGCCATGCAATTCAACAAATTCAGTACAAATATTCTCAATGTAATCAAGGGTGTAAGGACGCTCAGGGTGACGGCTAATTTGCACCTTTTGCCAACCGGTTAAACTAGCATATACTGCTTGTTGCGCCTCTTTTATCTTCCCTTCAATAGTAGATATCATGTCAGACATATCCAATTTACCCTCTTCGTGGGTTTTTTTGGCCTTGTCTAATTGTAAATAAAGATCTTGAATGTCTTTCTCAAAGTCAAACCAAACGGTATTTGTCATGTTCAATAGATTATTAGGCGCCTACTCAGCGCAACTCGAATATAAGAAATGAATTAAATTAAACCCAATCCATGGCCATGGCCAATCCACCGAAAAACGTAGGCAGACCCAACCAGAACGCTTGTGGAAGGAAAATGGTAAAGTAAGTCAAAGCTATTCCGCTGATGACCATCATCGCCCAATACTTGGTGTTGTTGCGTTTCTCGTTACTCATAGTGGTCGCGAAGATAATAAGAAATACCAACATCTTTCCAAAATCTGCTGAATCGAGTGCCCCATTTAGCCTCAACTAACTGATTATCAGTTATTCCCAAATAATGTTTTACTGTTTTTTGGGGGACATTAACACCGGCAAGTAACAACGCCGATGTAGTGCCTTGCAACCTCGGATTGATCTCTAAAAGTTTATAGTTTCCTTGTTGATCTGCCTTCCATTGCACACCAATCGGTCCCTCCAAACCCAAATCCAACACCAACTTATTAGTTAACTCTATCAATATTTCATTTTTCTCTATGACCCCCGAAACACTGATACCTCCTATCATTTTATCTCTGCTTCGAGGAACACAAAGCAATACTTCATTCTGATTAACCAGCACATCAACACTGTACTCTTTTCCTGGTAAATATTCCGTCAATAAAAGTTCTAATCCATCATTGAAAGCTCTTTCCAAGCGAAGTCTCCATTCGGTAATCGTCATCCAAATTTCACCCGGTTTATTGTTCGAATAAGTCAGATGTTCTTCTGAGCCCACAAACCCCAAGCCGCGAGATCCATTTCCTTCTGTGGGTTTAAAACACGCTTTATGATATTGATTCAATAAGTTTTGTGCTTCGGTTTCAAATTGACTCCAATTTCTGACTACAGAACCCTTAGGGACTGGAATTTGCTGTTTTTCAGCCCAATCTTTGAGAAGTCCCTTATTATTTGCAATGGTTAAATTTTTTAAATCACTAACAATCACTTTCGTACCCAAGGCCTCTAATTCTTCTTTATGTTTAGATAAAACCGAAAGCTCTCGAGTGGTTATGGGCAATACCAAATCTATTTTTTGCTCCAGAATGATTTGCTTCACTTTATCCATGTACATCTCCTCCTCCGAAGATGGGGGCATGAGGAAAAACTGGTCAGCCAATGATTGGCCATAAACATGTTCATTGGAGTCGCCTGCAACAACATACGCAAAATCACGTTCTTTCAAACATTGAATTATCCCTCCAAATCCGGGCGCACCAGCCCCTGAAGGAATTAAAATGCGTGGTTTTGTTACAGACATCGAACAAAAATAGGAAATAACCTGCCTTCCGTCGTTATAATCAGTTTAATAGAATCCGAAATCTTATCTTTGCAGAAATTTGATTATGAGCACTCAAACCTATATTTCAGAACTTAAAACAGCCATTGGATCAACCGTCACGCTCAAAGGATGGGTTTCCAACAAAAGAGAGGGTAAAGGCATAGCCTTCATCATATTACGCGATGGTAGCGGGTACTGCCAATGCGTAGTAACCGAAGAAAACTCAAGTGCTCAGAATTTAGAAGTTGCACAAAACACTACCCTAGAAACTTCAGTCGAAATCACGGGTTTAGTGCTTGCTGATGAAAAGCAAATTGGCGGTGTTGAAGTACAGGTTAATTCCATCAACATCGTTGGTGAAAGTGTAGATTACCCCATTGCTAAAAAAGAACATGGAATCGAGTTTTTGATGGATCAGCGCCATTTGTGGTTGAGAAGCACCCGCCAATGGGCCATCATGAAAATCAGAAACACCATCATCTTTTCCATCCATAAGTATTTCCAATCACAAGGTTTCGTTCAAATGGACGCTCCTATTTTCACTGGAAACGCTTGCGAAGGCACCAGCACCCTTTTCGAAACTGACTTTTACGGCGCCCCAGCTTACTTAAGCCAAAGCGGACAATTATACGGAGAAGCCATGGCTATGGCCATGGGAAAAATCTACACTTTCGGTCCAACTTTCAGAGCTGAAAAATCTAAAACCCGCAGACACTTATCTGAGTTCTGGATGATTGAACCAGAAATGGCATTCTATGATATTTTCCAAAACATGGATTGCATAGAAGGTATGCTCCAAACCGTAATCAAAGACGTATTAGATCAGTGCCAGAAAGAATTGAAGACCATAGGTAGAGATACTGCCATGTTAGAATCGTCGCTAAAACCATTCCCAAGAATGACTTACGATGACGCAGTAAGTATCATTAAAGGTGAAAAACCTGTGAATGGCATCTACTCTATCCAACTTCTTGAAGGCGAACAAAAAGCTGCTGAAGCGCGAATTGCAGAGATAGATTTAGAAATTTCTGACAAAGAAGATCAAATTGCTAATGGTGGTTTGAAAAAAGGACAAATCAACTTCTTCACTACAAAAATCATCCAATTGAAACAGGAGCGCGCAGACCTCGAAGAAGATTTACGCAATATCCCAACATGGTTAGAAAGTGCTCGCAACTTCAGCTATGGCGATGATTTCGGAGGAAGCGATGAAACGGTTCTAACCAAATTATTTGATTCTCCCGTAATGGTTTACGATTGGCCCCACGAAGTAAAAGCCTTCTATCTCAAACGCAACCCCAACGATACACGTTTTGCAAGAGGTGTAGACGTTTTAGCTCCCGAAGGATATGGCGAGATTGTAGGAGGTGGCGAACGTGAAACCAACGTAGAATCTCTGGTCCAAAAAATACATGAACATGAGCTTCCCATGGAAGCATTTGAATGGTATCTAGACCTTCGCAGATATGGTTCTGTGCCCCACTCAGGCTTTGGTCTAGGATTGGAACGTGTGGTAACGTGGATCTGTAAATTAAAACACGTTAGGGAGTCTATCCCCTTCCCAAGAATGTACGGAAGATTAACTCCATAAA
>CAZGQS010000011.1:4800-68455 GCA_964527775.1 uncultured Rhizobium sp. | reverse complement strand
AGGGGTAATTTTTCGAGGAATTTGTCATAAAATGGGGGTAACGGAATAAAGTGCATCATTTTATTGCACTTGTGCAATATTTTACATGATTGGTGATGGTGATCTTTGTGGTATGATGAATAAAGAAATTGTAGAATCGTCCCCCGAAAAAACGTCCCCCGAAAAACTGGGCGGTATGGGGAGCGTAGAAGCCGAAATTTCGGGTGGGATTAATGAGTTTGATATGCAGATTTGGCAGCTGCAATCAGAGGTGAAGCGGAAGAAGCGAGAGCGGGAGCAGCGGGCGAAGTTGCTGCTGTATGGGCTGAAAGAGCAGATGAAGGATTTCGAAAATCGGTGGTTTGAGGAGGTATCGGAAGCGGCATCGATGGAATTGGTGGAACTGGTGCACGGCATGGGCGTGTATGGCGGTGAGCACGAGGATGGTAAATTTCATTTGAGCACGTACCGATCAACCATTACGCTGAAGTATTTTATGGAAAAACACACCTTTGACATTGAGCCGAACGATGAGTTTGAGGACATTGACATTCATGACTTTCATCTTCGGTGTTACCGGCTGGACAAGGATGATTTGTTCAAGGTGAACCATGTTTTTGGGGAGATGGAGTCGCTGGTGCCGTGCATGGTTCGGTGGAACCGCGAGCGGGAGTCGCTGCGCAGTGATTTGCAGGTACAGATCATCAGCATCAACATGGAGCTGCTTGATTTGGATGAGGAGTTAAAGTCGCTCCGGAAGCAGATTCATGAGGTTCGGATATTGTCATTCTTGGCGGGCAACACCATCAGTTTTGACGACCGTTATCCGCGCAGGATTCGTTATAAGGTGGGCGAATTTCATTTTGCGGACCAGTTGCGGTTGGTAAGTTTATCGGCATCGGGCAAGACGTGCACGTTTGAGGCGGTGACATACGAAAAGTTGTTTGGTAGCACGGCGTATTATTCTGGGGACCGCAGGAAGGGCACGATGGTGATAGAGGGGGTAAGGGTAAGGACGGTGGTGGGAAGCTTCGCTGAGACTGTGTGACTCACGCTTCGCTAGGACTTTTAGTTTTCAGCAATCAGCTTTCAGTGATCGGTTTTCGGTGGGCGGTGATCGGTTTTCGGTGGGCGGTTTTCGGTGATCGGTGGGCGGTTTTCGGTGATCGGTGATCGGTGATCGGTGATCGGCCGTCAGACTTCAGCTCTCAGCTCTCAGCCGTCAGCGGGCAGCCACTGGTGATCGGTGATCGGTGGGCGGTTTTCGGTGATCGGTGATCGGTGATCAGCCGTCAGCCGTCAGCGGGCTGCCCTACCCTCTAAACTCTTAACTCTTAACTCTAAACTCTTAACGATCCGCAAAGCGTTCTAAGGTTTGATTTTAACAATTTTATTGTCTTTCATTATAACGAGGACTGAATTTTTTTGTCTCTTGAATTCAATGAGTTTTTCGTAAACTTTTTCAAGTCCAACCAAAATTTTGTCTTTGAATTCTATTTGCTCCTCAACGGTTTTCATAAGATTTAAGTTCTTCAAATTTAACACTATCTAGCACATCGATATCACGTAAATAGGTTTTTATCGCTAAAAGCTCGTGTTTTCCTTCTGAATTATCAAAAATAAGAGCTCCATCAACAACATCGAGATAAATTTCAAATAAATTTCTCAAACCCGTTTTGTATCTCCTCGCAATTACGTCTGACGGAATATTATGCCCACCTTCAGAAACTCGCACATTTACTCTTTCTTTGGCTAATTCTATATTTTTCAACCAGAAAAAAAGCAATGTCACGGTGTATCCATTTTCTTTAGCTTTTAGTAGTTTACCTTTATAGCTTCTTGTTGATAAAGTAGTTTCAAAAGCGAAACTTTCTCCATTTTGTAGGAGTTCATCTATTCGATGTAACATGATGCGACCTGATTCAAATGCAACTTTTTCCGGTTGAAATGGAGATAATCCTTTTGCGATTTCATCGGCATTGACAAATTCTTTACAATGTATTATTTCGGGTAAAATTGTAAATGAAGCCGTTGTTTTTCCAGCCCCATTGCAACCCGCTATTACATAAAGATTTTTATCAACCACAATACAAATCTACCCAATTTTTTATATCAACATCAATTAGAATTTAATCGTGCCTTTTGCGTTTTGGAGTGATCGGTGATCGGTGATCGGTTTTCGGTTTTCGGTGATCGGTGATCAGCCGTCAGCGGTCAGCGGTCAGCGGTCGGCCGTCAGCTTTCAGCTTTCAGCCCTCCCCTCTCAACTCTCAACTCTCAACTCTCAACTCCCAGCCGCCAGCTGAACTCAGCTCCCAACAGCGCGGAGCGCAAGTCCCTTAGTCCCCAAGTCACTCGCAAAGCGATCAGCGAAGCGATCATACCTCATCATCGGGTAAAACCTCTTCAAATACGTTATTGGGTTCAGCGAGCGGCAATGATTGTACGTCTTTGAGCCTGCGATTGATAGCGTTTGTGCGCTTGCCCACCACGTCGTCTAGTTGGCCGAGGCCAGTTTGGATGTTCTTTTGCGCCTTTTCGAGCAGGCCGCCGAACTTTTCGAATTCCGACTTTACGGCGCCCAGTACTTGCCACACTTCGCTGCTTCGTTTTTGGAGTGCGAGCGTGCGGAAGCCCATTTGCAAACTGTTCAAAATCGCTACTAAGGTGGTGGGACCGGCAACCGTTATTTTGAACTCATCACGGAGTTGATCTACCAGCGCACTGCGCCTAATCACTTCAGCATAAATGCTTTCGAAGGGCAAAAACAGGATAGCAAAGTCGGTGGTATTTGGTGGATCCACGTATTTATCGCGGATGTCTTTTGCCATCTTTTTGATGGTGCTTTCCAAGTTTTTGGAAGCCGCTTCAATTTCTTCAGGAATGGCATTTTCATAGGCTGTCAGCAGATGTTCGTATGTATCTTTCGGAAATTTCGCATCTATGGGCAGGTAAACAAAACTACTTTCGTCTTCGCTTTTTCCAGGTAGTTTGATGGCAAATTCTACCGGCTCGGAACTGCCCAATTTGGTTTTTACGTTGGCATCATATTGCGATGGAGCCAGAATTTGCTCGAGAAGCATGGCCAGCTGAACCTCACCTACCCCACCCCTTAGTTTCACGTTGCTCAGCACCTTTTTCAGACCGCCCACGTCCTGAGCAATGGTTTGCATTTCTCCGAGACCGCGCTGAACCTCAATAAGTTGCTTTCCTACGGTCTCGAAACTTTGTCCCAAGCGTTCGCTGAGGGTTTTCTCCAATTTTTCTTCCACCGCAGACCGAATGAGATCAAGTTTGGCTTCATTTTTCTCAATCAAGCTGCCCACGTTTTTCTCAAGGGTCTGGTTCAACTTATCAAGGGCCCCATTGTTTTGATGGGTCATACTTTGAACCGCACCCAAAATTTCCCGTCGAAAATCGGCAATTGCCTTATTCAGCTCTTCCCGGTTGGTTTTTCCGAGGGACGCATTTTCTTCTCGGTTCATTCTAAAGTCCTCCTTCAGATTGCCCTCAATTTTGGCGAGACTATTCTGAAGTTCAATGACTTTCTGTCGAAGTTCAGGCAGATCGCTAGTCCCCTTCCCCCGGAGGGCCAACATCAAAAAAATCCCCAAAACGCCCAATCCTAAATTTAAATAAAGCAGTATTTCCATCAGATAAGTGTGAAATTGAATAACAGTGAAGATAGAGATAATTAAGATATGTGGGGTCCAATTTTGCAATAATAAATTCCTTTATTAAATTGCTGAAGGAATTTTCTACAATCTATTATGTTCAAAAAAATATTTTATCTGGTTTTTTTATTGATGCCTATTTGGGGTAAAGCTCAAGCACATCTTGGCTCAACTTTAAAAGAAATACGGGAGAGATATCCTGATAAAGAATTTGATATTGATTACACGAATTCAGGAGGAAAATATGCACAAGTTAAAATGCCATTAGGAACATTCATTTACTATTTCAACGATGAAAACATCACCTATATGTGCTTACAAATCCCAGAAGACATGCCTTCTCTGAATGCTCAAGTAGAAATTTACAATAAGAAATATGTGGTTGTTTCTGAAACCTCCTGGAAAGCCTATTTAGACGGTGGAGGAATCATGAAAATCAACTTGACATACAATGATGAATACAAAATTTACGTATTTTACTATACAAATTAAAATTCCTCATCTAAATGAGGCAATTGAAGAATAAACTCTAACACTATCAACTTCCTATCATCAACCCCAACATCCTATTTTGGTGGTTTGTAATATCGTCAAAGTTCCATTCTTGTCCAGATTCTGTTTTTAAACTATTGTCTTTGCAACGCTGCATCATGATCATGAATTTTAGGGATGCCACACTTACTTGTTTGATTTTACCTGATGAATCTAAATAATGATCTAATTTGGCTTTAGGGCTCCAATTAGAGCCAGAACTATTGGCATCACTACCGATCATTGCGTAGTTCCCGAAACAATTTATTTGAGCTTGGTTTAAAGTGCCGTTTTCACCGGTTGCATTTGCTTGCGGATAAAAATGTTCCAGACTTCGGCGGGTTCGAGAAAAGTAAAATTGCTCGAGCACTTTCAAATCAAAATCACTGCATCCTAATGTTTCAAAAAAATGGATTCGATTGGGGCTGCCTTTTACGGTCTTTTCTCCTTCCAACTCGTTTGCATATTTCTCCCAAATTTTAAAGTCTAAATAGTTAAAAATATACAAGGAAATACCTTTCGACTCAATATTGCCATCACCATAAATTGATGAGAAGTTAAAATGGATGTTGTGAATGTTCGTATCAATTTGATTTCCATTCAATATGGCTGCATCAAAACTACCTGGCTTGGGCACGTTGATTTCACTCAAGTTGTCTTCCACCAAATAAACATCCCTCAAAAATTTATCTGCCAAATTTGAAACAAAGACACTGTAATCTTGAACATCCCAACCATTTTCGGTCTTATTTACAAAGAGATACAGCAAACAATACAACAAATAGTTTTTTCGCTGTCGAGCAGTGAAAGACACCTCAAACATGGAGAGCAATTGAACCAACTTTTGTTGAACCTTGAGGTCATTATTACTTAAGTTTCGTAAGTACTTCTGTTTATCATCTTTATACCAAGTTTGAAGCTTCCAAGGATTATTTTCCATGGTATCTTCCTCATTGGAGTGGTGTGCCATGAAATTATCCAATAAAAACTTTGCCTGCAACAAATTAAAAGCAAATTTCTTCACAAAATCCTCGTTTACCGAATCCTTGATTTTATCAAATTCATGAATGAGATCTTTGTCATCTAGATTAAAATTCGTTGGATCAAAATTGAGTTCGTCAAGACGCGTAATTTTCAAAACTATCAGTAAAAAATTTGAAAAATCAATGATGGCTTGGAAAGAATCATCTTTTTCTTTTTCATGCTGAATATCTTGTTTTCCTCTGAATTCAATCAACTCCAAAATAGAAGCTTGATCCAGGCTAGAATCTGTATTAGGAAATTCATCAAAAGAAGTTAAGATAAACTCATTCAAATGATTTCCAAAGATCCGTACATCTTGAATCTTCTGTTGAATATAAATGCCCATCTCAGAGCAACTTTCCCATAAATGACTGAATTTGTTTTTGTCAGAATCATTGAGTTTTTCAATCAAACGCGCCTTGATGATTTCATGCTTTTCCAATTGCTCCCCTCTCGAGTTCATTATTTCGAAATAGTGATTGAGATCAACATCTTTTGGAACTTGATAGTGTATGATGTGAACCTTATTTTGGAAATACTTTGTAAAACCATCCAGCTGTTCTATTGGCACGATTTCTTGAATTGATTCGAGAGCGAAGCGGAATCCTCTAAAAATCCCAGCCTCGGTTTCATCTACTTGAAAATGGGGAATGCTAAGAATGGTATCATTTGCTTTTTTTCTTGCCCTATACGTCAATTTATTCTGAATCTTGATATTCAGAGCCCCCAAAATCAGGTTCGTGGTGGTTAACCTTTGCTGCCCGTCAATAACTTCAAATACTTGATCACCCTTATGGTAGGTCACCAAAGTTCCTATGTAATAGGTTGAATTGTTTTTGAGCATTGAATCATATACATCCTGAATTAAGGTAAATATTTCATCTTTTTCCCAGGCATAATTTCTTTGGTAAATAGGAACTTCATAAGTAACCTTGTTACCGTTGTATAATTCTGCAATGGAAAGTTCTTTTAAGGGCAATGACTTAATGCTCATATTAGATCCAGAAATTTATGGGCTTTGAAAAAATGCAAATAATTTAGATGTATTTGATCATCGTTCGTTGCATCTATATTGTCTTTTTTAGCTTCTATTTTGTCCATAGGCAGGGAAATCAATTTCTCAGATAGTGTCCCAAACAGAGACAGCGGAGAATCTGAGTCGGCAATGGTTTTATACAAATTGAATGAATTTAAAACTTCACTTTTCCCCATAATGTAATTTTGAGCAGAATGCCAACCTAAGTTCTTGTATTGCGCCCTGAGGGAGTATGACCACACAAAAGCGCAAACCACAAACTGTTCCAACATTTCTAAGTCTGCTTTAGACGGCTTTTCTGGGCAAAACCGATCTACATAAAGCAATATTGTGGTATCAAAAAGCAATCGCGTAATTCTATTTCCTACACCATTTTTGTAGGTTCTAAGGTCAAGGGTTTTAACGATTTCATTTCCATTGATGAAGTAACCCTCATATTTATCGTTATTTTTTATATCCCTGAGAATTTCAAAATAGTGTTTTGCAAATTCAAAAAAGGGTTTTCCAGCAATAATAGGCGTATCCAGTTGAAAAGGTTTCAAATTGCGCGTACCAGAAACGAATGGCATTGCAGAGCGATTCATTGATTCGGCAAAGGAGAAAGCTCCCTTAAAATACTGAGCAAACGGGTGATTGTCTTTACGGGTAATTCCTTTGAATTTATGGATGTTTTGCTCTGTCAATTCCCATGCCCAATTGCCCTTGGTCCACTCCTTTACTCTGTATAAATAATCACTGAAGAGCAATGCAAGCTCTTGTTGGGGTAAATCTTCCCATTCTTTCACAATCCGCTCGGTTTCTGAAATATCCAAATCTGCCATTTCTCTCAAATGATATGCCTTAAGTAAATCGTGAGGATACAACTTTTTACCTCGTGCATTCTGAGAATCAAAAAACTGAAACGCGTCTGAAATGCTATCAGTTATGACCGTGATTAGTTCACAGTTATTCTCAACATAATCTTTCAACTCTTTCTTATCTCTCTCATCGGCCATGTTTTGGATCCTTCTTTCAAGGGACAAATAATTATTGGGGATGTTGCGTTGATTGTAAGGATTGTTGGTCATTGACTGATTTAAAAAATCAATCTCGCTTTCTCCCAAAGCCTTCATCAAGAGAGAAAAAGTAATGGTGCGTTGTTGCCCATCAACAATATTATATTTACCCGAGTCTTTGTGCAAAATCAAAGTTCCCACCCTATAGGTTTCTTTATTCTGGTTTTTCGCCTCAATAATATCATCCAACAGTTGAATGGCGTTCTTGGATGTCCACTTGTAAGGTCTTTGATAATTAGGTATGGTCAATGAAATACAATTAATTTCTTTGCCATTATGAACATAGGTGATTTTGTTATACCGCAATAAATCTCCAATTTTTGCTATACCCAATTGCAAGGAGCTTCCCATTTTTTGAAATATTATTTCCCAAATGTATAACATCTAATGCCCCAAATCAACATCAGTTGAATTTCATTCCATCGGCTTCCGTAACTTTACCCTCCCATCATGAGAACTGAACGATTATTTGCGCTGCGCAGCGAAATGGAAATTCCACTAGATGTTGAGCGGAGCTCGTTGGAGTTGGAGCAATTTCAGAATGCGTGCTTAAGGCCCATTTTGAAATTTCAGCACACGGCGTTGCTCAGGTATTTTATGTCCCAAAGCAGCGGAGCCAAATATCCCCCGCTAGAAAAAGACTTGGAAAACTTCGTGAGGGTGAAGTTGCAGAAAGAATTGGTGCTTCGAAATGTGTTGATGGGCATGATTTTGGGACTGATGAGCGTGGAAGAGATTGACTTTTTTGCGCGACACAAGAGCGAACTCTCCCGGCGCATGGTAAACATGCTGGTGCAGCGGCTGACGGCTGGAATTCCCAAAACTTGCATTTAATGCATTTTTTGGGAATTTTTGCTGATTCTCCGCATTATTTGCGGTAAATATTTTCACATGCGGTGAATAATTGCTATATTCACCGCATAATTTGCGGAGAATCAGCCATGTACATCTACAATCAGTTAAATTGGCCCACATTTCAATGGAACAGTGAACCATTACTTCCGCTATTAGCCATTGTTAGAAATAAGCAAGGGCAGCTGATTGGAAAGATGAGCACCTTGGGCTTTGATATTCGAAATGAAGCTAATCTCGAAATACTCACACAGGAGGTTCTGAAAACCAGCGAAATTGAGGGAGAAATCCTCAATAAGGATCAAGTAAGATCATCTATTGCACGGCGATTGGGATTGGAAATCCCTGGATTGGTATACTCTGAAAGGCATGTAGACGGTATTGTTGATGTAATGATAGATGCTACTAAAAATTTTGATCAAGAACTGACCACAGAACGTCTTCTATCATGGCATGCGGCTTTATTTCCAACAGGACAAAGTGGATTGTATAAAATTATTTCGGGCAATTGGCGCGATGATTCAACCGGACCCATGCAAGTGGTTTCAGGAGCACTTGGAAAGGAGAAGATACATTTTCAAGCACCACCAGCACCCAGCATTGACCAAGAAATGAGGCTTTTCATTGATTGGTTCAACCTCGAAAAGCAAACAGACCCTGTGCTCATGTCGGCTATTGCTCACCTATGGTTTGTTACCATACATCCGTTCGAAGATGGTAACGGTAGAATTTCAAGAGCTTTGAGCGATTTATTGTTGGCCCGTTCTGATGGACAGTCATTCAGATTTTACAGCATGTCGTCCCAAATTCGAAAAGAACGTAATTCCTATTATGACATTTTAGAGAAAACCCAAAAAAGCACCTTAGATATTACCCCTTGGATTGAGTGGTTCCTGAATTGCTTGTTAAATTCCATTGAACATTCGGAAAAACTATTGGAAAAAATCATTTCCAAACAGCTTTTTTGGATCAGGCATACTGGAACCATTTTTAACGACAGACAAAAAAAGATCTTGGAGAAACTGTTAGATGACTTTGACGGAGCATTAAATACATCCAAATGGGCAAAAATGGGCAAATGTTCACCAGATACAGCATTGAGAGATATCCAAGATCTAATAGAAAAAGGCGTATTGCGAAAAACGGAACACGGCGGTAGAAACGCTCGGTATGAAATGAAGATCCCTATTTAATAAGTACTCTTTCTACAACCGCTTCCGCTTCCAGTCAACGCTGATGGAAGAGCCATCGGCCATGATGAGATTTTCCCATCGGGCGGTGAGGAAGGTTTTCATAATGCTTCTTTTCTTTCAAGGTAAAATCGGGCAAACAACTCTTCGCTGTACCAATTGTTTTTGCGGGTCAGTTGAATCACATTTTTGTGGGCTTCGTGCTGGTAGGCATAGCGTTTCACGGCATCCATGTTGGTCCAAATGCTGACCGTAGCCTGCTGAATCAAGGGCAATTCCCCCACCCCAATGGCGAACTCCAACTCATCGAATTGGTACAAATCTTTGGCTGTAGTTCCCACTTTTTGCCAGAAATCCCAAAGTTTATAAAACCTGATGCGCGCCCTGGTGAGAACCACTACTTTAGCGTCCTCCGAAGGACTTCCATTAGCCAAAAATGGATTTACCCCAGACCATTTTCCGTGCGACATGATGTTTCGGAGATACAAAACCTGGGTGCTTGAACAGCGCTTTTGGTAGTTCTTGAAATAGGTATTTTTCGCAAAAAATGCATCCGCCTGAGATTGATCTTCCCAAACCATCAACCAAGCATATTTGCTAAAACTGGGCCACGCCCCGAAGCCACCTGCACTTCCAGACCCCATCGATTTAAAAAAGGTGAGTCCAGGAATTTTACGGGTTAAAAATCCCGCCAAAGGAACTTGTGCGAATCCCCAAAATTGATTGAAGCTGCCTTTCAAATCGAACAGTATGACCGTGGTTACTTGCATTTTTGAACTACAACGGTTTGAATTCCTAAAGGAAGCACCTTCTCAAGGGCAAAAAACGGCCATGTGAGCCCTTTCAAGAGCGCCAAACCCAAAAATCGACCCTCAAAATCGGCTTTCCAAGGGAGATTTTTCTTTTCAGCTCTGCCGAGCCACCAAAGAATAAACGGGTCAAGTGTGCCGTACTTGTAATGATCTAAAATGGTCCAATCAGAGCTAGGAAAAAGAATATTCCACGATTTAAAACTGAATAAATTGATGTGTCGAGGGGTGTGCCAACCTTGCCAATATTGTTTTTGAATTTTGGCCAAAAGTCCTTGATACATGGGCACCTCAATGACTAAAACTCCGCCGGGCTTCAGCAATTCAAAGCACTTTTCGATGGTTTTGGTGGGATGATAATCGTGTTCCAGATAGTGCCAAGCGGTGATAGCATCGTACTGTTCTGAAGGCTTGTGTTGGGTCCAATCACCTTCGGTCAAGTGTAGTTTTGAGTACTTGGAATCATTCCATTGAGCCTCCTTAAAATCCACCCCGAAGCAATCAGAATCAATCATTTGATTGAATTGATGCAGAAAATCGGGCTTACCGCAGCCAACATCCAATATTTTTATTTTCCGGGGATGTTCTTTCAGAGACAGGTGTTTAGCCACCAGTTTAACTCGTTGTGTATTGAGTTTTAGGTCTTGCTTTTGAACCATTCGGTAATATTTTCCCCAGGCCCATTCACCACGATAAGGAAGATAATCACTGGGATAAAATTCACCCAAATCAGATTCGTTCAACGGATTTTTCAAAAAAATGGTCTCACAGTTGAGGCATTTCAAGAAGTTATATTTCTTGCTTTTATCACCATCCACCATCATGGGGCCGGTTTGGATGTAGGGCTTATTGTTAGGGGAATGACAGACAGAGCAATTCAATATGGTTTGATTTATGTAATGTGTGAGCTACACAAAATTAGAGTTAAATTCAAGAGATTTGTTGAATTTATCTTGTTAAAAAAGAATCATTCATTTGATTTCACCAACCTACTGATTGCATACAAAGGAACCGTTTTGATTTGCTCATAACTGCTGAAATTTTCCAAGGAACAACGCACCCCTTGTTTTACTTGTTTTTCCTTTAAAAACAGATGCAAACTTTTCATTTTGCCCACACTTCCTGCTTTAACTTCTATAGGAACAATCTCACTTTTATGTTGAATCACATAATCTACTTCTGCTTGACTGCTTTTTTCTTCTCGGTGCCAATAATGCAGATTTATTTTTTCGTAACTAGATGTATTTTTTATCAATTCTAGTCCAACAAACAGCTCGGCAATGGGACCGTTATTGATTACTTGAAAGTCATCATAAATGAGCAGTGCAGCTATATCCAAGCCCAACAGTCGCTGAAAAATACCAAGATCAAAAATGAGGAATTTGCGTTTCTTGGGATTAGATTCAGCTCCCAACGGGATTCCGTTGCACGAAGAATGTGTAACGGGATGCACCAATCCTGCCAACTCCAACATCTCCAAGACTTGTTTAACTTGAGCTGCATTTAAATCGCTCATCGCATTAGCATATTTGTATTTTGAACCCATTTGTTTGACCACTGATTCAAATACTGTTTGAATCCTACTAACAGGAATACGTGAGTTGTACTTCATGAAATCAGCTTGGATGGAAATCACCAAATCATTCAAAATTCTTTGCACTTCCAGTAAATCTTTACCAATAACGTAGGCTCTCACCGCTTCTGGCATGCCACCAACAATGAAGAATTTCTTCAAATACTGATTTAGTTTGGTATGTAAAACTGGATTTATGGGTTGATTTTCGGGGGATGTTTTTACTTGCTCCAACAACGGACCCTCATTGAGAGCCTTCAAAAATTCGTTGAAAGAAAACGGATACATAAAAAGTGACCGAACCCTTCCCACGCCAAATGACGGAAGATCTGATAGAGCAAACTCTAGCAATGAGCCCGCTGCGATGACATGTAATTTAGGTTTTCGTTCGTAAAAATAACGCAAACTGGAAATAGCAGGAACACTTGCCTGGATCTCGTCAAAAAAGATTAAGGTTTCCCCTTCAACAATGGGCGTTTGTTTAAGTACTGCAAGTTGGATAATTAGTTCTTCAATAGTAAGAGATTGATCAAATAAAAACCTGATTGCGGGTTCCTCATCGAAATTAACTTCCAAAAAATACTTGAAATTCTCTGCAAAATGCCTCACCGCCGATGACTTCCCGACCTGCCTCGCTCCACGAATCAACAGAGGCTTTCTACTGTCGGAATCCATCCACTGCACCAAGTCGCTATCAATGGCCCTTTCAATATACATATAAAACACTCATTACCATGCAAATATAAATACAAATCAACTTTTTACAAATATGTTTTGATGTTTAAATTGATAAAATACAAACATGTTTTAGGTTTAAAATTGACTTTTTACAAGGTTATTTTCGTTTCTGAGTTCAATGACATTGACTTCAATGGCTTTCCTTTGAAAGCTTGAATGAGGGTGAGCAGGGCTAAAATTCCGTAAAGAAGGGAAACAAATATTGTCATTTTAGTGTTTCGCAAAACATAAAATGAAAGTAAGGGTAAGACCTGTAATGCGTGCATTCCTATGAAATGTGCCACGCGCAAATCGCCAACTGTTTTGCTCCAACCCAGGATAAACCAATTTGAATTATCGTTTAAAGCACCCACGCTGTGATTGAGTCGTGACCCCATGGCAAATCCTTGGAAAGAAAAAATCACAAAAATCAATATTCCCAATCTGATGGCCCAGAGGTAATGGGTTGATAAATCTGGGAAAGTCCCTCTAAAAAAGAGCACCCCCACATAAGCGGTATAGATGGTCACCAGCGATGCGGCAAGTGCCATCAGGCTATACATCACTGAATAAAATGGGGTACTCATGTTGTAATGAGACAATTGTCCGCGAGAAGCTTGCAAAGCAATGTACACAATTTCAAAGCCCAGCAACACAATGACAGATGCATTGAACATCTTGATATTGAAACTGGGTAAATAATGGCAGTACCAAGCCATGGCCCAGGCAAAGGTGACGGTAGAAGCTGCAAACTTGAAGGGCTTATACCATGCATTCACGCCATAAACTTGGGTGTTTGTGGTTCTTGCGAGGACTAAAAAAATGAAGGCGCTGACAAAGCAGATCCATCCGAAATAAAATAGCGGTTCATTCCGAAATTTGAGTTGTTGAAGGAAGTCCATCATGGATTTTAGCCAAATAACTTTTTATACTCCTTCACAGCATTCAAAAGCGCTTGATTGGGTTTTCCTGGGTTCATTAATTCCTTGAAGAAAATCTTTTGATCTAGTTGTGATTTAATGATTTGTAAATCTTTGGGAATAAGATTACTATTGTTAAGTGATTTCAAGATTTTCATTTAGCACGAATTTAGGCAAAAAACATGGACCTATTTATGTAAAAACACCCCTACTCTTTTTAGCTCTTTTCGGGCTGTTCTTGTCGGGCGGAGCCCAAAACACCAACAAACCGGCCAAGCCAGCGTTCCCCAAAATAGAGACTTTCTTCCCGAAGTTAAATAGCTGGGAATTATCCCTCAAAAAAGCCAAAGAAGCCAACAAATTGCTCTTCGTTGACTGCTACACCGATTGGTGTTATTGGTGCATAGTGATGGATAAAAAGACCTTCCGCGACAGCTCGGTTAGCACAAAAATGCAGTCTTTCATGGACTGTTACTCGCTCGAAATGGAGCAAGACTCCCTCGGAAGACTCCTCCGTTTTCACTACGGCGTGAGCGGATTCCCTACATTTTTGATCTTTAATGGGGACGGGAACCTGTTGTTCACTTACCGCGGTTATGCTGAAAAAGCAGTGTGGCTGAAAGAGATGGATTCTATCCACAACATCATCAAAACAGACGGCTTCAAGGGCAAATATGCCCGTCCCGGTTTTCCAAAAATCAGACCCAGCAACATCCCTGATTGGTTCGCGCCCTTCATCAACAGCAAAGATTATTCTATGTTCAAGGATACCACCACCAGCGGTTTTTCAGCTAAATACAGCCAATTGACCGATGTTTTTCAGTTGTTTGCCGTGGGATGTTTGAGCCAGTATAATTTCAACAATGACCATGTAAAACTATGGATGGAGCATGTTGAGCAGTTCGATTCTCTATTCGGACATGATTTGACCCGTTCTTTCACCGAACAAATATGGGACAGTCAAGTGTATAAATCCATCAATGCAGGCAACAAAACCGAATTTGAGAATAACCTCAAAGAATTGCTGAAGTGGACTGAATATCCAGAATTCCAGAATTATTCCAACTGGATGAATTGGCACAAAACGCAAAAAGATTGGGCTTCGTACGTGCAGTTATTTGACGAAAACTGCATAAAAACAGCGAATTCAAAATACGCCACCAGGGCTCAAGACTACAATCAAACAGCTTGGACGCTTTTCAAGGAAACCGATGAAGTTGCATTTCTAAAAAAGGCCATGGTCTATTCGAACAAAAGCTTAGATATGGCTCCAGAGGCGAATTTTTACAACACCAAAGCCAACTTAGAATTCAAATTAAAAGATTACAATTCAGCAGAAGCCAGCGCCGTAAGATCCATCGAATTGGGCACTACCGCCAAGGAAGACACAAAGAAATCGGAGGCATTACTGAAGGAAATTCAGGCAGCAAAAGGGGCTAGTTTGAAAACCGAAACTTCACCACCACAGACGAAAACACCGTCAATAATCCAATCAAATAAATAGCCCAATTCAACCCTAGATAATCAGCGGTTATTCCTGAAATGATGGCTCCTATGGCATAACCTAGATCACGCCACAACCTAAAAACACCTATGGTTTCAGCCCTTTGAAATGGGTGTGTCACTTGTGCAATGGTTGACAAAAACGTGGGATAAACCAACGCCGTTCCCAGTCCCAAAATCACAGACAATGATGCCAATGGGTAAAACCCATTTAGAGTTGGCATCAAAATAATGGCAATTCCCTGAATCAACATCCCCCAAAAAAGCATCGATTTCTTCGAAAAATGATCTGACATTTTTCCGGTGAACAACTGTGCAAGTCCCCAAACCGTCGGATAAATTGCTACAACAACACTCATTGAGGCGGCGTTCATGCCCTTGCTCACCAACAAAATAGGCAACAGACCCCAAATCATGCCATCGTTGAGGTTATTGACCAAACCTGCTTGGGTCACGGCGCTGAGGGTTTTATTTTTAAAGGTAGTATCCCAAAAAACAGATTTACGGTTGAGCACTTGAGATGACTGTTTCGTTTCATGATGCACAAAACTTCGGGTATCTTTCACCCAGAAAAACGAGAGTATCAGTCCCAAAAAAGAAATCACAATGCCCAGGTAAAAGGGGTAAGGAGTGACTCCATATTTTTGGGCCATGCTACCACTTAGCACAGCAAAAACACCTACGGCTAAATAGCCAGCAAATTCGTTGATTCCCATGGCTAAACCTCGGTTTTTATCGCCCACCAAGTCAATTTTCATCACCACAGTGGAGCTCCACGTCAGTCCTTGACTTACACCCAAAAGCACATTGGCTGCAATGACCCAACTCCATTGAGTGGCATAGATGAGCATGAACGGAATGGGGATAGCCAAAATCCATCCAAAAACGAGCAAGTTTTTACGCCCATAGATATTGGCTAATTTGCCTGTGAAATAGTTGGCAGCGGCCTTTGACAGTCCAAACGCGGTGATAAACGATAAAATAGCGGTGGCTGATTTCACTCCAAAGAGCGAGGCGAACTCCGGAAAAATGCTTCTCTCCAAACCCACCATTCCGCCCACAAAAGCATTGATGATGACCAAAAGGGTGAACTGTTTCCAGTTCTGTTTAAGTCCGAGCTTTGTATTATCCATGATGCAGGCGAGTATTCACCTACAAAGCTCATTTTCTGGGGATGGAATTCCTTTTACAAATGTTAAAAAAGGTTTATTTTCGGACCCATGAAAAACAATTTGAATGCATTGATTTTATTTTCTTTGGTTGCATTTTTCCCATTGAAATCCATGGCTCAAAATGGAATTTATTCGTTCGAGTATACCTTTGGCACAAGCACTCCATTGGGTGATTTTAGAGACGACAATGGACAAAACGATGATGCTGGATATGCAAGAGGTGGATTTTCGGGTGAACTTAATTTACTTTATCATTTGAAATCAGGTAATCTAGCCATAATTGGCAGTGTGGTAAGTCAAAGTAACTCTTTTGATGCTGATGGATACGACAGGGAACTTTCTCTTGCAACACCCGGTGCAGATTGGTCAATTAGGTCTGAAGCATACTCAATGGCTTCTTATTTAATAGGAGCTCAAAAAGAATTCGAGATCAATGAAAAGTTCAATTTCAGTGGAAGAGCTCAATTGGGTATTTCTTTTGGGAAAGACCCTGAAATGGTTGTTAAAGAATACAACTCTGGATATTGGGGCGTTTACACTTCGAATTATGCAGCAGGTGTAGCTCTTCAATTAGGAGGGCAGCTAAAATACCGTGTATCAAATCATTTATCTTATCTTGTAAATGCCAGATATATTAGTTCAAATTTTGAATTTGAAAACACGAGCAATTTTAATTCTTTGGGAGAATACAGAACATATACATACCCTAAAAGTTTCAATGGATTAAATTTGAGTGTGGGTTTATCGGTCAATTTGACAAAATGAGTTTTTCGAGGCCATTTTCACTAGAAATAGACTATAATATTAATATAAAATACTTTAACTCAATTCCCACTTACAATTTCACGTGTTTTTTGTAAGTAGAATTAAAAATTATCGAATCAAAAGTAAGCGGTTCCGTTTTTACCACCTTGATTTTCGCCATGTCAGGGTGCATGGGATGAATCAAATAATTAAACTCCTGCGGCACAATGCTACTAGGCACCTTCATTACAGCATATTGATTTTGCCGTACAAACCAATCACCCAGCATTTGAGTCCTCAAGGACGGCGGAAAATTATTCCAACCCAAAGGAAGCTTATCCACCGATACCTCCAAAATCTCTAAATCATCATCAAATTCAATCTCCACCCAATATCTATCTGTGGGCAAATCTGCGCTCAAATCAAGATGAACAGCCAGCTCCAAGAGGGCCAACGATCTAGCAGTAGAAGTATAAATCAATGGGGTAAATTGAGAATACCACCGATTGAAAGTAGCTTTAGCAGCGCCCATCCCAGACAACGTCTGATTCAAATAAATTTCACGTTCAATTCTAAACACCTTCATCAGGCAAGACTTCCAGAATCAATACGGAGCAATGCACCTTCCACTTGATCCAACCCCACAATGGTGTCAAACAATTGATTAGGCTCTAAACCGCCGAGCGACAAATTGGGTTTTCCCAGCCACCTCAGAAACTTTTCTTCTTCGCCGTTGAACACGAACACCCCTTGATCGATGATCTCCACCATTCGCAGGAGCAGCTCAGTTTCGCGACTATCAAACTTCGAATTCTCCAGTTTTTTCTTGTTATAAGTGGTCTGTGGCAGTCCTAAAATTTCGAGCAACGCTTTTACGGGCCTACCCATACGTTTGCTCAGAACCTCCACAGAACCATAAGGTACACCTTCTCTAACCACCCTAATTTTGTCGAACTCACTGCTCCAAACATACTCCTTCCCTTCTACACAGATTTTTTTTTCGGGGGATATTTTACCGCCCGAACCCTCTTCCATCCAATTAAAATCTGGCTCATTACCCACACAGCAAATATATTGCAACTAAACAATAATTCTGCTGCATTTTAACTTTTATTTATTTAGATCATTCCAGAATCAGAACTTGGGAATTACCATCTGCTTTTAAGACATATTGACCTGAAAGCAGCTTGTGTAAATCAAGAACATCAATATCTTCACTCACAATCGAAGCAAAGACTCTGCGTCCCAAGAAATCAAAAATCTCAATCTCATGAATCGAAGCATGATTTTTGAATTTTACCGTTACCTTACCTGTTGATGGATTTGGAAATACCTCAATTAAATTCTGAGAAAACGTCTTTTTACTGGCCGATTTTCCAAAAAAGAAGTAACAAGTATCTGTTTTACCCCCATTCGAGTAAATGAAGGTCACTTTTAATGGTTCACAATAGTTAGACTTTAAAAGGGTTACAGGATAATCTTGAGTTGTACCTCCAAATTGCCCAAAATAATACATTTGTCCAACAGCAACAGAATCACCGTTACAATCTGTAATGAGAGTCACATGAGGGTAATCTACCATTTGATTGGTATTGGCTTGAAACTCAATTCCCATTTGCATGGTAGTGGCATTGAGCGTGTCGAGGCTAAAATGTTTAACAGTGAAATTACTGCAAGAAATGGATTGTGCACGTAGATTGCTCAAACCAAATGCACACAAGAAGAGGATTAATTTGTTCATTATCAATAGAACAAAAGTAAAAAACTCTTTATAGCTTACAGATTTTCAATTGTAAAAATAATTTCACATTAAATTTGCCATTAACTACTTCGTTGATCTCATTTCACCAAGCATATCAGTCAAAAAACGAGCTCCATTACCTATCACAGGTAACTCAACAAATACAAAAATCAGGCAACGGACCTTTTTATGAAAAATGTTCAAGTCTCATCCATCAAATATTTAACTTTCATTCAACGGTTCTCACCAACAGTGCAACAGATGCTCTAGAACTAGCTGCGATACTGATTGACATTCAGCCTGGTGATGAAGTAATTATCCCTTCTTATACGTTTGTTTCAACGGCCAATGCCTTTCTGTTAAGAGGTGCAAAAATCGTTTTTTGTGATTCCCAAACCACGCATCCAAACATGTGCCTTGAATCATTAAAATCTCTCATTACGACCAAAACAAAAGCGGTCATTCCCGTACATTACGGCGGTAAACCTGTTCCAATGAAGGAAATAATGAGACTTTCAGAAATTCATCACTTTTATGTGATTGAAGATGCGGCGCAATGCATTGGTTCTCAGTATCCAGATACAAATCGTATGGTTGGGTCTGAGGGACATTTATCCTGCTTTTCCTTTCACGACACTAAAAATATCCATTGTGGTGAGGGTGGCATGTTGGTTATTAATCACCCCCCATTCAGAGAACGAGCCCTTATTCTCAGAGATAAAGGAACCAACAGAGCGCAGTTTTTAAAAGGCCAAGTCGACAAATACACATGGGTAGATTTAGGAAGTTCATACCTCCCCAGTGAGTATCAAACTGCGGTGCTCCATTCACAACTCGAAGAATTAGACAGAGTCACGGAAACGAGAATTTCCCTCTGGAAAATTTACCACCAACATTTGGGCAGTAAAATGACTCATCTACCACCGTCTGAACCGTGGAATGCTCATAATTTCTATTTGGTTTACCCCAAGCAGCAAGAAAGAGATAAAGCAATAGACATTTTTAAAAAACACAACATTCAAACCGCCTTTCATTACCAACCCTTACACTCGTCCCCCTTCGGGAAACAATTTTCAAATTCATCGCATTTACCCAATGCCGAAAAATTTGGTCAGGGATTGTTGAGATTGCCTCTATATCCTCAGTTGTCTGAAGACCAAGTGCACTATATTGCAGAAATTGCCAAAACCACACTGTAAATGCTTAAAAAATACTCGGCCATATTGGTACTTTTAATCGCCCTATCGGTGATTTTATACTCCCCCCTCATGGCCGATGATTTACCCATGTTTCAACTTCGGGTTGACAACCCAGTTCTCCAAAAACTCAGCATACACGAACTGGCACAGAAATCCATTGCGCAATTTCTACCCATGGGCCGCTTTACGTTCGTGTCATTCTACTACACCGAATGGGTATTCCGAGTTTTCCAAACCCCATTGGGTTACAAACTATGGATGCTTTTCATGAATTTAGCGTCGGTCATAGCTTTAATTTATTGGCTAAAATATCTTCGATTCAAATTCAATTCATCTCTACTCCTCATCTGCATTGCCGCTGGGGTTCAACTTCGGCTAGACTTTCACGACGCGTTTTCATCTTATGTTGGATTGGTGCAATTGTTCAATTTAACATTGTTTGCAACATCTGCCTTATGGTTAAAGAACTACCGAGAATTTAGTTGGATCACTGTCATAATGGCTATTACAGGCTCTACAATGTTGTTCATGATTTCAGAATATGCACTGATGCTCATTTTGCTCGTACCAATCATATTTGGGATTTCTGACTCCAACCTTAATTTGAAAATCAGATGGACGCGCATATTCAAAAACTCTTTACCTGTAACTCTACTCAGCTTTACATATATCGCTGCAATCATTTTAGTCCGAAAAGCCCACCCGTCAACCCAAATTTACTCAGGGCTTCAATCTAACTTGAATTTATACTCTATGGCATTGCTTCAAATCAAGCAAATGTATGCCTCATTGCCTCTAACAAATCTCACTGGGGTACCACAAATTCCTCTTCGATTGCTACATCAACTCACCTTTTGGGACGTACTTATTGCCTCTATTTTACTGGTTATTTTCATCCTTAAATCTTCCCTCAAAAGTGATTTTTCTTTTTCCTGGGGATGGATTTTCTTGGGATGTTTTTTCTGGATATTCACTTCCGTTTTCATCTTACCCTCGGTCAAATATCAAAATGAAATTTCGTGGGGAAGCGGATACTTATCTCTATGCATCCAAAGCTATGGAATGGCCATGCTCTTGTATTTAGTTGCAAGCAGATTTGAAAAAGCAGGAAAGTGGATCATACTGCTTTTCATTTTGGTAAACTTCCTGAATAATCATACACTTTCTAAAAAATACCATTACAAAAAAACCTTCCCTGCCACAGTGCTTTGGGAGAGCATTAAAAACGAACGCATACTTCCCCAGAATGCCGTTTTGGTGATGAATAAAGACTATTATTTTGAATCGTCGCAAATGTGGGAAGACTTGATCAATCATCATCAAAAAATCAACTGCAAAGTCATCGATGCTTCTAGAGGAATTGATGCAACAATGATTGATTCCATCCTTAAAAGTTCACAGAATAAACCCTTGTATGGATTGATTTGTAGTGACGGACATCAAATTGAATTCAATTTAGGCAAACTTAACACGAAGGAACTGCGGCAAAACGGTCAATTGAAACTGTTCAAGGTTGAAAAATCCATAAAAGAAAACAATCCTCATAGGGTCATTGAAGCAGACTTATTCTAGAAATTTGACCAATTTTCGGATTTTATGTTCGTGAATGCTGAATGATTCTCGCGTGAGGTGATAAACATCAAAATCATTGTTTAAGCTCTCGTAGAATTGATATCCTAAGGAAGAATTCAAAGAAACGGCAGCGCTGTTGTTACGGTTCACTTTCACCTTCAAAAGGTTCAAATTCAATTCATTGAAAGAAAAATCAATCATCTTCAAAGCGGTACCAATGGAAACTCCGCTGCCCTTCCAGTCGGAATTTTTTAAAAATCCTCCGGTATCACCGGTCAAACTGTCAACGTGCGACATGCCTATGTATTCCCCTTTATATCGGTGAATGAAGTATTTCTGATGTTCTTTTAGATGGTTGAACCAATTTAACTGAGCCTCAGAACTGATGATTTCTTGATATTCCATTTCCAATCGCACAAAATCTGAATTGCGCCATTGCCTCAACATTTCGAGGTGGTGCTCCTCCAACGGCACCAATTGAAATGGATCATTGCTGGCGAACCAAACCGGTTGTGGTTTTCTTAAATCTTTTACCGTCCATTGTCTGAGCCAAGCAATTTTGTTCAAAGCACTGTGCGTTACCCAGACCTTGAGGGTGATTTTCATCAAGTTTTTAAGCGAATACCTAGACCCATCATTTACCCTTTCTCTGTGTTTTATATATTGGTATTCTATCTTTTGAGAATACTTCAACAACAGAGGATCAATAAAAAACGAAGATTCAAGTTTCATCCTGTATGGCTTCGCCACTGTCCAGTTGATTAATCTCAACGAAGTCACATTCGAATAATCAAATCCCAAAATTCTCGTCACTGACCTCACAAAAACGCTGGCCCAACGCCTGCTTTTGCTGTGTTTTGATTGATTGAAAATACCATAAACCAAATCTGCCTGATTGTGCATTGCATGTTCATACAGCTTTTCTATGGTTTCGGGGGAATGTTGCAAATCATCATCGATGGTAACCATCCATTCAGTGTTTGCGAAATGAAGCCCCACTGCCGTTGCTGTGGCTTGACCGCAATTTTCCTGCAAATGAATTAATTGGTAACGAAAAGGCGAATTCATTAATCTCAAAGCGGCAATTTCTAGGGACTTGTCACGACTTCCATCGTCTACTAATATCAAATTCAAATCAAATGAGGACTGCTTATTCCAACCTACAATGGCATCCACGAGTTGAACTATATGTCCCTCAGCCTTATAAACAGGCACAACCACTGAAAGTTGAGTTTTGAGAGGGCCTGCAATCATAAAGTTAAATTTCGACCATTTTCGATTTTAAGTCCCCCGAAAGAGGAACCACTGCGGTAGCCATCGAAAATCCCACACCAAATCCGGAAAGAAGAACAAATGGGGGCACTTCCGATGTGTTTTTATTCTGCAGATAATCAACCAACGTCACGGGAATGCTGGCCGAAGCCATGTTTCCAAAATCGTAAAGCGTTGACGGGAAATCAGCCCCTGGCAATGAAATTCTCTTCGCAATGGCCGAATTGATGATTTTATTGGCTTGATGCAATATTCCGCATGTCAATGAATTGCTTTCAGGAACGAATTTCAATAAGTGATTGATGTGATTGGGCACAAATTGAACTGAGTAATTGAAAACTTCCATACCGTTCAATTTCATCACTTCTTGACGATGCTCGTTATAATAACTGCTGATGGCTGCCTTTCCAGAGCCCATGGTTTCTAAGTTAAAATAACTATTGAGCTCGCTTTCTCGAGAAAACTCGATGGCTGTGACTGAGATGCCGTCAGAAAATATGGGCTGCGTGGATTTATCGCCCTCTTCAAGGATGGTTGTAACATCACCGCAACACAAGATCGCCCTTCCGTTAGCTCCTACTTGTGATTGCAACAAGGAAAATGCTTGATGCAATCCGTAAACATAGCCCGAACACCCCAAATTAATATCCAAACATGCCATGGACGGTGAAAAATCGAACTCGCCATGCAAAACGCATGACAGTGCAGGAATGTGAGTATCGGGTGTTTGAGTGATACAGATCAAAGCATCGACCGATTCACCATTCCATTGGGCAAGTTTCAGAATTTCCTCAATGCCCATTTTGAATAGATGTTGGGTTGATTGATTTTCTGATGAGAATCTTCTTCGGAAACGAATTCCGGTATGCTCCACCATTGAATTTCTTTCAGTCTCAGGAATCAACTCTTCTTGCAGATTATCTAATTTCCTGGCGGGAATAATATTAACCACCGCCGAAATTTCTGACCCCCTGAGTTTATGAATGCTCATGAATGCTGAACCAATGAATAAATATGGGCCAAAGTGCTCGATTCAGCAATAAATTTGGCTGAAATCATAACTCCAGTTACCTCATGAATTTTCGAAATCACCAAAAGTGAATTCAAGGAGGTCCAAGTTGGAATTTGTCTAAATTGGGTATCCAAAGAAATGGAATCTTCAGAAATTAAAAGTTCATCTGCAATTAAATTTAGGAAGTCGCTTTCTGTCATATTTGAATTCAAATATCAGCAGTTTAAGGCGTAAATTATTGGATATTCAAAGAATTTTATTCCTTTTGAACCAAATATAAATCCCGAGTGAAATTCCAACCATGCACACAAGAGAAGCGTAATATCCGTATTTGAAGCTCAGTTCTGGCATATTCTTAAAGTTCATACCATATACCCCTACAATGAAAGTCAACGGCAAGAAAAAAGCAGAGAATATGGTTAGCAACTTCATGACATCGTTGCTTTTTTTAGTATTGACTGACAGATAAGTATTCAATAAATTGTTGGCATTTTCAAGAATCTCTTCATAATTCAAAACCAAACTAATCAGTTGGTCTTTTAGATCATGCAAGGCCGAAGAGAACACAGGTTCAACTTCAATTTGATTGATAACCGACTGAAACATCATCAATAATTTCTTGGTTATACGCGTTTGAATTTTCAACAAATAGAGATCTTCAAGCGATATTCTAGACTGATCTTTCAAAAAAACCTGCTTCTCTAGAAACGAAATGTTTTTATCTAAGTCTGAATATGGTTTGTCATAGGTCAAAATCATTTGCGATATGATGTGTGTGAGCAGTTCTTCGGGATGTTTGAATGAAGGATTTTCTATATGCAAAAACTCAAAATCATTCCTGTGAACAGTGATAATCCAGTTTTTGGAATAGAAGAACGCTATTTTATTCGAAAACTGATTGATGGAAGTGGAACCGTGTTTAATGGTTGAGGTAAACGCCCGTAAAATTAAAAACTTGTGCGAATTTGACTGTTCATACTTTGGTAAATGACCGTGTTGCAACGTATCTTGAATTTGAAATTCATCTAAAGCATATTCCTTGGACAACAATTTTAAAGTTGCTTTATCTGGATTTGTAAAATCAAGCCATTTGAAAGTTTCAAATTCTTGAATGGTATTTTGGGTGTGTTGCATAATACAGAATCAAAGATGTAAAAATAGCCGGTATGTAATAAAAACCAGATTTAATTTAATTCTGCAATCAATAGCAATCCAAATAAAACTAATCTAAATAACTCTCCCAAGATAAAAAAAGGATAATCAGTTCCTTTTAAATTACTAGTTGCTGTTAAAAGGCAAGAAATCGTAAAAATCACTCCTAAAGAAAAATGCCAAAACTCCAGTGTTCTGCCCAAATACAGATAGTAAATAGTTCCAATTGTACCTAAAATCAACAACAAATAAGTGTAGTACTCACTTTTTAACCATTTCATTTTTTACAGATAATTTAAATTCTTGATGACGCCAACCTGGAGGATTAAACCAAAGTTTCAACTTATTCATTGCCCCCTGTGTTTCTCTTGTTGTCTTAATTAAAAATCTAAAATGACTAAAAATGGTATTTATAGGGTTGTTTTCAATAAAATCAGCCTTCACTCCATATTCAACTTTTTCTTCTTCGGCTTGAAATGTATTGAAAAACTTATCCCAAAAGATAAAAAAACTAGAAAAGTTCTTGTCTATGTACATTTCATTTTTACCATGATGTACACGGTGATGAGATGGAGTAACAATGATTTTTTCGAGCCATCCTAAATTTTTAACATACGACGTATGGACTAAAAAGTCATGCAATCCCGATATCTGAAAACAAAGTACTAATACAAAAGGGTCAAAACCCATTAATGGCATCCAAAGCCAAAATACAACCCGAAACAGTCCTTGAAAGGGAGAAGTTCTAAATCCATTAGAGAAATTAAAATACTCTGAGGAATGATGCGTTACATGAGCTGCCCATAATAAATTGACTTTGTGCGAAGCTCTGTGATACCAATAGGAAGTAAAATCAACAGCAAGAAATGCAAATACCCAATGCAACCAATCTTTTTCCCATGTAATTAGTTTAAAACCATGCACCCAGTTTAAAACTCCATACATTAAAAACAAGTAGCCAAATGAAGCAAATTGATCAATTGCACCCACAGTCATATTGTTAGCAAGGTTTGCAAAATCAAAATTACTTTGTCCTTTCTTTTGATCGTGCCTCCATTCTAAATAAATGAGCAACAGGAACATGGGTATTAAAAGAGCCATTGGATACAACATAATCAAGACTTTCTACGAAAATCAAAAAGTAACAACTTAACTCATTACGGAAAATTGCAACAGGGCTCTAATTTTTTAAGGCAAATTGCAAATTTTATGGTTTTCCGGTTTTCGGTGATTGGTGATCGGTAATCAGCCGTCAGCGGTCAGCCATCAGCTTTCAGCCATCAGCCGTCAGCCGTCAGCAGCTCCAAAGGCGCTAAGCAACGCGAAGCGTCAGTCTCACAGTCTCCCGCAAAGCGGTCAGCGGTCAGCCGTCAGTTTAAACTCTAAACCCTATTCTCTAAACTCAAAACTAAGCCTTTGAAAAATTCACACAGTTCATTGAGTTATTTTACTCAATACATTTAGTATTTTTATATATTACTCATTATCTTTGAATTATGGAATACAAAAGACCTATTTTTCAACTTATAAAGGACAGACTTATCACAAATCCCAGTTATATACAAGTGATTTCTGGTCCTAGACAAATTGGCAAAACCACATTGGTCAAACAGTTATTTCAGGAGCCTAATTGGCACGGCATCTATATAGTTGCGGATGGATTTAGTGAGGACTCTGTTTGGATACAAACTCAATTCAATTTGGCTCAGCAACAGCAAAAAAATCAATCTAAACCCGTAATTCTGGCCATCGATGAGATTCAGAAAATTCCCGGCTGGAGTGAAACCATTAAACGAATTTACGACGAGCAAAAATTCAATTCAAATAATCCGATTACCTTAATATTATTGGGAAGTTCAAATTGGTTGATGCAAAAAGGCATTTCAGAATCCCTAGCAGGAAGATTTGAACAATGGAATCTGTCACATTGGACATTCAACGAGATGCATTCTGCATTCAATCTTTCGCCAGAAAAATATGCATATTTCGGTTCATATCCTGGTGCAATGCCCTTCATGAATGATGAATCCCGATGGAAATCCTATGTCAAACAGTCATTAATTGAAACTGCCATTACGAAAGATATTTTATTAATGAACAGTATTGAAAAACCTGCACTAATGAGAAAACTATTTGAACTAGGAACTTTATACTCAGGTAAAATACTCTCTTACACAAAAATTCTGGGACAGCTACAAGAAGCAAAAAACACCACCACTTTAAGTCATTATTTAAACCTTTTAGAACATGCGGGTTTACTGTGTGGATTGTCAAAATATTCCATAGATCAAGCTCGAAAACGAAATAGCATACCTAAATGGCAAACCATGAACAATGCTTTGCTTGGGGCTTTATGGGATTTACCCTTTGAATCGGCTCAACAAGACAAGCGAAGATGGGGACAAATCATAGAATCAACAGTTGGAGCGCATTTCATAGCTCACAAAGGCGATGACCTTAAAGTATTTTATTGGAATGAATCTAACGCAGAAGTTGACTTTATTTTGGAATGGCAAGGCAAATATGTGGGCGTTGAAGTCAAATTATCATCTGATAAAGTAACCGGATTAAAAAAGTTCGCACAACAATTCAAACCCCACAAAATATACCAACTTGGAGAATCTACTTTTCCCTGGCAAGAGATAATAAAAATGGATCCTAGGGAGTTGTTTTGAGATCAGATTTCGGTGAACGGTAATCAGTGATCGGTGATCGGTGATCAGCCTTCAGCCTTCAGCCATCAGCCTTCAGCCATCAGCCATCAGCCTTCAGACTTCAGCCAAAGACCAAGGACCAAAAACCATAAACTAAAAACCCTTTAATTTGCATAACAATTCCCATGAAAAAGATCCAATTTCTCACTTTACTGCTGGCTTTAACCACTACTCTCTTTTCACAGAATGCTAGATACCCCGATGTAAAAAAGGGGAAATGCTTCACCTTTTCGGGTTCCATTGGTGAATATCCAGTTACCTTAATTTTGGAAGTAATTGACAACGAAGTAGCAGGTAGGTATTATTATAATCGAATTGGTCAGGCCATAGAGTTCAATGGGACTGCCAATGATAGCCAGTACATCTTAGAATCTCTTTACGGTGGGGATGTTGAGAAAGAGGTATTTGTTCTAAACATTCATCACAACGAATTATTGGGAGCTTGGCAGAAACAAGAAAAAAAACTCTCTGTAACTTTAACTCAATTCACCAATCCAATTACAGTCTACCAAGTACATAAAAATCTTCGTCCAAATAACATAAAGAACGAAGACGACATGCGAGAGGCACATGTTCAAATACGGGTTCTTTGGCCCGAAGACGCATCCGTCGAATCCCATCAAATTAGACAAACTCAATATTACAAAATCAACAATATGCAATACGGCGCAGAAGATGGCACGGCCGTAAAATTCGAGTATCCTGTAGATCAACGAACCATACAGGGAAATCCAGCGCACCTGATTCATCAACTTCAGCACATTTGTGATTATATCAGTGAGGACTTTGCGAAACAAATCAATGATTCCAGTCAGGGATTGTTTGGCAATAGGGACTTTATACAAATAAGCAGTATTGAGTACGTTTCTGATCGCTACACGGTCATTCAAGACCATTTCTACGAATACACTGGTGGTGCTCACGGGATGTTTGGAACCAGTCATGTTACTTGGGACAAAACCCTAAACAAATTGGCAACTTTAGATGATTATTACACCAAAAAACAGCAAAAAAGCCTGCCCACATTGATGACCCAGCAATACAAATTACAGAATAAAATTCCTGCACAAGACAAACTCACTTTACACGGTTTGTGGATTGAGAAATTTGACGCAGTTGGCGACGATATTTATTTCTCTGACTTAGGATTTACAACTTCTTTCGGACTCTACGAAATTGCACCCTACAGCGAAGGAATCATATCGGTTTTTGTTCCGTGGGGACGATAACAGCCATCAGCTTCGCTGAGACTTTGAGACTCACGCTTCGCTAGGACTTAGAGCCATTCAGCCGACAGCCATCAGCTGAGAGTTGAGAGTTGAGAGTCGAAAGCTGAACGCCGACCACCGAAAACTGATAACCGATTACCGTTACTGCCCCTGCCCCAACGAAAATGCAGGCTTTCCGTCAAATGCGTAGAGGTTTTCGGTCTTGATGACATCAATGCCCGCAGCTGAAGCTTTTTGCAAAAGTTCAATGATTTCGGAGTTCGACATTGTCGCGCCTTCGGTTTTCTTGAAACGACAACGCCAGTGGTCGGTTAAGAAGGTTTCAGGGAAACCGTCAGGATAAACCTTGATTCCTCGATTGGTGATCATGCTTAACTTTACAGAATCTAATGCAATTGCCTCTAGCATTGCACCTATTTTATTGGCGTCTTCACCAGCCCAATGAACAAAAAGATCTACTCCCAAAAGGTCTTTCTTTTTGGCTGGTTTTCTTTGATACTTTGGAAGGACCAATGAACCAGCTTCAGCAAATTCAACCGCCTTCAATTGCGAAGGAACTTGTCCTAAGCGTGCTATAAGAGCATCTGCAAACTCTTTGGTTCCCACTTTCTGGGTGCTCAAACCTTCTTTGTAAATATCTGCGGTGTGGATTCCATCTTCCAAGGTCTTTAACCAGGCGTTTTGGATTTTCTCACCCACTTTTGATTGCCCAATATGAGCAAGCATTTGAATAGCGCCTTGAATTAATCCTGAAGGATTTGCAATGTTCTGTCCAGCGATAGTGGGAGCTGAACCATGAATAGCTTCGAACATAGAGCATTCTTCGCCAATGTTTGCAGAGCCCGCAAGTCCAACAGAACCGGTAATTTGCGCAGCAATGTCGCTAATGATATCACCGTAAAGATTCAAGGTAACAATCACATCAAAATCTTCAGGGGTATCGGCTAATTTTGCAGACCCAATGTCAATGATCCAATGCTCGTTTTGAATTTCTGGGTATTCAGCTGCAATTTCTTTGAACACATCGTGAAATAGCCCGTCGGTTTGTTTCATGATGTTGTCTTTAGACATACAAGTTACTTTTTTACGACCCTGCTGCTTTGCATATTCAAAGGCATAGCGAATGATTTTTTCGCAACCAGGTCTGCTGATCAATTTCAAGCATTGAACCACCTCATCGGTTTGTTGATGCTCAATACCAGCATAAAGATCTTCCTCGTTTTCACGAATGATGACCAAGTCCATCAATGGGTGCTTGGTTTCGATGTATGGATTTAAACTGAAGCATGGACGAATGTTCGCATAAAGTCCCAAAAATTTACGTGTGGTTACATTCAGACTTTTATAACCACCGCCTTGTGGGGTGGTAATTGGTGCTTTTAAGAATACTTTGTTGCGGCGAATAATGTCCCAAGCATCGTTAGAAATACCCGATGTATTTCCAGAAAGGTACACTTTCTCACCAATTTCAATTTCATCAAACTCAATTTCGGCACCAGCAGCTTCTAAAATGCGAAGTGTGGCTTCCATGATTTCGGGCCCAATACCGTCTCCTTTGGCTAGTGTGATTCTCTTTTTATCTGTCATGTTGGAATTATTCGTGTGCAAATTTGTTAAATGATTTTTATTAATTTTTATTTATGTTTGAAATGACAACCATAAATAATTTTTATGATTATATATCTAAGTGCAAAAATAAATGAAACCAATCAATACCGCATTGTAAGACTATGAATTACACATTAAATCAGTTGAATGTATTTCTTAAGGTTTCCCAGACCTTAAACATCACCAAAGCCGCGGAGGAACTGCATTTAACACAACCTGCAGTCTCTATTCAATTGAAGAATTTCCAACAACAATTTGACATTCCCTTGATTGAAGTAGTTCAAAAAAAACTCTATCTAACCGACTTTGGAAAGGAAATTGCTGAAGCGGCTGAACGTATTATAGAAGAGGCAAAAACCATTGAAAACAAAATGCACGAACATCAAGGCGCTCTGACCGGCAAGCTGAAAGTGGCTACTGTTTCCACGGGAATTTATATTGCACCCTATTTTTTGGGAGATTTCATCAAATCCAATGACAATGTTGAGCTAACTTTAGATGTGACCAATAAAAATCAGGTAATTGAGAGTTTGGAACAGAACAAGGTTGATTTTGCATTTGTGAGTGTTCTGCCCGAAAACTTAAATACCCAACATGTAGAATTACTTTCCAATAAACTTTACCTCATTGGAAACACAGATTCTCCTGAAAACAATCAAGATCTCGACAAATTGCCTTTAATTTTTAGGGAAAAAGGCTCCGGAACCAGGCACGTGATGGAAAAATACCTTCTTACCCGTAATATGTCTTTAAAGCCAAAACTAGAACTCACTGGTAATGAAGCCATTAAACATGCAGTGATTGCCGGCTTGGGATATTCAATTATGCCTTTGATTGGCATTAAACAAGAATTAGACAAAGGGCTGCTGAAAATCATTCACCGTCAAGAATTTCCAATAGAATCAAAATGGATGCTCATCTGGATGAAAAACAAGAAATTATCTCCCGTGGCAAACGCATTTTTAAAATACTTAGAAAGTACGAAGGCCGATATGATCAACACCCATTTCCACTGGGCCTAAGTCCCTATCTAAGCAACAACAACGTACCCGTTTTCTTAACAATTCTGCTTCGGTAGCGAGCATTGATGAGATAAACATAGACCCCATCGTTCACGTATTCACCGTTGACTTGTCCGTTCCATCCCTCCAAGGCATCGCCGTCAAAAATCACTTCGCCCCAGCGATTGAATATCAACATTCGGGCTTGCCCAGGCAGTACAGCTTGATTTACCACCTTAAAAATGGGATTCACACCTTCGGGAGTAAACGCATCTGGAATGAAGAACGTATCCAATAGGCTAGAATCAAATCCCCCGTCAAAAATAAGGCTGTTTGAATGGCTCCAATTCTTCCCCAAAGGCATCGTATTACTCGTAATCGCTCTCACTCGATAAGTACTTACACCTAAATCGGTGGGTTCAAAACTAGTGCTGCTCACGGTACTTTTAACCGCCCATGAGCCAGACTCAAATCGTTGAATTTCATATTGGTAGACCAGTCCAAGTTTCTCAAAATGCTGGGGCTTATTCCAAACCAATTGATTTCCGCTTTTGCGCAACAAAATATTTCCTGAAAGCTCGCTAGAATCGGCCGGTTCACCGCATCCCGAAAATCGCACCAACCTAAATTCATATTCTTTATTCTTAGCGTCGGCGGCGCTAAATTCCCAGTTTATGTTTCCGGGGGACGTAGCTACGCTGTAACCCAACTGCCATATAGATGACAACTTTTCACGATACCTGATAACGCAGCTATCTCCCACTTGGGCAAAGCCCGTCAACTCAATCTTGGGTTCATTTTCAACCGATGTAAAATAAAGCGATGTTGGACTAGAGGGAGCTCCAACATCATAGGCAATCAGATCTTTCCGGTTGGAAGTACTGGTAATTCCACCAACCTGTTTGTGTGCCCGAACCCAAATTTTCATTTGCAATCCCAATTTTGGCAATATCCAAACATAGTTGGTTGCACCAGGGGCAAATGATGTATCAAACAATTTCAAGCCTGTTACAGCATCTACAATTATCAATTGATGCTTGCTGAAAAGCCAACCTTTATATTCCTTCCAGGAAATGTTCAATTTTCGATCACATTGGTACTTATTTGAAAGACTGGCATTGAGTAAAATGGGCGAATGATCGGCTGAAATCACGCCGCCGTTTCTGCAACTATCAAAACCAGCAATTGCCAAACGATTTCCCGAAACAGTCACATCAAAATTCGACTTTTTAAACATATAAGTCAACACATTTTGCTCGTCAATCAGTGTATTTTGAGCGTCTACCTTAAACAAGGAATAGCCCATAATGTCGGCATCTGCGGGCTTGGTCCAACCCGCAATGAGTTGTTGAGTTGCATCATCCACGCTGACACTATCTGGTTCAACATAATCTGGAGCTTTGTCATCTACAAAGATGCGATTGGAATTGACGGAATCACTAAACGAACAAGTCTCCCAATGCGAGCTTACATATATTTCCCATTTTTTCTTTGAAGGGACCAAAAAACCTATCACCTTAACGTTCCGAGACAATTCTGTTTGCAATAATTGGAAAGGTCCTGAGCTATTATCACGGCCCCAAACTTTATATTTGGTAAAATTAAGAAAAGTATCGTTGGTTGGTGTCATTTTAATTTCTAACCGCCCTGTCACTTGATCTAAACAAGCTCTATGTAAAATTACATTTGACAACCCATTTAGTCTTTTATTTACATTAAGCCCTGTATAAAGTTCTTTTACTTCACAAGGTGTAATAACTCGGTTATATAAAGCGGCATCGTCAATATCACCATCTAACGGTTGAATTCCATTACAGCGAATTCCAAAATATGCTTTAACTGGATTTCCATATTCGGGCTCCGTATAATTTAGGGATTTGAAACTATCAATCAAGACTGCATCAACATACAGATATTGAACATTGTCACCTCTTGCAAATACTATATGATACCATCTGTTTGTAACTGGTAGGCTCTTAGCTTTCACTATCCATTGTGAAGGGGTAGTTGTTTTATTGTAACCTGCTCCAACAAAACCATTGTTATTGGTATAATTGTTACTTAGAGTTATACTTTGTCCAGTCGCATTTCCTCCTTGTGCAATTTCAAATACAGTTGAATTAGTACCACTTTCGCCTAGCGTCTTAAATTTAACCCAAACACTGAAAGAATAATTTTTATTCTTTAACGCTGTTGTTGGGACTTGGATATTTGAATTTGAATATCCAAGTAAGGAATATGCACATTCATATCTTCCGAAACGATCTCTTGTGAGAACCGCATTATTTGAAGTACCATGAAAATTATTTCCTGAAGAATCATTCGCGTTACCGTTGAAAGGATAATAAGCAATCAAACCCTTTTGAGGAATTTGCGCACTTAGTATTTGCTCAAAACCAAAAAAAACGATCAGAACTATAATGTTGTATCTGAATACAATTTTCTTAGTAAAGAGATTAACACCAATATATCCTTTCATTTATTTAACTGTAAATACATTAACCCAAAAATAACGTAAATATTCTACAGAACACCCAAATTAGTACCGTTTACTTGAATTTTTTGGCGATTCCCACCAATAATATCAGCGCTGGCACTTCTACTAGAGGTCCAATTACTCCTGCAAAGGCTTGTCCAGATCCCAATCCAAATACAGCCACAGCCACGGCAATGGCGAGTTCAAAGTTGTTTCCAGCTGCGGTAAACGCAACGGCGGCTTGCTGATCATAGGGTGCACCCGTCCATCGAGTAACCACAAATCCCACCAAAAACATCAGTCCAAAGTATATCAACAAAGGCACGGCAATTCGAACCACATCCAACGGAAGTTCAATGATATTTTCCCCTTTGAGCGAGAACATCACTACAATGGTAAACAGTAAGGCAATGAGTGTCAGTGGCGCAATTCGAGGAATCACTTGAGTTTCGAACCATTCTTTTCCTTTGAATTTAATTCCCAGCTGTCTAACAACAATTCCCAATAAAAACGGAATTCCCAAATAAATTCCCACACTTTCAGCAATCTGCCCAATGGAAATATCTACAGCCATGCCTTCGTAGCCCATCCACTGAGGAATTTTGGTCATAAAAAGCCATGCATAAAAAGAGTAAGCAAACACTTGAAATACACTGTTCAAGGCCACCAATCCGGCACCATACTCTTTGCTTCCATCGGCTAAATCATTCCAAACCAGAACCATAGCAATACATCTGGCCAATCCAATCAAGATCACCCCTGCCCTATATTCAGGCATATCTGCCAAGAAAATCATAGCGAGCACGAACATCAAAACCGGACCAATAACCCAGTTTAACAACAAAGAAACGCCCAACACTTTGGTATTCTTAAACACCTTAGGCAGCAATTGATAATTCACTTTCGCCAACGGCGGAAACATCATGATGATCAGTCCAACGGCAATGGGAATGTTGGTTGTTCCTACGGACATTGATTCGATGGATGTTGCTACGCTTGGGAAAGCATAACCCAAAAGGACTCCTACCGCCATAGCGAGGAATATCCACAGGGTAAGGTAACGGTCGAGGAAGGATAGTTGTTTCATATTGGTCTTTGGTCTTTGGTCTTTGGTCTTTGGTTATCGGGGGGCGGTTATCGGTTATCGGAAGTCGGTTATCGGTGGTCGGTGGTCGGCTCTCAACTTTCGGCTGTCAACTCTCAGCTTTCAGCTCTCAGTTTTCAGCTTTCAGCTCTCAGCTCTCAGCTCTCAGCTCTCGGTTATCAGCTCTCGGCTCTCGGCTCTCAACTTTCGGCTGTCGGCTGACTGCTGACTGCTGACCGCTGACTGCTGATTACAAGCCTCTAAATGCATAAAAAAGCTCAGATGCAATTTGTAAGGAGCGTTCAGCGTAGGCTTTTTCTTCAAATTCGGTATCGTCAAAGGCTTTGGGATCTTCGTAGAGAAGGGGAATTCTTACATCGGCCGATGGCAGATAAGGGCAATTTTCGTCGGCATGAGAACAAGTCATGATGGCGGCAAAGCGTTGCTGGGGATTTTCTGCGTCGTCATACAACTTCGAAAATCCTCTAATCGGGTCAATGTCCTCAGCAAAAAAGAGACGATAAAGTGGGTTGTCGCGGCCAGCCGATTCCACTTTGAATCCCATGTTTTCGAGGGCTTTAACCGCCCGGGGATTGAATGCTGTAACCTCCACCCCGCCCGAAAAAGAAGCGATGGGCAGGTTGTAATAATGGGCGGCAACATGGGCCCACACTTGAGCAAATTGGCTTCGACGGGAGTTGTGGGTGCAAATAAAATTGAGCCTGATGGGATTTCCCAAATTGAGTTGTTCTTTCAGATAAATGCGCAACGGCTCAATGACCGCTTTGCGTTCATCTGAAATGGGAAGGTCAAGAATTTGTTGAATTTGGATGAACATGGCCTGAAAATTAACAGCAACCTGAACCTGGGGTGCAAGAGGACGCGGCAGACTCCAAAACAGGGATTCCGCATTGGTCTTTTGCCAAACAATCTGTGAAGGTGGGCTTCAATTTCAATTGTCCGTTAACAAATTGCAGGTGATAGACTTCAATGGAATTTCCTTGGTATTCAACTTCCACTTCGGTATTTTCCAAATCTAAATTCTTTTCAGCCATCTCAATGATTGATAAGAACTTTTGAGGGCTGAGTCGGTGATCGACATCAGTAGCCACAAAAAGTTGCATGGTCACGGCTGATTCTTCGCGCTTGGTTCCACCGCAATCAATGTATTTGCGGGTCACACTACCCACTTCGGTCACGTGAAAATGCGGCGGCACCACATCCCCATTTGGTAGCAAAAATTCTACCTTATTCAGGTAACTCAACGCGGTTTTTAGATCTGACAATTTCATATTAACAACAATTATTTTGATTATTTCGGGGGATATTTTGAAAGAACTGTTCAAACAAAGTCTGAATTTCCATCCATCTGTCTGGGTCAATGCAATAACTCATGGATGCGCCCTCAACCGTACCTTTAATGATTCCGGCATCTTTCAATTCTCGCAAATGCTGAGAAATGGTGGCCTGTGCCAATCCAATTTCCTGAACCAAACTTGTATTGATGCAAGATTGAGCCTTTATAAGATATTGCAAAATGGCAATTCTCGCTGGGTGCGCAATAATCTTGGCAATCTGAGCGAGTTGATTTTGCTCTTGGGTGAATAGTTCGGTTTTGGTGAGCCCCATTTTGGTTGGTTTTCGGTTATCGGTTATCGGTTATCGGTTATCGGTTATCGGTTATCGGTGGTCGGCTTTCAGCTTTCAGCTCTCAGCTCTCAGCTCTCAGCTCTCAGCTCTCAACTCTCAACTCTCAGCTTTCAGCTCTCAGCTGTCGGCTCTCAGCTTTCGGCTGTCGGCCAAAGACCAAAGACCAAGGACCAAAGACCAAAGACCAAATATAACATTGCAATATTACGATGATTGCTTCGAAATAACAAGAAATGGTAGATTAAACAATTTTAATGTTTGTGCCTAGGTTCCCAGATGAGTCTAATGAAAGTACTTAATCGCTCGTTTTCACGACTAACGGGTATACCGCCCACAATGCCCACTAATAGATTGTCTGCAACGCTCACTCTCATTTGTGGTCTAATAATCATATCGAAATTATCGTGCTCAAATGATTGATTGAATTCAACACCTATGAAGTTCTTGCTGCCTGGAATCATATAATGAAAATTTAGGTTTGCCTTGAATGTATGTCCCCAATAAGAATCATTGGCATGAAATTCATGCACAGGCCCAGTGTATAATAAGGTATGGAAGTTGTTCCCCCAACGTTTTGCAGCGATGAAAAAGGGATTCAATCCCCAACCTTTCAAAAATGAATTAGAGGTCAATTGAGGATAAAGATTCAATTCATTGATATATCCCACAGCTAAAGAGGTGGCATTCGATTCATTCACATAAAAAGTGTATTGTGCGGCACATTTAAAACTCTTTAATTGACTAGCTGGGCGTGATGAGGCATCAAATCCCGGTAGGCTAGAGTATACGTTAAATGGCAATTCTACTTCTAGACCCAAACGATTGATTGGAGCCCATTCGTATTCTATCAAACCTTCGTAAGTATCATATTGAAGATTATCCGTTAGCCCCATCCCCACGTTCCATTCTCTTTCTCCTTTTCTGGCTCCCAAATCTCTGATAAGATCTATGTATAGAGGCTCGGCATGAAATACCTTATCACCGCCTTTTTCTTGATGAAATTCTGCGATAAACAAACTATCCTCTACCTCATTTGGAGTGACTTGCGCCTTTAAGAATAAAGTGAAAGGCGCAATTAAAACAAGAAATATTAAAATGCGCTTGTACATAACTTTAAGTTGCAAACGCAAAATTACCCCCTAATATCTTTATCGAGAAATTAAAAACAAAAAATTCTCATCAAACTGTTTCCGCCATGTCGATTCTTGATGCCCGAGGCCTTGATCAACTTGAGTTTTCCAGCGGTTTTGAGGATATTTCTTCTGCATCACTTTGTCAATGCGTTTTTGGATGGGACTGTAAAGGGAGTCTAGTCCTTCGGTGCCATGTGTGAAGAGCATTTTGTGATTTTTGGGGGATGGGAGATTGGATGAGAAGTATTTGACCATGGCATCGGGAATGGGATTATTTTTCATTTCGAAGATTCCGGGCCAATGAGTGGAAAAACAACCCGCAGCACCGAATACTTGAGGATATTCGCAGATGGCGTACATAGAAATAAGTCCCCCCATCGAAGAACCCGCAATCACGGTATAATCTGAGGAAGAAAGTGTGCTGTAAGTTGAGTCAATGAATGGTTTCAACTCAGAAACAATAAATTTCAGGTAATCATCGCTGTTGATGGGATTTGAAAATAAGTCTGAATTTCGGTTGCGTTTTGCTGCCAAAATGGAGTCTTTTTGGGAAGGGGTAAGCAATTCATAAACCTTTTGCGGAAAGTAATTGGAATGTCTATTCACACCATCGTTCCAAATGCCCACGGCGATGTATTCAATACCGCCCAATTTTTCAGCTCTAGAATTATACTTAGACAGTGCTTCGTCTATCCCCCACTCTTGATGGTTCCAAGTGGCGTTTGCATCGAAGAGATTTTGTCCATCGTGCAGATAGATTACTCCATATTTTCTCGATGGACTATAATCATTTGGTAACCAAACATCTACATTTCTAGATGTAACATATTTTGAAGAGAAATTAGGATGATTGACCAACCTACCAAAAGGTATCTGACTGTAAGAAATTTGGGCGATTAAACATCCCCAGAAAAGAAAAATAGCTTTCAATTTATTCATGTTTTTGAGCTCTGATGCGGCTGAGGGAAACTTGGGTGATTCCCAGATACGAAGCAATGTGTTTTAAGGAAATATTTTTGATGATCTCTGATTGGGACTGCAAATCAGAGTATCGTTCGGCGGCTGTTTTGAACTGCAGACTTTCCAAGCGATGAATGACGTTTACGTGTTCGAGTTCAAAAAGATGCCTAAACAAACGTTCAATATCTCGATGAGCGTCATACAATTGTTCTAATTTGTACGCATCTATTGAGATGAGAGAGGTGTTTTCGAGGGCTTGAATTCCCTTGGATGTTGGTTGACCTGTAAACAAACTTTCAGCACGAACTATCAACTCCCCGGGAAAAGCAAAATGCTCAGTGATGTCAATACCCTTGTTGAAATAGTAGATGCGGGCGATGCCCGATTGCACGAAATAAATGGTTCGACATTGGCTACCGGGTTGCTGGATGATTTCATTTTTGGGGACGGTTTTCGTTATACAAATCGCATTGAGTTGAGCTCGAGAAGCTGAACTTAAGGTTTGAATGGTTGAAAACTGCTGAAAAAAATCCATGATTTACCTACAAGTATACGTCGTAAGATTTACTTTTGTTGGTATGGGAATCACATCCATTGAAGAATATTTCACGGAGGGTTGCGGAAGATGTAAGCACCACAAAACACCACAATGCAAAATTCATTTGTGGCCAATTGAATTGCAAATCATGCGTGAATTGTGCTTGGAATCTGGACTAAAAGAGGAACTAAAATGGTCACAACCCGTTTATACTTGGAACGGCAAAAATGTGGTGATTCTTGCTGTTTTTAAGAATTATTGTGCATTGGGCTTTTTCAAAGGGGTGTTGATGAGCGACCCGCACGGATTGTTGAGCTTCGCGGGGGAGAATTCCAATTCATCGAAAATGTTTAGAATTGAAAAAACAGATGATTTACTTAACGCGGTAGACGTCCTCCGAGAATACCTAAAAGAAGCCATCGAAGTGGAAAAGTCGGGGGCAAAGATTGTCAGTAAATCTGTGGAAGAATATGATGTCCCTCAAGAGCTCACTGAATATTTTGAATCAGATTCAGACTTTGAAAAGGCATTTAAATCGCTGACCCCAGGCAGGCAAAGGGCGTATTTAATGCATTTCAATCAAGCAAAACAGTCAAAAACACGTTCAGCGAGAATTGAGAAATACCGCGATAAAATTTTTGCGGGAAAAGGGTTCATGGAATAAAACCTCTTTTTTACTTATTTGTTATCTTTGAAACTATGTTATCAAAGGAATTAGAATCAGCATTGAACGATCAGGTGGCCATGGAGGCTAGAGCGAGCGCATCTTATTTGGCTATGGCATCTTGGATGGAAGGCGAAGGATTTGATGGAACCGCTCAATTCTTATACGCCCAAAGCGATGAAGAGCGCATGCACATGCTGAAACTTTTCCATTACATCAATGAAGTGGGTGGATTTGCTTTATCGCCTGCAGTTTTAGCACCAAGCACTACATTCAATTCATACAAAGAGGTTTTTGATAAGATCTTGAATCAAGAGCAACAAGTAACCGCAGCCATCAACCGATTGATGGATTTAGCCACCAAAGAGGCTGATCATACTACGGCTAATTTCTTGCAATGGTACGTGTCAGAACAGCGCGAAGAAGAGGCGCAGTTTAACACCATCATCAATAAGTTGAAAATCATTGGAACAGACGGTTCAGGATTATACCTCATTGACCGGGATTTAGCAGGCATGGCAGCGGCTGCAGCTAAAGCGTCAGGCAAATCTGGATCTTCTGAATGATTGGTATTTTTGATGTGATTTACCTATTTTTGTAAATCATTTTTATGAAGGCTCTTAAAGGTTTTCTCTTTATCTCTTTTTATCTAGCTACCACCTTCCTTTGGGGGCAAAATTCTTCGTTGAGTTTTAACGGCACCAACCAATCAGTTTCCATTCCAAGCACCATTTATTCGAACGGAGTTCAGAACTTTACCATTGAATGTTGGGTGAAGCCCTCATCTGCTGCTGCCACTGGCACGAACTATCATGGTTTTATAGGTTTTCAAAGTGGTTCTGGTGCATCTGCTGGTAGAAATCCTAGTTTGTGGATGAACGGTGGTGAGATTCATACAGATATGTATGACCACGTTAATAATACTCGTTATGATGTTTTAACTACTACTCTTGATTTAGCTACTGAAAAATGGTTTCATGTAGCTTTTATAAAAAGTGGAACAACGCAATATTTGTACATCAATGGCAATTTAGTGAATACGGCTGCGGCTCCTACAGGAGCTAAAATAGTAGGAAACTATTTACTCGGAGCTGTTGATAATTTTATAGATGGAGACCTAGATGAAGTAAGGTTTTGGAGCACTGCTAGAACCCAAACAGAAATCAGGGAATTCATGCAAAGAGCACCACGCCTCAATGAATCAGGGCTCATCGCCTATTACCCATTCAATGAGGGGACAGGATCAACTTTGGCAAACGTATGCACCAATACTTCAAACATCAACGGTACACTGAATAACAGTCCAACATGGACAACTGGTTCTACGGGTCTCGTAGGATATAACTCCATGATTTTTGACGGAACCAATGATTTTTTGGATGGCACATTGACAACCACATCATCAAATGCATTTACCATAGAATTTTGGTTTTCTCCCAAGAAATTAAACGTGCAACAAAACATGGTGTACATCAGAGATGATGCGACAACAAGTACTAATTTGTCGAGAGTAGTCGTTTTTTTAGACGCTTCCAACCGATTGGCCTTTTATGTTGCAAACTCAGCAGGAACGGCGGGCACTTTAACACATACAAACACCTCCGTTTCCCTAAACGCTTGGTATCACGTGGCGTGCACCTATAATAACGGTAATGTTTCTATGGTTACAACGGCCCATTCAATTGTCCCAACAGGAAATAGTTTTCCGTCGTTTACATTTGATGGAACCGATTATTTAGCCGTTGGCGCCGACTATTCCGGAACGGCTGCTAACATTTTTTCAAACGTGGTTATTGATGAACTGCGCATTTGGTCAACAGCAAGAACTACTGCTCAAATCGAAGAAAATAGAAGTAAATATTTAGACCTGACTTCAACTGGTCTATTAGCTTATTACGATTTCAACCAGGGTATTGGTGGTGGAACCAATACTGATCTTTCGCTGGTTCTTGACAAAAAAGCCGGTAGTCACCTCAGAATAAACAACATGACTCTGAGTTCTACCAGCTCCAACCTCATTACTCAAGACACTACCATTGTTACTCGTGCTATTTGGTACGGTGAAACCAGTACAGCTTGGTCAACAGCTTCCAATTGGTCTGAACGAGTTGCAGCGCCCAAAGGGGCACATGTTTTTATTCCTACGAATTCAGTAAACACCGCTGCCCTACCTTCCAATATGTTTTTGAGAGGTGTTGATATTGCGACAGGGAAAACTCTCAACTTAAACGGCTACTATTTAAAGGTGGATCATGGTTTTTCGGGATTGGGAACCATTACAGGAAGCACGGCATCTTCGCTAGAATTTAACGGCAGTGTGGCAAACACCTTCAACATGAATCAGACCACTTCCGGCACCACCAATGCACTAAAACAATTAGTCATTACATCTGGAGGTGGCGCAACTATTATTCCCGGGAACTCGGTAATAATTACGGAACTTCTCAACGTACCTTTTGGTTCATACAATGGAAACGGAAACACCACCTTACGCAGTACAAGTTCCAAAACTGCCATTGCACTGATCAGCGATGATGCATCAACCACAGGTAATTTCACCGTTGAAACCTACTTCCCCGCCCGAAGAGCTTTCAGATTATTCAGTTCTCCAATCAATTCAACTTCCACTATTTACGCCAATTGGCAAGAGAACGGAACCAATACTTCTGGTTTGGGAACCCACATTACGGGAAATGGAGCAAATGGAACTGACGGTACCACTAGCGCAAATGCTTCTTTGTTTACCTACAGCAACACCGGCAAAAGTTGGTCAGCTGTTACTTCTACCAATAATAGCTCCACTGATAAAATTACCGCAGGTACCCCATACCGTATCATGGTTAGAGGAGACAGAAGCACCGATCTTACTACATCAACAGCCACAGCTTCAAATACCGTATTGAGAACCACAGGAACATTAAATGTTACATCTCAAACCGTTACCATGCCATCAAATACGGCTGCAAACACCGATGTTTTTATTGGAAATCCCTTTCAAGCGGCACTTGATATGGGTAGCTTATTGAGTTCGTCGTCAAACAACACCAATATCAAATCCAATGTCATGTACATCTGGGATCCTAAATTGGGCACTCGCGGTGCTTACACCACGGTTTCTCTCCCCGGTGGAAGCAGTACCGGAGGCTCAGCTGCCAATAAATACCTCATGCCGGGACAGGCTGCCTTCTTGAAAACTAACAACAGCGGCTCTGCTTCAGTAACACTTTCTCGCTATCAAATCTCGTCACAAACCCGCACCAATACCTTCTTGGAATTCCCTGATTATTCTGAATTAAAGATCAATCTTTATTACAGAGATTCATTTAAATCCAATGGTACCGCTTGCGATGGGCTTATGGTTCTTTTTTCGGGGGATAATTCTTCGGCCTACGACCTCGAAGATGCCCATAAGCCTGCCAACCTCGATGAAATGTTTGGCATCACCGATGAGAACAATCAACTGTACAGCTTAGATCGCAGAAACTTCCCATCAGGAAACGATACCATACATTTGTCCTTAAGTAAAACCAGAGATAGCAAATACACACTCTCGTTTCAACCACTCAATATCTCTGGATTTGAAGTTTATTTGAGAGATGCGGTGAAAAACCAAGTTCATCTCATCAATAACGTCAATCCTTCCACTTTTGAATTTGATCTTATTGAACCCATCAATGAAAAGCGCTTCCAATTAATTTTCAGCGCTCAAAGTACTTCAACCAATGCATTGATCAACAAAAACACACATTTTTATCCTAACCCTGCTCAAGGTACTATTTTCATAAGAGAACATCTGGACCTTATTCGCATTGTGAATTCTATAGGACAGGAAATATCGTTTGAAGTAATAGAAACTTCTCGTGGCTTTAAAACCGTAAAATTTGAACCGAATACCCCTGCAGGAATTTACTTCCTCCAACATTCAAATGGAACAGAAAAGCTCCAGTTGATTGAATAATGATCAACGAATTAAGTTGACTGCGCCATTGACTTTCTTCTTCGATTGCCCTAGAAGTTGATAGTCTAAAATATAAAAATAGCTCCCTGCTGGACAAATCTCTCCTTGATTTTGAACTCTCCCATTCCATGCCTCAGAGGCATCATTTGATTGAAAGACGGTAGCACCCCATCTATTATACACCTTAAGAGAATACATTACCAACCCTAAACTCTCCACTCGAAACTCATCGTTGAGTCCATCTTTTGCCCCTGGAGTAAATACATTTGCCAAATAGATAAATGGCTCATCTACACCCTTGACATAAATTTCGCGACAGAATGTATCACTGCAAAAACCAACCCTAGCCTCAAGGCAAATGATGTATTTACCTGGATTATCAGTTCTGATCATTGGCCATTCAGGCAATGTCGTTGTAAAGAATTGGGTGTCTACCCCGTTAGAGGCACTTACTTTCCAACTATATTGATCTGCATTTTGCGACAGATTCTTTAATCTCCAAACAGGTTTGAAGGTTGAATCTAGATCAAAAACAGCTTTAGGTTGAGTAGTTTGATTCCATAGAATTAAACTATCTCTTTCCGTTTTACCACACGAGCTATAAGCATCTAAATAAAGCACCATTTTTGAAAGTCCGCTATTGGGCTTACAAAATGTAGCATTGAGTTTGGAAGAATCGTCAAAACGTCCTCCGGAAGGAGAAACCCAGCGAACGCAAGAATATCCCATAATCAATCCCTTTAATTGAACGCAGGAATCTGTGCAAGTGACCGTTACATTCTGGCCTGCATCCACTTTAAAATCTGGGTAAGGAATTTTACACCCATAATTTACATATTTCGGGGTACCGGAGTGTGTGAACTCCACCCCTGCTCCATCTTCGCTGCCTTTACTTCCATTTTGTTTTACAAGTGAATTAATGTTGTAGGTTACGGTATCTGTGTTTCCTGAATTACCTAAAATCAAAGTTCTGGTGGAACTAGTACCTCCGTAATTAGCGAAATGTCCCGCTGTATTACCCTTATTTTGGATAAGTAAAATAACGGTATCATTCAATCCACCAAAATCATGAGCATAAGGATTAAACTCCGTGCTTGTGATAATTAGTACGTCTGAGTGGGGCGGAATTTGTTCATTAGGACCTAGGAATTTGAAAAAACCACAATTATTGGCAGCTCTAACATTTGCATTTAACGCAATCACTTTGGATGTTAGAGAATTATTCAAAGAGGCAAAATCGCGCCATGGATTTGAAGAGCTTCCCCAATTGACCAATCCAGACTTGTAATCTGGCACGTAGAAATTATTGACAGCCAATGTGAATTTACCGGTTTTGAGTCTCACCATTTCATTCTGTCCTTCTTTGTTTCCATCACAAGCATCTACTAAAATGCTGACAATTTCGAAAGCTTTCTTTGATGATATGTGATTTGACGAATGGATGGGATCGCAATTTTGCGCAATCAATGTGCTACTGAACGCGCACAAAAACAAAACAGCTAATGATCTCATTTCAAATTTGATGTGCCAAAGATAAGATGAGAAGACTAAATATTGCCCAAGTCTTTTTTGAGGTTTGTTCTGATTTAAAAAACTCCTCTTTCATTTCGGTTGGAGGGCAAATCACCAAGGATACCACCCAAAAAATAATGGCTAGAAGAATATCCCAACCGTCAAAAGTACCATTTGAGAAGTGAAACAGCTGACTAAATTCCAACCCAATAGCAATTGTAAGTGGCAGGAACATTAAGTTCAGTATATATTTCTTTAGCACTATAAAAAAATCTTTAAACGCTACCGTTGAAACAAACACCCACAATCCACCAGGTAATGAGTAAATAATAAGTTTGTTTAATGGAAGTCTTGATGAAATGGTTTCACGCCAATCTCTAAAATCTTGAGGCGAAAATACCGAACCCATCAAATGATTCAACAGCACAGATTCTGACCGCCAAATGAGGTAAATCATCAAAGCCATCAATAGAAAAACACTGGAAATCAAGGATTCTTTTTTCACTAGAAGCAGAAGTGCAAAATTACGACTTAAACAACAAAACCCATTTTAATCTGATGAACTGATCGAGAAAATTTGTGTAACAAATAACACACATCTTGGTGTGTAATTGCGTGATATTTGCACTATGAATCCAGTAATGTGGGCCCTTTTGGGTGGAATAGTTATAGGCAATGTATTTACACTGCCTGAAAAATGGAGCAAATGGGTTGGATTAGCGAGCACAACCCTCTTAGAGTACTCAATTGTCATGATGGCATTTGGCATCAACTACGCCAACTTTGGCAAAGCAGGTTGGATGCCCTTTTTGGGGATTGTCATCATTGTTCTATTCATATTGTGGATTTCATTTCATCTATCCAAGAGGTTTAACTGTCCAGGTTCTACGGGTGTTTTGGTTGGATTTGGGACGGCTATTTGCGGGTCATCAGCTATTGCTGCCTTAGCACCGTCGCTCAAAAATCAAGAGAAAGAAGACGTTGCTATTGCGATGGCCGTGGTAAACCTTTTGGGAACCATTGGAATGCTTGCCATTCCTTTTGCCATAATGGACATGCATTGGCTCAATGAAAAAATTGGCTTCTTTATAGGCGCGAGTTTACACAGTGTTGGAAATGTTGCCGGCGCAGGATACGCCATTTCCGAAGACGCTGGTAATGCTGCCATAGCCATAAAAATGGCCCGTGTAGCGATGCTTACTCCCGGATTGATTTTCATCAAATTCCTCATCAATAGAGGAGAGAATATTTCATTAAAGGAGCAATTAAAACTACCCAAATACCTCATCGCATTTGTCTTAATCACCATCATTGCATCTTTTGTTCAAATACCGAAAGAAATTCTCTCCATCACCAAATTCGCTGGCGAGGCCTTTTTAACTGTTGCCATGGCCGCCATAGGACTAAAAGTAAGTTTCATGAAGCTCCTCAACTCAGGCCAGCGGGGGATTAAGTTTGGTGTGGTAATTTTCGCCATCCAACTGGCATTGGTGACATTATGGTTGGTGATCAGTTATCGGTGATCGGTGATCGGTTATCGGTGATCGGTGATCGGTGATCAGTTATCGGTTATCGGTGATCAGCCGTCAGCTCTCAGCTCTCAGCTCTCAGCTCTCAACTCTCAACTCTCGGCCATCAGCCTTCAGCCTTCAGCCATCGGCCGTCAGCGGACAGCAGCTTTAGCTGAAAAGCAGCGCGAAGCGCAAGTCATAGCGAAGCGTAAGTCTTAGCGAAGCGTAAGTCCTAGCGAAGCGTGAGTCCTAGCAAAGCGAAAGTCCTAGCGAAGCGCAAGTCCTAGCGAAGCGTGAGTCCTAGCGAAGCGTGAGTCCTAGCGAAGCGTGAGTCCAAATTTGCCGCGAAGCGATCATCCAAGGACCAAGGACCAAGGACCAAAGACTATTCCAAATACCCAAACTTCCCGTTGTTGAAATCATTGAAAGCTTCAACGAGTTCTTGATGGGTGTTCATCACAAAAGGTCCGTGAGCGGCGATGGGTTCGTTGATGGGTTCGCCGCTGAGAACTAAAACAACGGAGTCTTGAGTGGCTGAGATGGTAAAGTCTTCGCCGTTGTTTTCCATGAGAATAAAATGGTTCAAAGGCGCTTGTTCAGTGCCATTAATGATGACTTCGCCTTCAACCACAATCATGGCAGTATTGAAATGAGAGGGGAAAGAGTAATCTGCAACATCTCCAGCCTTGAGTTTTGCATTGGAAATATGTACTGGCGAAAATGTGGATGCGGGTCCAATGAATGAAGCTATTTCCCCAGCAATTAACTCTATAAAACCTGAGCCTTTTACAGGCACACGTGTCATCTTATCATTAGAGATTGCTTGATATTTGGGCGCCGACATTTTGAATTTGGCAGGGAGATTTACCCAAAGTTGTACCATTTGAAACCATCCTCCGGAACGGGCAAATTCAGCTTCGTGATATTCTTTGTGCAATACACCTGATGCAGCTGTCATCCATTGAACATCGCCTTCGCCAATGATTCCACCGCCACCGGCGCTATCGTGGTGCGCTACCTTACCTCTATATGCAATGGTTACCGTTTCGAAGCCCCTGTGCGGATGAACTCCAACTCCTCTGGGCGTGTCTGATGGTTCAAAATAGTGCTTGGAATTGTAATCTAGCATGATGAATGGATTCATGCGATGCATGTCAATTCGATAACTGCTAGGTATAAAGGTATGTACCCTAAAACCGTCACCCACGAAATGTGGAGATGGCGGCGCCATAATCAATTCAACCGATTTTTGCATTTTGTTTGTTTAAACAAAAATAGTTATTTCTGTCCAGACAAAACGGTAACTATACCAGATTCTGATTTTATTCGATTACCGGAAACTTGGCTATCAAAAATAATGTAGATCACGTATACATATTGTCCTTCCGGTACTACGTTACCCATGAATGTGCCATCCCACCCTTCTGTTACTGGGGCATCATGTAGTTTCTCTCCCCAACGATTAAAGATGCGCATATACGACTCCTTAACGTTGCAATTGGTGTATTTACAATCCAAGCGGGGTTTGAAAACGTCGTTTCGGCCGTCAAGATTTCGGGGGGTAAATGCATCAGGAATGCAGATTTCACAATCGCAATTGGCAATATAAACTTCTACTACATCGGTGCGAGAGCCGCATTCGTTGGTCGTGGTTAATGTTAATGTTGACCTGTTTTTAGCAACCAATTCAGGACCCTTGACCCCATTGCTCCACTCATAGGTATAATATCCTGCCACAGGTTGATGTCCCTTTAAAGTAATCCAATTGCCTTGACAGAAATATTCTTCGTCACGCAAGACTTTGACAGGCGGTGATTGAAGGAAAATTTCGAAAGAGTCGAGCTTACTGCCGCAATTATTGAAAAAGGTCACAAAGTATTTGCCGGTATTTCCGAAGGATTTAATGTGCGAAGTATCGCCATCTGACCAAAGAACATTTACAGAATAATCAGAAATACGCTGAGTAAATGCGATAGGTAGCGCACAGAAAATGGTATCTCGCAACAAAATGGGGGCATTGGTTACCTTAGCCGAAACTGTGATGGTATCGGTGCGAGAACCGCATATGTCTGTGGTTGTTAGAATATAAGTGCCTGTTTGATTGAAGGCTCGAGAAGGACTCGTATTACCGTCGTTCCAGCTGTAGGAGTAGGTTTCTGTCAGAGGCTGTTTGGCATTGACGTTGATGGATTGTCCAGCGCAGATTTCGACGTTGCGAGCCAAAACACCGGTCATGGGTGAATTGTTGCTAATTTTAAGTGTATCTCTATAGGTTCCGCAAGCATTGGTTAATCTCAATGTGTAAGTGCCGGCAGTTGTAATGTTTTTAATGTGCGATGTGTCACCATCTGACCATAATACTGTCGATTTATAGTCTTTTACCTTGTATGTTGCTGATTTTCCGGCACATAATACCGTATCATTGAACGCAGTGGGAGTTGGATTGGTACAAGCAACACAGTTATTGGATTGGGTGAAGTTTACGTTGGTAATGCTGGGTGTTAAATTCGTGGCGAATTTACCGTCGTAAAACATCGTACCCTTATTGGAGGTAAGAGTTATTGGCGTATTGTTTACTGAGTTAAACTTTGACTTGATGATGGTGCAAAATGTAGAGTCACAAGGGTCAATCAAAGAAAGACTCATGTTTGCACTCGATGATGCATTGGTACCAATAAAGGCCCATCCTCCGGTAGAAGAATTGCCTACATTGAGACCTGCAAGGTGGTTTTCAAACGAAGTAGTATTGAATTTCACCAAACGAACTACCTTGGCATTCCCATTGGAATCTAGTTCTGCAAAACCGTTGCACCAATTGCTGCCATTGCTTGTTTGGTTGAAAGAAACCATCAAACGGTTATTGATCCACTCAATTTTACTTCCGAAAGCATAGCCCAAATTGTATCTTTTTTGCCATACAAAGCTTCCGTTCGACGGATTGATGCATGCTACCCATAATTCGTAGTTGCTACCCATTAAATATCCCCCGGTAACATAGATTTTTCCGGCAGGAGACACCACTAATGAAGTGATGGGACAATAGTTTGGACTACTATATCCATAGAATTTATCTACCACACCAGCAGCTGTCACGGTCAACACAACAGGTGAACTTCCATCGTGTCCTCCCACAGCATAACCTGAACCGTATTCTGCGGAGGCATCCATGTGAGTTTGTGAACCATATCTGTAGGAGTTTCTGAAAATTTCAGTTCCATTTGAGTCAAGGGCTGCAAGAAGCAACTGTGAATCGTAGTTCCATTGATGAGAGGAACCGCAGCCAAAAACAGTACCGTTTTTTCTAACCAAAACATTTCTAAAGGCATCGTACCTGCCACTGTTTCCTTTGGATGTGGTTCTGCGCCACCATTTAAGAGTTCCGTCACTGTTGATGTAGGCCAAAGCCGCCAATCCAGCACCAACAGTTGGGTCATCAGACCTTCCTCCAATCACACAACCACCTGTTGCAGTGGGCGCTAATCCTATGGGATAAGAAGTCTCATCGCCTGATGTACCTAGACGTTTCAACAAAACAAGTCTTCCTGAATCGTTGAACTTGGCTACCATAAAATCGAGTTTATCTGCCGAAGTGGTGATGGTACCTGTGGCCCAAAAACCGCCGCCAGCAGCAGCTACAATAGCATGAGGTTGGATTTTTGTTATAGAGGACGCAGAAACCGTGGTGTGTCTCTGAATTTTGGGTGCAGAGCAAAAACTCTGCGCGTTTGCAGACGATAGTCCCCAAAGCGAAAGAAATACAAGAATGAACTTCTGCATGAATTGTAGATGGTTTTTATGCTACGGCAGTTGCCGCTTGATGTTTTTTTAACTTTAAAATAACGAACTTACTGGTAGGTGTATTGCTTTTATCGGCCACAGAATCAATGGGAACCAATACGTTTGCTTCAGGGAAATAAGTAGCCGTGCATCCTCGTGGAATGCTGAATGGAATGATGATAAAATTGCGCGCAACACGCTCTCGTCCGCCGTGTTCGTTGTAAAGGTCTACCCTTTCACCTCCTTCGAATCCTAGCTCAGCAATGTCATCTTGATTCATAAATATGACCCTGCGCTCATTAGATATCCCGCGGTAGCGGTCATCCAAACCGTAAATGGTGGTATTGAATTGATCGTGACTTCTCAAGGTCATCATCATCAACTCTCCTTGAATGATTTTATTCGGGACAAATTGAGCTACGTTGAAATTCGCTTTTCCTGTAATGGTTTTAAACTCGCCTTCGCGTGCTGAATTTGGAAGATAAAATCCGCCAGGGAGTCTTACTCTGTCATTGTAAAGATCAAAACCGGGAATGGTGCGTTCAATATCCCAACGAATGTTGTCATAATGTTGAGTGTAACGCTTCCAATCTACTTTGGAGTTTTCACCAAATACCGCGAGAGCCATTTCACAAACAATCATGGGTTCGCTCTTCAACTGATCTGAAACGGGTTTCAATACTCCCTTAGATTGTTGGATTACACCCATAGAGTTTTCGGTGGTCACAAACTGAAGTTCTCCGTTCAACATGTCTTGATCGGTTCTACCAAAGCAAGGCAGAATGATGGCCTCCCTGCCTGTAATCAGATGACTTCTATTGAGTTTGGTAGAAACCTGAACGGTTAAATCGGTTTTCTGAAGCGCTTCTGCTGTATACAAAGTATCAGGGGTTGCAGAGAGGAAATTTCCGCCCATAGCAAAAAATACCTTCACTTTTTCTTCGTGCATGGCCTTTATACAGTCAACCACATCCAAGCCGTGTTCACGGGGAGGCTCAAATCCAAACACCCGTTCAATATTATCTAAAAACGCCTTCGATGGCTTCTCGTAAATGCCCATGGTACGGTCGCCCTGTACGTTTGAATGGCCGCGAACGGGACAAGTACCTGCGCCAGGCTTGGCAATGCTTCCCTTAGCAATGAGCATATTGACTACCTCTTTGATGGTATCAACGGCATTCTTGTGCTGGGTGAGTCCCATTGCCCAACAAGCAATAATTTTCTTCTTGTTTTTTATGGAATTGACGGTTTCTTTGATCTGATCTTCGCTGATACCAGAGTGTTCCACCAACGTTTCAAAATCTAAAGAGTCAATATGATTGCGCCATTCTGAAAATCCGTGGGTATGTTTTTCTATGAATTCTGAATCAAATACAGCACCTGGATTTAAATATTCTTCTTGAGATAACAAGTGCGAAATGGCTTGCAACAACGGCAAATCGCCATTGATCTTCACTTGTAAGAATATGTCTGTGAGTTTTGCTTTGATTCCCAATGCCCCTTTGATGGATTGAGGATCTTTAAATGCTACCAAACCGGTTTCGGGCAGTGGATTTATGGAAATAATGGTACACCCGTTCTCTTTGGCTTTTTGCAAAGCGCTTAGCATACGGGGATGGTTAGTACCGGGATTTTGCCCTATGATAAAAATCACATCGGCAATGTAAAAATCTTCCAACTTAACGCTTCCTTTACCTATGCCAACTGATTCACTTAGAGCCACGCCGCTTGATTCATGGCACATATTGGAACAATCTGGAAGGTTGTTGGTTCCAAATTGTCTAACAAATAGTTGATATAAAAAAGCCGCTTCGTTGCTGGTTCTTCCGGAGGTATAAAACACTGCCTGATTGGGGTCTTCACAGGCGCGCAGATGTTGAGCTATTTTTTCAAATGCTTTGGTCCAGGATATGGGACGATAATGCGTGTCGCCTTCGGCCAAATACATGGGCTCAGCAAGACGACCTTTTTTACCTATTTCATAATCATTGAGTTCGGATAAATCGGCCACGGAATTTTCTGCAAAAAACTTGGCTGTCAATTTCTTACTAGTGGCTTCTTCGGCGATGGCTTTGGCTCCGTTCTCACAGTATTCGCCAATGACCGAGCGATCATCATCAGGGTCAGGCCATGCGCAACTGGGGCAATCTACACCGCCTTTTTGGTTCAAATTAAACAACGCTTTTAGTCCACGAGCAGGACCCATCTCAGAAAACACGTGTTGAATGGCTACTTTTACCCCGGTAATTCCCGCCGCTGCATCAGAAACTTCTCTCAATTTCAAATTGAGCAAAGATTCAGGATTTTCAGGATTGGGAAATTTACGTTTGGCACTCATAATCAACAAACGGCGTTGGGATTTGGGTAATTATCGCTTTGATCTTCGAAGGTATTGTCTAAACAAACGAAGTCTTTTTCAATGAGCAAAAATAGCTCTTGTTGGGGTTGGGTATCGGTAGCTGGCAATTTGAAAACGTGTTGATGTCCAACATCATTAGAATTGACCCAACTTTCAGCTAACGCAATTGGCATGTAAAATACGATTCCTTGATTTTCCCAAGCAGCTGCCAGCGTAGAATGACTTGAACTTGCCTTTAATTGATATCTAAAAACACCACCCAATAAATGGGTTTCTTCATTTAATTCGCCGGTTTTTCCGAAGGTTTCTACTTCAGTTTTGGTCAATCGCAATCTGACTGAATTTCCTTTGATACGAATCTTCATGTTTCAGCAACTTAAAAACACGAATATACGTGATTTTAAGCAGATTTTCAAGTGAAATCGACCCTATCAAATCCCGAATAAACGTTAAATCGGTCAGCCTTTAGAAAGCCTATCAAGGTTATATCATAATCTTCGGCCAATTCTACAGCCAAGCTAGACGGTGCACCAACACAAGCAATGAATCGAATGCCTGACATGGCTGCTTTCTGAACCAACTCAAAACTTCCTCTACCACTCAGCACTAAAACTTCATGAAAGAGCGGTATTTTTTGACACATTAATTGCGAACCAATGAGTTTATCAAGGGCGTTGTGCCTCCCCACATCTTCTTTTAATTCAACAAGTTCACCGTCCAAAGTAAACAAAGCCGAAGCATGTATTCCTCCCGAAAACCCGAAACTCTCTTGGGCATTCCTCATTTTCTGAGGCAAGGCATTTAAAAATGCTGACTTTACTTTCCATTTCCTTTGAGGCACCACTATGGTACAAGCTGTTTTCACGGCGTCAATAGATGCCTTTCCGCAAACACCGCAACTGGATGTGGTGTAAAAATTGCGCTGAAGTTTTTGGATTTCCCAATTCAATTGAGAATCAATTTCAATGATCACGCTTGAATCGTCTGGGTTTTCATGGATTTGCACAACATCATTTAACGACTGAATAATCCCTTCAGTGAATAAAAACCCCAGCGCCAATTCGGGGTCACTTCCAGGAGTGCGCATGGTTACTGAAATGTCATGGAGTTTTTCTCGCCATTGAATCTTAATTCCCAAAGGTTCTTCTACTGATAAAATATCGTTGATGAATTGCTTCTCTCCGTTTGAGAATCGTTGAATTTCAAAGGCTTGCAAAGAATCTTTTTTCATTTCGTTGAAATTTGGGATTGATATTTTTCTGCTTCCGCAGGACTGTCTATTGAGGTCAGTACTTCAGCGTTTGCCAAGGGCAAAATCAAAGCATTTAATTGACCTAAAAAGTGCCTTAAACTTTCATTTCCTTGCTCAAAATGGCGCTTAAGACCCGCTAAATCTGAAGCTGAATAAATTGCGACCAGAGGCTCTAAAAATCCATTGGATGGATTTAAAAAACACACAGATCTTCCAGAAACTTGATGAGCTGAAAACAATTCATTCAATTGAATCACTGACAATTGTGGATAATCAACCCCTACCACCATCCAAGATGAATCTGTGACTTTTTCAAGGGCAGTCAGCAATCCTGAAATGGGTCCCTTACCTGCAAACCCAGGCAAATCTACCATCACATTGGGCACCTCAATTTCCCTTTCAAGCTCAGACGGCACATTTACAAAAACCTCACCATCAATGACTTTCTGCATTTGATTTACCAAATGAATGTACTGCGGAACCCCGTGATAATTCATAAAACATTTGGGATTGCCCATTCTACTGCTCCTACCGCCTCCCAACACCAAGCCACAGACTTTTGGCCTTTGAGGAAACCAAGGACCCTGATTGATTTTGGCATTTTTTAGCAACGGATACTTTTGCATCATATCAGCTAGTAAGCTCAATCTTACTACCACAATCAATGTTTCAAACTTGAAATCTTTCATCACCGAAGATAAATCAGGTTCAAATCCTTGATCTTGGATTTCGAGTTTTCCAATTTCATCAATGACGATGGTGGCCATCGGATTTGCTCTTATGAGTTGCTGAATTCCCTTTAAAAAAGCCGTTGCCAGAAACTTGAATTTACCCACGTGAATTTCACCTTTTTCAGATTCAAACGGAATCAAGGTAGATTCAGGCAACAACAAGAGTTTTCGCGGTTCATTTAGATGTCTCTCATGAATCGATAGGAATCCATGAGCCTCGATTGAAGGGTTTGATTTAAGCCATTTTAGCAATAATGTAGATTTCCCAGACCCAATTGGTGCAGTTAAAATGTGAATATTCATTCCAAATTTTGAACCTTTTGAATTCTCCAAGCAATCAAGTACTCCACGGCTTGGATGTACCTCCAAAAATACAGTCTCCTAGCTTTAACTAACTTTAAACAGGCCGTATATTCAAGGCGGAGTATGACAAAATCTTCTGTAATGAGCTTTACCAATAACTGATTTTTACTTTTTTGAGACCCTTTTCTAACGAACCATTTGAATAGTGGATTGATCACCAAGAACAGTAAAAATGTGACTGACAACGATCTAAAGACCACATAAAATAAGTTTTGTTTATCATTATTAAGATAAGCCAAGCTGGCAACCATTCCGAGCAACATGAGAATATAGAAAATCCAAAATACAATGCTTGAATAGGTGCGTTGATTTTGAGAACCAGGTTCATTGGGCATTTCTTCATCAACATGTGGATTCATGAATTTCCTTAACTCAGTCACCAATGACGGCAGTCGTTTATAAAATCCGGAGAGTCGATATCCCAAGAAAATACCCCAAAAAAAATAAACCAAAATATACGTCCAGACGAGTTCTGTAGCATTGTGACTGTCACCCATTTTGAGCGACTTCAACACTGAATGCACGAAAGAATCTAAGGCATCCCAAAAGGCCATTCCATACATAATGGTAAGAGTCAACAATTTCTGAAGGGCGCTCTCAAGCATGGCCAAAACCGAAAAGAGCATAGCAGCAATCTTGAAATTCCTCATCAAACTAAAAATCAAGGCCCCTGAAAAGCCTTGATATGCAACTGCCAGATATGCGGGTAATGGCGAATGCGGGCTTGCGCCTGCCTTCACTATTAACACCACCCCAGTAGCTCTGATGATATCTTTAAATGGGTTTTGCGAATGCAGAACCATGGCTCCAATGATAAAAACAGCTGCACCACCCACCAAAACTCCTGTAAATGGCAATCTTAATGCATGCAATACCCCCCCTAAAACCACTTCCACAAAGGCCCACAAAGCGGTTAACTGAAACCACGTGGTCGACTTATCCAACTCTAATTGATGTGAACTTGGCATACCGTGAAGATAATCACGCTTTACTCAAAATCAAGGGGCTACCTCAAATTTATAGCCTTGTTTCTCGCAGTTAATCTGCTGAGACTCACGCTTATTGTTGACATACAAATGCAATACATGAAGTTGTTCTTCGTGTTGATCGCAAAGCAATCTATTGTAAATGATGATGTTCTGAGGCAGGTCTCTAGCATCAATTTTTGTATCTGAAGTAAGATAGAACCAGGTGGCCTCCTCCTCTTCTTCCCAAGAAAAAAGGGTGAATTTTATCTGGGGACGAGAATTACTGCACAAAAAAGTCACTCCAAACTTCGACAGAAGAAATTCTTCGACCTTCTTTTTATCGTCTTCGTTGGATGTTTTGGGTTCCATATTTCCCCCAAACTTGCTGAAGGCCCTTTGGAAATCATCGGTAAATAACTTGATGGATGCCTGCACTTTAGAGTTTGACGTATTGTACCTCACCTCAGTAATTCCCACGTAAAAGGGGTGAATTTTAAACGAAGTAAGCATGAACATTACCGTAATTGAACTCAGAATGATAAATTTGCGCATCCCAACAAAAGTAAACAAAGATGAGTGATTTTACGCTTTGGCTGTCTTTAGGATGGCAACACATTTTAGACATACAAGGCTATGATCATATGATGTTTCTGCTGGCTACCTTTTGCGGATATTCATTTTATGACTGGAAAAAAGCCGCCTGGGCCGTAAGTTTTTTCACCTTAGGACACAGTTTAACCTTGGCCTATTCAGCCGTTTCGGGTCCGGTTCTTCCTTCAAAATGGGTAGAAATTGGAATCGCAGTCACCATCTTCTTTGCCGGTATTCAATGGTGGTTTCCACAACATTTTAGACGACATTCATGGATCATTATTTTCAGCATCGGACTCATTCACGGCTTGGGATTTTCAACCTATTTAAGGTCATTATTCGGGCATGAAATGAGCATTGTACTTCCCCTATTTTCTTTCAATTTAGGATTAGAATTGGGACAGTTGATCTTTGTACTGTTGATTTTGCGACTGACTACGTTTTTAAAAAAGATGCAACTTTTACCAACGGCAGAAAAACATTTGCAATTTTCGCAAATTGTTGGGAGTTTGTGCGCCCTTTGGAGCCTTTGGCTCATTTTCGATCGCTTATAATTAGCGTTTTCCGTATATTCGCCGTTCATTGAACTTTGCATGAATCAGCAGGTATTTAAAACTATTTTATTTGTTTTCGGGGGATGTTTTATCTCTTTGAACGCTCAAAACATCCAAAACAATCCAAAATCCAACCACGGAAATCGTTTTGAACAACTCGGAAGAACCCTTGCTGACCCCAATGAATATCGCTCTGCATCGGGTGCACCAGGGCCAGATTATTGGCAACAACGTGCAGATTACAAAATTGCGGCCACCTTAGACGAAGACAACAGAATACTCTATGGCGAAGAGACTATCACTTATTTCAATAACTCGCCAGACCCGTTGACCTATTTGTGGCTTCAACTCGATGAAAACGAACACAATCCCAAATCAGACAACAATTATTTCGATGGCAGCAAAATCAGCCAACCTATTACGGTTGATGAATTGGAATCACTCGAAAAAAAGAAACACCTCGAAGGTTATGGCGTTGAAATTGCCTGGGTAAAAGATGCTAAAAACAACCCTTTGAAATATACCATCAACACCACTATGATGCGTGTTGACTTACCAAGCACATTAGCTCCTGGGAAGAAATACGAATTTAAAATAAAATGGCAGTATAAAATTCCTGAACGCATGAAAATTGGCGGAAGAGGTGGTTACGAGTACTTCGAGAAAGACGGGAACGACCTTTTCACCATTTCGCAATGGTATCCTAGAATGTGTGTTTATTCAGATTATCAGGGGTGGAACCACAAACAGTTCACCGGTAGAGGAGAATTTTCACTCATTTTTGGAAACTTCGATGTAAGCATGACGGTTCCAAAAGATCACATCATTGCAGCTACAGGCGAATGTCAAAACTATACTCAAGTGTTAACTCCTGAACAAATGTTGCGGTGGAAATCAGCACAAACTTCAGATATTCCCGTGCAAATTGTTACTCTAGACGAAGCTAAAAACAAGGAAAAGTCGCCCGCTAGAGCGGCAGGCACCAAAACCTGGCGCTATAAAGCACAAAATGTGCGCGACTTTGCATGGGGAAGCTCTCGAAAGTTCACTTGGGATGCGATGGCCGTTACCGTTGAAGGCAAGAAGGTGATGTGCATGAGTTATTATCCTAAAGAATCTTACGCACTCTATAATAAATACTCAACCAAGGTTGTAGCACATACCATCAAAACCTATTCAAAATACACCATCCCCTACCCTTATCCGGTGGCTATCAGCGTTGAAGCCAGCAGCGGAATGGAGTATCCCATGATTTGTTTCAACTACGGAAGAACCGATGAAAAAGGAAACTATTCTTCATCTATAAAGTACGGCATGATTGGTGTGATCATTCACGAAGTGGGACATAATTTCTTCCCCATGATTATCAACTCAGACGAGCGCAATTGGAGCTGGATGGACGAAGGATTAAACACCTTTGTTCAGTTCCTCACCGAACAAGAATTTGACAATAATTACCCATCACGCAGAGGTCCTGCTCATAAAATCACTGACTACATGATGCTTCCAAAAGAACAATTGGAACCTATCATGACCAACTCCGAAAACATCATCGAATTTGGCCCTAACGCCTACGCAAAGCCCGCAACAGCTCTCAATATATTACGAGAAACCGTTATGGGACGTGAACTTTTTGACTATGCCTTTAAAGAGTATTGCCGCAGATGGGCATTTAAACATCCTCGTCCAACAGATTTCTTCCGAAGCATGGAAGATGCATCAGCGGTAGACCTTGATTGGTTTTGGAGGGCTTGGTTCTTCGACATTGATCCGGTAGATATTTCTCTTGACAGTGTAGTTGCCTTCCAAGTTGAATCACCTCAATCGGTACCTGTGAAGATGGATACGTTCAATAGAGGCGCTCGTACAGAAGCCGTTAATCCTCGCATCCGTCGCGGACAACCCGTCAACCTCAACGGTGAGTATATTCATGTTTCTCGTTTGCGCAACAAAGCCGAAGGCATACAATTTGCCGTTGACACCGATACCACACTTAGAGACAAGTACTACTACGAGGCCTTAAAGCCGGTCAATGAAAAAGCCATTGAGCCTCGCGATAAGCCGATGATTGTAGATCGCTACAGAAACTTAACGATTTTAGATTCAACTGAAAATCTCAATTTCAAAAACAAGTACTACTATGAGTTACATTTGAGCAACAAAGGTGGAACGGTAATGCCTGTTATCATCCAATGGAACTTCACAGATGGCACCTCAGAGGTAGACTACATTCACGCATATATTTGGCGCAAGAACGAACAAAAAATCACTAAAACTTTCTCAAAAAACAAAGAAGTCAGCAGCATTTTGATTGACCCCTTCAAAGAGACCGCAGACATTGATGAATCGAACAACAGCTGGCCTGAGAAGTACGAGTTGAATCGATTTGAGGTTTATAAGAATAAGTAGACTCACGCTTCGCGGTGACTCACGCTTCGCTAGGACTTACGCTTCGCGGGGACTTACGCTTCGCGGTGACTCACGCTTCGCTAGGACTTAGGGCTAGACAGCTTCGCTGTTGCTTTGCGCCTTTGGCGCTGCTGAGAGCTGAGAGCTGATCACCGACAACCGACAACCGACCACCGATAACCGATTTCAACCTCACAACCTATCCCGCCACTTCAAAGAATAGTACTTCTTAATTTGAGACACCTCTTCTGGTAAGCTTGATTGAATTGTTTCTTTCAAAGTGATTAAGAGTTGTTGGCGCGCAAAATTCTGATGGCATACCAAACCAATTTCACGACTGGGTTGTGGGTCTTCAAAACGTCGAATAAACTTTTTGTCATCCGTTAGACGTGCAGCTAATTCAGGTATGATCGTATACCCCGAATGGTATTTAATCATGTTTTTCAGTGTCTCAATGGAACCACTCTTAAATGAAAATCCCTGATTATCAATCCCTTGATTCGACTCACATAGATTCAACACTTGGTTTCGCAAGCAATGACCTTCATCGAGAATCCAAATTTCATCAGCCTTGAGATTTTCGGCTTTGATTCGTTTTAGAGACATCAATTCGTGATAGGGCTGGGCAAAAAGGAGAAACGGCTCTTGATATAGTGGAATTTCTCGGAGTTCTTCCATTTCAATTGGAGTAGCCATTATGGCTAAATCAAGTTCATTAGTCTTCAGGGCATCAATAATACGTTCACTTTGCATTTCCCTAATTTCTAAATGGGTATTTGGGTGCTTTTCTGTAAAAGATTTGATAAAAAGTGGCAACAAATATGGTGCGACCGTTGGAATTACGCCCAATCTAAAGGTACCATCTAAAGAATCTCTCTCATTTTTGGTAATGCTGTAGATAGCTTCAGCACAGAACAGAGCTTTTTTTGCTTGTTCAATGATCTTTAATCCGAGTGATGTTGGCTGTATTGGGAATTCAGTTCTATCGAAAATCTGTATGCCCAATTCTTCCTCTAATTTTTGAACTTGAAGGGTAAGTGTTGGTTGTGCAACGTGGCAACTTTCCGCAGCTCGTTGGAAATGTCTGTGGGTTTCCAACGCTACAATGTATTTCAATTGCTGAAGGGTCATATTTATACTGTAAATATACCTTACAGTCTATAAATAACCTCACTTGTTCATTTCATTATTAACGATTAAACTTGTAGTATGAAATTTCAAAGTCTATTTGCCCTTGTGGCTATCACTGTTTTTGCATTTAGTTCGTGCAAAGACGAAGCGCCCGTTGACAACACCCCAAAATTTGAAGGTGGTTGGGAGTTGGAAAAGTTAAATGTAAAAGTATTCTTTGCTAACCAACAATTTTATGATACAACCATCACAACATCTTCAACCTTGAAATACAGTGGGACTTTTGATGGTACCAACTTTACAACTACTTCGGTTGACGGTACAGATGTAACCAACGATAAAGGTACATATATCCTTTCTGGTGGTAAATTGGAAATGACTTTTGAAGATGGTTCTAAAGAATCATACGAAGATGTAGTATTCAATGCTACTTCGTTAACCATGGTTCAATACGACCCAAGCAAAACCGATCCAAATCGCCAAGTTTACACTTTCCAGTTTAAACGCAAATAATTGATGTATCGAATCCTAAGATTTGCTTTCGCGATTTTAGGATGCATTCAAACTCTGAATGCACAAAACGATACTTCCCTAAAAATAATCGACGAAGTTGTAATAAGTACTTCACTTACAGCAACTTCACGTTCAGAAAGTCCGGTAAGCGTTGATGTTTATCGGACTTCTTTTTTTAAGGCAAATCCGTCAAACAACCTTTTTGAATCAGTACAACTTGCCGGCGGCGTTCGTCCCCAAGTAAACTGCAACATCTGCAATACCGGCGACATTCACATCAATGGAATGGAAGGTCCCTACACTATGGTACTTATTGATGGAATGCCCATCATCAGTTCTCTTGGAACCGTCTATGGGCTCATGGGAATTCCGTCGTCTATGATTGAACGTATGGAAATTGTTAAAGGCCCCGCCTCTACCCTTTACGGCAGCGAAGCCATTGGCGGACTCATAAACATCATCACCAAAACACCTTCAAAATTCAACTCGTTTCAATCAGATGTTCGCATCAGTTCTTGGTTGGACGCGAACATAGATGCATCCTTAAACAAGAAAATCAATCAAAATTGGACATCCTTGACGGGTATTAATTTGTTCACGAATCCGTCCAAAAGAGATGCCAATCAAGACCAATTCACCGATGTAGCGCTCCAAAATCGGGCATCACTATTCCAAAAGATTGCCTACCAAAACCACAAGGGAACTAGTTTCAACCTTGGGGTACGCAAATTCATAGAAGACCGCTGGGGCGGACAAACCAACTTTCACAATTCAAACCCCTTTTCGGGAATTTCACCTTTGGCTGGCGGGGATTCCATTTACGGAGAAACCATTGCTACCCGTCGTTGGGAGGCCATCGCATCTTTTAAACCTTCAACTTCATCTCCCTTCGAACTGCAAGGTAGTTTCAACCAACACGCTCAAAACAGCTATTACGGAACCCTCCATTTCCAGGCCATTCAACGGGTTTATTTCGCACAAGGAATTTACCGAAAGTCGTTGGGTTCACATCAGTTTCTAACCGCCCTCAACCACCGCTTCACCTTCTACGATGACAATACTGGCGCCACAATTTTCAAAGATTCCTTGGGAAATACCGTGTATTCCATCCCACAAAAAGTACCTATTTCCGGACTCCTCATTCAAGATCAATACACGTTCAAAAATCATAGTTTTCTCGGGGGACTTAGATACGATTTCCATCCCAACCACGGTAATATTTTTAGTTACCGAGCGGCTTGGAAAATCAAACAAGGAGCATCCATTTGGCGGCTCAACTGGGGAACAGGCTTTAGGACCGTCAATGTTTTCACCGAAGACCACGCGGCCCTTACCGGAGCACGAACCATCCGCTTCTCAGAGAAACTTCGTCCTGAAGAGTCCCAGAATTTTAACCTATCCTTCGAAACCAATCAAGCCATCAAGAATAAATCTCTCCTAAGAATTGAAACTAACGCATTTTTTACCTTCTTCAACAACCGAATCCTCCCTGATTATCAAACAGATCCAGGTGCCATCATTTACACCAACAATACCTCCGGTAGCATCAATCACGGCGCCAATTTCAATATTGATTGGATGAATTCCGGCCGGTTCTCGGGACGTATAAGTGCTACTTATATTCACGCCCGACAGAAAATAAACAACCAATGGATTCGACCCATTCTTACTGAATCATTGAATGCATCGTTTACAATTACGTATAAAAATAGATTGAAAACCACCACCATTGACTATACAGGAAACATCGTTTCACCCATGTATCTTCCCGTACTTGGCGAATTAGACCCTCGTCCGTCAACGTCTCCATGGTGGACCATCCACAACGTCAACGTAAATATTCGCATCAATAAAACGCGCGAAATCTATTTTGGCATCAAGAATCTTTTCAACTGGACACCCGCACGAAACACCCCATTCCTACTCGCCCGAAGCAACGACCCCTTTGACAAACAGGTCATTTACGATGCTCAAGGCAATCCGCTAGCCAGTCCTAACAATCCATACGCGTTAACCTTCGATGCCGCCTATGTCTATGCGCCCAATCAAATCAGGACGTTTTATATTGGGTTTAGGTGATCAGTGACCGGTGATCGGTGTTCAGTGATCGGTGATCAGCCGTCAGCGGTTAGCGGTTAGCAGCGCCAAAGGCGCAACGCAATGCGTTAGTCTCTAAGTCACAAAGTCTCCGGCGAAGCCGCCAGCCAAAGACCAAGGACCAAAGACCAAAGACTAAAGACCAA
>CAZGQS010000011.1:0-4700 GCA_964527775.1 uncultured Rhizobium sp. | reverse complement strand
CCAAAGACCAAGGACCAAAGACCAAAGACTAAAGACCAATGACCAAGGACCAAGAATCAAAGACTAAAAATGATAATTCAACACCACATTGGTTTGAAACATATTCACTTTATTGAAAATGGCCCGTTGGTTTTCAATGGGGTCAACTGCTCGTTTAGCTACCAAGAGTAACTGTCCCTCGAGTCCACGAAAAACGCCAAAAAATTCGTGGCGCAAATCTAAGTTGAACTGATAATACGACGGCATTCCGTATTTATTTAAACGGTAATTTTGAATTACAGGAAGTTTGTAATATCCGGCGCCGGTAGCGATGGAAGTATGATATTTAGTGATCTTATACGTGTATTTACCCAACCAAGCATGAACGTCACCATAGCCTTCATTTCGTTCACGAGAGAGGAATGTGTAAAAGGGATCACGTCCCCATTCACGGGGCATTAAGTATCGGTTGCTTTTTGATATTCGGGTGTAATTTATTGAAAACCTTCTTCGTTTGTTATCGTGTCCTAATTTAAGCGAGGCTACATGACTCTTATGGTCTGAATCAATGTACAATTGATGATTAGGGTCATCTTTGGAATCCGAAACTTGATAATATCCTTGGAAACCCAACAACAAATGGGGCTCATTTAGATTCTTGGCTAGGGGGATATTGAAATCAGTTTGAATACTAGATGTATTAAAAAGACGATCAACATAGAAATTCCAAAGATGAATGTTTCCGTATTTGAATTTATGGTGTACCCCTAGATTTAAAATGTATTTAGATTCAATTTTATTGATATAACCCGATGGCTTGCCTTGGGCATTTAGTCCTTGACCGTATAGCCCAATAGATTCGCCAACCCCATACCATTCCACGGTGGAGCGGGGAGATATTGAATAAAGGTAACCTAAATTAAGTTCGGTGTTTTTCCATTCGTTCCACTGTAACCATGCCCCTTCTACTCCTGTGGGACGCATTCGGCCGTCTTGTAAATTGATGTAAGGTGTATTGATCAGCTGTCTGCCAAAAGTAAGATGTGATTTTTTTAAATTGTATTTGAGGTAAAACTCTTCCAACCGATCTAGATCCCTCTTATTTTCAGGGTCTTCTAAATCAAACAACCCCAATTCATATCTATTCTTCAAACCAGTAATACTATCTACAACACCCAAATCTGTTGAATACACATTGAAAATAAAAAATCCACTAACCGCAAATTGAAAACCGTGTGTTGGAGCGGTCTCATATCTAATACCACCTCCAGCACCGTTTGCGAAAAAATCGGTTAACGGCTGAGAATTGTTGGTGTTCATATAAAAGTACCTGAAATGTCCTTGCAGTGTCCCCTCTTGAAAGGCCTTGGCTAAGGCACCCGTATCGTAATAAATCTTGGCCTTCCCTTTCCACATAGCGGGTTTTTCAGGAACCTCTTGGTGCTGGGCTGAAATGGCTTTTGCCAAAAAAATCACAATTACCACTACCAAAAGACGGGTGAAATACTGAATCCTCTCCATATAGATGTTCGCAAAGGTAGATGGTTAACCAAATTTGTTTGGTAACAATTATCACATTGAATAGCACGTTATTTCCACGAACTTCGCAACAATGAAAGAGTTTTGGAACGACCGTTATCAAGAAGAAGGCTGGGCTTACGGCAGCGAACCCAACGAATTTGTAAAACAGCAGCTTGAGAAAATCAGCAACAAAAATCTATCAGCATTGTTTCCCGCAGAAGGAGAAGGCAGAAACGCTGTATACGCAGCGAAACTCGGATTTCAAGTTAGTGCTTTTGACATTAGCGAATCAGGCCAACAAAAAGCCACTGATCTCGCTGCAAACTGCAACGTCACCATCGATTATAGAATCGCTAGCTTTGATTCTGTTGATTTTCCCTTGGGATGTTTTGACGTTTTGGTTTTCAGTTATACCCATTTCCCAAAGTCCATACAAGCCACCTTTGTATCAAAAATGTTAGACTTCCTCAAGCCTGATGGTCAAATCATCTTTGAATGTTTTTCGCAGAATAACATCCCCTACAGAGAGAAAAACCCTCAAGTTGGTGGACCTGATAACCTAGATATGCTCTATTCGGTTGATTCGGTAAGAGATCTATTTGCCGAATGCCGTGAAATTCATGCCTCAGAAGAAATCACTTACCTAAATGAGGGAAAGTACCACGTAGGTGAGGCCTGCGTCATTAGAGTGGTTGGCCGAAAATAATCAATCAGCGATTTCAACAATACTGAAAACCATATCTGCAAAGACATTGGTTAAGTCATCTCCCGCAGTTCTTCGAACGTTTACTTTAATTGTGATGGATGAAGATGATGTATTATCGAAGACACCAGAGATAGGAAAGATATTCACGCTCCGATTTCCATTACCTGAATTACCAGCAGGGAAATACTGTCTTTTTTCTTGTATTACTGAACTACCTACAAGCAATTGACTGGCAATTTCATCATTACCACCAGAAGAGTTTCCTCCAATTTCATAATTTGCAGAAAACTTAATCCAAATTCTTGAACTGTTTGAAACGGGAGTATACGTATATGAAATGATATCCGTAGCTGTTGTACTATTGTTCTGTGTAGTTGAACTTTTACTAAGATCTGATTCTGTTAAATAAACTGAATTGAGTAACTGCCCAGTTGCAGTGCTCCTGATGGATCCTGTAGCCGCTATGTTCCCTTGAACATGCAAGTTAGATGTTCCTGGAGTCAATGAGCCAATGGTTACATTCCCACCATTCGGATTTAACTTTAAGGGGAGATTACTAGAATAATTTGAGACATTTCTTGATTGCAACCAAGAAGCGGTTGAGCTATTCATAATTCCAACATCTAAGCCAGTATTGGTATTTCCTTGTATTCTCAATAGTCCATTGGCGCTTGAACCAGTTGTAGCGGAATTTGCAGATGTGTTTGAAACTTCCAAAGTTAATTTAGGACTTAAATTCCCAACACCCACTTGGGCAGTTAATAAGGTAGATGCACTCATTAAACCCATAACTAAAATAATACGAATCATTGGGCTACCTCCTTAATTGTAAAAAGTATATCAGGATTAAGAGTAAAGGTATCATCGCCCGACACTTCTTCCACGTTTACTTTTATGGTAATTTGACTACCCGTTGTATTGGAATACACCCCAGTAAGCGGAAATAGGGTAGATCCTCTCCCACCACCTCCATCAGCTAATGTCCAAATGTTCCTTTGGGTTTGCAGAGTAGTACTTCCAACAAGTAAGTGTGATTTCCATTCATCATTATTCGAACCAGGAATGGAATACTTCCCATGGAATTCAATGATGATCTTTGAACTCGTTGAAATTGGAGTATAAGTGTATGTTAAAATGGTTTGTGTGGAATTAGCAACAGACTGATTCGTGGATATACTTAAATCAGTTTCATTCAATATAATGGTATTTAATAACTGCCCAGATTGAGTACTTCTGATAGTTCCAGATGCCGTTACCGACCCTGCTATATTTAATAAAGCCGAACTAGGTCCATTACCTATAATGACTGCTCCCCCATTTGGATTCAGCAATAGATTGTGATTCTGTGAGTAATCTGTGTTCAAACGCGGTTGTATCCAACCGTAACTAGTACCATTAAATCCAAAATCTAAAGCCTTCAAATTCGAGTTAGCACCTTCAGACAGTCGCAAAACCCCATTGCTTGTACTTCCGGAGGAACTAGGAACTGATGAAGTACCTTTAATTTCCAATCGAGAATTGGGATTAACCGTATTGATTCCGGTTTGAGCAAGTAGATTAAAAAAATTCGAAACAAAAGTAATGATCAAAAATAAGTTTCTCATCTTGCTACCTCCTGAATTATCAAAGTCATATCAGGTGATACCGTAATGGTATCATCTGAATTTACTCTTGCCATGGTAATTGATATCGTTATATTGTTAGTTGATGAATTTACGTAATATCCTTGAATGGGAAATAAAGCATTTCCTCTTCCACCTCCACCCTGCGCAGTATTAAAAACAGCTGAATTGGCTTGAATTTTAGAGGAACCAACATTTATATAGGCAACTAATTCATCTGGTCCCCCACCTGAAATGATGGCTCTAGTATCAAATTCAATATAAATCTTGGATGAAGACGAAACAGGGTTATACGTATAGGAAACAACGGTAGTTTCAGTAGTGGATGAATTTTGGATATTATTGGAAATACCTAGATCTGTTTCATTTAAAAATACACTATTCAAGATTTGACCAGCACTGACAGAGCGAATTGTACCATTGGCTAACACAGAGCCATTGACGGATAATTTCTCACTGGGCGATGTAATTCCTACGCCAACATTTCCACCTATTGGATTCAATAAAATTGGATAATTCACAGCATAGGATGAACTACTTCTAGCTTGTATCCATGAATAATTGTCTTTCGAAATTCCAAAATCGAGTGATGAAACTGAACTTGTATTGGAAAGCCGCATCAATGAATTCTGAGCAACACCAGATTTCAAAGGAGAGGCGGTATCTCCTAAAATATGTAATTTATTAATGGGGATATTGGTACCAACGCCAGATTGGGCTTGAAGGTTGTAAGTAAAAAAGAATACTAGAATAAAGGGATACTTCATGAAATGTAATTGCAAAATACGGTAAAGCAAGTGTAAAAAAAAAGCCTCACTTTAAGGGTGAGGCTTTTCAATCAATAAGGTTGGCGGCGACATACTTTCCCAGGG
>CAZGQS010000010.1:17973-71553 GCA_964527775.1 uncultured Rhizobium sp. | reverse complement strand
TTGTTAAAAAGTAAATAAAAATATACCTTTGATTTTGTGAAGTGTTCGGAGGCGTTGAGGATTTTAATGAGGGATGGTTGGTTTATTGAGTCTCAAAAAGGTTCGCATGTGAAATTAAAACATTCAATAAAATTAGGTACAATCATTTTTCCAAATCATGGTAGTCAAGAATTGGGAAAAGGATTAGAGAAAAAACTATTTAAACAAGCAGGTATAACATGAAAAAGCCAAAATATTACGCGATTATTGAAAAAACTGACACTGGTTACTCGGCAGTTGTGGAAGAATGTGCTGTGTATACCACGGGTAAATCAATCTCAGAATTACAATCAAACGTCTTGGAGGCGTTGAATTTTTCTTTGGAAGAAGATGGGGTAGTAGTTACAGATAGGCATGTTGAAATGACATTTGATTTGCAACAGTTCTTCCGTTATTACAAGGTGCTCAACGGGCGGTTCTTGGCCGAACGCATCGGTATGAATCCTACTCTTTTGTCACAATATGTTAAAGGGAAAAAACAACCATCGCCAAAGCAATTAGAGAAAATTATGGATGGTATCCGTCAAATGGGAAAGGAACTTTCAGAAATTACATTGGTGGTTAAATGAGTTTAGAACGCAGGGTTTAGAGTTTAGAGGGGAGAGTTTAGAGTATAGACGGCTGACCGCTGACGGCTGCCCGCCGAAAACCAAACACCGATTTTCATTTAAAAAATAAATGTATTATTGGTTTTTATAACTAATATATATAAATCGATCGCGGTAACTTTGCGGTACATTATGAAAAAGTTAGTTTTAATTGCATCGTTCGTGGTCTCTTTGAGGCTCGGAGCGCAGGCGCATTCAGCGGCTGATGCTAAAAGCGGTGGCTGTCCCTTCCATTTTGATGCCAATGGTACCGCAGCTCCAGCTCACGGTCCCTCAGCGTCAGCGAATCCAACAGGAAAACAAAACGCACACCCGTCAGCGTCTGAGAACACCAAAACCTTCATGGAACGCTCGGTGAACAAACCGCAGTCAAATCGCGAATGGTGGCCCAATCAGTTAGATTTGAGCGTGTTGAGACAAAATTCAGCAGCCTCAAATCCACTAGGAAGTGATTTTAACTATAAAAAAGAATTTAACTCTTTAGATTATTTTGCACTGAAGAATGATATCAAGGCAGTCTTGACCCAATCGCAAGATTGGTGGCCCGCCGATTACGGAAATTACGGCCCACTTTTCATTCGTATGGCTTGGCACAGTGCTGGAACCTATAGAACGGGTGACGGTCGTGGAGGTTCGCGCGAAGGACAACAACGTTTTGCGCCTATCAACAGCTGGCCCGATAATGCCAATTTAGACAAGGCTCGCCGCTTGTTGTGGCCCATTAAGCAAAAATATGGCAATAAAATATCTTGGGCCGACTTGATGATTTTGGCCGGAAACGTATCTCTCGAGCAAATGGGATTCCCAACCATCGGTTTCAGCGGTGGCCGTGCAGACGTTTGGGAGCCAGCCAGCAATGTATATTGGGGTCCAGAGTCTAAGTGGTTGGATGATAAGCGTTACGCGGAAGGTCGCCAGTTGGAAAATCCCTTGGCAGCGGTTCAAATGGGCTTGATCTACGTGAATCCGGAGGGTCCTAACGGAAACCCTGATCCTGTGGCAGCGGCAAAAGATATTCGCGAAACTTTCGGAAGAATGGGTATGAACGACGAAGAGACGGTGGCTTTGATTGCCGGGGGACATACATTCGGAAAGACTCACGGAGCCGGTCCTGCGTCGCACGTTGGCAAGGAGCCCGAAGCGGCATCTATTGAAGAACAAGGAATGGGTTGGACCAGCACTTACAATAGTGGTGTTGGTAAAGATGCCATCACTTCGGGGTTGGAAGTTACCTGGACAACCACTCCAACACAGTGGGGACATGGATTTTTCAAAGCTCTATTTTCACATGAATGGGAATTGTCGAAATCTCCTGCAGGTGCCCACCAGTGGGTAGCCAAAGACGCAAAACCTATGGTACCAGATGCTTTTGATCCAAATAAAAAGCACTTGCCAACCATGTTAACCACAGATTTGAGTTTGAGATTTGACCCTGTTTATGAGAAGATTTCTCGCAGATTTTACGAGAATCCCAAAGAATTTGAAGTGGCTTTTGGAAAGGCATGGTTCAAGTTGACCCATAGAGATATGGGCAATAGCTGGAATTATTCAGGTCCAGAGGTTCCCAAAGAAAGTTTTATTTGGCAAGACCCCATTCCAGCGGTAAATCATAAGTTGGTTGGAGCTAAGGAAATTGCGGCATTGAAGGTGTCTATCAGTAAAACAGGATTGACTGTCAATGAGTTGGTTTCGACGGCATGGGCATCTGCATCTACTTACAGAGGTTCTGATTTGCGCGGAGGAAGCAACGGCGCTCGCATTTTGCTTACTCCTCAAAGAGGTTGGCAAGTGAACAATCCCAAGCAATTGGAAAAAGTCTTGGCGAAATACGCTGAAATTCAAACGGCGTTCAACTCAAAGAGCAAAGATGTAAAGATATCGATGGCGGATTTGATTGTTTTGGGGGGATGTGTTGGCGTGGAAACTGCGGCAAAAAACGCTGGATATACCATTTCGGTTCCTTTCAAACCTGGTAGAATGGATGCTTCGCAAGATCAAACCGACATTGCTGGCCAAGCAGTTCTTGAACCGATGGCCGATGGATTCAGAAACTACCAAAAAGCACAATATACCCTTTCTACTGAAGAATTGTTGGTTGACAAAGCACAAATGTTGAAACTGACGCCTCCTGAAATGACCGTTTTGGTTGGTGGAATGCGCGTTTTAGGTGCAAATTATGATAACTCAAATTTGGGCGTTTTTACTTCCACTCCTGGCAGCTTGACCAATGATTTCTTTGTAAATCTGTTGGATATGAGCACCCAATGGCAAGCCATTGACGACACTAAATTGATCTTCGAAGGAAAAGACAGAAAATCTGGAGCTACCAAATGGAAGGCCACTCGTGCTGACTTAGTCTTCGGCTCAAATTCTGAATTACGCGCGCTCGCCGAAGTTTACGCTCAGTCAGATTCAAAGAAGAAATTCGTTGATGACTTTGTGAAAGCTTGGGTAAAAGTGATGGAGAATTAAGTTTTTGGACGTTGGTTCTTGGTCTTTGGTCCTTGGTCCTTGGTCCTTGGTCTTTGGTCTTAGGTCTTAGGCTGACGGCTGAAAGCAGACGGCTGCCCGCTGAAAGCTGCCCGCTGACGGCTGAAAGCTGAAAGCTGATAGTAGTACATTATCTTTGCCGCCAATGAAATCTCTTAGATTCTTGGCGGCTTTTTTTATGTTGACCAATTGCGCATGGGCACAGTACGGGAAATTGCCACCTGCAGAAGAGTCCCCAAGCAACGGAACAAACCAAGTAGAAACTCCGGCTCCCTTGTTGCAAATGAAATCGGTGCATCCGCACATCCAAACGGTCAATCAGGTGAATCCGCGTGGTTATTTCTTCAAGCACAAAAGCAAGGGGGTCAATGATTTTGATGCGCAAGCAACGCACTTCGAAATGCGCATTTACTTTCCCGTTCCTCGCGGCTGGAGTGATGCCACTCATGCGCAGTTCCTAAAAGATATTAAGAACGATACCATCTCAAACATTGTCTTTAAATTTGGTGCCGATAGTCAGGCCAAACACATGGCGGCCCTCCAGAATGCCTATAAAAATGTAGAGCTCGGCTTTTTGGAATGCGACAGTCTTTGGGGTCGGCCCGCGTTGAGTTACACCGTCAAATGTGAAATCTACAACAACGAAATGCTTAAACTCGTCAAGAAAACCGTCATCACAGGGCGCAGATACATCGTTTTTTACGAGGGACATATGATCGATTTATGGTGGCACGCCACCCCAGATGAGCACCGCTGGAACGACATCGCTAGAGAGCAGTTGAAACTGATGTCGGTCTTGAGACCTTAGTTTTGGTCCTTAGTCCTTGGTCTTTGGTCTTTGGCCGACAGCCGACAGCCGACAGCCGACCTCGGACAGCGGACAGCTGACAGCTGATGGCTATGTAGGTGACTATTGGACTCACGCTTCGCTAGGACTTGCGCTTTGCGCTGCTTGGCACCTTCGGTGCAGCTTTGCGGCATAGCCACCGCTGACGGTCGATCGCTGAAAGCTGACCGCTGAGTCTTGAGGGCTGACGGCTGAAAGTTAATGGCCGGATCTTTGCTCACAGTCATAGCGAAGCGTGAGTCTCAAAGTCTCAAAGTCTCAGCGGACAGCTGACATCTGAAATAAAAACCAAACACACTAACAATTGTTAGTTTAACGTGAGAAGAATATATACCGAACAAATTCTACCCATCAGCCTTGATTTGGCTTGGGACTTTTTTTCGTCGCCCAAGAACTTGAACGAAATTACCCCTGAAGATATGACCTTCAAAATCACTTCAAAAGTGCCCGAGAAGATGTATGAGGGTTTGTTTATTACCTACAAGATTAGTCCGCTTTTGGGCATTCAGATGGATTGGTGTACCGAGATCACACACATTAAGGATAGGCAGTTTTTTGTTGATGAGCAGCGCAAAGGTCCCTACAACATATGGCACCACGAACACCACTTCGAAGAAGTTGAAGGTGGTGTGAAAATGACCGACATTCTGCATTACGATATTGGTAAGAGTATTTTGGGAGACATTGCTGGAGCTTTATTTGTGCATGCCAAGGTTAAGAATATTTTTGATTACCGATATAAAAAATTGCAAGAGTTATTTCCGGGTTAGGTAACTTTGCCTGAAATGGCTCTTCTGAATAATCTTCCTCAGCTTTCGAGAGAACAAAAACTGTTTCTTCGCAATGCCATCATTGCTATTCTTGGCTGGATCTTCATCGCAGATCACTACGAAGTGCAAAATTTCTTCACCCGAATATTGGCTTCGGCCAGCGGAAGGGTGTCTGCCTTTATTTCGGGTGAACCCTCCAAGATTTATGGGGAACATTATGGCGCCACCAACTACGTTTGCTACAACGTCAAAGATTCGGTTGGTAGAATATTCATTGGTTGGCCCTGCAACGGATGGGACATTTTTTATCTCTATGTTTCTTTCATCTTAGTCTTCCCAGATATCCCCTGGAAAAGAAAAGCGCTTTATTCAGTAATTGGTGTCATTATTTTATTCGGCACCAACGTTTTAAGAGTTTCATTATTGCTCCAAATCATCACTTGGGACCCTAAGAGTTTCGAATTCTTTCACAAAACAGTTTTCCAAATCGTAGTTTATCTCATTATGTTTGCCCTATGGTTGATTTACCTCAAGAGAAGAGCATAACCCAGAAGTTTCTGCGGTACTTTCCATGGTTCGCCGCATCTTGGGTCATTTATATTGCCTATTACTATGTCAATCAAAAATTCATTCTTCAATCTATTTGGGATGGAGGCTTGTTTGAATCGGGTCCAATTCGGTTCTTAGTCAGAGAGTTGGCAGTGTATTCCATGGCATTCGTGAATTATTTGCACTTAAAAAAGTCCCTCAACGGTAACTATCCCATGCAGTTTTGGGTATTCCTAGCTGCTCTAGACATAGTTTGTCTTTTAATTGGATTTTTTAGACAATTTGCTTTCGAAATATCTGCTCTACAAGCCATTTATAATAACGTTATTGGATTGATTGCTTCGCCGTTATATTCGGTTTTCTTCTTTCTTTACGCCAATTATTTTGCTGCTAAAGAAGGTCAGTCATGAAGCCTTTTTTTGCTCTTCTTTTTTTCTTTCTGGGGACGTTTTTACGCCTAAATTCACAGCGTGACCTATTTGCCAATGTAGCTGCCTCATCGGGAAATTCTGCAGCGCTCAAATTGGGAGCTGATTGGGAAGCCTTCCTAGAAAGACAACAAGGATTCACCAAGAAGAAAAAACGATTCCTAACACCCTACCTCGGTATAGAATTGGGCTACGGTACCTACATGAACTTTTTAAATCCAGTTCCTTTGGGCCACATCTCTCCCCGTTTTGGTGTCACCTATGCATTCGCAGATCTTTTTGGAGTTTATGGACAATTGAGCTACGGATTTGCTACAAAATCGTCTATCAGAACCGAAGCCGAAGCCGGGATCAAACTCGGAATTTCGTCTTCGTTGGCCATTCAAGCGGGCTATCGTTTGTTCAACATCAATTCGGCTAACAGTAGGTTTCCAAACCTCAATTTCAATCAAGGAATGGGCTTCGCTGGTTTGGTGTTCTCGCCCAAATCCCGAAAAATCCAACCAATATATAGAGTGAAGCAGAAGTTTTTTGCTTATCCCTTCAGTATGGGACTAAAACTCGGCCTTCGGCAACACAGCCTCTTTTATGATCGAACCCATTTGGTTTGGAATCTTGAAGCTGCCTATCGGTTCCAAAAAACCAATCGCCGAGCTTGGGATGTAGGCATAGAATGGATCACGGATCCAACCTACTTCTACAAATCAAACGGTCAACCCACAGAGCTCAAATATCCTCAAAATTCCGAAGTCACCCTTCGAGCAGGAAACCTCATATTGATGGGCAGAATGGCTTTTCGAACAGATATAGGCTTTTACGTTTTGCGCCCAATAACATCTACCAAACCCATGTTTTATCAAGGCCTAGGTTTAGATTACCGATTGTCACAACACGTAGAGTTGCGCACTCGCTTCAAAACCCACTTTCACCGCAAATTCATCTTTGACGAACCTGATTTTGTAGAGTGGGGCATTGTTGTTAGGTGATAGGTAATCGGTGATCGGCTGTCCGCCAAAGACCAAAGACCAAAGACTAAATCCTAAAACCTTACACCCAATCTCACGCCTGGATTAACGGCAATGCCGAGGCCCATGGTAGTGGCAAGTTGAGTTTCGGTGGCGGTGTTTGTTTGGTTATTCCAGTTGAGCTGATATCCGTTGAATTGGTAAGTGTAGCCGAAAGAGATTTCGCTTCCTACATAGACGTTTTTGGTGAAATAGTAGTCTGCACCAAATACGCCCATCAGTCCGAATCCAAATCCCCCAGAAATAGAGTTTTTAAACTCGCCTCCTGAGACGTAGGTGAATCCGTTGGTGGTGTTGGTTCCTTTAAATGATCCACCACCAGTGGCAAACATTGCTTGCGCGCCTACATATACGCTAAGTTTATCAGTGGATTTGATGTGTTTTTCTGCACCCACACCAATGTTGAAATTCCAGTTGTTCTGTGTGGTGATGCCAAAATTCGCGCGATTGCCTGCATCATAAATACGGTCTGTGTTAGAGAATGTGGAGACGGCCACCAAAGCTCTAAGAGCGAGATCGTCTTTGATGAATCTTCTCAAACGAAGGCTAGGAGCATCGAAGCTTATAGGGCTGGTGCCTGTTTGAAGGTTGACATTGACCTCAAGAGTATTTTTTGAGTTGGGATTGTAATTCTGCGCCGCAGTCGTTCCCGCAATGGCCAAAGCCAAACCAAATAGAATTTTTCTCATCGTGAGCGAAAATATGAATTAAAATTTATAACCAATACGAATTCCAGGAGAATAACTGAAGCCTAAGCTCATTTCATTTCCGGAATAAAAACCTATTTGAGAGATGAGACTATTGCCCACGGAGACTGATTTGCCTGAATTTCTGATGTTTAAGGCAGAGAAGCCTGCTTGAATTTCAGTGCCGATGTAGAAGTCTGAATTCAGGTAATAGTCAAGTCCAGCAAATCCGCCGGCGTAGATACCCGTGCGACTGATGGTTTCGTTGTATGAATATTGAAACTTATAGGTGCGGCCGTCATCGGTGTTGGTTCCTTTGATACCTTGAGTACGCATGATGAGCATGACTTCTGCACCATAATAGGGAGACACATGTTTGTTCTTTGATTTCAAGTGAAACTCAACTCCTAGAGCCCCGTGAATGTCTTGGTCTGTAATTTTTACTTCTACTAGTTGTCCGCGAGATTCTTCAAAGGTGCGATTTTCTGTGGTTGTATTAATAATTCCTCTAACTCTGTATACCCTGAGGTCTTCGTTGAACAGTCGGAGTTTAATATCATCAAATCGTACCATAAGTGGGTCATTTCCGAAACTGACCTGAGCAAGGCCTTCAATCAACCAGTCGCCTTTTTTGGGCTTGTTGATGATGATTTCTTTTTTTTCGGAGTTTTGTTGGATAATGATTGGTTGAGGCGCAGGCTGCGTTGCGCTGTTGGCATTGTTATCAGTAGAAGTCGTTGGATTAGTGCCTGGAGTGGTTGTTTTTTGAAAATTTGGAGTAATTGGTTGTCCGTTTAAATCGGGGGTGATGGGTTTACGCCCTATTTGAGCTTGTGCTTGGATGGCGAAGAAGAGGAAACATCCCCCGAAAAGAAACCTCAAATTATTCATAATCTTAGAGAGTGCAAAGTTAAGCAATCGAAATTAAACTAATTTTGCCGTAATATGAAGCAAAAGATTGCATTGTTGTTTGGTGTTAGTTGTTTGATATTTAATGTTTTATCTGGTCAAAAGTGGTCTATGAAAGACAGTATTTTGTTGAGTTTGAAGAATAAACCTGAGTTTTCGGGCAGCTTAGACGGTCGACAATCATACGTTCTTGCGCAGCCCGTGAATATTTTTGGAATCAGGGCTGGGATGGATTATAAGAAAACGGCTCTTTATGGTGGAATTTATGCAACAGCTTTTACCGATGCTCTGGCTCAGAATTCTTACAAGTACTTTTATTTGAGCGCCACCGGTGAATACAGGTGGTATCACACTTACCGTTGGCAGGTGAATCAAACAGTTCAATTGGGAATAGGAAGCGCCGATATTAAGCGCACCGTTGACGGTGAGGAACAATATTATTCTAAGATGATTGTTCCAGTAGAGACCGGAGTATACGCCTCTTACCGAGTTTGGAAGTTTATAGGTGTGGCAGCAGGAGTAGGAATCCGTATTTCGGCTACTCCTGGTGCCTATTTTTCGGGGTCTTATTGGTCTGGTGGACTTACTTTTTACGCTGACGAGCTGATGAAGATTTTACCTCCTCTAAGTGAGCAATAAATTCTTCAATTTTGTCAACGTCAATTCGGTTGGCCACAATCTTTTTATTTTCATCTAGGATGTACAAAGTGGGGCTCGCAATTACGTAATAGGAAGAAAGAGCATCTGCATACTTTTGAGATAATACCTCCCCACGAATTAGGTTGGTGAACTCGCTGATTTCAGGGTGCTTGGCTAAATAATCATACCATTCTTTCTTTTTATCGCCCGATGCAAGAGTGATGACTTTCCAGCCTTTTGATTTATTTTTTTCGTAGAGCTTAGCCACTTTTGGCATTACCTCTTTACAATGTCCGCAGGTAGGATCCCAAAACATAATGATGGTGTAAGGTGCTTTGATGCTGTTGGTGTTAATCCAAACCGAATCCTGATTTTTCAACTGCATGTCAGCGCCTTTTTCTCCAATGAGGGAAGAAGATCTTCGGTAAGCATTATCGCACATGCTTTTGACCAATGAGCTATCAACCCACCAAGCTCTTCCTTGGCAATATTGTGAGATGGCCATTTGCACAAATACTTTGTCTAATCCCATGATATTGCTTGATTCAAAACGGTTGGTTAGGTACCAAATAACATATTTCTCGTTTTCAATAGAATTGCGGGTTTTTTCTAATAAAAAATTACATGCTTGAATGCAGGTATCAGGGTCTGGAACAATAACTTTATCAAAAAAGGCATCCAGTTTTTGTTTTAAACTGTTCACTGGCATGCGAACCAAGGCATCTTCGTTGAAGTCAACATTGTCCCAGTAGTGGGCACGGTAGTATCTGTATCCGAAAGTGCTGTCTTTAGTGCCATCTTCTAATGTGGGTGCTTCAGGAATTCTAATGGGAATCATGGAATTTAAGAATCGAGCCAACATGCCACTTGGATTTTTTGCAATGTATAAGCTATCAAACTTGTTTTTATCGTCAAGATATTGATTTCTTAGGGGATTGAGTTTCGCATAATTTTCATCGCTAGAATCAGCCTTGAGTTGTTGGTCAATTTCTATGATTTTTTCTACGATGCCTGATTTACCCAATTGATATTCCACAAATCTTTGGTTTTCTTCTGACCCTTCTACCTTCATTTTTTTGTAGTAGAGGTGCTCATAATAAGAGGTATCTGTAGAGATGGTGAAATCTTGATCATCATCGATCAGGAATTCAAAATAATCTTTCTTTTCTGGGAAAACAAACAGGTACATTCCACGTTGAAGAAGTTTGGTCCCGTCAAAGGTGGCCAAACCTTTTTTGTCAATAATCGCGGTGTCGCGAAGGTATTTGCCGCCAATGTGGTGGTCAGCTAGATAGACTGTTTCGCCGGGTTTAAGCCCTTTGACTTTGAAGCGAATGTTGTAAGTTCCTGGTACTCTACCGTCCCAAGTGGTGTTACGGTGTTTTGGAAAAACTCCTGACTCTTTGGTGCGCTTTGCTTTGTATTCAAGTCGCTCAGCAGGAGCCGAATACGGAATAATTTGAGCGTATGTCTGATTAAAAATAAATGAGGCAATAAAGCTAAAAAATGCGATTTTCTTCATCTTCAATAAAGTTTGCGTAAATTTAAGACAAAAATCAAGCCAAAGGGTTGCCTTATGACGCAAAAGAATTCATTTTATTTAAGAGTTTTCGATGTAGTACGTTTGATTCCCCACGGACGGGTTACATCTTACGGTGCAATTGCGGCGTATTTGGGTGCTCGTAGCAGTTCACGATTGGTAGGTTGGGCCATGAATGCCAGCCATGGAGAACTTCCGCCTGTACCAGCACACCGGGTGGTAAATAGGAATGGAGATTTGAGCGGCAAAGCGCATTTTTCGTCCCCCGAAAGAATGAAGGAATTGCTAGAAAATGAGGGTATTCAGGTGGTGAACGACCGTGTGATTAATTTCGATGAGGTTTTTTGGGACCCCGTCTCTCTGGGTTATTGAACAGCTGCCACCACTGAGTTTTAGGGTAGGGGGCAATGACACTGACATCGGGATTGGTTTTCACAGGGTGCGGGGTAATGAGCTGGCGCGAGTGAAGCCCAATGCTTCGGTCAGGGAGTGCGTTGGATGCCCCGTATTTTAGGTCCCCCAAAATGGGCGAGCCCATCTTTGACAATTGAGCTCTGATTTGATGAAAACGACCAGTTTCAAGGGTGATTTCATAAAGGTATTTTCCCGCCAAATTTCCCAAAAGTTTGTAGTGCAAAACTGAACGTTTAGCATCTCCACGGGCTTTATTGTAAGCGTGAGCCTTATGCGTAATGCTGTCTTTTGATAGATAATGTTCTAAGGTTCCGAACTCTTCAGGGAGTTGGGTTTCGGTTAAGCAATGGTAGATTTTTTTGTTGAGTTTGTTTTTGAAAATCTCATTGAGACGGGTAAGAGCTTTTGACGTTTTGGCCAAAATCACGGTACCGCTAACGGGTCTATCAATTCGGTGAGCAAGGCCAACATAAGCCGCTCCGGGTTTTTTGTATTTGGTTCTGATGTATTCTTCGGCAAGTTCCAAAAGGTGAGTATCTCCAGTGGTATCGCCTTGTACGGGCAGTCCCGCAGGTTTATTTACTATTAACAGGTGATTATCTTCATAGAGTACATCAATCATAATGCAAAGGTACGACGAACTTCGCCTATTTTTGCTCCCATTTTCATGTTAGGTAAGTTATTGAGTCGCATCTCTAAGGCGGAAGTTAAGTTAATTGCAAAGTTGGCGTATCCCATTGTGTTGGGTCATTTAGGAATTGTTTTAATGGGAGTTGCCGATACCGTAATGGTAGGTAAATTGGGTAAGGTAGCGCTTGCGGGTGTCAATCAGGCCAACAATATTTTCTTTTTGTTTAGCGGACTCACTTTCGGTGTGTTGTTTGCGGTGAGTACTTTAGTCAGTATTAAAGTGGGCGAGAAGCGTCCCGATTTGGGTTTTATTACCTACAGAGCAGGATTACTAGTTTCAGTTCTGTTGTTTGTATTTCAATATTTGATTCTATGGGTGTTGATTGAGAATTTTCATTGGCTCAAACAGTCGCCAGAAATTGAAGCTATTGCTCCTGAATTTCTGAAAATCATAGCTTGGTCGGTGTTGCCGATGCTCATATTTACAAACTGCAGGCAGTTTACCGATGGTTTGGGACATACCAAGATTTCGATGGTATTGAACTTGGCAGGTTTGGTTTTGAACGTTTTATTGAATGCCATTATGATTTATGGTTGGTGGGGATTTCCTGCTTTAGGTGCCAATGGTGCTGCGTGGGCCACATTGATCACCCGCATATTAATGGCAGTTGCGGCTCTTTGGTATGTAAGGTATTCTTCTTTGATGAAACAATATTTGCCGGTTAAGATGCCTGATTTCAAGGCCATTTGGAGGGAAACCTTCGAGATCTGGAAAATTGGTACTCCTATTGCGCTTCAAACTTTCGCTGAATGGGCTTGTTTTGCTATTTCGGGCATCATGATTGGTTGGTATGGCTCTGTACAGTTGGCGGCACATGCAGTGGCATTGAACGCTGCTTCTTTGACGTATATGGTGGCTTCGGGACTTTCAATGGCGGGGAGTATTAGAGTGGGTAATGCCTATGGGGAACAATCTCTGAGCAGCATCAGAAGAATTGCAAACATGACCTTTTTTATGGTTGTAGTATTTGAAATTTTCAATGCCTTGGTTTTTATTGTTTTCAGCAAACAGATTGCGGGCCTATATGGCGTTGAAAATGATGTAATGCCATTTATTTTGCCTTTGTTCTTTTTGGCTGCCTTTTTCCAAATCAGCGATGGACTGCAAGCAGCAGCTATGTCTGTTTTACGAGGAATCAAGGATGTGGTTTGGGCGTCTATTATTTCAATCATAGCTTATTGGGTGGTTTCATTGCCTCTTTCGTATTTATTTGGTGAAATATTACAGAAGGGTGTTTATGGAGTTTGGATGGGATTCTCTGCGGGCTTATTTTTGGCAGCAATATTAGGAGTATATAGATTTTATTATCAATGGAAAAGAATCAAATTTTCACCAGAAACAGTTGGGGCGGAGTTGTAAGCAAAGGGTTTTGTTTCATTCTGTTGGTTACCGCGCTTTCTACTTTGAATGCTCAATCAAGAGGAGTTTGGAAAAAGAGTTACGACGTGAAAATAGGTTTAGGCCAAGGTTCACGTTTGTTGTGGTCAACCACTCCGGCCATGCGCACAACCTATACTTCTGAGGGACTTTCTGACTCTTTTCGTACTCATGACCAATGGACCAACCTCATGAGTTATGGCATATCGGTTAATTTTTCACAGTCAGATAAAAAGTTATTTGGTGTAGGTGTATCTTACAGTGAATGGGGATTTGACCGGGTAAAAACAGGAGGAATGTTCGCCTATCAGCCGCATCCGGATTTAGAAATTTACCGACATTTGGTTCAAGGTCCTGCTCAAGAATTGACTTATAATTTTCAGCAAAAGTATTTGACTTTTGATTTTCAATACATGCAACGTTTAGATGGTTTAAAGCTTCAGTTAGAAAACGTTAAATTGTACTTTTTAGGTTCATTTAGCCCATCTTTATTGATCTCAGATGCATTGGTATTGAGATCTGCGGGTTTTGCTCTCGCAGAAGGCAAAAACGTTAAAGTGTATGATTATTACATAACTCCAGGTCCAGATGATAGACCTGTTGTGAATAGAGTGGTGAATCCCCGTATAAATGCGTTTGTGGGAGTGGGTTTAAGGGCCGAATACATCATGGCCGAAGGAATGACTGTTTTACTGCAACCCCGCTTTCAAACAGCTTTGTTGCCCAATCACACCGGCGTTCAAACCGCTTCGGGAGTGAACGCCAGCGTTGAGCTCGGATTTATTTTCCGTTGAGTTTTGCTTTATAATATTCGCGATTTAGGTTAGCGATAACCGATAGAGGAATTTGCTTGGGGCATTCTGCTGCACAAGCACCGGTGTTGGTACATGCTCCAAATCCTTCAGCATCCATTTGGTTTACCATGGCAACAACACGCGCCTGACGCTCAGGTTGTCCTTGTGGCAACATCGATAACTGAGTTACCTTGGCACCTACAAATAGCATAGCAGAAGCGTTTTTACAAGCGCTCACACAAGCTCCACATCCAATACAAGTTGCCGCTTCGAATGCTTCGTCAGCGACTTCTTTAGGAATCAAGATGCTGTTGGCGTCAACGGCGTTACCAGTATTAACAGAAACATATCCGCCCGAGGCAATGATACGGTCAAATGCACCGCGGTTAACGCTCAAATCTTTGATCACAGGAAACGCATTGGCTCTCCAGGGTTCAACCACAATAGTGTCTCCCTCGCTGAAGCTTCTCATGTGAAGCTGGCAAGTGGTTACACCTTGTTTAGGACCGTGCGGACGACCGTTGATCACCATGCTGCACATACCACAAATACCTTCACGGCAATCATGGTCAAAAGCAATAGGATCTTTACCGTCTTCAATGAGTTGTTCATTTAGAACGTCAAACATTTCTAAGAAACTCATATCAGGACTCGCTTGAACTTTGTATTCTTCGAAACGACCTTCAGAGTTTTGATTTCTTTGACGCCAAACCTTCAGATTAATATTCATTGTTGCCATGATTATTTGTAACTTCTTTGTTGAATTTTAATGTTTTCGTAGTTGAGTTCTTCTTTGTGAAGTTCCCATTGATTGTTCTCTTTGTATTCCCAAGCAAATACGTTTTTGTAATTTTCATCGTCGCGTAATGCTTCGCCTTCTTCGGTTTGATATTCCTCGCGGAAGTGTCCACCGCAACTTTCGTTTCTGTTCAATGCATCCCAGCACATCAATTCACCTAGTTCTAAGAAGTCAGCCACTCGACCGGCTTTGTCAAGTTCAGGATTGAATTCATCTACGCTACCTGGTATTCTAACGTTTTTGTAGAAATCATCACGAAGGGCGCGAATTTGCTCGATGGCCTCTTTTAAGCCTTTTTCATTTCTCGCCATTCCGCATTTGTCCCACATGATTAGACCCAATTCGCGGTGATAACTTTCAACCGTACGTTTACCTTGAATTCCCATCAGCTGATTGATTCGGTCTGAAACCTTTTTCTCAGCTTCAACAAATGCTTCGTGATCAGTAGAAATAGGCTTGGTGTGAATTTCCTTGCTCAAATAGCTACCCAAAGTGTATGGAATGATGAAATAACCATCGGCAAGACCCTGCATCAAAGCAGATGCCCCCAAACGGTTTGCTCCGTGATCAGAGAAATTCGCTTCACCCAAAGCATACAAGCCAGGAACCGTAGTTTGTAATTCATAATCAACCCAAAGTCCACCCATAGTATAATGAACCGCTGGGTAGATTTTCATTGGAACTTCGTATGGATCTTCGGCAGTGATTTGTTTGTACATATCAAACAAGTTGCCGTATTTCTCTTTCGCAATTTCTTTACCCAATTCTAACAAAATGTCTTCACTTGGGTTTTGAATTCCGCGTTTGCTGGCTTCTGTACGACCATATTTATTGATCATGTTGTACTTGAAGTCCAAATAAACGGCCATTTTAGTGCTTCCTACGCCGTAACCCGCATCGCAACGCTCTTTGGCAGCGCGGCTCGCGATATCACGAGGAACTAAATTACCGAAGGCAGGGTATCTGCGCTCCAAATAGTAATCGCGCTCATCTTCTGGTATATCGTTGGGGTGACGGTTGTCGTCTTTTTTCTTGGGGACCCAAATACGTCCGTCGTTTCTCAAAGACTCACTCATCAATGTTAGTTTAGACTGGTAATGTCCAGAAACGGGAATACAAGTAGGGTGAATTTGTGTAAAGCAAGGGTTGCCGAACAATGCGCCGGCTCTGTGTGCTTTCCAAGCAGCGGTAACGTTTGAACCCATAGCGTTGGTTGACAAATAGAATACGTTGCCATAACCACCTGTACAAAGCAACACGGCGTGTCCGAAGTGACGCTCCAATTTCCCTGAAACCAAGTCACGAGCAATGATTCCGCGTGCTTTTCCGTCAATCTTTACAACTTCAACCATTTCATGTCGGCTGTACATGGTAACGTTTCCTAAACCAACTTGACGTTCAAGAGCTGAATATGCACCTAAAAGTAGCTGCTGTCCTGTTTGTCCGGCAGCATAAAATGTACGTTGCACTTGTGTGCCACCAAAAGATCGGTTGCTTAATGTTCCACCGTATTCACGGGCAAAAGGAACACCTTGTGCTACACATTGGTCGATGATATTGGTTGATACTTCTGCTAGGCGGTGCACATTTGCTTCGCGGGCACGGTAATCACCTCCTTTAATGGTATCATAGAACAGACGGTATACGCTATCACCGTCGTTTTGGTAGTTTTTGGCAGCATTGATACCTCCTTGAGCGGCAATTGAGTGAGCTCTGCGGGGAGAATCTTGAAAACAAAATGCAGAAACTTTGTAGCCCATTTCAGCCAAAGTTGCTGCTGCGCTAGCACCTGCTAGTCCAGTTCCTACTACAATGACGTGTAAGCTTCTTTTATTTGCAGGATTCACCAAGGGGACACTGCTTTTATATTGGGTCCATTTAGATTCTACAGGACCTTGAGGGATTTTTGATTCTAATTTCATACGATTTCGATTAATTATTTAATGATACCAAAGTGCATTACTACAGGAATAATGGCAAAAATTAGAGGAACGATGATTGAGAAAGCCGCACCAACCGATGCAATGATAGGGGTATAAGATTTATGATTGATACCAAAAGTTTGGAATGCGCTTGCAAAACCATGAAGAAGGTGATAAGCCAAGGAGAAGCAACCTAAAACGTAGATTATAACAGCAATGGGGTTGGTGAACACATTGGCCATTTCCAAGAATAAGTTTTCCATGGTGTCACCGTTTGCATAGGTAATTTCACCTAGGGCATGCGGAGCGTGGAAGCGGCTTACTACCCAAAAATGTTTAAGGTGAAGTACCAAGAAAATCAAAATGATGGTTCCCAAAAAGCCCATAGAGCGAGAGTACCATTTTGAGTTGGCATTTCCTGGGTTACCGGTGTATTTGGCAGCACGGCGTTTGCGGTTGTCAAACGTAAGGTATAGACCTTGTGCGATGTGAAGTAGAAAACCAACAAACAACAGAACTTCTGAAATTCTGATGAACGGATTCTCGGCCATGAATCGTGCAGCTTCGTTGAAGGTTTGACCTCCGTCGTTAAGCAAAACCATGGCATTAATTAGGCAGTGAACTAATAAAAAGGCGATTAAAGCAATCCCTGTCACGGCCATAACGAGTTTTCTACCAAGGCTGGATGAAAACAAGAATGACAATACTCCCATAAATGATATTAAATATTTGTGTTTGGCAAATTTACAAAATATAGGTACTCACTGCACATACGCTTTGTTTTTGAGTACTATTTAGAATCTATCTATTGAACAAAAGTTAATCATTGCGCAATTTATCGAGGCGCTGAAGGTACTTCCCAATGACGTCAAATTCTAAGTTGACAGGGTCACCAGCATTGAGGAATTTAAGATTGGTATGTTCCCAAGTGTAGGGAATGATGGCCACACTAAATGCATCGGGAAAACTGTCTACCACAGTTAAGCTTATTCCATTGATGCAAATACTGCCTTTTGTAACCGTAATTCCCGCTTCAGGCGGATGAGAGAAAAAGAGCATATACGAACCATCTACGTCATGAACTTCATCCAATATACCCACACAATCAACATGTCCTTGAACAATGTGCCCGTCAAATCTGCCGTGGGCCGGCATGCAACGTTCCGTATTGATGAAGTCTCCCTTATTCCAATTATTTATACTAGTTACACTCCGTGTTTCAGCAATGGCTGTAACTTTATAACTATCTTCGGATAGATTGATGTTCGTGACTGTGAGGCAAATACCGTTGTGAGATACGCTTTGATCCACTTTTAACTCAGAAGTAAAATTAGATTTAAACGTGATATGTAAATTGGTCTGCTCCTCTTCTACATCAAGGATTTCAGACATGCCTTCTATAATGCCCGTGAACATGTCATAAAAGTAGGATTAAATTCTGACAATCAAAAAATTTTTTAGTCCATTAACTGACAAATTGACAATAATGTGTAATGGCAAGCAATTTGATGTATAGGAATATCGTTATGGCAAGTAAAAAATCCACCGAAAAAGAAAAAGAGCAATCTCAACAACCTGAAAATATGGCTGAAAATACAGTTAATCAAGAGCAAATAGAAGGTAATGAATCTGAATTAGAATCAAATCAGACCGAAGATGCTGCACCAGTTGAGGGTAATGATGCTGAAAGTATACAATCAGAAAAAGAAAAGTACCTAAGGTTATACAGTGAATTTGAGAATTTCCGCAGAAGAACTACCAAAGAACGTTTGGAATGGATGCAAAATGCCAGCAAAGACATGATTGAAGCTGTTTTGCCTGTAGTTGATGACATGGAAAGGGCATTAAGTGCTCTGAAAAATGCCGGAGATTCAACTGCTTCAGAAGGAATGGAATTGATCTTCAAAAAACTCTACGGAATTTTAGAACGTAAAGGTTTAAAGCCCATGAACGCAAAAGGCGAAGATTTTAATCCCGATTTGCACGAAGCCGTTACCCAATTTGCAGCTCCTTCACCTGAATTGGTTGGAAAAGTTATTGATGAAGTAGAAAAAGGCTATTTTTTAAATGATAAAGTACTGAGATTTGCCAAAGTGGTTGTTGGTAACTAATATTTATGAGTAAAAGAGATTATTACGATATACTGGGTGTACCCAAATCGGCCTCTGCCGATGAGTTAAAGAAAGCATACAGAAAACTAGCCATTAAATTTCACCCAGATAAAAATCCAGGTGACAAGGAGGCAGAAGAAAAATTCAAGGAAGCAGCTGAAGCCTATGACGTGTTGAGCAATCCTGAGAAGAAGAGTCGATACGACCAGTTTGGGCACGCTGGAATGGGTGGTGCTGGTGGATATGGCGGCGGCGGATTCAGCATGGATGATATCTTCAGTCAGTTTGGCGATGTTTTTGGCGATGACAGTATCTTCGGGTCGTTCTTTGGCGGCGGTGGTCGCGGTAGAGGTGGATCTAGAAGAACGGTTGGTTCTAACATCAGAATTAAAATGAAACTCACCCTTTCCGAAATGAAGAATGGGGTTGAGAAAAAGGTGAAATACCGCAGAATGGTTGCGGCTGAAGGGGTTAAATTTGGCACCTGTAGACATTGTAACGGTAGCGGTGTAGTTAAACAAGTTACCAATACTTTCTTAGGACAAATGGCTACCCAAAGTGCTTGTCCCGTGTGTCAAGGTATGGGTAAGGTGATTGAAAGTAAACCTGCTGATGCAAATGAACACGGACTTATAGCCAAAGAATTTGAAACCAGCATCAAAATACCGGGTGGAGTAGCAGAAGGTATGCAGCTCAACGTCAATGGCAAGGGAAATGACGGACCAGGCGGCGGGTCACCTGGAGATTTGATTGTACTGATTGAAGAAGTTGCTCACGAAGAATTATCGAGAGAAGGTAATAACGTACATTATAATTTATGGCTGAGCTTTCCCGAAGCTGCAATGGGTTCTAATGTTGAAGTGCCAACCTTAGATGGCAAGGCTAAAATCAAAATAGATGCGGGTACTCAACCTGGAAAAGTTCTTCGATTAAAAGGCAAAGGATTTCCGGAAATCAATGGTTATGGAACCGGAGACCAATTGGTCATCGTAAATATTTATGTACCAACAAAGTTGTCTTCCGAGGAAAAAGAATTGTTAAATCAACTTCAAGAAAGCAAGAATTTCAGGCCTGATCAAAAGGAAAAGTCATTCTTTGATAGAATGAGAGACTTTTTCTAAATTTTGTCGCATTTTTGTTGCGATGAATTCTTTCAGCAAGGTTATTGCTTCATTTTTATTATTGGCAAGCTATAATGGTTTCGTTACAGCGCAAGCAGTGGTGACGGGGGCTATTGATTTTAATAATTATCAGCCCTTATATTGTTCAGGGGAAGTTCCTTACAATCTAAAAAAATTATCAAGCGCTAAGGCTCAAGAGGAAGTTCGAAGAATTAGATCTTCAAAATCTTCAGGTAGAGACCGTAAACGGGAATTGGAATTTGCCATACAATCTAATTTTTTGGAAGATCAAATCTTGACTTCTGGTCAAATTTTGTACGGAGATCCCATGACAAATTACCTAGAGAAAGTAGGACTTAAAGTTTTGGCGTCAAAACCAGAACTGCAAAGTCAAGTGCAGTTTTTTGTGCTCCGTTCTCACGTTCCCAATGCTTATGTAACCCACCATGGATTGGTTTTTGTTAGTTTGGGACTTTTAGCTAGACTAGATAACGAAGCTCAGTTGGCCCTGATTCTTGCACATGAATTGCAGCATTACATTCTTAAACACTCGTTGATTGCCTACAAAGAAGCCAAATATGTTAGCGGTTATTCCCGCGGTTCAGATCTAGATGAGAGAATCAAAGCGTTCTATAAGTTCAATGTAGGACAAGAGGAAGAGGCTGACAAAAAGGGTTTTGAAATGTTGCGTGAAACGGAATATGACTTTTCTGAGGGCATCAATGTGTTTGAAAATTTAAAGTACCAAGATCATCCTTTTCTCGAGGCTCAATGGAGTATTGATTCTTTTGAAACTCGTTATTACCGTTTTCCTGGAAATTTAAAGTCAAGTGTTACTTCACTATTGGAAGAAGCTGAAAAGAAAGACCGTAAGCGCACTGAACAGGAATTGAATGATGCTTATTCTTCTCATCCCAACCTCGATAAAAGAATCATGGCATTGCAGGGTGATGTGAAAAGCCTAAATCTATCTGGAAAAAAGAAATTTCTCTTTTCTAAAGAGGAATTTGAAATGGTTCGCAAAATTTCAAGATACGAATTGCTCTTGCTATATGTTCGTAGGGGTGACCATGGTAGGTCCCTGTATTTGACCCGTGTTTTTGAATTGTTGTATGGTTCATCACCATTTATCTCTAGAGTAAAAGCCATGAATGCATATGCCTTGGCTGAACATAGATGGAAGCTCAAAGATTTGAATGCCTATGGTTGCTCAGTTCTAGACAATAGAGGTGGTTGGCGCCCTTTGAGCGCAGCGCTCCTAAAGTTGGATGCAAAAGAAATGAATTCATTTGCATTGAAAGTTGTTCTGGAAGAAAAAAATAGATATCCCTCTGATATTTTTATAGATCAATTGGGGGTGAAATTGTTGAATATCACTCAAGCCATTGGCGTAATTAATCTTGATGAATATCTGAAATTTAGTCTGGATTCATCTGTGAAAAGTGAAGCCCAACCCACTACAAGCGGTGGATTGGTTAAACCCGGTCAAATTTCGAGTAATCCTGGGGTAAAACCTTATCATTACGGCTCTATTTATCACTTACTCAAACAGAAAAACATAGCCAATTACATAGAGGCAAATAGAATCACTTCGGGCACTCAAGGAGTAGCTCCGCGAAAGGGATTCCGCGAGAGAATGGCTGAGTTAGATCAAGTGAATCGGAAGAGGTATCAAAAAAACCTCAATGAAACCCAGAAAATTTTTGTGTTACAACCCAACTTTAGTTACTTTACATCTAGTTTTGGTGGAGTAAATAAACGCAATTATTTTGGTGAGGAAACCAAGAAAATTGAATTATTAAAAGCTTGGAATTGGGTCATTAAAAATTCTCAAGTATCAGCTGAAATCGTTGAAAATATCGCCCGAGAGGGCTACAAAACCGAGCAATTGGTTAAATATAGTCAATTAAACGACTGGCTTACAGAACGCTTGAATAACGACACTCAAGAAATGATTTTATTCTACTCGCAATTTGTAGATCAGTTCGCGGAAACCCAAAATGAACCCCTCATTTGTTGGGAAGGTTATGAGTATAAATCTACCAAGCGCCCTTTTTTAGTTAATGACTTCTTATACGCATTGATGTTCCCCATTTATACACCTATTTACCTTTATAGCCAGTTTAAAATTGATTATTACACCGAAGAAACCACGGTGGTTTATAATATGCGTACCTCAAGATCAGTCATGAACCGCGTGAAACGCAAGAATTATCGCATGATAGATGATTACAACAAGGCCCAAATTTATGAGACACTTTATGAAATTTCACATTTACCAAGCAACCGTTAAACGCTTCCTTTTATTGGGCTTTTTGTCGGGGATGTTTTTCGCTCCCGAGGATGTTTTTTCGCAGTCGAACCCCGGATTTTTAGGCGCCCGACAAGGATTTTCTGTCGGTTACAGTCTACATACAGGTGGATTGCTTCGCGCGATGGTTGGAAACGGCAACGAAACAACGAAGCTTTTAAATTCTGGATTTAGAGTGGATTATGAAATGGCCAAAAATCAAGGATTTTCTTGGCTCTTCAGTTACCGTAACCGCAATGACGTGGTGGAAAGCGATGATTACGATGGCATTTATTATGTTGAACCATTCGGTGGTATACAACGCATCTCCATGGAGTCAGGTACCTTGAATTACAACGTCAACGAGGTTGCCGTAGAAGCCCGTTTTTACAGTGAACGAAAGGGAGCGATGGCGCCATTTGGTTCTTATGTAGGGCTAGAGTTAAGTGCATCAAACTGTTCTTCCACCAGCGAAGACGTTGTTTGGACAGCGGGCATGAATTTTCCCAAATACTCAGGCAGTTTAACTTCAATCGCTACATCTTTAAATTTTGGTGTAAAACGCATGATCACCAAAGAAATAGGAATCAACGCCCATTACGGCTTTGGATTCACCGTATATCAAACTGGAAATGTCAAATTGGGAACGGAAGATGTACCTACCAATTCTCAAGACTTTTACGATTACGCAATCGCCCGCAGAGAACTGAACGCCAAGCTTTTGCAAGGCTCTATTTCGGTGAGTTATTTGTTTTGATCTTTAGTCCTTGGTCCTTAGTCCTTGGTCCTTAGTCCTTGGTCCTTGGTCCTTGGTACTTGGTCCTTGGCTGACGGCCGACGGCTTCGCCGGAGACTTTGTGACGTAGAGACTTACGCTTCGCGTTGCTTTGCGCCTTTGGCGTTGCTGGAAGCTGGGAGCTGACGGCTGACGGCTTCGCCGGAGACTTTGTGACGTAGAGACTTACGCTTCGCGTTGCTTTGCGCCTTTGGCGTTGCTGGGAGCTGACGGCTGAGAGCTGACGACTAATCACCGATCACCGATTACCGATCACCATCTACGGAAACTTCGGATATTTCTGGAAGTCGGGTTTGCGCTTTTCTAAGAATGCGTGTTTGCCTTCTTGGGCTTCTTCGGTGAGGTAATAAAGAAGAGTGGCGTCGCCGGCGAGTTCCATAAGGCCGTGTTGTCCGTCTAATTCAGCGTTGAATGCGCGTTTGAGCATTCTGATGGCCATAGGACTGCGTTCCATGATGGTGTTGCACCAATCAACGGTTTCATCTTCGAGCTGGGCCAGAGGAACCACTTTGTTGACAAGTCCCATTTTTTCGCATTCGTCAGCAGTATATTGTCTGCATAAGAACCAAATTTCGCGGGCTTTCTTTTGGCCTACATGTCGAGCTAAATAACTGCTTCCAAATCCGCCGTCAAAACTTCCCACTTTAGGGCCAGTTTGACCAAATTTGGCATGGTCAGCAGCGATGGTCAAGTCACAAACTACGTGCAATACATGTCCCCCGCCAATAGCATAACCATTGACCATGGCAATCACGGGTTTGGGCAGCGATCTGATTTTCTTGTGTAAATCAAGAACGTTCAGACGCGGAATACCAGAATCATCTACATAACCGCCAATTCCCTTAACGTTTTGGTCTCCGCCAGAACAGAATGCTTTGTCTCCAATGCCAGTAAGAATCACCACAGAAATTTGTGGATTTTCACGGCAATGATCCATAGCATCAAGCATGTCGGTCACGGTTTGTGGACGGAATGCATTGTATACTTCGGGGCGGTTGATGGTTATTTTGGCAATTCCTTCATGGAATTGGAAAAGTATGTCAGAATAGTCTTTGATGGTTTCCCAATTTCTTTGGCTCATGTTGCAAATTTACAACTAGAAGTTCATCCAATTGCGGAGATTTATCAATCTAAATTTAAAGCTACACCAATTACCATATTCTTTTGATAATCAGCTCCTTGATTTGGTTTGAACAATGGAGTTAAAGCGTATTTTGCGAAAATGGCCACGTCTTCATATTGAAAATGAACCGTAGGTTGAACCACAAAGTTGTTCAAGTTGAAATCATCGAATACTTTAATTTTTTGGTCGTTATTATTGACAACTTTGGTATGGGCTCTAACAAGATACCCAGCTTCAATGCCCACATTTAACTTGAAACGATAATTGTCGTTTGCCTTGTCTTGGAATCCGATCGAAATGGGTATGCCAATGTAGTTAGATACCAATTTCGATTTTTTCTGGGGTTCAACTGCAAACTGAGATTTAGCAATAGGCTCATTTGGGGTTAAATACACTTGTGAATTGCTGAAACGGTAATTGTTGATTGAGTATGATAGTCCATACCAAAATCTTATTTTCCCTTTCAATAAATTCAGTCCCCAGTTTTGATCAATGCAGAAATTTAATGACTTTCCATTTTGAAGTTCTGTCAATTCGTTAGGTCTAACAACTGTGGTAGAAAAACCATTTAGAGGTTGCAACATTAAATGTCCCCCGTGAATTCTCAAATTGGTAATGACCAATTCTGGCTTTCTTTTTCGACGTTGATTAAGGGGATGATCTTCGTCTATGGTGAATTCAAAAACTTTGGGAGATTCTTCGAGTTCAAGAGTATAGGAAGAATCAGCAGCTTGGTCAATCTCTGCCGTTTCAGTAAGTTGCTCAAGTTCAAGGATTCGAGCGGTGGAGCGGTCTCCTTTTTTACGGACCTTGAGTTTCACAACAGTAGAATCTTGATTTCTCAACACATTTACGTCCAAATTAAAAAGATCTTCTAATCCTGAAATGGCCGGCGGCGGAATTTCTATATTCGGATCGTCTGACTTTGTTAATTTTTGAATGGTGTCTGCCCAAGCTTTTAAAGCATCAGCATTTTTCTTCCAATATTGAGATGAGCTATAGGTGGTGTCCGTGTAAATAATGATGCGGTGAGATTGTTTTTGAGCCAAAACTGGTTTCAATGATAATAGGGCTCCAATCAAGATGATAATATGATGTAAGTTTTTCATGATTATTGAATTAAGGTGGTTTGAATAAATCGAGTTTCAGTTCCCACTAGCATGTCTACTTGTGGTATTAAATGGTTTTGTCTTCTTCTGGGTACCAATTTCATTTTGGGTAATCTTCCGTATCGAAGGTTTTCGGCAATGTCTAGAAGAAACTCTGTTTGAGAGGTTTCAGATGCGTCTGAAGTGTTTCGGTCAGAGCCCGTGTATACAATTTGCACTTCTGGGTCAATGGTATTTGTGGAATTATCAGGGTTTATTTCCCCGCTGGGGGACGTGAACTCGTTCGAAGGGTCTTCCATGATGCGAATGACTCTAAAGGGTTTATTATTGGGGATATCCACTTTCGCGAATTGAGTAGCAACTTCGGACGATGTTGCTGGTTGAGTGTCTTTTCGGAGGGTCTCGGGGGTCGCATTTTTCAGTTTTTTATCTTGAGTTGGTGCCGTAATATTGACGGTAGATTCAGTCGAGTGAGCGTGATTAACGGAAGCCGTTTTCTGTGGTGAGGTTGTTATTGAATGGGTTGTTGTAAGGGGTGTTTCTGATGTGTTTAGTAGGAATATGGCAATAGCAGCGGCTGAGCTCACTAGCAGGGATATATTTCTCCAAATTTTGAATGTGTTTGGAGAAGATTTTAGCAGCACTGATTTATTTGGATATTCAGCCGGTTCTGGCTTTAGATAGGTGAGGCTTAATTCATGGTAAAAAGTTTGATAATCTGAATTAGATTCAATCAAATGGAGAGTTTTTTCACTTTCTTCAGCAGTAAGATTGCCTTCCAAAAGTTCAAAAATTTGCCATTGAATTTCTTCGGGGATGTGGTTCTGTGTGTTCATCATAGGTAGTCCTCCATTCTTCCTAGGTGTTCTCGTAGTTGTTTTCTTCCTCTGAAAATATTGATTTTTACTTGGGCCTCGGTAATGCTGAGAATATCTCCAATTTCTTGGTAACTGTATCCTTCATAATCACGGAGCAATATCACGTTGCGCTGAATGTCGGAGAGTTTGGAAAGAGCACGTTCAAGAACGCGCTTTAAGTCTTTGAAGTCCGCCCCCTCCGATGATGGTTCCTTGAATTTGGTTGTTTCCATATCTGCTTCTTTACGCTGTTTTCGAATCATATCGATGGTGAAGTTATACGCCACACGGAAGAGAAAAGCTTTGCTCTTCTCCGGGTCAACGGTATTCCTGTTAATCCATAATCTTTCGAATGCAGTTTGGACAATTTCTTGGGCATCTTCAGCGACTTTGATATTTTTGAGAGCAAATCGATAAAGAGCATCGCTATGTGCTTCCACAATACGGTTGAACTCTTTATAATCCATTCTCTTTTATAAAACGATTGGCTAGGTCGATTAGTTACAATAACTTTGAAGAAAATGAACACGGAACAAAAACAATGGTTCGAATCTTGGTTTGATACTGCATATTATCATGCGTTGTATCAACACCGAAACGACGAAGAGGCCCGTTTGTTTATTGCTACCATGGTCATGTATCTTAAGTTGCAACCGCATCAACGGGTGTTAGATGTGGCCTGTGGCAAAGGTAGGCACAGTAGAGTATTGCATGAACATGGGCTAAAAGTTCTAGGATTTGACCTATCTGAGAATAGCATAAACGAAGCAAGTATATATTCCTCAGACGAGCTGCAATTTAAGGTTCACGATATGCGAGAGCCCCTAAATGAAGGCTCATTTGATGCGGCCTTCAATCTTTTTACCAGTTTTGGATATTTTGATAGGAGCGAACACGATTTAATCAGTCTCAGAAATGTGTACCATTCATTGTCAGATGGTGGCTATTTTGTGCAAGATTATTTGAATGCTGAACCCGTCCTGAATGAACTTCCATCCAAAGGTAAAACGGAAATTGATGGAGTGCATTATTCATGGATCAAGCATTTTCATCAAGGGCAGATACTCAAAGATATTGAAGTAATAGACAGGCAGAATACCCTCAAATTTCAGGAAAAGGTGAAAGCCTACACTTTAGAAGAATTGAAATTCTTGCACGAACAGGCGGGGTTTGAAGTTCAGCAAGTCTTTGGAAATTACAAGTTAGATGACTTTGACCCACATTCATCACCAAGATTGATTTTAATATCGCAAAAGAAGTAAGGGTATGCTTGATTTTCTGCAAAGTATTGATGAGCAATTTTTTATAAAGATCAATCAAGAGTGGGCCTCGAACGCCCTTGACGCATTGATGATTGCATTGAGTTCTAGTAAGACCTTTATTTTTCTCTATATATGGGCCCTCATTGCGGCATTGAGGAAATTCAGAAAGAAAGCTCTGATCCCTATTGTAGCCATGTTGTTGAGTTTTGGATTGGCAGATTCAATCAGCTCTAGAGTGTTTAAACCTACGTTTAAAAGGGTTAGGCCCGCTTATGAGGAACATTTACATGCCCGATTTCCTGACGGTCAGGGGCACAACAGTTTTGGATTTGTAAGCAGTCATTCAGCGAATTCTTTCGCTTTATATCCACTAATTATTTTGATTTTGGTGGATGATCCAAAATGGAGAAAGCCCTTGTTTTTCTTAATGATTTTCATCGCAAGTGCTATTGCTTATTCCAGAGTTTACTTAGGTAGGCATTATTTGGGTGATGTTTTTTTCGGGGGAATTTTAGGTGCTTTGATTGGATGGGGAATTTGGACCATTTATAAACGGTATTTTCTACCAAAGTTATAATCTTGTACTTTTGTGGCATGTCGTATGAATTTATTTTAACGCATGCTGAACTAGCGCCACAAGTTGCGGGTATTCAGTTAAATCGTCCCAAAGAATTGAATGCTCTGAATTTGCAGTTGATGGGTGAAATTAAAGTTGCTTTGGAGCAATTTGACGCCGATGACTCTATTAGAGCGATCGTCATTTTTGGGAATGAGCGTGCATTTGCAGCCGGTGCTGATATCAAGCAGATGGCAGGCAGAAATGCCGTAGATATGTTGAAAATTGATCAATTTTCTACTTGGGATAGCATTAGACGTACCAAGAAGCCCATAATTGCAGCCGTTAGCGGATTTGCTTTAGGTGGTGGCTGTGAATTGGCCATGCTGTGCGACATGATTGTGGCCAGCGAAACCGCACAATTTGGGCAGCCAGAAATCAACATTGGTGTAATGCCTGGTGCAGGTGGTACTCAGCGTTTGACAAGAGCAGTAGGAAAAGCCCGTGCGATGGAAATGGTATTAACGGGTAATTTCATTTCTGCCGAAGAAGCGCGTGAAGCAGGATTAATCAATAAGGTGGTGCCTGTTGAATTGTATTTAGACGAGGCCATAAAATTGGCTCGTAAAGCTGCTGAAAAATCACCCATTGCCATTCAATTGGCAAAGGAGAGTGTGTTGAAAGCATTCGATACTGGCTTGCAAGAAGGTCTATTCTTCGAAAGAAAGAACTTTTATATGTTATTCGCCACCGAAGATCAGAAAGAGGGTATGAATGCGTTTGTTGAGAAACGCAAGCCCGAGTTTAAAAACAGATAAACTGAGAGTTATTTGCATAAAAAAAGGCTGCCCTTTGGCAGCCTTTTTTCGTTAGTGTTGTATTTATTATTTAACGTCAGCGTAAGCAGAGTTAACATAGAACCAAGAAGAACCTTCTTTTTTCCAAACAATAGCAACTACAGCAGTATTGCTCTTGTTGAAGTTCCACCATCCGAAACCGTATCCACCAATTTGTGGCTTGATTTGGCCGTCTAAAGTATTTTTGAAGCTTTGAGAAGGAGCTTTGAATGTGTATTTCGCAGTTTTCTCAATTTCAGTTCCGTTGGTTGGATTGCTCATTTCAACATCACCAAAAGCCACTGGAGCGTTAGTCCAAGGAGTTGTAGTTGTGCTGATGCTTGCATATTTAGCAGAACCACGAACAATGTTCTTGTGCTCAACAGATGTATTACCTACACCAGATACGTTTTGGTAAGCGTTGATGCTCTTCTCAAGAATAATCAAAGAAGTGTAATAGTCACCGCCATCAGCATTCAATGCTTTCATTTTGTATTTGATGTTGATGTCATTACCGCTAGCAGTTGCGTTTAAAGCTACACCAATTTGTGGAGCAATATTAGCGTTGTAGCTAGAAGCAAAACTTTTAATCTGTTCAACAGAAACACCACTGTTACCCAATACTGAGTTGTCGCAATAAAAATGTGGGATGTATCCGTTAGGCAAACATGCACCGTACAATTGACTAGAAAAAGGAGCAAAGAAAACTGAGTCAGCGGGTTTGTCATCGCGCAATCCAACAGGAGTTAACATTGACAAATTTCCCAATGCAGGGTGTAAATCCAAACAAATCAAATCGTCAGTACCCATAGCAGCCATAGCGCTTTTGAAAACTGGTCCACCTGAAGCACCACAAGGTCCGCACCAAGTAGCAGTACTGTAAATTAATAATGAACGTTGCTTGTTAGCAACAGTCAATGGTTGATCTCCACCTGATGGAGTTTCTTTAGTACAGCTCTGCATGAAACCTGCAGCACCTACTGAAACCAGAGCAATAAATAATAATTTTCTCATTGTGTACAATTGTTATTTTACGAAATAACGCATAATTCCTCTCTTCACAAAAAAAATCAATGCTATTTTTCATTTTAATTCCCATAGAATTATCTTTTACTTTGCAGCGTCAAACAAGCTATGCTAAATCTCATCTTATTTGGACCTCCAGGTGCTGGCAAGGGAACACAAAGCGAAAAGTTAATTTCAACCTATAACTTGAAGCACATTTCAACGGGCGATTTACTGCGGGCAGAACGTCAAGCAGGCACTGAATTGGGCAATCAAGCCAATGATTACATTGCGAAAGGTGAACTAGTGCCTGATGCGGTAGTCATTGGTATGGTTAGAAACTACATGCAATCGCATGCTGAAGCTTCTGGATTTATTTTCGATGGATTTCCGAGAACTATTCCTCAAGCCGAAGCTCTTGATCAAATGTTGAACGAATTTAATGCGTCCATTTCTATGGTTTTGGGTCTTGAAGTTAATGAAGATGAATTGGTGAAAAGGTTGCTTCTAAGAGGACAAACAAGTGGCAGAGTAGATGATCAAAGCGAAGAAACCATCAGAAATCGTTTTCATGAATACTTAAATAAAACCCTACCGATTCAGGGGTTTTATGCCAATCAAAACAAATATCACGGCATTAATGGACTTGGCGAAATTGATGAAATCAATGCTGAGCTCTGCAAGTGGATTGACTCGGTTAACTAAATTATGCTCAGATGAACCATCTCAAGTGGGTATTTTTTGATTTAGACAATACCCTTTGGGATTTTGACGCGAATGCCAGAGAGGCATTGAAAGTTCTCTTTGAACGTCATCAACTTCATTTGCATTCAGATTATCACGTTGATCAGTTCATAGCGCTATACGAAGATGTGAACAAAGCCTATTGGAAAAAGTACGAGAAAGGAGAGGTTTCCAAAGAGATTCTCAGAACGCGCAGGTTTACAGATACTTTTGACCTGATGGGAATTCAACCCGCTTTGCAACCCTCAAATGTTTGCGAAGAGTATTTAGATATCTGTCCTTATATGCCCATTTTGATACCAGGTGCCTTGGAATGCTTGTCACATGTTAGTCAGAAATTCAAAGTGGGAATTCTGACCAATGGATTTGAAGAGACTCAACAAATAAAACTGAAATCTTCAGGCATAGGTGCTTTTGTTGATTTTATGCAGTCGTCTGAACGCGTTGGATTTGCAAAGCCCACTCCCCAATTTTTTGCCCATGTATTTGAAAGTCTTGGAGTTGATTCTGGTGAGTGTATTTACATAGGAGATAATTTGGAAACCGATGTTTGGGGTGGAATCAATTCTGGAATTAGGACCGCATTTTTTGATAAAGATCAGAAGTTTCAAGACCAAGTCTTACCTTCTGATTTGGTGTCAAACAAATTATTCGCAGGCAAGGTTTCTCATTTGGATGATTTTGCCCGTATTTTTGTACTATGAGAATTTTAATTGTCTTGGCCTTGGGCCTTTTTTCAGTAGGTCTGAAAGCACAGTCTTTTCAAGCAGTTGAAGGCACTGATGTGCAATATTACCCCAATGCTAATGGGTTTATGGATTGTGCCATTCACTTGAAAAATATGACACAATCTCCTGTAGTTCTACAATATAAGAAAGTAAGTGTTGATTTTCCATCGACTTGGGATATTAGCTTTTGTGATAATAGAAACTGTTTCGGAGGATTTGTTGACGAAGATACCATGAGCGCAATTGCTCCGGATGATGAAAAAAATTCTCTTAAATTAACCGTTTATCCCAACGGTAAATCAGATACGGCAGTTGTTATTTATGAAGTTTGGAATAAGTATGCTCCAGCAGATAAAATCACGTTGACATATACCATTATGGTGCGTTGGGGCGCTTCTACTCAAAGTTATGAAGTTGTTGCCAAGCTATCTCCAAATCCTGCCAATAATCATGTTCAATTGCCAGTTGATGCCGCTCAATTGTTTAATATTCAAGGCAGATTGGTCATGAATACCCTTGATGGAAGTTTGAATGTTTCTGAAGTACCCAACGGTGTCTATTTTGTTCGCTTTTTACAAAATAATGCTTGGGTCAATCATCGATTGGTTGTTAAGCATTAATGGTAAACTGGTACGCCTGGCCTGTGGCTCTTGGCGGGGCCGTAGCAGTTACATATTTTGTATATAGAAGCCAGTGGAAGTCGGTTAAAGCGCTGCTGAGGTTTCTGGGAACTTTTTTGGCTATTTTTCTATTGTTTAATCCCTCTTGGATCTCTGAAAAATCATTTCAAAGAAAACCCTTAGTTTATCTTTTTACGGATGCAAGTCAATCAGCAAAGAAACAAAGCATCCCTGTTTCAAAAGATCTCAAGCAAATAATCACAGAGAAATTTGGTGAGGATATAGAGTTAAGAGAGATTTTCTTTGGGTCGGAGGTTGTAGAAAAGATCAATGATTCTATCGGATTTTCAACGCGCTTAGATAAAGTAACAGATTTTATCAATCAAGAACCTATTCAGCCCGAAGCCAGTATTTTAATATCTGACGGTATCGCAAATAGGGGTGGGAGTCCATTATTGAATTCTGTGAAAAGTCCCATTTTTTCGCTAGGAATTGGCGATCCCAATACATATCCAGATGCCTCGGTTACGTCGCTATCAGTGAATGAATCTGTCTTTAAAGGAAATGAATTTGAAGTTGAAGCCGGCATCCAAACTGAATTGTTGAAAGGTGCAAAAGTGGTTGTTGATTTCTTTCAGAAAGGGAGGTTACATGAGTCAATTAATCTTGTTCCTCAGAGGGACATAGATGTGCAAAGAGTTGTTTTTAGGGGCAAAGGAGAGATAGAAGGTTTAAATGAACTACAAGTGAAAGTGCGACCCATAAATACTTCCGAAAAGAACACTTATAACAATATTCAAAAGTCTGTAATTGATGTAGTGTCCCAAAAAAAGAAAATTGCCCTTCTATATCAAGCTGTTCATCCAGATCTTGGAGCTATAAGAAGTGCTTTATTGGGGGTTCAACAATATGAACTTATTGAAAGCAAGAATCTTTCAGATTTGCCAAATAATGTGCAAATGATTATTGCTTTTAACATCAAAGGTGATTCTTATAATGAATTGAAAAAGAGCAAATTGCCTTTTTGGTTGTTTTCTGATGTGCCCAATCAATTAACAGGAGAAACTTCTATTTCAAGTAGGGTGACGACTAGTAAAAACCAAGCGGTTACTCCGGAAGTGAATAGTGATTTTGAACTATTTTCTTTAGAAACACTTCCGTTTTCGTTCAAGAGCGTTGATTGTCCATTACTCAAGTTAAATGTCCCCCGAGAAAAAATCCAGCTATTTCAGCAATGGAATAGAGTAAATACCAATTTGCCGCTCTGTTTTGCTGATGATTTGGAGGGTAGGAAGTTGTATTTTTTGGGGTATGGCATTTGGAAGTGGCGTATTCAAGAGCTGAAACAAACAAACGAAAGTAAATGGTTTGATCAATGGGTGAGGAGCAATGTTGATTGGTTAAGTAATCAAAACTTGGGTGCCAAGAACATTGAATGGAGCATAAATAAACGAGATTGGATTTTAGGTGAGCAGCGTAAATTCAAGTTCAGTCTTTTTGATGCAGCTTCCAAAAAGGTTGAAAATGCTAAAATTACTTGCACTTTGATTGATGATTTGGGTAGATCGCAAACCATTGGACTGACAAGTAATTTAGGGATATTCACTGGTGTGATAAGACCAAGTAAAGGCGGAAGACATACTATCAAATTAAAGTTAAATACAGCCATTCAAGGGGTAAATCAACAAGATTTTACCCAGGTGATAGATGTAGACACGGTTTCTTTAGAGTTGCAAACATCGAAAGCGAATCATCAGGTTCTCAAAGATTTGAGCAGTCAATCATTGGGTGGATTTTATGAACCAAGGAACAACGGTATAGATTCAATTTTATCGCAATTCGCAAAAAGAGATCTAGATAAACCGCGTATAGAAATTCTTCAAAGCAGAGTTTTTGCAACAGACGAAGTCTTATTTTTGTATATCATTGTTTTACTCTTTGGTGTAGAATGGTTCTTAAGGAAATGGGAAGGCAAGATTTAAACTTTAAGCCAAAGGTAGTCGTTGGACTTTCGGGAGGGGTGGATAGCTCAGTTGCGGCGTATCTGCTTCAGCAACAAGGATATGAAGTGATTGGTCTTTTCATGCGCAACTGGAACGATGCCTCTGTAACTTTGGAAGATGAATGTCCGTGGATTGATGATTCGAGAGATGCATTGATGGTTGCAGAGAAATTAGGCATTCCATTTCAAGTTATTGATTTAAGCGAAACTTACAAAGAACGCATCGTTGATTATATGTTCAACGAGTACGAGCAAGGACGAACACCAAATCCAGATGTGCTGTGCAACAGAGAAATAAAGTTTGATGTTTTCTTGAAAGCGGCTATGGGATTGGGAGCTGATTTTGTGGCTACAGGTCATTATGTTCGTAAAGATTCGTTTATCAATGAAGAAGGTGAAGAGGTTTTTCGCTTACTCAGGGGAATAGATTCCAATAAAGACCAAAGTTATTTTTTGTGTCAACTCAATCAATATCAGCTTTCTAAGGCGTTATTTCCCATAGGTGAATTACTTAAACCTAAAGTTCGGGAAATCGCCCACGAAATTGACTTGTCAACCGCTGCGAAAAAAGATTCTCAGGGACTTTGTTTTATTGGTAAGGTTAGTTTGCCTGAATTTTTACAGCAGAAATTATCTGTAAAAAATGGGCAAGTTTTAGAAATAAATGCTTCAGATCCAGAGGTCGAAAGCTATCACAATTTTATTGCTCAAAATGCAACTGCCGATGCCGCTGTTTTAAGGTTCAATCCCCGTTTGAGTTTATCGAAGGCGGTAGGTGAACATAAAGGGGCACATTTTTACACCCGTGGGCAACGAAAAGGTTTGCAAATTGGTGGTAAACCCTTGCCGTTATTTGTGTTGGCCACGGACGTGGATGAAAACATCATTTACGTAGGACAAGGAGAGTCGCATGGAGCGATGTATTACCGGGGTTTACATGTGAAATCTGCAGAAATTCAATGGATTAGGCCTGATTTGAAAATTGAATTCTTACAGTCGTACACTTCGGATTCTCCTGTTTTCAATTTGAAATGTCAGATTAGATACAGGCAAGCGGCTTTTGATTGTGCTTTGATGAGTGATTCTCAAGATGGAATCATTGTGGTTTTTAAAGAATTACAAAAAAATGTAACCCCTGGACAGTTCGTAGCGGTTTATTTTTACGATGAATTGATTTTTAGCGGGGTTATTTCGCTCTAGTATTTTTGTGTCAGTGTCTGTTAATTGTAATTAATGAAAAACTAGGCATCGTTTTAGGTGAAATTGGTGTCATAAGCCTGCAAGGCTTGACAATAAACCCTTGGTTTCTTCGTTGTTGTCGTGAAACGACAAACAGGGTTTGATTGTTATAAAAAAAGACACAGTTAAAATGAAACATAAATACAAGGGTATTTTTAAGGCGTTAATGGCATTTTTAATGCTATTTTACTCGTCAAATGCAAAGTCGCAAATCAGTTCAACGGGTAAAGAGTTTTACATGTCTTTCATGGAGATGGAGACGCGTAATGGTGGTTTTCCAGATACATTATTGATATTCGTTACTTCGCCCATTAACACCACTTTGGTTTTAGATAATCCTCGATTAACAGGATCTTCGGCAAACTACACGATTCAAGCAAACAAGGTTAATCGAATTTCAGTGGATGTAAACTTTTATTATCCAGTTGGATCAGAGTTTGCATCTACAGATGTAAATAGTAGACGTGGATTGCGCATCGTAGCTAAAGATCCAGTGAATGTTTATTGCATGAATTTAGAATTAAATCGTTCCGATGGAACATTTGTTCTGCCTTATGAATCAATTCCTGCGGCCCCGGAATTTTACGTGGTTTCATTTCCGCCCAATGCTCCAACCGGTTCATTTCCCAATGTGACTTCTTCCTACGGAGAAAGCGAGTTTGTAATCATAGCCATGGATAACAACGTAACCGTTGAAATTACCCCAACTGCACCTACAAAGGGTGGGAAAACAGCTGGAACTGCTTTTACTGTTAATATGCAAAAAGGGCAGATATACCAAGTGCAATCTGTCAGAGCTACCGGTACAAACAATACAGATCCTGCTGCAACTTCATGGGCTGCTACGGGCGCGAAGGCAGGTGATTTAACAGGGACGAGAGTGCGAGTAATCAATGGTTGCGGTAAAATCAATGTGTTCTCTGGTAATAGGTCCGCTCACGTAACTAAAGGTAACTGCGGTGGGGGAACAAATGGTAGAGATCATCTTTACACCCAAGTTCTACCAACAAATGCCTTAGGTAAAGATTATGTATTGATGCCATTTAGAAATCAGACGGGTGGATATGCTGTTAAAGTGGTAGCCGCTTCTGACAATACGGTGGTAACCATCAATGGTACTGTAGTTGCAACTATCGCAAAAGCAGGGGAATGGATTTATCGCCATGTCACGACTGGAGTTGCAACGTGTATCAATACTTCCAAGCCTGCTTATGTAGTTCAATACATGAAGAATGGGGTTTGTTCAGGATTGAGTGGTAATAACGGTGATCCCGCAATTTTTATATCGCCTGATGTAAATCAACGTTTGATAAGAACCATTGTTGGAACAGCAACTACTTCTAATATGAACCAACATTGGGTGAATGTGTTGATTGATCAATCAGCAAAGAATGCCGTTTTCTTGAATGGTACGCGTGTAGCAGCAACAAGTTTTACAGACTACACCTGCAACAATAAAAAATATGCTTTCGCACAGCTTAGCGTAGCGAATCCAAGTTCCAATACGTTGCAGTGTGACAGTGGAATGATTGTAGTTGCATATGGCGTTGGTCCATATGAGAGCTATTCTTATTCTGCCGGTGCTTTATTTGAGAATATTGAATATGATTATGACATTAAACGAAACGGTAAATGTCCAAGTGAACCAGTAAAGCTTGTTTCCAAAAATAAAAATTCAAAAATTAAAGGTACTAAGTGGAATTTTGGTGACGGATCTCCAGAGGAATGGGGTGATTCAGTAACTCACAAATTTTCAAAAATTGGAACCTATTATGTTTTGATGAAGGTAGTAGTACCAAACGCTTGTAATAAAGATGATACTATTATCAGAAGTAAAATCATCAACGTATTGCCTGGTCCTGTATTTAGTTTCCCAGATACCACCACTCAATGTGCAAATACGTTGAACGTTCAGTTAAAAGTACCTTCATCTGCAAAGTTCACCTATAAATGGCACGATAACTCCACCGCCAATACTTATACAGCCACGAAAGATGGTTATGCATGGGTTAGAGTCTTAGATACCTCTACAAATTGTGCCGCATCTGATACTACCTATGTGCGAAGAGCAAACGTGATTTATGCAGGTATTAAATACGACACCTTGAACCAGTGTTACAAGCAAAACGTATTTGATATGACCGATGGTTCTAAATACAATGATGATGGCTGGAAGGTTTCATGGTGGTCTGCACAATATCAACACACAAAGGCCATTACCAAGAAAGATAGTGCCAAAGACTTTAAAATATCTTTTGATTCACTCAGTACCAATAACCTCAGATACATCGTTCAATCTAGAAAAGGATGTAGAGATACCCTTGATACAACTTTAATAGTTCACCCGTATCCAATTGCGAAGATCAACTTTCCAGTAACTCATTTCTGTCAGAATGCAGTCGCCAATGTCATTGATAGTAGTAGTAGTCCGTTGGGAGTGGGTAGGTCGTTTTGGGATTTTGGTGACGGATCAACCAAAGATACCAGCAGTGATAGGAAGGGTAGACATGTATTTAAATTTGCTGATACCTTCAATATCCGATTGATTACAGAGACTCCTTACTTCTGTCATGATACCATTGATTCATTGTTTATAGTCTATCCAGTGGGGAAAACTCAAATTGGAAGTAAAATCATAGATCAATGTAAGAAATCAAACAGTTTTGAGTTTTATGATAATACAACCATCGATTTTGGTTCGTTCACTGACGAATGGCAAATAGCTGGTAAGTCGTACCCCAATCAAGGTACTTTGTCCAATATCAAGTTTTCTGATACTGGTACCCAGAAGATATTGTTGATTACGGAGACCGATAAAGGATGTAGAGATAGTGCTCGATCCACGGTTTTTGTAGCTCCTGAGCCCAAAGCAATCTTGACCGTAACAGATAGTTCAAATTGTTTTCAAGGTCACTTTTTCGATTTAGAATGTAAGAGTACTGTTCCTGCGAATAGTCAGTTAACTGCTAGAAGTGATTGGAAATTCAGTGACGGAACAAGCAACTATGCAAAAGTGATTACTTCTAAGAAATTCAATACTGAAGGAGTTTATTGGGTGCGATTAATTGCCACAACTGTTCATGGATGTATGGACTCTGTGCAAAAGAATCTTACGGTTTATAATGTGCCTGATGCGAGCATCAGTCCAGACAATGCCGTAGGGTGTTTGGTAGGAAATAGGTTCAATTTCAAAAGTGCCAATAAGTGGAATGCTGGAGGAAAGTTGTTCCATGATTGGACCTTCGGAGACGGTTCTAGTTCGTCAAATGATTCTTTTGTGAAGATTTATGCAGCAGTTGGTACTTATAACGTGAAGCATGTGGTAACTTCTAATCAAAGTTGTAAAGATTCTGCCGTTACTACGGTTACGGTTGTGAATACGCCTACGGCTAATTTTACTGTGAATAAAGATACCGCTTGTTATTATTCTCAAGATTTCGATTTTGTTGATAGAACTAATTTTTCGGGTTCATTTTCGGTTCTTTGGGACTTTAACGATGGAACAACTGCGACTGGTTCAACGTATTTAAATAAAACCTTCACATCTACGGGTAATTACCCTGTAAAGATGGTGGTAACATCCAGTCAGGGTTGCAAGGACTCAATGATCAAAGACGTTAGAATTTTTGCTGTTCCAATTGCTAAGTTTACAGTCAATGATGACGAACAATGTGTTCAAGGGAATAGTTTTGTATTTACCAATTCGTCAAATGAAAATGGAGCCACAATTCCTGTAATGTATGGCTGGCAAATTGCTGGTAGCAGCGGTGCCCCCATACAGGTTTTACAAAAGAACATTCCAACTCAAACCTTGACTGATACTGGAATTAAAGTGGTTACGTTGGGCGTTGCATCTGCAGAGGGTTGTTTATCTACTCAATCATTGAATATATATGTAGCAGAAACTCCTTTGGTTTCAATTACAGGTAAAGATGCTTGTGCAAGTGAGGAAATACAATTTGGAAGTGTATTGTTGCTGAATAAAGGAACCGCTTCCTATTCTTGGGATTTTGGAAACGGATCAACATCAACTTCATCCAGTCCAAAATACACATATAATACTGAAGGAGCCTATTTAGTCAATTTGAATGTTACTAGTTCTTACGGATGTACCGGCAAAGCAACCAGTTACCCTGTGAATATTTATGTTAAGCCTAAGGCAAGCTTTACCTCAGAATATTTGTTGAGTAAAGGACTAGAAACAGATTGGAGATTTGACTTTACAGGTTCTGGTGCAACAGATTTAGAATGGGTGTTCCAAGACGGACAAGTTGACTACGGAATGGGTCCAATAAATAAAACATTCAGTGCAACTGGAGATTTCAAGGTGAGATTGTTGGCATCGACGCCTTCAGGTTGCAAAGACAGTGCGTCTGCCATGATTTTCTTGAAGCCTGAATTGTTGATGTGGTTGCCTACGGCCTTCAGTCCTAATATTGACGGTTTGAATGAAGGATTTGGCCCTTATACCACTTTTGGATTGGAGCGTTATGAATTGATGATTTTTGACCGATGGGGTAACATTATGTGGAAGACAACTAAACCAGAAGAAAAGTGGTTAGGATATGATAATGATGGAACTAAAGTGCCTGAAGGGGTTTATGGATATTCTATGGTCTTTAGATATGTAGATAACCAGCTTTATACTTACAAAGGCACAGTAACATTATTGAATTAGAATAATAGAATTGGTTAACAATAAAAAGGGCCGTCTCGCGACGGCCCTTTTTATTGTTGGGCGTGTAAATAATCAGATGATTAACCCAAATAACTTTTCAGAATTTTACTTTTGCTTGATTTTCTCAAACGACGTAACGCTTTCTCCTTGATTTGACGTACTCTTTCACGAGTAAGGCCTACTTTGTCTGAAATGTCTTCTAAGGTATGAGCGGCATTGCCGTCAAGACCAAAGTAATACTTCAATACATCGCGTTCTTTGTCGCTTAGAGTAGAGATAACCCTATTGATTTCATTTTGCAATGACTCGTTCAAAAGTGGCATGTCAGGATTGGGTTCATCGTTGTTGTCAAGAACACCAAGCAGTGTGTTGTCTTCGCCTTCGGCCAAGGGAGCATCAATACTAAGGTGTCTTCCTGAAGAACGCAACGCGTTTTCTACTTCAGTTAGAGGAATTTCTAAAGAGTCAGCAATTTCTTGTGGTGTAGGTTCTCTTTCAAGTTCTTGTTCCAAACGGGCAGCAGCTTGTGTGATACGGCCTAAACTACCAACTTTGTTCAAGGGTAGTCTAACAATACGACTTTGATCTGCTAAAGCTTGAAGAATGGATTGTCTAATCCACCAAACAGCGTAAGAAATAAATTTGAATCCGCGGGTTTCATCAAAACGTTTTGCGGCTTTGATAAGGCCCATGTTCCCCTCGTTGATGAGGTCACCCAAGGTGAGTCCTTGGTTTTGGTACTGCTTTGATACAGATACCACAAATCTTAAGTTGGCGTTAACCAGTTTTTCCAACGCAGCTTGGTCACCTTCTCTGATTCGCTGAGCGAGTTGAACTTCTTCTTGTGCATCAATCATTGGCACTTTTGAGATTTCGTTCAAGTACTTGTCAAGGGACTTGTTTTCGCGGTTGGTAAACTGTTTTGAAATTTTTAACTGCCTCATGTATAAAATACGATAAAATTAGCCGTGCAAAATTACAATTTTTGCAACTAAAAAACCGATAAATTAATAACTTGTTTTAAGATAGTGTTTGATATACGATGAACGCCGAGAAATATGCGATGAAACCATACAATGCGAACAAGATGATGGGCCACTTCCAAGAACCTGTTTCTTTTTTGAGCACGGCAACCGTACTCACACACTGCAAAGCAAAAGCATAAAACAACATTAGACTTACAGCGTAAGCCGGAGTATATTGTTCTTGGCCGGTTGCTGGATTGATTTGGGCTTGCATTTTTTGTCTGATTCCCACCACATCTTCCTCTTCATTAGATTGAAAGAGGGTGCTCATGGTTCCAACAAATACTTCGCGCGCTGCAAATGATGAAATCAGTGCTATTCCGGTTTTCCAATCATAACCTAAGGGCCTGATGGCTGGTTCAATGAATTTTCCTAGATGTCCTGCATAGCTGGCTTCTAATTTCAGGGAATTCTTAATTTGGAGGCTGTCAGGGTTGCCGTTAGATGTTTCTGTTTGTGCCAATTGCTCTGCTTTTTGCATGTCTTTTGATGGACCATAATTTGAAAGAGCCCACAATACCATGGAAATGATGATGATGACTTTACCGGCTTCTCCAAGGAAGGACTTGCACTTGATCCATGCGTTGTTTAAAACGGTTTGTAGTCGGGGAGCTTGATAGGTAGGTAGTTCTAATACAAATTCTGAGGTTTCTTTGTTTTTTAGGAAGATTTTAAGAACAAGGGCCATGATGATTGCCACAAAAATGCCGGCGAAATAGGCTGATGTCATTAAGACCGTTTGAGCGTGAAATGGTCCCCAAAAAACACCCACGGGCACAACCAATGAAATGAGTAAGATGTACACTGGTAAACGGGCACTGCAGCTCATCAGGGGTACAATTAGCATGGTAACTAAGCGCTCGGTCTTGTTGCGAATGTTCCTAGTGGCCATGATAGAGGGAATGGCACAGGCAAATCCTCCAACAAGGGGAATGATGGAGCGGCCGTTCAAACCTAGTTTACGCATGATTCTATCGGTCAAAAAGCTGGCACGAACCATGTATCCGCTATCTTCTAAAATTCCAATCAGAAAAAAAAGGATGAAAATTTGCGGCACAAAGATGATTACTCCTTCCAAGCCGCTGATGATGCCATTGCTTACGAAGTTTCCAAGGGTAGTTGTTGAAGGGAGCCATTGGTCAACTTGCGAGCGCACGGAGGAAAAGGCCCATTCAATTCCTTGCATGGGGAATTCTGCAAGCATAAATACGCTTTGGAATAGGGCTAGCATCACCAAAACAAAGGCTAAAATTCCGGTAATAGGGTGAGTAAGGACTTTGTCTATTTTGAGGGTGTTAACCGAACTGAATTTGGTCTTTCGCTTGACACTTTTCTTAATTACACCGTCAATTTGGTTGTATCGGAGTAAAGTTTCAGCAGATATACCTTCTGGAAGTGTGCCTTGAATGAAAGAATCTAAGCGATTTGTAAAATGGGGAGTGGTTTGTATTTTCTGTCCGATAGTTGGATTCAGATTTAAAACGGGGGTTAAATCTTTGTCTTTGCGAGGATTGAAAGTGATGATGGGAATGCCCAGTTGCTTAGAGAGCTCTTGAATATCTATTTCGATGTTACGTCTAAGTGCAGTGTCATGCATGGTAAGGATTCCGGCAGTGGGTATACCCAATTCGGCTACTTGTGACAACAACAACAAATTGCGACGCAAGTTTGAGGCATCGAGAATGAAAAATAGAGCTTCAGGGGCCGATGTGCCGAAACCAAGAAGATTTTTTGCCACTACTTTCTCGTAGTCTGTGTTGGTGAACAAACTGTAGATTCCGGGTAAATCAACGATGGTAGTTTCATTGTTTTGAAGTTTTCCTTCGAATGAATCTACTGTTGTACCGGGTAGGTTGCTGGTTTTCTGAGATAGCCCAGTTAATCTATTGAAAAGCGTAGACTTTCCACAGTTGGGATTTCCAATGAGGGCAATGCGTTTCCACTTCATGCGGATTTATTTAACGCGCTTTACCATGATTTGTGAAGCTTCAGCTAAGCGAAGTCCTAATATGTATGAGTCAATTCTGTAAGCTACTGGGTCTCCTCCCGGAGCAGTAAATAGTTTCTCTATTTCTGTGCCGGGGATACAGCCCATTTCAGAAAGTTTTTGATGCAAACTGCCTTCACTGAGCGACTCTATTTCGTAAGTGCTTTCCAGTTCAATTTCTGCCGCGTTTGTGCTCATCCTCTCACAAATTTAGAATGATTTTAAATAACAACCAAGAATTAACACAAAGTTCTTGAAATCACTCTACATTTTGTATGACTTTTATCAGTTTATAACGGTCTTTGGTGCTCGATTTAATGATATCTTTTTCTGTTGGATATTCATTCTGCAAACTCTCCCATTCTTTGGAAGTAGCTTTCTTCAGCATGCGTTTGAAAAGTATGGAATTTTTAACCACCTCTGAGTTCCACATTTTTTGTAAAAACTGGGTGTTTTCCATACCCGAAGTTTCATCAGCAAAAGGAATGGCTCTGTCGCATATTTTAAATTGATATTCCTTGTGGAGATTGCTGTTGAATACAGCCAACATCAAATCGTATTTTTTCTGTGGATTTGTCAATCTTGAAAACTGTACCAAGGCTAAATCTCTACGAACTTTGTCATTGATTTCAGGATTGTTGATGGCGCTTATGGTAAATTGATACAACAAATCATTGTTGGCCATGGCTTTCTCCTTGTTTAAATCGTAAAAAATACGCGCATACAAAACGGTTAAATGTGAGTTTCCAGTTTTTGCGGCATTCTCAATGTCTTCTATGCCTTTCTTGGGATTGCTGTAATAGGGGAAAACGACATCCATTTTGCTTTCCATCTCTTTGGGCACAAAGTTGTAAAACTGAAGTTTAGATTTAGCTGTAATGTTTGGATTTTGATAATATGACTTGATCCAATCCATGAATTTTTGTTGTGTTTCCTCATTTGCAGGGAATAAATCTGCCATTGTTAGTTTCTCTTCAACCGTTTCTTCGGGCTTGAATATGAAATCATTTGATAAGGGCAGCCAAACTCTGCTGATGTTGCTGTCTTGCAGTCCGTTTAAGGTTTCAGTGATGAATCTCTCTTGGGTTTTATTTTTTAACGCTGGCCAATCTGGACTTTTAGATAGATTTACGCCAAATTGAACGTAACTCTTTAACCAATCAACATACATCTGTTTTTGAACGATGTGAGAAGCTTTGATTTCTTGAGAGAATTTCAAGTTCTGGTAATTGGTTTCAATTTCTTCTGGATCTATATCTTTAGAATTGTCTCTTAAGAAGCTTTTGCCTTTAAAAATTAGTGCATTTGAATAATATGGATCAACAATATATTGAGCTATGGTTTCATTAGGGAAAGAGATTTCGTTCAATTCTTGATAAACACTGGTAGTAATAGTGGTGTCTATGTTACGGCCTTTATCGGTGCGAGCAAGGATTCTCAATTTTAAGAACTTAGACTTTCCATAACTCAATTGGGTTGGTTCACCTTGATCTGTAGAGTTGATGATATTCAGAACAGAAGACCCCGTGCTGTTATCAATAGTTATATACAAGTCAGGTTGACCTTTTGAAAAATACCACGTATTGAAGAAATGGTCCATATTGGTTCCGGTTACCGTTTCTACGCATTTTTTCCAATCATACACATTGGCATTTTTGTAGGCATGTGTTGTTAAATAGAGCTTCATAGATGCTTTAAAAGCATCGGTGCCAATTTGGTTTCTCAATCGATGTAAGATACCAGCACCTTTGTTGTATCTAATATCATCGAACTGGTTATCAATAAGTGTGTAGTGGTGATTGACCAGTGCATTTTTGTTTGATGATTCAGGATCAATATCCAAATTCTCGAACATCCAAGCATCTGCGTTGTCTTTTCCGTATTTGTATTCTCTCCAAAGGTATTCTGAATAGTTGGCGAAGCTCTCGTTTAAGGTTAAGTGAGCCCAACTTTCGCAAGTAACATAATCACCAAACCAGTGATGGAAAAGTTCATGAGCAACGTAGTCTTCCATATCGTTGTCAGGATCTTGAAGACGTTCATTGTGAATGACCGCGGTGGTGTTTTCCATGGCACCGCTCACAAAGTCACGGGCAACAATTTGATCGTATTTTGCCCACATGAAAGGAACTCCAGTAAAAGAGCTGAAAAACTCAATCATCTCAGGCGTATTACCAAATACGGCTTTCGCATCTGAAGTGTATATGTCTTCTACAAAGTATTGAACAGGAATTTCTTTATCGAACTTAACGGAACGATCTTTTACCGATTTCCAGTCGCCGATGGCCAACATAGTTAGGTAAACGGCGTGAGGTTGTTTCATTTCCCAAACATCGGTTTTGGTGGGTTTAACGGGTGCACCTTCGTTAGCTGCAAGTTTTTCGGTTTCCGATGAGATTCTAACGCCATTGCTAATGCAAGTGAGTTGGGCTGGATATTTTACTTTGATTTTATGGGTGTGTTTTTGGTTGGGGACGTCAATAGTGGGGAACCAACAAGAATTGGCTTGTGGCTCGCCTTGTGTCCACATTTGCATGGGGCTAACGGGGTCTTTTCCGTCAGTATTGACAAAATATGCACCTTTATCGCTTTTGATTGCAGTGCCGGTGGTTTGATCTAATTGAAATACTTTTCTATCAGGGTTTGCTTGGTAATCAATGCTGATTTGAACTTTCTGATTGGCGGTGTAATTTTCTTTAAACTTGATGACTAAGTGCAACGAATCTGTATATCTGAAATTGAGTTTTTCAGGAGCCGGGCCATTGGGGGCGCCATTTTGGTTCGATAAACGCACGTCAAAAATGTCCATCTTCTTGGCGTCCAAAACCAAGCTATCTTGAAGGTAGTAATAAGGTTGAAGAGTTAGGGTTGCAGTTCCGGTGATGGTGTGGTTGTCAAAATCAACAGAAATATCTAAATCGGTGTGATTTAAAACCCAAGGTTTATCTGCTGGGGCTTGGTAGGGAAGATCTTTTCCTCCAGCATAAAGGATGTTGTTGAGGATTTCACCAACTTCTTGACGGGTGAAGATTTGTTTTTCTCCATCTACCACAGTTTTGGGTCCGCCGCAGGCAACGAATAGTGCCGTTAAGGAGAAGGCGAGAATGTAATTTTTTTTCATTATTAAGATTTGAAAATACTCCAAGCTTTTTCGGCTTGGATTTGCAACATGCGTTTTCCGTTCATTGCAAAAATGCCGTTTTTTTGGCATTGTTGCATAATTAAAGTTTGTTCGGGGTTGTAAATCAAGTCAATAAGAGTGCAAGTATTGTCAAAATAGTGAAGATTTACCAGGGGAGATTCATCAATTTTAGGATGCATACCCACGGGGGTACAATTGACAATGAGGGTTTCGGAATAAGAGGTTTCAGACAGAGTCAAACCCATACTTCTACTAACGTAAGAAAAAGGAATATCGTGTACTTTGAGAACGGCTGTCACCGCTTTTGATGAACCTCCTGTGCCTATGACAATGGCTTTTTGGGGTTTCTGGGGAAGTTCTTTCAAACTAGCCTCAAAGCCAAAGTAATCGGTGTTGTATCCATGCAATTCATGAGTTTTAGATTCACTATTCCTGATGATTTTTACGGTATTTACGGCTCCTATAGAAAGTGCTTCTGGGGATGTAAAATGTAGTAAAGATAGGATGTCTTGCTTGAACGGTATGGTTACGTTAACCCCCACTAGGGTTGGATGGGTAGAAATCAATTCATTCAGTCCATGCACTGAATTCAATGGGAAAAGGTGGTATTGGGCGTGAGAATATCCTTCGGAAGAAAAAAAACGCTCAAAAATTTGGGGCGAACGGGAGTGTTCAACGGGGTTTCCAATGAGTCCAAGCAAAAAGGGCTGGTCTTTGGAAAGGGGCATGTTTATTTCTTGAATTTGGATTTTACGGCCTGCCAAATCATGGGCAATACGGAGATTCCGATGATGCCAAAGACTACGGTTTCGAAGTTATCTTTAACCCAAGGATGGTTACCGAGGGCATATCCCAAAGAAGTGATAGATGTAACCCAGAGAACGGCACCGGCGATGCAGTAACCCAAGAATTTTCCGTAGGTCATGGAGCCCATTCCAGCAGCGAAGGGGGCGAAGGTTCTTACGATGGGAACAAAACGGGCCATAATGAGGGTGTAACCACCGTGTTTGGCATAAAATTCTTCGGTTTGGGTGAGGTATTCGCGTTTCAGAAGTTTCCAATTGAGGTCAAAGACGCGGGTTCCAAATCGAGAGCCGATGAAATAATTGGTGTTATCTCCCAATAGGGCGGCGGCGATTAGTAGAGGAATGAGTACGAAAATGTTCAACGTATTGTCAAGAGCAGCAATGGATCCGGCTGCAAACAGGAGGGAGTCACCGGGTAAAAGGGGCATAACTACGAGGCCTGTTTCGGTGAATACAATGGCAAAGAGAATGAGGTAGGTTAAGTTTTTGTAGGTGCCCACTAAATAAGTGAGTTTTTCGTCAAGATGCAGCAGCCAATCGCTGAAGAAGTCAATGATGCTCAAAACAGTCATGAGGCAAAGTTCAGTGATTTAGTTCAAATCACCTTATATTCGCAGTGTATGATGCGAAAATTCTTGTTGACGGTGGCTTGTTTTTTGGTGATTGGAACGATAGTTTCTTGCGGTACACCTAGACCGCGCAATCAGAAGAAGGGTGGGTGCAATTGCGGATTTTGAACTATCTTTGCAGTTCAAAATTCGGAACATGTCTACAGCATCAACCTATATTCCTTACAAAGTAAAAGATATCACACTCGCTGAGTGGGGTAGAAAAGAAATTAAATTGGCCGAAGCCGAAATGCCTGGATTGATGGCATTGCGCGAAGAGTTCGGCGCTTCAAAACCATTGGCGGGAGCTCGCATCGCAGGCTGCTTGCACATGACCATCCAAACTGCGGTGTTAATTGAAACATTGGCAGAATTGGGTGCAGAAGTGACTTGGAGTTCTTGCAACATTTTCTCTACACAAGATCACGCTGCTGCTGCAATTGCTGCTGCTGGTATTCCTGTTTATGCTTGGAAAGGCATGACTGAGGAAGAATTTGATTGGTGTATTGAACAAACTTTATTCTTCGGTGAAGATCGTCAGCCTTTGAATATGATTTTGGATGACGGAGGTGACCTTACCAATATGTGTTTGGATCGCTATCCTGAATTGGTAGCTGGAATTCGCGGTATCTCTGAAGAAACTACTACAGGGGTTCACCGTTTGTATGAGCGTATGGTTAAAGGTACTTTGCCTTTGCCTGCTATCAACATCAACGATTCAGTTACAAAAAGTAAATTTGACAACAAATACGGTTGCAAAGAGAGTTTGGTTGACGCCATTCGCCGTGCAACTGATACTATGATGGCTGGTAAAGTAGCCGTTGTTTGTGGTTATGGTGACGTTGGTAAGGGTTCAGCAGAGAGTTTGCGTGGAGCAGGTGCTCGCGTGATTGTTACTGAAGTAGATCCAATCTGCGCACTTCAAGCTGCTATGGATGGTTTCCAAGTATTGCGCCTTGAAACAGCTATTCCTTTGGTGGATATTGTTGTTACTGCAACCGGTAACTGTAACATTGTTACTGAGAAGCACTTCAAAGCCATGAAAGATAAAACCATCGTGTGTAACATTGGTCACTTCGACAATGAGATTGACATGGCATGGTTGAACAAGAATTACGGTTCAGCAAAGTACACAGTGAAGCCTCAAGTTGATATTTTCAATGTTGACGGACATGAAGTGATTGTTTTAGCTGAAGGTCGTTTGGTGAATTTGGGTTGTGCAATGGGGCACCCAAGTTTCGTAATGAGTAACAGTTTCACCAACCAAACTTTGGCTCAGATGGAGCTTTGGATGAACCACGGTACTTACAAAAACGAAGTTTACGTATTGCCTAAGCACCTTGATGAGAAAGTAGCAAAATTGCACTTAGCTAAGATTGGTGTTGAATTGACTGAATTGACAGCTGAGCAAGCTGAGTACATTGGCGTATCTCAGAGCGGTCCATTCAAGCGCGACGAATACCGTTACTAATAGGTTTTCATTCGATGCGGTAAGCATTGGTTGAAAGCTTTGAAAAATACCGTTGATTCAGTTTTTCTTGTTTCAATGGATAAGCAAAGGAAGCCCCTCGGAATTCATTTTTTCCCAGGGGCTTTTTGTTGGATATCAAAGTCTGTATGGTTGCACTATCTGATAAACAGTAAGTGATGGGTTTTTCAGAATTAAGGTGTGTGCTGTAAATCAATGTTTCGTAGGGAATGGCCCAAGGAATTCCATAAATATCTGCCGGAAAGCCATCGTTGGTTGTGATGATTTTTTTGCTTTCGACGGGCAGCTGGGAAATTCTCTTTTCCAACTCGTGTTGTCTGTGAATGTGAAAATGAGCTTGTTTATACACGTAAAAACATCCCCCGAAAAAAGAAATCAAAAGAAGGTTGTTGAAAAGGGAAGATTCCTTTGCATGAAGCAGGGGAAGAGCCAAAATCAGCCACAACGGGGCAAAGCTTTTCTGCATCATCATGCCTGAGTCGCCGTCTTGATAGAGGTAGGTTATAAAGAAGGTAGTTGAAAGTGCTGCGCCGATGTAGAGCCATCGTTGGCGGCCTGAAAATGCGACCAATCCACCTAAAAAAACGACGAGGTAAGGCAACGCCCACCCCCCAAATAGCGAGGTGTAAAAGTAATGCCAACCCCAGCTTTGGAATACATTGGAGATATTCAAAAGGTTAGATAAGATTTGATTTTCATATCCTGAACTGGGAATGAAGAGCAACTTCAAAACAACGCTGCTGGTGATGGCCATTAGGTGAAATTTGATCTGTTTCTGAAACAGGGAAGCCGCTAGTAAAGCGGGTAAAATGCCTGGATGTGCGAGGTAGGCAAGGAGTGCCCAGAGGCCGATGACGGACTTTCTGGTTTCCATGGCAAAAAGTCCCCCGAAAATTAAAGCAAGAATCATTTCGGCGGTGCCTAGAAATTGAAATTCAGGACCCGTAACCAAGAAAATGCCCATGAAATAGAAGCTCCAACGAGTGTTTTTTAAATGAAAGGTGGAATACCAAGTTGCGGCAAAGGCCCAAAGCAATGGGGTTAACGAGAGCATAATTGCAACTGCGTGAATGGGCAATTGCAAGAGCACTCCTGCTTGGGCTGGTAATAGGTTTAAATATTGGGTAATTCGGAAATGTTCAACCGCTGAGAACCCATTTAGGACATTGAATAAGGTGTAGGCGCTATCTGCGTATAGGGTGCGTTCCCATGCGAAGAGGATTGCAAGTAAAAATAGCGAAAGCCAAACGCTAACGTTAAACTTCCACGAGGTCATTTTTCTCAATGTAAAGATTATCAATGATGAACTCTTGGCGTTCTGGGGTGTTTTTGCCCATGTAGTATTTCAAGAGTTTTTCAATGTTCGCATCTTCTTTGAGAATGACCGGTTCCAATCTGATGTCGTTGCCAATGAACTTCCCGAATTCATCGGGAGAAATCTCTCCCAATCCCTTGAATCGGGTGATTTCGGGTTTTGGTCCGAGCTTTTTGATGGCATCTTGACGTTCTCTATCAGAAAAACAGTAGATGGTTTCTTTTTTGTTACGCACCCTGAAAAGGGGTGTTTGTAAAATGTACAGGTGTCCATTTCTCACCAAATCAGGGAAAAATTGCAAAAAGAAGGTCATCATCAAAAGTCTGATGTGCATTCCGTCAACGTCGGCATCTGTGGCTATGACAATATTATTGTAGCGAAGATTTTCGAGGGATTCTTCGATGTCTAACGCGTGTTGAAGCAGGTTAAACTCTTCGTTTTCGTATACAATCTTTTTCTTTAGTCCGTAGCAATTTAAGGGTTTACCTCTGAGTGAAAATACGGCTTGAAGGTCGGGATTTCGGCTTTTGGTAATGCTTCCGCTCGCTGAATCTCCCTCGGTGATGAACAAGGTTGATTCATAGCGTTCTTCCTTTTTGTGGTCTGGCAAATGGGTGCGGCAATCGCGCAATTTTTTATTGTGCAGATTGGCTCGCTTGGCTCTTTCTTTTGCCAATTTTTGGACGCCTGCCATGTCTTTCCTTTCTCTTTCATTCTGAAGGATTTTCTTGATCAGGGCATCTGCGGTAGCGGGATTTTTGTGGAGGTAATCATCGAGCTGCTTTTTTACAAACTCAAAGACCGCGGATTTGAGTGATTGTCCGCCTGGCTCCATTTCTTGGCTACCCAATTTGGTTTTTGTTTGACTTTCAAATACGGGTTCTACCACTCTCAAGCTGACTGCAGCGGTGATTGAACTTCTGATATCTGCGGCGTCGTAATCTTTTTTATAGAATTCACGGATGGTTCTCACATAAGCTTCTCTAAAAGCTTGAAGGTGGGTTCCGCCTTGTGTAGTATACTGCCCGTTCACGAAAGAATAGTATTCTTCACCATAAGCTTCGGTATGCGTCATGGCAATTTCGAAGTCTTCGGCTTTTAAATGAATGACGGGGTACAAGGCGCTTTCAGGCGGCACTTTGGTTTCTAGAAGGTCTAAAAGTCCTCTACGAGAAGCAAAATTTTCGCCGTTGTATTTTATGGTCAGTTGACTGTTGAGGTAGGTGTAGTTTTTGACCTGCTCTCTAATAAAATCTTGTATGAAGCGGTAGTTTTTGAAGATGGTATTGTCAGGTTCAAAAACCAAAAGGGTTCCGTTGGTTTGCTCGGTCGATTCTTCGGGATGATCACCCGTCAATTCACCTCTGTTGAATTCAGCGCGTTTGGATTTCCCGTCTCTGAAACTTTGCACCAAGAAATAGCTGCTTAGTGCGTTAACTGCTTTCAAACCCACACCGTTAAGACCCACTGATTTTTGGAAGGCGCGGCTATCGTATTTACCACCGGTATTGATTTTTGATACTACATCAACCACTTTTCCCAAGGGAATTCCTCGTCCAAAGTCGCGCACCGTCACTTTTTCATCGGTGATATTGACTTCAATGCGTTTTCCGTTGCCCATGACGTGTTCATCAATGGAGTTGTCAATGACCTCTTTGATGAGTACGTAAATTCCGTCATCGGGCGATTTACCGTCGCCCAATTTACCAATGTACATACCCGGTCTCAGTCGGATGTGTTCTTTCCAATCCAGACTTCGAATTTCGTTTTCGGTATATTGTGGTTGCAGTTGGTCGCTCATTGTAGCAAGTTTAACTCAATAATTGCAAATGCTGTTCGCAAGTTTTTCACAACTGACTTTCGATTGCCTATTTTCGCGGTATGAAAAGGTTTCAGCGATTGTTTTTTTTCGGGGGATTGTTCATCTTCTTAGGATTTTTAACCTCTTGCCAATCTGAAATTGACCGTGACCTGAAAGCGGTGAATGAGCTCAAAGCGTTTTTGCCCGAAGACGTTAACCAATTGAATATAGATAGTTTGCCTCGCAATGCCGATTCAATATTGGAGGCTTTTGTGAAAAAATATCCCAAGCACGCCGAAAGTGAATTTTTGTGTTTTCAACTGGTAAACATTACTGGCAAGCGCGGCGAAACCGAGAAATTAAAATCGGCACAATGGGCTGATTACTATTTAAAGAACTTTAAAACCAACAAGGCTCGCAGGCTAGACATGGCCTTGTACGCCGCATATTATTTCGAAAAGTTTGGTGTCTATGATGAGGCTTTAAGACTTTATGAATTGATTCGAGATAGCTTCCCAGATAATCCGCTAAGTCAGGGTGCCGCAGAATCTGCTAAAATGATTCGCAGTGGATTGGTGACTCCCGAGCAACAACTTGAAGCGCTTCTTAAGAAACAAGGTGACAGCACCGTCGGTAAATAAGATGAAAGTTTTAGTTACCGGAGCTACGGGTTTCATTGGAAGTCACGTGGTTCAACAATTGCAGCGTTCTGGCCATGAATTGGTTTTATGTCACCGCGAAGGCAAGTCAAATTGGACTTTGTTTGATTCTGTGGCTCGAATATATCGTAGCGCACCTTCTGAAAAAGGAGAGTCAATTCATGATCAGGGAATGTTGCGTTTGAAAAGTAATTTGTCGGAATTCACAGAGAGGTTGACGCCTTATGAATTTACCAATTCAGATTTGTTTTTAAATGGGAGTTTCGAAAAGGTGTCGGTTGACTTGATTGATTACGATGAAGTTTTAGAGGCGGTAAATTCTGCCCGTTATGATGCGGTGGTGCATTGCGCAGCCATCATATCTTTTCATCCAAAAGACAGAGAAAAAATGCTTCGCGACAATGTGGAAGGCACCCGAAATTTGGTCAATGCATGCTTAAAAGCTGGGGTGAAAAGATTTCTGCATGTCAGTTCTATTGCCGCCTTGGGCAGACCCACCGAAGATGGCCCCATTACATTAAATACTCCTTGGGAGGAATCGCCCTATAACACAGACTACGCTCTTAGTAAATATTATGCAGAACTGGAAGTTTGGAGGGGAAAGGAAGAAGGTTTAGAAGTCAGCGTTTTTTATCCAGGAGTGGTCTTGGGACAAGGCGTTGGGCACACTAGTTCTAAGCAAGTAATAGACGTGGTTAAGAACGGCAATCCATTTTACCCCGTGGGTTCCAATGGATTTGTTTTTGTGGAAGATCTGGCAAAAAAGATCACCAATGAATTGCAATCCCCAAGTTCTGAGAATCGATTCTTGTGCGTTTCACACAATCTAAGCTTTGAAAAATTAATATCTTCTGTAGCACTTGCTTACGGATATAAGCCAGCCAAATGGCCTCTTCGAGGTCTCATGTACCATTTGGTTTTTGCTGTTGCCAAATTCTGTGAGTTATTGAGCATCAAGATTCCGATCACAACGGAGTTGATGAGAAGCACGAGTAAGAATTCGGAGTATAGAGGGTAGGTCTTTGGTCTTTGGTCTTTGGCTGGCGGCTTCGCCGGAGACTATGGGACTATGGGACTATGGGACTATGGGACTATGGGACTATGGGACTTACGCTTCGCGTAGAGTCTGAGAGTCTGAGAGCTG
>CAZGQS010000010.1:0-17873 GCA_964527775.1 uncultured Rhizobium sp. | reverse complement strand
GACTATGGGACTATGGGACTTACGCTTCGCGTAGAGTCTGAGAGTCTGAGAGCTGAGAGCTGAGAGCTGAGTGCTGACGGCTGAGTGCTGAGTGCTGACGGCTGATCACCGATCACCGAAAACTGTTTACCTCGTAACGGGCGAATACGGACTTACGTAAGTGCTCTTTTTTGCAGGTTTTTTCTTGAAATCGCCGCGTTTCCAAGCTTCGAAGAATTGCATCCAAGCGGTTGGGCTCAAATATCTTTGGGGAGGAATTTGGTTGTAATAGTAGAGTTGTTCAGCTCTGTTGCGAGCCAAAAGTGCTTGAGCTTGAGCAGCATCTGCGGGTCTTTGACGAAGTTCTTCTTTAACGGCTTCGTTTTCTAGATTTTTGCGTGCTCTTTCTAGTGGGTCATCAGGAATGTCACGGTTGACGAATTCGTGATTGAAGAGGGTTTTCAGAGGTAATGCTTTGATGAAGATAGCCGACAAGTGAATGGTATCTTGGGTCATCAGTTTTACTACCGAATAACGATTGCTGGATAGTGTGTCTGGAATGACGTGAAAAGAACTGACTTTTTCGACTTGAACAAAATAGACTGTGTCGCCTTTTCTAACAACCACGTCAAAGAATCCGTTGTCATCGGAGTAGCCAATGAGTCCGCGGCGGGAGCTTTTGATGCTGACTAAAGGAATGGGTTTTAAGCTATCCGAAGTTAGAACTAAGCCGGTGAATAGAATGTAAGGATTATTGTTTTGGGGTTTGCGCTGAGCAAACAGGTGATTGCTAAATAGTAGGAATGCAGAGAGAGCGAACATCCCCCGAAAAGCCCCGAAACTCATATTCACGAAGATAATAAAAATTTAACTTAAGGTAGCAGCCAACCTACGAGTATGGAGAATAAAACGACCAAAGGTGTGGAGATTTTCTTGGAGTAGAGCATAACTACTGTGGATGTAAGAACAAAAAGGTGTGTAGATATTTTTGATGAGGGAAGATTTTGGATGTTGATGAGGAGTTGTTCACAGAGAATGAGAGATGCGGCTAAGATAAAGCCTACTGAAACGGCGAAAATACCGGGAATAGATCTTTGTAGTCCAGAGTAATTTTGGAGAATAGACCAAATAGGATAGGCGAATAAAACTAAGAGAATACCGGGCAGAAAAACGGCAATGAGTCCAATAAATCCTCCTAAAATTTGACCAGATTCATGATAACCGGCATTTCTCATTGCGACTGCATTGGTGTATACGGCGAGGTTGAAATTAGGGCCGGGAGCGGCTTGAATGGCACCAATTCCTGTGTTCAGTTCATCGAGAGTCATTCTCTTTTTATGGTGAACATATTGTTCCATGCTCATGGCTGCCAATACGTTACCGCCTCCAAAGGAAAGGGCTCCCATTCGATAGGTGTTTTCAAAATATACTATGGGTTGTAGCCATTTTGATTGAGTTTTGTATTTGCTGAGGAACAGTCCACCAGCTCCAACAACCGTGAAGATGATGAAAAATACCGTAAGGTTTCTCCATTTGATTTCAGATTTTGGGAGAATGGTTTTTGGGCCAGAATATTTGCCAAATTTCGCGCTAATGAGGGCTGCTAATACTACGCCAATGGGGAAGATTAAAGGAGTGTGAATGGCAAAACCAAGGATTCCCGAGACAATGAGAATGCTCCAGTTTAAAGGAGTTTTTTCCATCCATTGGCTCATACTTAGGAAACCGTAAACCATAAATCCAACCACAGTGGCGGATATGTATTGAAGTTGATGAGCAGATAAAAATTTAGGAGACAGGGCCAGCAACAGCATGAGTGCTGCGCCAGGCAATGCCCAAAATAGAACAGTAAGGATGGCTAACCTAGGTCCGCCCAATTTTAATCCAACAGTAGTTATGGTTTGTGTAGTGGTGGGGCCAGGCAATAAATTGCAAAAAGCGGTGATTTCTATGAGATCATCTTGAGTGATGAAGCGTTTTCGTTCAATCAGTCTTTTTTTGAAATGCGGAAGATGCATCTGAGGGCCGCCAAAGGCGGTCAAACCGAGCCACAAAACGGTTTTCAGAAACTGAAATTGCTTGCCTTTTTGTATGTTTGTGGACTCATGCATAATTTCGACACTAAAATAGGCCAAAAATCACGAAACCCTTGGATTCTGTTGGGTTTTTTGTCAATTATTTTGACGTTTGGTTTGGTTGCTTGTACCGGTAACAGTCATTCAGAGTCTGATTCAAAAGTGGAACTTCGGAAAGCCATGCAATTGAAATTGGATTCAGCGTGGGCTCAATTGAATGACATAAGAGGCCATTTCCATTTCGAAATTGATGAGTTTGAAGAGCGCAAAACGGAAATGGCAGCTCAAAGAATCAGAGCTAATTTCATTCCGGGTGATGCACTGACCGAAGACGATAAACTTCAGTTTAACCTGTATAACGAAACTTTCAGATTGTATAAGACGGCTGCAAACCAATACAAGAACGCAGTTTTAATGGCCGAAAATGCTTTTTATAATTTAAAAGGACTAGAGACTAGGGTGAAAAAGGGAGATTTTGATCAAGATTTGGTGGGTTTTAAGGAAGAAATGAAGGGCCTTCAAGAAGATCTTGACGACTGCGAGTTAAAAACGATTGACATCACTGACCGGTTGGATACGGTGGAACCAACTTATCAAAGAGTTAGTGAACACGTGGATCAGTTGTTAGATAGATTGGTTCCTGAAAAACAATAGGTTTCTTTAAACCGTTCAAACACAATATTGATGGCCTCTTCGGTGGGGTGAGCTTGATCAGCTTTGTAATATTTCAAGTCTTTAAGCTCCTCCGAAACTATTTCATAACTCGGGAAATACTCTACTTGATCAGGCGATTCTGTGCAAATTTCATGCAATGCAGCCCTCAAAAGTGCTTTGCTAACGCTGTTCGTCAATAGTCCGTCTCTCAAGTGTCTTACTGGCGAAACGGTAAAAATGAGTTTGGCTTTGGGATTGATTTTGGGGACGGTATTTTTGATTTTTTCGAGGGACGTTTTGATTTCGGAAAAAGTCAATTGTCGTTTGGTGAACTGATTTTGCGGTAATTTTTGACAGTTTCCTACCCAATTTTTATATTCGACGTGCTCATAAATGGTGGCCGTGCCTAAGGTGATAAAAATATGAGTGGCGGCTTCTATTTGTTGTTTAGATTCAGCTAGAACGGTTAATATCTGTTCTGTGAGTTTGGTTCTTGATGGATTTTGAAATCTATTGGCAAACAGCAAACAATGGAAATTCTCTTTGTATTCGTAAAAGGTAGGCGCTTCTAGTTTATAGATATGGTCTATGGTTTCGGCTAATGCGGTAGGCGAAAAGATGGTGCCAAAGGGGTTGGAGTAGGAAGGGATTTCTATTTGGAGGGCGCGTTGATGCATTTCAGTTGAAAAACAGGACCCCATGAAAAACAAATTCACGCATGCAAATTAGTCCTATTTTTGTTGATATGCACGCTTTACGCAAGAAAGAGAACTTCCACATTGTGTTGTGGTTGGTCAAGGATTTTGCTTGGATTATGGATTTTAAGATCTTGGGACTTTCAATGGCAGTGCCTACAGTATTGTTGGCAATCTATTTGGCTTGGTATTCGAGGGCAGATAAGACCGAGTTTGCTCACAATCTTGCAGTGATGTTTTGGATTTGTGCAAATGTGATTTGGATGTTTGGAGAGTTTTACATGAACGATACCACTCGCTCTATTGCACAACCCTTTTTTATAGCTGGTTTGGTTGTTCTTGGAATTCACTACATAACGAAAATCCCGCTATTGCGGGATCTCCGTTAACCAAACTAAACCAATAAAAAATAACAACTACAAGACGCATAATTCAGAATTATGTTTTCCCGAGGTTCGTCATACTTGAGTCACAATCGGTAAAAAACAATTTCTAAAGAACGAGTTATGGTTACTAAACACAAAAAGGGGTGTTATCCCCCAAAAAAAGATTGAAAAAGACCAATTTGGGTTAAATTTGCGGCTATGTTGGAGCAACAAGTCTATGTTCCGGTAAACAAGGTTCGCATTGTAACTGCGGCAAGTTTATTCGACGGACACGACGCAGCGATTAACGTTATGCGTAGAATCATCCAGTCAACAGGATGCGAAGTGATTCATTTAGGCCATGATAGAAGCGTATTGGAAGTAGTTGATACTGCCATCCAAGAAGATGCAAATGCTATTGCCATGACTAGTTATCAAGGCGGTCATATTGAATACTTCAAATACATGTACGACTTGCTACAGGAGCGCGGTGCTTCGCACATCAAGATTTTTGGTGGAGGCGGTGGAGTTATCCTTCCTGAAGAAATCAAAGAATTGATGGATTATGGAATTACCCGAATCTATTCTCCCGATGACGGGCGTCAAATGGGTTTGCAGGGCATGATCAATGATTTAGTTCAACAAAGCGATTTCCCTACTGGGCATAAATTAAACGGTGAGGTAAAAAAGGTGGTTGATAGAGTGGGAGACTCAATGTCAATAGCCCGTTTGATTACTTCTGCAGAAAATTATTCTGAATTGCATGCTTCGGTATTGGCCGAAATGCGCGAAAAAGCTGCTGATATTAAAGTGCCTGTATTGGGAATCACCGGTACAGGTGGTGCAGGAAAAAGCAGTTTGATTGATGAAGTGGTTCGTAGGTTCTTGTTGGATTTTTCTGATAAGAAAATGGCTATCATTTCAATCGATCCTTCCAAAAGAAAAACCGGTGGAGCCTTGTTGGGAGATAGAATTCGAATGAATTCCATCAATCATCCTCGTGTTTACATGCGTTCTATGGCCACGCGTCAAGCGAATTTGGCTATGAGTTCTCACATTGACGATGCAGTAGACATTTTAAAGGTTGCAGGTTATGACCTCATCATTGTTGAAACCAGCGGTATTGGACAAAGCGATACTCAAATTACAGAACATTGCGACGTAGCGCTTTACGTAATGACTCCAGAATATGGTGCAGCAACTCAATTGGAGAAAATTGATATGTTGGATTATGCTGATGTGGTGGCGTTAAATAAATTTGATAAACGCGGTGCATTAGATGCATTGAGGGATGTGAGAAAACAGTATCAGCGTAATCACAAATTGTTTGATGCCGAAGTTGATAGCATGCCTGTTTTTGGAACCATCGCCTCTCAGTTCAATGATCCCGGAATGAACAGTTTGTATCGTTGTTTGATGGATACTATTTCAGCAAAGACTGGTGCAGATTTGGGTAGTAACTGGAAGTCAGATAATGAGTTGAGTGAAAAGATTTTCATCATTCCTCCAGCTAGAAACAGGTATTTATCGGAGATTTCCGAAAACAATAGATTATATAACTCTACAGGTAAAGCACAGCAAAAGATTGCTCAGCGCATGTATGCAATTAGCGAAACGTTGAAGCAGATTTCGGAAAGCGGTTCTGCATCAGATGCACTCACTGCTGAGTTGAATCAACTTTATGATCAATTAAACGAGCAACTGTCCCCCGAAAATAGAAAACTCATTTCTGATTGGGCCGAAGAAGCTCAAAAGTACCGCAACGAAGATTATATTTTCAAAGTTCGAGATAAGGAATTGCGCATTAAAACGCATACCGAAAGCTTAAGTCACTCGCAAATTCCCAAAGTTTCAACGCCTAAATACGAGGCATGGGGAGATATTTTACACTGGCGTTTGCAAGAAAATTTGCCGGGTCAGTTTCCTTACACTGCCGGGATTTATCCGTTCAAACGCGAAGGAGAAGACCCCACCCGTATGTTTGCTGGTGAAGGAAGTCCAGAAAGAACCAATCGCCGTTTTCACTATGTAAGTCAAGATATGCCCGCCAAGCGATTGAGTACGGCATTTGACTCTGTGACTCTTTACGGACGAAATCCTGATTTGCGCCCTGATATTTACGGGAAAATTGGGAACTCGGGCGTGAGTATCTGCTGTTTGGATGACGCTAAAAAACTTTACAGCGGCTTCAATTTGGCTGATCCCATGACGTCGGTATCGATGACCATTAACGGTCCGGCACCTATGTTGTTGGGTTATTTCATGAATGCGGCCATTGATCAACAGTGTGAATTATACATTCGCAAAAATGGTCTAGAATCAGAAGTGAATGCCAAAATTGATTCCATTTATGCGGCTAAGGGACTTTCCCGCCCGGTTTATCATGGGGATTTACCTGCAGGTAACGACGGATTGGGACTGATGTTGCTGGGTGTAACTGGTGATCAGGTATTGCCTGCGGAAGTTTATCAAGAAATCAAAAATTGGACACTTTCTCAAGTAAGAGGAACGGTTCAAGCAGATATTTTAAAAGAAGATCAGGCTCAAAACACCTGTATTTTCTCGACTGAATTTGCCTTGCGTTTGATGGGTGATGTTCAAGAATATTTCATTCACAACAAGGTGAGAAATTTCTATTCGGTGAGCATCAGTGGATATCATATTGCCGAAGCGGGCGCAAATCCCATTTCTCAATTAGCGTTTACCTTGGCCAACGGATTTACTTATGTTGAATATTACTTAAGTCGTGGAATGAACATTGATGATTTTGCTCCTAACTTAAGTTTCTTCTTCAGTAACGGTGTGGATCCTGAATACGCTGTAATTGGTCGTGTAGCCCGCAGAATTTGGGCAAAGGCCATGAAGAATAAATATGGAGGTAACGCTCGATCTCAGATGTTGAAGTACCACATTCAAACATCCGGAAGAAGTTTACACGCCCAAGAAATTGACTTCAATGACATTCGTACAACTCTCCAAGCGTTGTATGCTATTTACGATAACTGTAATTCTTTGCATACCAATGCTTATGATGAAGCAATTACCACTCCTACCGAGGAAAGCGTACGTCGTGCCATGGCCATTCAGTTGATCATCAACAAAGAGTTGGGATTGGCGAAGAATGAGAATCCTATTCAAGGTGCATTCATCATTGAAGAGCTCACAGATTTAGTAGAAGAAGCAGTTTTGGCCGAATTTGACCGCATCACTGAAAGAGGTGGAGTGTTAGGTGCTATGGAAACCATGTATCAGCGCGGAAAAATTCAAGAGGAAAGTCTTTATTACGAAACTCTAAAACATACTGGTGAATATCCCATCATTGGTGTAAACACATTCTTGAGCAGTAAGGGATCACCAACGGTGCGTCCAGGAGAAGTCATCCGAAGTACTGAAGAGGAGAAGCAACAGCAAATCAATACGGTCCAATTGGTAAAAGGAATGTATGGAGAACAAGCGGAGCGTAATTTCAAAGAATTGCAAATAGCCGCTATTCGTAACGAGAACATGTTTGCTCAAATCATGGAAGCCGCAAAATTCTGTACACTTGGCCAACTCACAGAATCAATGTTTGAGGTTGGTGGACAGTACAGGAGGAATATGTAGAAAAGTCAAAAGCCAAAAGCTATAAGCTTTTGGCTTTTGACTTTTGGTCTTTGGTCTTTGGTCTTTAGCGGTCAGCCTTCAGCGGTCAGCCTTCAGCCGTCAGCCGACAGCCGACAGCTGAGAGCTGAGAGCTGAGAGCTGAGAGCCGTCAGCCAAGGACCAAAGACCAAAGACCAAGGACCAAGGACTAAAATTTACTTACACGGCGCATTTTGCCAAGGTCCGGCGTTGCTGACGTCTTTGAAGCCGTTGGCTTTTAAGAGTTCTGTAGCGCGTCCTGCACGTCCTCCGCTGCGGCAAACAAAAACAATTTTATCGTAACCACGGAGGGTTTCCATTTTGCTTTCGAGTTCGTTAAGGGGAATCAGTGTGGTGCAGTTTGCATGGCCGTCGTTGTTCCATTCTTCGGGGGTGCGCACATCAACAATGATGGTTTTGCCCGATTTGGTGGTATCCGATATAGAGGAGGAGCCTTCGGTGATGGCTGGTGTGGCTGCGGCTGAATTTTCGGTTGAATTTACTTTTGTGGTTGGAGAGCTACATGCTACAGCGTAAAGCGATGATGCTGTCATTAAAAATGCGAATGCGATATTTTTCATAAAGGCGAAGTTCTTGTTTTTTTTGTGGATTTGCAGTGACTAAAATCACTTAACAAAACCATTGACCGTTCGTGTGGCAACCTATATTTGTATGGTGGAACAAAGAATTGCTGAATTATTGGGGTTGAAACCATGGCAAGTAAAGGCTGTGTTAGATTTGATATCGGAAGGGGCAACGGTACCGTTTATGGCCCGATATAGAAAAGAGAAAACGGGTAATTTAGATGAGGTTGAAATTGGTAAGATCAAAGATGAGGCCGAACGTATAGATGTCCTCCAGAAAAGAAAACAAACCGTTTTAGAGAAAATAGAAGAACTGGGAAAGTTGACGCCCGAATTGAGGAAGTCTATCGAGGCCTGCACGGAAATTAGCCAGGTGGAAGACTTGTATTTACCTTACAAAGCAAGGAGGAAGACCCGAGCGGATGTTGCCCGTGAGAAAGGATTGGAGCCTTTGGCTAAAGAGATATTTGAGCAAAAAAATCAGCGAATTCTGAATCAATTGGATCAGTTTTTGAATGATCAGGTGGCATCGGAAGAAGAAGCGTTGGCGGGAGCTAGAGACATTATTGCGGAGTGGATAAATGAAGATGCTGAAATCAGGGCTTCGCTGAGGGATTTATTTGAAAATCAGGCTACAATATCCAGCAAAGCGGCTAGAGGAAAGAAAGACGATGCAGAAGCTCAGAAGTTTAGAGATTATTTTGAATACAGTGAGCCGTTGAGAAGGTGTCCTTCACACCGTTTTTTGGCCATGAATAGGGGTGTTGATTTGGGATTTTTGAAGGTTAGCGTTGAGCCAGAAGAGGAAAGGGCAATTGCCCTATTGAAGCGGAAGTTTTTGAAGGGATATTCAGAGCTTACCGATCAGGTAAAATTGGCCATGAACGATGCCTATTCGAGGCTGTTGCAGCCCAGTTTGGAAAATGAGATGTTGTCTTTGTTTAAAGAAAAATCAGATGAAGACGCAATATCTGTGTTTGCATTGAACGCTCAGCAATTGTTATTAGCCTCACCCGTTGGGCAAAAAGCGATGATGGCTTTAGATCCGGGATTTAGAACGGGGTGCAAGTTGGTGTGCTTGTCTGCGACGGGCGATTTGGTCTTCAATTCAACGATTTATCCGCATGAGCCGCAAAGAGAAGTAGTTAAATCAAAACAGATATTATTTGATGCCATCAAGAAATATAATGTGGAGGCCATTGCTATTGGAAATGGTACTGCCGGAAGAGAGACTTTGTCTTTTGTAAACGAGGCTTTGAGTGAAGCAAAGATGATGCAAGATATATCGGTGTATATGGTTAATGAGGCGGGGGCGAGTATTTACAGCGCGTCGGAAGCCGCAAGGGAAGAATTTCCCAACCAAGACGTAACCGTTCGTGGAGCCATAAGTATTGGTAGAAGATTGATGGATCCGCTAGCTGAATTGGTGAAGATTGACCCCAAAAGCATCGGAGTGGGACAATACCAACACGATGTGAATCAAACACTGTTGTCAAAAAGATTGCAGTCTGTGGTTGAGTCGGCGGTGAACAAGGTAGGAGTCAATTTGAATACGGCGAGCAAACATATATTGTCATATGTGAGTGGATTGGGGCCGTCTTTGGCTCAGAATATTGTTAACTACCGCAAAGAAAATGGGGCATTTAGAAGCAGATCGGAGTTAAAGAAAGTGCCGAGATTGGGTGATAAAGCGTTTGAGCAATGTGCTGGATTTTTGCGTGTAAGAGATGGTAAAAATCCGTTAGACAATTCATCTGTGCACCCTGAAAGGTATTCAGTGATTGAGCAAATGAGTAAGGATCTTGGAGTGAAGGTTCATGATCTGATTGGAAGAGAAGAATTGATAGAGAAAATAGAGGCTAAGAACTATGTAAATGAGAAGGAAAGCTTGGGGTTGTTAACTCTTCAAGACATCCTTCAGGAACTGAAAAAACCCGGTTTAGATCCGCGTGGAGAGGCACAAAATATAGTGTTTGAAGACGGGGTGAAGTCCATCAATGATCTGGAAATAGGAATGGAACTCAACGGAATAGTCACCAACGTGACCAACTTTGGGGCCTTTGTTGATATAGGGGTGAAGCAAGATGGATTGGTTCATATCAGTCAACTTTCGAAGCAGTTTATCAAGCATCCATCGGAGGCGGTTTCATTGGGACAGCAATTGAAGGTGCGAGTGACAGAGGTTGATTTGCAGCGCAAGAGAATCGGCCTTACGGCGAAGTTTTAGTACCTTTGCAGTATGTCAAACGAAAAGATATCAGGTCCAAGGCCGGTGAAATCGCCAATCGGCAATCAGTTGGTTTGTAAGGGATGGGTTCAAGAAGCGGCATACAGAATGTTGCACAATAATTTGGATCCAGATGTTGCAGAACGTCCAGAAGATTTGATTGTTTATGGCGGACTTGGAAAAGCAGCACGTAACTGGGAAGCTTTCGATAATATTTGTAAGGCCCTGATTGATTTGAACGACAACGAAACGTTGATGATTCAAAGCGGTAAGCCGGTGGCTATTTTGCCTACGCACAAAGATGCACCCAGGGTATTGATTAGCAATAGTCAGTTGGTTCCTAATTGGGCTAACTGGGATCATTTCAGGGAGTTAGAGGCTAAAGGTTTGATGATGTACGGTCAAATGACGGCCGGAAGTTGGATTTATATTGGTTCACAAGGAATAGTTCAAGGTACCTATGAAACCTACGCAGAGTGTGCACGCCAACATTTTGGTGGTACTCTAAAAGGAACATTGAATGTGACAGCAGGATTGGGCGGTATGGGCGGAGCGCAGCCTTTGGCAATCACCATGAACGAGGGTGTAGCCTTGGTTGCAGAAGTGGAAGAATGGCGCATTAGAAAGCGTTTGGAAACCCGTTACTTAGATGTGATGAGTCGCGATATTGACGATGCCATAGACAAGGCATTGTTGGCAAAAAATGAAGGCGCAGGTGTGAGTATTGGGGTGTTATGCAATGCAGTTGATTTGCTCTCGAGGATGTTGGAGCGCGGAATTATTCCAGATACGTTAACTGATCAGACATCGGCGCACGACCCTTTGATTGGTTATTATCCCGAAGGGATGGACGTTGAAGCGGCGGATAGATTGAGAAAGAACGACCCTGATAAATATGTGGATTTGAGTTATAAAACCATGGCTAGACACGTTGAGTTGATGTTGGAAATGCAACAAAAAGGCTCTATTGTGTTTGATTATGGCAATAATTTGAGGGGCCGTGCTTTGGAGGTTGGAGTTAAGAATGCCTTCGATTTTCCTGGATTTGTGCCGGCATACATTCGTCCGTTGTTCTGTCAAGGCAAAGGTCCGTTCAGATGGGTAGCTTTGAGCGGAGATCCTGAAGATATTTACAAGACAGATAAAAAAATATTGGAGTTGTTCCCAGAAGACGAAGGTTTGAAACGTTGGATCACGATGGCTCAAGACCGCATTGAATTTCAGGGATTGCCAGCGAGAATATGTTGGATTGGACAAGGTGCTCGTCAAAAGGCTGCCTTAGCTTTTAACGAAATGGTGAGAACGGGCGAATTGAAGGCCCCTATTGTTATTGGAAGAGATCATTTAGATACAGGTTCAGTGGCTTCTCCAAACAGAGAAACCGAAGCTATGTTGGATGGATCTGATGCGGTTGCGGACTGGCCTATTTTGAATGCTTTGGTAAACACTGCAGGCGGAGCAAGTTGGGTGAGTTTACATCACGGTGGCGGAGTTGGTATGGGATATTCCATCCATTCAGGAATGGTGATTGTTGCAGATGGTACTGCTGATGCAGAAGAACGTCTGCGTAGGGTGTTGCACAACGATCCAGGAATGGGTGTAGTAAGACATGCCGATGCTGGATATGAAATTGCCAAGGAAACAGCCAAGCAACACGGCTTGGATTTATTGGAGAGATTAAAGAATAAATAAGCATAAAAAAAGGCTTCCCGAGGGAAGCCTTTTTCGTTTATAAGAGTATTTATATTACTTCTTCGCTGGAATTTTCACATCTGGCAACTCCACTTTATCTGCGGCGGGTTGGTTTTGTGAAGCGGCTTTTCTTCCGCCGTTGTAGGAAGAAGCAATTAATGAAACGATTACAATTAAGATTGCACCGCCCCAGGTTACTTTTTCAACGATATCGGTTGTTTTTTCAACTCCGAAAATTTGATTTCCTTGTGAGAAGTTAGATGCCAATCCGCCTCCTTTGGGATTTTGAACTAAAATCACCAAGATCAACAAGATGGAAACGATTGCGGCTAAAATGAGTATCCAATTCATGATAAATTATTTTCTTTTTTTATTTGATCAATAAGGTTTGCAAAGTACGTCTTTTTTTCGGGAAATTTCAAACTCAACTGTTCATAAGCATCTATTGCTTTTTCGAAGTTGCCTTGTTTGGTGTAAATCTTTGCCAATGTTTCAGTTACAATTTTGTTTGTGAGTATTTCGCTTTTCTTCATGGCTTTTTCAGGAGTATAAAATTCCTGTTTGGGCCTTGAAATACTGGGCTTTGTCTTCAAGAACTTTTCAATAAGATCTTCTTTTCGTTCAATTGGTTTATTCGCAGGTGTGTTTTTTTGTGCACTTCCTGCATTCAACCACGCATAAAAGTCAGATGATGCCACTTGTTTGGGTTCGTCGGGTTCAGGTGCTGGGAAAAGGTCTTCCAAGTTGTACACAGGAGCGACCAATCTTACGGGTTTTGATTTAGGCTGAATCTCTTCAGTTTCTTCTATGGGAAGACTTTCAAGATTTTCAACGGTTTCTATTTCTAATTCAATAACGTCTTCCTCAAGAGGATTTAAGGAAGGGTTGATGGCTTCTAGATTATCAGCTTCCGGCTGTCCGCTGTCAGCTGTCAGCTGTCGGCTGTCCGCTGTCGACTGAACGCTGTCGGCTGATTGCTGTCCGCTGTCCGCTGTCGGCTGAACGCTGTCAGCTGTTCGCTCTAAACTCTCCTCTCTAACCTCTAAACTGTCGGCTGTCTGCTGTTCGCTGATAACTGGTTTAAATAGGTAATCTTGTAGCCATTGGCGGTTGTGGATGCGCAGAGAGGTTTGATGAAGGGTGTTTTCTAGGCGGAAGTCGTTTTTTTCTAATTGATAGGAAGTGAGTGCGGCGAAGGGCCAGGCAAAATAGGGGAATTCCTTGCATAATTGCATCAACTCCATCGCTGTACTGGCGTCTATGGCTTTTGGTTGATTCAATATTTTTTGGAGTTCCTGGGCGTTCATGTTGGATGCTTCTAATAAGAGGTAATTGATTTTGATTACCAATCTAAGGCGATGGCGGCAAATATTTGTTGTACGATAATCTCTGTGAGTTCTGCTGTTAATGATGATTCTACACTGCTGAATTCAGTGGAAGCGTCAAAAGTGGTGGAAGATGTGAAATCTTTGCTGAAGTCTTTTTCTGGATGTTTGGGGCAAGTGAAATCAACATTTATGGTGATGCTGAATTGCGTTTGTGCAGCGCCAGTTTGAGCGTTCAGTGCTGCCGGAGTTATTTCGTATCGTTTCACAACACCTGACATTTGATAGTCGCCGTCGTCTGATTTGAGGTTTAATGTGGTTTCGGTTTGGAATTTGGTTTTTAGCTTTTCTGTTAAGTCAACGGAAAGGCTAGGATTTACGTATGATGCTTCGTTGGAGAAAAATCCCACACTGAAGGTTTTTACGTCGTCTGGGATGTTAGCACCCCTAAAATTATAGATGCCGCAAGACGTTGTCAATACTGCAATGACTGCTATAAGAGTTTTGGTGATTGACTTCATTCTAAATCGTATTGTTTGATTTTGCGGTATAAGGTTCTTTCTGAAATGCCCAAGTCATCGGCGGCTTTTTTTCGTTTGCCGTGGTTTTTTGTTAGGGCTAACCTAATCATTTCAATTTCTTTTGCTTCAAGACTTAGGGTTGAGTCAGTGTCAGAAGAATAAGTTTCGGCCTCAATAAAATCTTCGTCGTCATCATCATTGTTTGAATTGAATGATGTGGTTTCGTATTCGTGCACTCTACTGGTTTCATTGGGAAGTTGAAGTCTGTTTGGCGTCGAAGTATCTTGTGAGTATGTTGGGGCGGGATTGTAATTGGGTGTGGTATTGGTGATGGGTTCGTTGTTTTCGAGGAGGCCAAAAACTACTTTTTTGAGGTCGTTTACGTCTCTTCGGAGGTCAACTAGGACTTTGTAAAAAATATCTCGCTCACTCATTCCCTCGTAGTTGCCGTCTATTTTTCCGAGCAAAATTGGAAGGTGGGATTCAACAGGTGGTAAATATCTAAGAAGCGTTGGAGTGTCAATGATATCAGATGATTCGAGAACACAGATTTGTTCGGTAACGTTTTTCAGCTGACGAATATTGCCTGGCCATGGGTATTCAGAAAGTACTCGTTGCGCGTCAGGGGTAAGTTCTAGGATATTCCGGTGATGTGTTTCTGCGAAATCAGAGCTGAACTTTAGGAAAAGTAAATAAGTATCTTGTTTTCTGTCAAGGAGTTTAGGAACTCTGATGGGTACAGTTGCAAGGCGGTAGTAAAGATCTTCTCTGAATTTGCCCATTCGTGCGCGTTCAAGTAAATCTCTGTTTGATGCGGCAACAATGCGGACGTCTGTTTTTTGGACAGCGGAGCTACCCACTTTGATGAATTCACCGTTTTCGAGAATACGAAGTAAGCGTGCTTGAGTTCCGAGGGGAAGCTCTCCAACTTCGTCGAGGAAGATAGTACCTCCGTTTACACTTTCAAAATAGCCCTTGCGTTTGTCGGTAGCGCCTGTAAAAGCACCTTTTTCATGTCCAAAAAGTTCACTGTCAATGGTTCCTTCGGGAATGGCACCGCAGTTTACAGCAATAAAGGGCGCGTGTTTGCGGTTGCTGAGATGATGAATAACCTTTGAAAAGCTTTCTTTTCCGACACCACTTTCGCCCTGTATCAAGACGTTCATGTCAGTAGGAGCTACCTTGGTGGCGGTTTGCAAAGCGGCATTCAACAAAGGGCTGTTTCCTATGATACCAAATCGTTGTTTTACCTGCTGCAAATCCATATCTAGGTACAAATATACTATAAACTGACAAAATGGCACATGGCTTGGATGTGAATAAACTGTTTAGGAACAAAGAAGTTTAAGCAATAGATTTGAAGTTATTCATCATGGATTTAGACGATTTAGAGGCCGAATTAACATCCCCAGAAGAACAATCGAATGAAAATTCGAGTGAAGTTGGTGTTGGGGGAGTGGTGAAGCCCGTTGCAGGGCTTTTCAAAGATTGGTTCGTTGAATACGCGAGCTACGTTATTTTGGAGCGCGCTATTCCTGCATTGGAAGATGGTTTGAAGCCCGTACAACGCAGAATTCTTCATGCCATGAATGAAATGGATGATGGTCGCTTTAATAAGGTGGCAAACATCATTGGTGCCACCATGGCTTACCACCCCCACGGAGATGCAGCCATTGGAGACGCGTTGGTGAATATTGGTCAGAAAGATCTTCTTATTGATACCCAAGGTAACTGGGGTGATGTTCGAACAGGAGATTCTGCTGCCGCGCCTCGTTACATTGAAGCTCGGTTGTCTAAGTTCGCTAAAGAGGTGGCTTTTAATGATAAAACCACTGAATGGCAGCGCAGTTACGACGGTAGGAAGAGAGAACCCATCAATCTTCCCATGAAGTTTCCTTTGCTCTTGGCACAAGGGGTAGAAGGTATTGCCGTTGGCTTGTCTACCAAGATCATGCCGCACAATTTCATTGAATTGTGTGAAGCGAGTATCCAGATTTTAAGGGGCAAAAAAGTTGAGATTTTTCCTGATTTTTTGACCGGGGGACTTGCTGACTTTTCCGCCTACAACGACGGAAAAAAGGGAGCAAAAGTTCGAATCAGAGCCAAAATTGAGGAGAAAGATAAAAGTACCCTCTTGATCAAAGAGATTCCCTTTGGAACCACCACGGGCAGCTTGATTGAAAGCATCATCAAAGCCAGCGATAACGGAAAAATCAAGGTCAAAAAAGTAATTGATAACACCGCGCGCGATGTTGAAATCGAAATTCAATTGGCTCCGGGTATCAGTCCTGATATGGCCATCAATGCGTTGTACGCCTTCACTGATTGTGAAGTTTCGGTTTCGCCGTTGGCCTGTGTGATTTTCGAAGACCGTCCGCTGTTTGTTGGCGTTAGCGAAATTCTCAAGGCTAGTACTGAGAATACACTGAGATTGCTTCGCACTGAGTTGGAGATTCAGTTGGGCGAATTAGAGGAAAAGTGGCATTTTTCGTCCCTCGAAAAAATATTCATCGAAAATAGAATCTACCGCGACATTGAAGAATGTGAAACGTGGGATGCTGTTTTAGCCGCCATTGATAAAGGACTGGATCCGTTTAAGAAGTTGCTTCAACGTGAAGTAAATCAAGACGATTTGGTGAGATTGACTGAAATTAAGATCAAGAGAATTTCCAAATTTGACGCGTTCAAAGCCGATGAGTTGATTCGCGGAATAGAGAATGAAATTGATGAGGTTAAGCATCATTTAGAGCACATTGTAGATTTTGCGGTTGAATATTTCAAACAGCTAATCAAGAAATACGGCGCTGGCAGAGAGCGTAAAACGGAGATTCGTGTTTTTGATAATATTGAGGCCAATGTTGTGGCTGCCGCAAACGTGAAGCTGTTCGCCAATTTCGAAGAAGGATTTGTGGGCACGGCTCTGAAGAAGGATGTTTTTGTTACAGATTGCAGCGATATTGATGATATTATTGCTTTCCGGAAAGATGGTTCGTATTCGGTGGCAAAAGTCACAGATAAACATTTTTACGGTAAAGACATCATTCATGTAGACGTTTGGCGTAAAGGTGACGAGCGAACTACCTATAATTTGATTTACTGGGACGGAAGTGCAAAAAAAGCCATGGCAAAACGTTTCAATGCCACAGGCTTAATTAGGGAGAAGATTTACAATATGGCCAATGAAAATCCAAAGTCGGCAGTGTTGTATTTTACTTCCAACGCCAATGGCGAAGCTGAGAAAGTAACCATACATTTGAGTGCATCGGCCAATGCTAGGCTCAAGAGTTTTGAATACGATTTTGCGAAGTTGGCCATCAAAGGCAAGAGTGCTTCGGGAAATCAAATAACCAAGTATCCCGTGAAACGCGTTGATCTCAAGGAAAAAGGAGGTTCAACGTTAGGCGGAGTTAACATTTGGTGGGATGATTTAACCGGCCGATTGAACGGCGATGAAAAAGGAAAGTTCCTGGGTGATTTCAACGGAGAAGACCGAATATTAGTGATTTACAAAGAAGGTAGTTATGAGATTACCAACTACGAATTGATCAATCGCTACGAACCTGCTGATGTCTATCTCATACAGAAATTCTATGCAGACTTGCCGTTACAGGTGGTTTATTTGGACGGAAAATCGAAGAATTATTTCGTGAAGCGCTTCATCATTGAAACCAGCACTTTAGAAAAGAAATTTATTTTTATATCGGAGGAAAAAGGTTCACAGCTCATGGCTTGTTCCTTGGCTAATCCAGCGCTGATTCAACTAACTACTGAGAACAAGAAAAAGGAGAAAGAGGTAGTTGACGTGAATCTCACAGAATTCATGGATGTCAAAGGTTGGAAAGCAGTGGGCAACAGATTGAGTTTTGATCTTGTTAAAAAGGTTCAGTTATTAACTCCCATGGAGGGCGCACCCGAAGTGATAGAAGAGCCTATTATTGATGAACTTTCAGATGATTCTACTGATCAAAACGATTCAACGGATGATCAAAACGGCCATTTACCCGAGCCTCCTGATGCAGGCTTATCTGATAACGGGCAGTTGAATTTGTTGTGACGGCTGACGGCTTCGCCGGAGACTGAGGGACTCACGCTTCGCTAGGACTTGCGCTTCGCTAGGACTCACGCTTCGCTAGGA
>CAZGQS010000009.1:0-74886 GCA_964527775.1 uncultured Rhizobium sp. | reverse complement strand
TGTTTTAATAAAATGGTGGAAGCCTCCGGAAACGGAGGCTTTTTTTGTATTAGCTATCAGCTATCAGCTATCAGCTCTCAGCTCTCAGCTCTCAGCGGTCAGCGGTCAGCGGTCAGCCGTCAGCCGAAGGCCGATCACCGACCACCGACCACCGATCACCGATCACCATTTCATGACTTTTATCATGTTATTTGAAATAATTCTAAATAATATTTGCAGGGTACAAATTTTGAGTATAGATTTGTATCAAATTAGAAAGATTCTAAATAACAAAATGATGGTGTCGAAGATTTTGAGAACAAGCGCAGTAGCAATGGCCGTTCTCGCTGTGTGGAATGTGAATGCCCAAAATAAACCCTTTTATAAAGATACTACCAACGGCTCTGATATCGCTCCCGTTGAGATTGAATCTGTGACCATTCTGGCTCCAAGAAAAGATGTAGGACAAATTGTGCATCTTAGCGGATCGGAAATATTAATTACACAAAAAGAATTAAAACGATTTGATCAAGTAGATGCCAATCAATTGCTCCAATCTCAGCCAGGGGTTTATACTCAACAAGAAGATGGTTGGGGACTTAGAATGAATGTGGGTTTGAGAGGCTCGGGTGTTTTGAGAAGCAGTAGAATTACCCTTTTAGAAGATGGCATTCCTGTCGCTCCTGCAGCCTACGCATCGCCTGCGGCATATTTTACCACCCCCACTTGGAAATACAGCAGTATTGAAATCCTTAAAGGGTCCGCACAGTTAATTACTGGCCCTCAGACAACCGGAGGTGCTATTAATTTCCTTACGCCTACTTTAGACGAGAAAACAGATTTGGCTGTATCAACGTCCCTCGGAAACTTCGGACAAATCAGGAATTCAATTCAAGGAGAGCTGGTTTTAGCGCCTAGAACTAGTGTTGGATTTGGATTTAATAGCAGTCGTGCTCAAGGATTTAAAGAGTATAAAGGTAAAAATGCATCGGGATATATCCTCAACGATGGATATATAAAAGTGGGTCAGCACTTGGATAAGAGAGATCTTCATCATTTGGAGTTTATGGCTAGCGGAACTCAAGAATTATCAAATCAAACCTATTTAGGTATGACCGAGTTTGATGCGGTGAATAACCCTAGAGTTATGTATACCGCTGCTGCGAGAGATACCATGTATGTGCAACGTTTGATGACCCGCTTGTCTTATACGGCAAATTTGAAAAAAGGTTGGATTCGTGCCGATGTTTACAGACAGTATATTGACCGAAATTGGCATAAATTAGACAGAATTGATGGCGGAAATGGCTACAAAAGCATCGCTTCGGTGTTGATGAATCCAACGGCTTTTGCTCAAGAAATGGCAGCAATGACGGGTGCTGATTCGGGAATGGCACAAATTAAGGCCAATAAAAGAATTTATGTGAGCAGGGGAATTCAGGTTAAAGGACTTTGGACGCATTCTGTTGCAGCATTTAAGGTGACTCACGAAGCGGGTGCAAGAATTCATGCAGATTATGAGGATCGTTTTCAACAAAACGACGAATATCAAATTGCAAACGGTGAAATTAACCCTGTGAAATGGGGCGCTCCAGGTACCGATGCCAATAGAGTTGATTACGCTCAAGGGTTGAGCGGATATTACAGAGTGACGGCTTCGTATCAACTTTGGACTATTCAAGCCGGTGTTAGAGGTGAATCGGTGAAAGCATGGAGAGAAGATTTCGGAAAATCAAATCCCAACAGAGAAAATAAAGATATTAAATCCAGAGAAAATTCGGTAGATGCCTTAATGCCAGGATTTAGCATCAATCGTAGAATGAGCAGAAATTGGTTGGCATTTGGTGGTGTGCATCGCGGATTTACTCCTCCGGGTTCTACCCCGGGTGTGCTTCCGGAGAAAAGCACCAACTACGAATTGGGTGTTAAACATCACACCTTGCCCATTCAAGTTACCTATTTTAGAAGTGAGTACGATCAACTGATGGGTTCTGATATGGCAGCATCAGGAGGTACAGGTTCTGGAGATCAATTTAACGGTGGACGTGCATTGGTAGATGGGGTGGAAGCTCGCTATGGATTGAAATACAAGAAGTTCACTTTCGAAGCAACAGCAACTTATACCAAAGCTAGGTTTACAGATTCGTTTCAAAGCACCTTCGAAGAATGGGGGAATGTGCAAATTAATGCGCCTTTGCCCTACATGCCAACCGCTCAAGGAACCTTGATGTTGGGCTACACATGGAAGTCGCTCGATTTCTTCTGGCAGTCTGTTTATGGCAGCTCTCGTCGAAGCAGTTCTAGTTTGATGGTAGATGATTTGCCAGCCAGTTGGGTTCATAATTTGAGCGTAAATTATGAGGCTTCAAAGCGTTGGTCTTTCAGAATGTCAGCCCAGAATTTGACCAACGAGCAGCACATTGTGGCGGCGCGTCCCGCAGGTTACAGAACCTACGCCCCCAGAATGATTCTTGGAACGGTCACTTTCAGTATTCAATAATTGCCGTAAATTCGTGACATGCAGTTTCAACGACTGACTTTTGTCGCAGCAGCCTTTTTTTTCGGGGGATGTTTTTTCGGGGGATGTTCTTCTGATTCAACCCAGGGATCTAATTCAGATACAGGATCAGCAACAGCTGTGACTCCATCGAAGGATTCACTCATAGTGGAAGGCGATTTAACCGCCAGTGAGTTGGATAGTTTTCGAATTAGAAGGGCATTTCAAACCAGTGCAAAGAATTTTAACGATGCCTTTCGGCGAGGTAATTTTGATGAATTCTTGAATTATTTGCATCCATCCATAGTTGCCGCCAATGGCGGGAGAGCTGCCTTTAAGGGAAGACTTCAGGAGATATACAATGCCAATGATACGGCTTTGTATAGGCAAACACTTATAGGTCCCGTTTCACAAATGATTGGAGTCAGAGATCCAAAAGGAAACCTGACGGGCTGGTACTGTACCATGCCGGTAAGGCGTTGGTTAAAAGGAGCTCCTGAACAAGAGTTTCAACTACAATGGTTGGGTGGACAAACGGTAAATGCGGGTAAAAATTGCTATTTTATAGATATTACTCAGATAGAGAAAGAGAAAATTTATCAAATTATGCCCGATTTTCGTTTCCTGTTGGAAAATCAAACTCGTTGATTTTTTTTACCATAGAGAACTTTCCTGATGTAAATTTGCGGCATGAAATTTTTCATCGACACTGCAAATCTTGAACAAATCCGCGAAGCCAATGATTTGGGTATTCTAGACGGAGTTACAACCAACCCATCTCTCATGGCTAAAGAGGGAATCACAGGCGAAGAAGCCGTGATGAAACACTACAAAGACATCTGTGAAATCGTAGATGGCGATGTAAGTGCCGAGGTTATTTCAACAAATTTTGAAGGAATGGTTGCCGAAGGCGAAAAATTAGCCGCTATCCATGAAAATATTGTGGTTAAGGTTCCTATGATTAAAGATGGAATCAAAGCCATCCGCTATTTTTCTGATCGTGGTATCCGTACCAATTGTACCTTGGTTTTCTCAGCTGGACAAGCCATTTTAGCAGCAAAAGCAGGCGCAACGTACCTTTCGCCATTTATTGGTCGAATTGACGATATGAACTGGGATGGAATGGAGCTCATCAAGCAAATTGCTGAAATCTATGCCGTTCAAGGATATGAAACCCAAATTTTAGCCGCTAGCATCAGAAATCCTTTACATATTGTTAAGAGTGCTCAATTCGGTGCAGATGTGGTAACTTGTCCGTTAAGCGCGATCCTTGGCATGTTGAAGCACCCCTTAACTGACATCGGATTGGCTCAATTCTTGGCAGATCACGCGAAAGCAAATGGATAGTCGGTAATCAGTAATCGGTGATCGGTGATCGGTAATCAGCCGTCAGCGGTCAGCCGTCAGCGGTCAGCGGTCAGCCGTCAGCGGCCAGAGTTCAGCCGACAACCGACAACCGACAACCGATCACCGATAACCGATCACCGATAGCTGATATTAAAACCTTTTCCATTCAGGCTTGTTACTTATTTAAAATCACTTTGGGAAGACGAGTAGCTGTATATCGAACCGCGCATTTCAACGCCGCACATCGCTTGAATGTCCCCCAGTGGACAGAAGAGCAAAACAAGAAGTTCTTCGGGCTTTGCAATAATTCTAATTATCATGGGCATAATTATGATTTGCAAGTGAGAGTGGAAGGCGAGGTAGATGAAGTGACGGGTTATTTGATTGACATGAAGGTGCTTAAAGATTTTATTGACGAGGAAGTGATTGAAGCTTTTGATCACAAGAATCTAAATCTTGATGTACCCGAGTTTAAGGAGTTAAATCCTACGGCAGAAAACATCGTCTGGGTGATTTGGAAAAAATTAAGAAACCGTTTGGGAGAGGAATTTAATCTCAGTGTGAGATTGTATGAAACACCCAGAAATTTTGTAGAATTCAATGGATAAAGACAATATAAACAAGATCCTTTCTCAATGGGATGAAATGGGTGACTCACACGTGGGTAGTTCTAAAGAAACTCCCATGAGAGAAGGTGCTTTCGAAATGGATGATCAATTAAAAATTGAATTAATTGCCAAGCATTTCAAAGAAATCATGCATGTATTGGGGTTAGACCTCACTGACGATAGTTTGAAAGGAACACCCATGAGAGTGGCGAAAATGTACATCAACGAGCATTTTAAAGGGTTGGATCCCAAGAATAAACCTCAACCTACGTTGTTTGAGAATTCTTATGACTACACCGAGATGTTGGTTGAGAAGGACATTACCTTTTACAGTACTTGTGAACACCACTTTGTGCCCATCTTTGGGAGAGCGCATTTGGCCTATTTCTCTAACGGAAATGTAATTGGTCTTTCCAAACTCAATAGAATTGTAGATTACTATTCAAAACGTCCGCAGGTTCAAGAGCGTTTGACCATTCAAATTGCAGAAGAATTGAAAGAAGTTTTACAGACTCAAGATGTGGCCGTGATCATGGATGCTAAACACCTGTGTGTGGCTAGTAGAGGCATCAAAGATACTTCATCTTCAACGGTGACTTCAAGCTTTCACGGAAGATTCAATGACCCTGAAGTGAGATCTGAATTGTTGAAATACATCACTTCTACACCTCAATAAACAGTTTTTTTTATTTTGATTGTAAAAATCAAGGTAAATTATCAGAAAATGTTTATTTTTGCACCTCGTTAAAGAACACCAATTCGTTGTTGTTCATCTACTGATTAATACGGCGGTCGTAGCTCATCTGGTTAGAGCGCCAGTTTGTGGATCTGGAGGTAGCCGGTTCGATCCCGGTCGGTCGCCCTTAAAAAAAAGAGGACTTTTTAGTCCTCTTTTTTTGTGGAAATATATTTCATCTTTTCCATCTCGCAAATCTTCAATAAAAACGCTTGTCTCGTTTTTTTGTTGATAAAATTACTCTTTTTGGCTTTGCAACTTTTATTGGTTATTGCTAACTTATTAAACTTTTCTTTGGTAAGAAAGTTAACAATTAATCAATTTAACTAAATTATATGTCACAAAATGTTGTTTTACAATCCATTCAAAGTGTATTGAAAAAGATCAATACCCAAAGACCAACTTTTGATAATTTAACTGTTAATGAGCAGTTATTTGATTGGTTGCCAGATTTGAAAGAACTCACCGAAAAGTTTAAATTAACGGGTATGGAAATGGTGGTTGTTTGTATGTTTATAAATGACGACAATGATTTAATGGGGATTTCGGAATCGACCTTATTTACTAGGTTGAACCATCAATTAAAAATGCCTAATTACATGATTCGAAAAGTAATTGGACAACTCAAGAAGTTTGATGTAATTCAAAGTAAAGGAAGACATGATAGAAATAGGGAGTTGATGTTGAATGAAAAATATGAAGAAGCGGTTTATTCTGGTGATTGGCAAAAGGTTCTGGAGTTGACGCCTTTCGGTTTGATGCCTTTTTTATCAAATTTTATCAATAAAAGGAACCACTTTGATGATATGATGTCAGAATATTGGGAATCACATTCAGCTAAATCGAAAGACGCTGATGAATTGTTTTTGGAGAAAAATGAACATCTAAAATGCGTTAAATTCATTAGAGAATACCTTCAGGAAGGTAATGGTCCTGAATTCCAAATACAACTATTTCTAGCAGTACTAGCAAATAAGGTTTTTCATTCTCACGATACCAATGTTAATAGATTTTTTTTCAGACTTGATATGCCCAGATTTCAAGCCGAAGAGTTTATTCAGAGATACATTAAAACCGGCAGTTGGGAGCCAATTAATATGGGACTCATGGAACTATCGGGTGGAGATCAACTGAATGAAGATATTGAAATTGAATTGACGCACAAAGGCATCATGGAATTGCTTCCCGAATTAGATGATCATGCGAAGGAATTTATTTCAAAGAAATCTAATTTAAATATTCCTTTAATCTTGCCCGAAAACATTAAACCCGTTGAATTGATTTTTGATGATTCAATGAATCAAACATTAAAACCATTGAAATATGCCCTGAGTCCTGAAGTTTTACCAAAAATCAAAGAACTTTCAAAGTCAAGAAGTATTGGGGTTTGTGCGCTTCTCTATGGACATCCTGGCACGGGAAAAACCGAATGGTGTTATCAATTAGCTAAAGAGTATGATCTGCCCATCTTCGAGGTTAATATTTCGGATATACAAGATAAATGGGTAGGCAATAGCGAGAAAAATGCACGTCGTGTATTTCTAGAATATAAAAGGGTGTGTAAATATCACAAAAAAGACGTTATCCTATTATTCAATGAGGCTGATGCACTATTTGGGAAAAGACTAGATGCCAAAAGTAGCGTTGATCAAATGAACAATGCGCTGAAAAATATTTTTTTAGAAGAAATGGAAAAAATGGAGGGAATTCTTCTTGCAACTACAAATCTTTCTCAATCTTTTGATCCCGCGTTCGAACGTAGATTCCTGTTTAAATTTAAATTTTCAAAACCCAGTGCAGATGCTCAAATTCAACTTTGGATGAGATATTTTGATGATATAAATCAAGATCATGCAGCATTATTAGCCAAGAAATTCAATTTCAGTCCAGCACAAATTTCAAACATCCAAAGAAGAATGGAAATTGAAAGACTGCTTTATCCAGAATTTGAATATTTTAGTGCTTTAGAGAGGATAGCCTCAACGGAGAACTTGGATGATCCAACCGACAAAAAAGTTATGGGATTTTAACTTTATCTTTGTCTGATGCTGCTTTGGGTCGCTGGCTGGTTCCCTAATTCTGAGAATCCGTACAACGGCATTTTTATACATAGGCATGCTCAAGCAGTTTCCCATCAAATCAAGAAACTCACAGTACTGACCTTTGCTACTTATTTTATAGGTGAAAAAAGACCTCATAAAGTTGATGGGGCTGCCAAGTATCACTGTGTGTTTGTGCCAGTCCCTCAGTTCAAAGGGAGGCCTCTTAAATTACTGAATTTCTTAATTTATTATTTTGCCACGACGGGGAAAATGTTTCAATTAATTTTAGAATTGCAACCCAACAAGGTGCATATTCACGCTGCTGATAAAATTGGAGTTGTAGCAGCGTTTTGGAAACCCTTTTTCAACTACAAGTTGTGGCTAACAGAGCATTGGGCAATCTTTAATGATTGGGTGCCAGATCGATTCGAAAAACGCAACCTGTGGTTTCAATGGTCTTATAAATATGTGTGGAGCAAAACCGATACCTGTGCAAGCATCAACCTGAATCTTCACCATTCTATGGAGCATACACTGGGAAAAAGAAAGAAATACGTATTATTTCCCAATGCATTAGACCCTGTTTTTGAAACATTTGAAATCGCCCCTGCAAAGCAACAATCTTTCCAAGCCTTGAACTTCTTGCATGTATCTAATTTTGAACCCAGAAAGAATACCCATTTGATCATCGAAGCCTTTAAAGAGTTAAAAAAACAGATTCCAAATGTTCATTTGACGTTGGTTGGAGCTCCTGAAGGGTATAGAAAGAAGTTGATGGTGGAACAGACGAATTTAACAGAACATGATATTCATATTTTCGGAGCGGTAACAGCTTCAGAATTGGCTGAATTTTATCAAAAAGCAAGCGTTCTGCTGATAGCCAGTGATTCGGAAAATGCCCCTTGTGTTATATCCGAAGCGCTTGCATTTGGGGTCCCCGTCATAGCATCAAACGTGGGTGGTATTTCGGAAATGGTTCATGCAGAAAACGGTGTATTGATGGAAGATTGGAATCCCCAAGAGAATAATTCTGCAAAAACACTTAAAATAACCACCGCAATGTTGGATTTTTGCAAAAAATGCGAAAACTTTGATCGATTGCTGATACAACAAAATGCAAGACTTCACTATTTGAGTGAAAGCATTGCACAGCAATTGATTCATCATTACTCATGTGCGGAATAGCGGGAATATCAACATCGGTCGTTAGAGACCCAACCTATTGGAAACGATGGGCTACCCGTTTTTCCGATGAGTTAAAGCACCGTGGAAAGGATGATGCTGGTCTACTTCTCATGCTCCGGAATTCAGACCCGAAACCCGTGTTTTGGGGTAGGGAAGTGTATTCAGATATGCTGCAATACATCCCTGAGAAATCCGCAACAGAGTTATTGACCGAACAAGTTAATGGTTTTATACTGCATCAGAGACTTTCAATAATTGCTCCTGGAGATAGAGGACATCAGCCCATGTGCGATGCCACAGGTAGATATTGGATTACCTTCAACGGTGAGATATTCAATTATATAGAGCTCAGGAAACAGTATAAAATCAACACTATAACTGATACTGATACGGAAGTGTTGTTAGAGCTTTGGGCAAAAATGGAAGATAAATGCCTGCAGCTTTTAGATGGTTTTTTTGCTTTTTGCATTTATGATTCTTTAGAAAATACCTACACGCTAGTGAGAGATAAAACCGGCGTGAAGCCGCTGTTTTATTTAAACAATAAAGAAACATTCGCATTCTCCAGCGAAGAACAAACGCTCCGAGAAATAAACGATTCTAAAGAAATTAATCCCACAGCAATCTATCTGCATCTTAAGTATTCAATGACTGATGCCGTTGATTGGTATCCTGAAGTGAAAACCTTGAAACCTGGTTGTTGGATTAGATGGATACCCAATCTGAGAAGTATCATTGATAGGCAATGGTATTACCCGTCTACCTACCAAAGATTGAACGAGGTGCGTGATTTGCGCGAACTTTTGTTCGAAAGCATGCGCAAACGTTTGAGAAGTGATGTGCCTATGGGTTTTGCCGTTAGCGGCGGAATTGACAGCAGCATTATTCTGGGAATTGGCAGATGGCAGCTGGGTATGGATGCCCCTTTGCACCTTTTTTCGGTGGGATCAAATGGCATGCAAGGCGATGAAACCGAGTGGCAGAAAAAAGTCCAAAAGAAACACGGCGGACAAATGCATCAGATACGAGTGGAAGACCTTGGTACTCCAGACTTTGAGCAATTGGTGCAATTGACCAAACGCCCGCCTGTAGCTTGGAACAACATAGGTCATTTTGCACTTTGCAGAAAAGTAAGGGAAGTTGGGGTAACCGTATTGTTTAATGGTCAAGGTGCTGATGAGATTTTTGGGGGATATCCAGATTATTTTATTCAATCCATCATTGATGGAGATCAAGAGTTAAAAGATTTTAAAGATCATTGGCCCATTGGATATTCGCAAGCGTCTAAAATAGCTTTGAAAAGAAAGTGGCGCGGGAAAATGTCCCAAAAATTCAAACACAAAGTAGATCAATATCTCTGGGGAAATTGGTTCAGTAAAGAACAGATTTTTAGCAATGATTTGGAATTACACCCCGTGGTGGAAGACGTTAAAGAGCGAATGTTGGGTGATTACTATGGCACTTTACAAGATTCTAAATTTTACGGGAGATTGTATCAAATGCTGGCTTGGGAAGATAGAAATGGAATGGCTTTTCAACTTGAAAGTCGCAACCCGTTTGCAGACGATTTATTGTTGCCAAAATATTTTTTGGGGAAGTATTCACTCAATGCGCTTTCCGAAGGTGGAATGCCTAAGGGAATGCTTCGAAATACATTCAAAGATTTATTGCCCAATGATTTGTTTGCCCGTTTAGACAAGAAAGGGTTTTCCATGCCTGAGGCTCAACTCACGCAAAAGTTTGGTTCAGATTGGAAAGATTGGTTTTTGTCATCTAAATTAGATGCCTATATAAATAGAGGTAATCGAGAGAAAATGGCAACTAAATTTTCACAATTATCAACCAAAGAACTTTCGTTGTATTTTAAAATATCGTCTCTAGGATTGTTCCTAGAAAATCAAAGTTCATGAGCCAAGACAGTCCCATAAAGGCCTATTTCTGGCAACTGTCTAAAGCGGTGGTTTCATTTATCACGGTAGTCATCATTTCAAATACTTTAGGTGCATATGGTCGGGGACAATTGAGCCTGTATCTGCTCTATCTTCAGGTGGTATTGATGATCAACGAGATTTTTGCCGGATCGGCTATGTCTAATTGGTTTGCTCAATACGGGTTCCAGAAATTAGCGAAACGATTGTTGTTGATTTCCTCCATGATTCTCTCTCTTGCCGCAATGATTGCCGAATATGTTATGCCCGATCAGTCATGGATTTGGCTATTCCTTTGGTTAATCGGATTAGGACTTACCTGGCAAAATATGGTCATTAATTATTTTCAGGCTCATCAACAAATTTCGCTGAGAAACAGATGGCAGTTCTCCTTTGAAGCTTTGAAATTAGGGTTGATTGTAGTTTTATTTCTTGTCATGATTTTTGGCATGACTTTCCGGGGGACGTTTTTTGGGAGTCTATTCAATACAACCCATTGGTTTTTAATTTGCACGGCATCGGCAGCTTGGATTTGGGGATTTGCTGCCATCAAAAAGTTATCGAATATGGGAGCGTGGGTTAGGCCAACTTTCAATTCAGATGATTTGACAATTAAGGAACATTCCAAGCAAGGGGTTACAGCGCAACTTGGGCATATAGTTTTATTCTTTATATATAAAACTCCGCTATTCATTTTGTCATCCAACCACCAATATGAAATGTCAGAAATCGGCGTTTTGTCAAATACCTTCTTAATTGCAGATACCGTTTGGATCTTTGGAAATGCATTCGGAATGGTTTTGCATTCTAAAGCTTTGAATACTAATAATTTGAATTTTCAGAATCGATTGGCCATGTTGTATTCAACCGTGAGTTTTTGGGTAACACTAACATTGATTTTTCTGATTTTTCTGGTTCCTGAGGATGTTTATTCATGGGTGTTTGGGAGTGATTTTTCCGAAATGAAAGATCGTTTAGTATTAATTTCACCCGGAATTTTGGCTTTGGCAGTATCAGCTCCTTTGGGACATTTATTGCATGCAAGGAATAGATTTTTAACGTTGTTGGCCAATCATTCAATGGCTTGGATATCTATGTTGATGGTCAGTGTATTGTTTTTTTACGACCAAATGGAGTGCGTTTCAGTGAGTCCGTTTTGGCTGTTAATAGGGTTAGATGTTGCCTTGATTTTGGTGTTGTTTTTGAATTTATATTCATTACAATTAACAAATTATTTTCTTACTAGGTTCAAGGTTAACAGCCTGATAACATTGCGCTTGCTGAAAAAAGTGATGCATCTGTGAATGTGCAGGTGAACAATTTTTTAGGCGATTCAGAAAAAACTTGAACAACCGCATGGGTATTGTTCTAAATTTGTCGGCAATTTCAGTTTAAGTACATCTAATATGTCAACTCCAATGAACGGCGGATCTCCTCGATACAATCCGCTAGAAAGCATGAATCGCCGCTTTGACGCGGCTGTGGGAATTTTGGGTTTAGACCACCAATTTGCCAATGTTTTGCGTGTGCCCGATAAAGTGGTAATGGCAAACATTCCTGTTACAATGGATAACGGTAACATTCAAGTATTTGAAGCTTACAGAGTGGTACACTCAGATCACTTGGGTCCCTCTAAAGGTGGTATTCGTTACAGCATGGATGTTAACCTAGATGAAGTTAAAGCCCTTGCTGCTTGGATGACATGGAAGTGTGCTATTGTGAATATTCCTTATGGTGGTGCAAAAGGTGGAATCAAGTGTGATCCACGTTCCATGAGTAAAGGAGAATTAGAGCGTTTAACACGTGCCTATACAGTGGCCATGAAAGACGTTTTTGGTCCAGAACAAGATATTCCAGCTCCAGATATGGGTACAGGCCAACAAGAAATGGCTTGGATTGTTGACGAATACAGTAAAATCAAAGGACAAAATGCCTGGGCTGTTGTTACAGGAAAACCCATTGTTTTGGGTGGTTCTTTGGGACGTGTGGAAGCAACCGGACGTGGCGTTATGGTTAGTACTCGTAGTGCCTTAGCCAAAATGGGATTAAAACCTACTGAGGCTAATTGTGCAGTACAAGGTTTTGGAAACGTAGGTTCTATTTCTGCAAAATTGATTTCTCAAATGGGAGTTAAAATTGTGGCTATTTCTGATATTTCAGGCGGTTATTTCGATTCTAAAGGAATTGACGTTGATGCAGCCATTGCACACGTAGCTAATTCAAGCAGCAGATCTTTAGAAGGATTTCCTTGCGAGCGTAAAATCACAAACGGTGAACTTTTGGAATTGGATGTAACGGTTCTTGTTCCTGCCGCTATGGAAGACCAAATTACTCCTGAAAATGCTCACAACATCAAAGCAAAATTAATTGTTGAAGGTGCTAACGGTCCAACAACCGCAGAAGCTGATAAAATTCTCGATGATAAAGGTATTTTAGTGGTTCCAGATATTTTGGCAAACGCTGGTGGTGTTACCGTTTCTTATTTTGAATGGGTTCAAAACCGTTTGGGTTATTATTGGACAGAAGAGCGCGTAAATAGACGTGCAGATCGCGCTATGAAAATGGCCTTCGATAATATTTACAATGCATCTTCTAAGTACCGCGTAAATATGCGTTTAGCTGCTTATTGCGTAGCGTTAGATAAGGTGTCAGCAGTATTGAAATTAAGAGGGTCTTTCTAATTTAGTTATATTTTCAATGATCAGAATTCACAGAGAAGGTTACTCCATCATTTTTTATACCATGGCTGCTTTGGTTTTAATCAACGCGCCATTGAGTTACTGGTTTGAAGGTGCCTGGTACACCCAGGTAGTTTTCGGATTGTCTATCTTGTTTTTTATTGCCATTGTGCAATTCTTTCGTCACCCCAATCGAGATACCCCTCAAGACGATGATTTAGTCATCGCACCAGCCGATGGTAAGGTGGTTGTCATTGAAGAGGTTGATGAACCAGAATTTATCAAAGGAAAATGCAAACAAGTGAGTATTTTCATGTCACCTATCAATGTTCACGTAAACCGATATCCGGTTGCAGGAAATGTGGTGTACGAAAAATACCATCCAGGTAAATACTTGGTGGCATGGCATCCAAAAAGTTCAACCGAAAATGAAAGAACTACTGTGGCTGTCAAAAACGAACACGGTATCATTCTCTTCAGACAAATTGCAGGTGCATTGGCTAAACGTATTGTTTGTTATGCCAAAGAAGGGCATAAGGCCAAAGCCGGCAAAGAGTTTGGATTTATCAAGTTTGGTTCAAGAGTGGATATTTATTTGCCCTTGACGGCCGAAATTACGGTGAAACTTGACCAAAAAACGACAGGCGGCGAGACGGTCATTGCTAAATTCCCATAGAGATAGCGTATATTCGTACTAATTAAAATTTTATACAAATGAAAAAATTCTTTGCATTGTTGGCCATTACCGTAGGTTTTGCCACAGTATCATTCGCTCAAACAGAAACAGTTAAAGCTGAGTGCAAAAACACAAACGGTGAAGTTAAAGCCGAGTGTAAAAACGCAAATGGTGAAGTAAAAAAAGAGTGCACCAATGCGGGTGCTGAAGCAAAAGCTTGTTGCAAAAAAACAACCACTGCTTCAACCGAAGGTGCAGCTAAAAAAGAATGTTCTAAAGGTGGCGAAGCTAAGGCTTGTTGCAAGAAAGACGGTGCTAGTGCAACCGCTTCTGCAGAAGGCGCTGCAAAAAAAGAGTGTTCTAAAGACGGCGAAGCCAAAGCTTGTTGCAAAAAAGCAGGTGACGCTAAAACCAAAGAATAATCTTTCAATACATTTTATAGAAAAGGCCGGCTTTTGTCGGCCTTTTTTGTTTTTATTACAGAAAAGTTTGCCCTTTATCTGTTGTATCTTTGCACCATGGATTCTAGAGGCTTCAGAAGAACCGCGCTTTCATTGATGGTTATCATTACTATAACCGTGGTAGCATTCGGTATTTATCTCTACTTTAATTTTACTTCTCGCTCTAGTTTGCCCGTTATTGTTCCTGCTAAGGTGGAACAATTTGTTCATTTTCAAACACGTAAATTTAGAGATGATTTTGCGTCGGCTAAACCCACAAGTTTCATTGACAGTATTTCAAATTTGGTAGGAAGTTGGGCCGTATTTTCGCATTGTGATAAACCCGCTGAACCGGGTATAGCGCTATTCTCAGATGTAGTGTATTTTAAAACCAAAGAAGCGCAATTCTTTGCTTTTACCTTGACTTCTGAAGAATCATTCAGTAGTTTCTGTGATACACTAAAGAAACAGAACCTGATTTCCAATAAAATGGACTTGGGTACCTATAACCTAGTTAAAGTAGTGGGTTCACCTGTGTATTTTGCCTTTAAACATAAAGTTTTGGTTTTTGCCAAGCCCATTGATTCAACTATAAGCGATGAATCACTCAAGTTTGCCCTCAAAGATGTTTTTTCAGGTAGATCTGATGGATTTATAACCAATCCTGGTTTGCAAGCATTGTATGACGCAAAAGCCCAATTCATAGCTTACAACTCAAGTGCTCCTGAAAAAGTCTTTGGTTATCATTTTCAACCAAATCAGTTGCCAAAAGAATTAATGGCTTCACTCAAAGAAAAATCAGAGCCTAAAGAAGTGAAATTCTCAGTGAACGGTCCTTTTACTCAGATTTATCAATCATTAGGACAAGAATTTCCGTCCCCAGGAAATCAAATAGAATCATTGTTTAAAGGAGTTTTTATTACGCTGAAAAGCGATACAATTTTAAAATAACATGAGTATTCATCAATTATTGAATGAACGGATAGTAATCATTGACGGTGCTATGGGCACCATGATCCAGAAGCACAAACTGTCAGAAGAAGATTACCGCGGCGAGAAATTTGCCGATTATGAGCATCCTCTGAAAGGGAATAATGATTTATTGGTGATAACACAACCTCAAATCATTAAAGAGATTCACAAAGATTTCTTGAAAGCGGGAGCCGATATTTTGGAAACCAATACGTTCAACGCCAATTCCATATCTATGGGCGATTATCACATGCAAAAATGGGTGATTGAACTCAATGTAGAAGCAGTTAAAGTGGCAAATGCGGCGAGGGAAGAATACGTTCAAGAGTTTGGTGAAAGACCTATTTTCATCGCAGGAGCTATTGGCCCAACCAATAAAACCGCTAGTTTAAGTCCAGATGTCAACAATCCAGGTTATCGAGGTGTAACCTTTGACGAACTCGTTGAAGCATATACTGAACAAGTTTTGGCCTTGATTGATGCTGGTGCGGATTTACTTTTGGTAGAAACCGTTTTCGATACATTGAATTGCAAAGCAGCATTGTACGCAATCAATACCATTAAAGAGGAGAGAGGACTAGATATTCCATTGATGGTAAGCGGCACCATTACCGATGCATCTGGAAGGACGCTGAGCGGACAAACAACAGAGGCCTTTTACAACAGCATTTCTCACGGTAATTTGTTGAGTGTAGGACTAAATTGTGCTTTGGGCGCTGATCAAATGCGTCAATATGTGGAGGAACTTTCAAGGGTATCTGAAGTATTTGTGAGTTGTTATCCAAACGCTGGGTTACCCAATGAATTTGGAGAATACGATGACAGTCCTGAGGGAATGGCAAACGTAATTGCGGAGTGGTGCAGTCATGGCTGGGTCAATATTGTGGGAGGTTGCTGTGGAACCACCCCAGATCATATTCGCGCAATTGCCCATGAATGCAAGAAATTCGCGCCAAGACCAATACCATCAAGGGTGTAAGTGTCATTCTGACACTTTGAAAATCAATAATTTTAAAGAAAAAAAGGTTAAATTTGCACTTTAATTCAATGGCAGACGTTCAATTTGAAACAAAACCTGCGACTCAGTTCGACTTATTTGCAGGATTAGAATCAACCAACCACGAGCAAATCGTTTTTTGTCAAGACAACGCAACCGGTTTGAAAGCAATCATTGCTATTCACAATACCGTGTTGGGTCCTGGGTTGGGTGGTACGAGGATGTGGTATTACGAGCACGAAAAAGATGCCGTAAGAGACGCTTTAAGATTGTCACGCGGAATGACCTACAAGGCGGCCGTTGCTGGTTTGAACTTGGGCGGTGCAAAAGCAGTGATCATTGGCGATCCAAAAACTCAAAAAAGCGAAGCTTTGATGAGAAAATTTGGTCGTTTTGTCAATAATTTAAACGGTAAGTACATTACCGCTGAAGATGTTGGAACCACCACCAAAGATATGGAGTACGTGCAAATGGAAACAGATCACGTTGTAGGTTTGCCAGAATCAATGGGTGGCGGCGGAGATCCTTCTCCAGTTACTGCTTATGGTACTTACATGGGTATTAAAGCATCTGCAAAGATTGCATACGGTACTGATTCTCTAGAAGGTAAAAGTGTAGCCGTTTTAGGTATTGGTAAAGTGGGTTGGCATTTATTGGAATATCTTCATAAAGAAGGTGTGAAGCTTTATGTTGCCGACATCAACCAAGACGTTTTAGCTAAAGCTGCCAACGAATTTGGAGCAATTGTTGTTTCCATTGATGATATGATTGGTTTAGATGTTGATGTATTTGCACCTTGTGCTTTGGGAGGTATTTTGAACGAAAATACCATCTCAAAATTAAAGTGTCAAATCATTGCAGGTGCTGCCAATAACCAATTGGAAGACGAAAAAGTTCACGGCGATAAATTGAAAGAAATGGGCATTATTTATGCTCCTGATTTTGTGATTAATTCTGGCGGACTTATCAACGTTTACTCTGAATATACTGGGTATGTTAGAGAGAGAGCCTTGGCACAAACAGAAAACATTTACCAAACCATTCTTGATATCAATAAAATGGCCGTTGATCACAATATCAATAACCAAATTGCAGCTATTAAGCACGCTGAAAAGCGCATCAATGATATGATGTTGGTGAAGAGCACTTATTAATTTAAAATTACACACATTTTAATTTTATAAAAAGCCCCGAATTCGGGGCTTTTCTTTTATTTTCGCCTTATGTCCCAAAAAACTTTGTGGTCAAACTTTTTTAAAGTCCGCAGAAATTCCAGTGCAGCCATTGTTGCCTTACTGGGAATAACGTTGGTTTACTTGGGTGTTGCCTTTACCGCTGAAGATCCAGCAGGTGGACAAGATTCTTGGAATCACTATTTATTTGCGCGCTGGTGTTTTAAACACCCTGAGCTCATGCTCGATTTGTGGGCAAAACCGTTTTTTACCATTCTTGCCGCTCCATTTGCTCAAATATCTATTGACGCTGTATATGCATTAAATATGGTTGCTACCCTTGGGGCTGCTTGGATGACCTATCTTACCGGCCGTAAACTAGGTATGAGAAACCCATGGACGTTAGTACTTCTCGTCGGTTTACAGCCTGTTGTTCTGGCAAATGTATATTCAGCACTTACCGAACCAACAAACGCTCTCGTTCTGAGTGTGATTTTGTATTTGTTTGCTTCCCATCGATTCAAAACAGCTTTGATTGTCGCTTCTTTTTTGCCCTTGGTAAGAAGTGAAGGGTTGGTCATGATTGCTTGTATTGTTCCCTATGTTGTCTCCCGCAAGCAATGGAAAAGTTTATATTGGCTATTCTCAGGTACCCTGGTTTTTGCTATTCTAGGTGCCATAATCACCAAGGAATGGGATTATTTCTTTACTCACAATCCATACATCAAGTTTGAAAAAGAAGGCGTTTTTGATCCTGGGCACGGCTCATTTTTACATTATATTGAATCTCAACGCTACATTACCGGAATTTGGATCACCATTCTCATGGCTTTTGCTCTGTTTTTGAGCATTCAGTATGTTGTTCAGCGCCTGCAGAATAAAACCCCTCACGAAATGAGTCAGTTATTGGTCTGGCTTTGGTTGCCCCTTTTCTTGGGATATGGATTTGTGCACAGTTTCATCTGGTGGACAGGTACTATGGGGTCGCATGGACTACATCGGGTTTTTATGGCTGTCGCTCCTGTATCAGCATTGATTGCTCAATTTTCCATTCATAGAATGATGTCTTACGATGTAAGATTCATCAATATTTCATTAAAAGTTTTAACCTCGTTGGGTTGTTTTTTTATTGCATTTCCAGGTGCTCAAATGCCTTATCCTTGGAAATGGAATAGTCTATCCCCAATTGAAGGGTTTCCTGGCAATAAAAACCTGGAAAAAGCATTTAGTTTCATTGATTCTGCAGGCTATAAGAAGTTGCCTTTGGTTCATCAAATTCCGCAAATCAATGTTAAACGCGATCTCGATCCATTTTTTGATGCAAGCAACCTTAATGACGCCTCCACGTTTTACATTTGGAGTATAGATAAGAGGACCGGTTATGACTGGTTGCCCGACTCTTTAGTAGTTATTTGGGATAATTTCCATGCCCGCAGAGATGCACCCATGCCATTGAATGATATGAGAGCCCTAGAAGGGTATAAGGAAATAGCTTATTTCCCGTCTGAAAAAGATTCTATTTACGATGTGCGAGTATTTCTTAAGTCGCGCAAACGCAACTGAAGCTTAACTTGTCCGTTGTAGAAGTTCTCCTCAATGCAATAACATGCATCAAATATGGCACCATTGGTTACTATGGGTAATTGCTCAGCCAAACCAAATCCTATTCCATCAATCATGAAACGGCTATTATTTTGTTGAAGCTGTAATTTCAGATGCTTGTCCTTTAATATTCGTGGACTGTTATTCGATTTAAGTCGTTGAGACATGAAGATAGGCTGGGGGTTTCCTGGTCCGAACGGCGACATTTGCCCAATGAGCTTCATCATATTCGGAGTTATGCTATCAATGTCAATTTCTAAATCGTATTCTACTTCTGGGGTTAAAGATGTATTTAGAATATCACGAGCAACTAGCGCCTCAAATTTTTCAACGAATGCATCGAAATTTTCAGCCTTTAAGCTCAATCCCGCGGCGTATTTATGTCCCCCGAACTGCTCAACCAAATCAGAACATTGAGTGATGGCTTCGTGGATGTCAAAATTCTTAACACTGCGGGCAGAGCCTGTTAGCATACCGTCATTGAGTGAAAACACAATGGTGGGTTTGTAATATTGCTCAACCATTCGGCTTGCAACAATTCCAATCACGCCTTTATGCCATTCATCACCTTTAATGACCACACTTCTGCGGTTGGCCATGTCTGGATGCGAATTGATCAATTCAATGGCCGTTTTTGTAATATCGGTATCTAGTTCTTTGCGTTCATCGTTGCGGTCGTTTAACACGCGCGACAATTGCATGGCTTTGGTGTATTCTGTTTCGATGAGGACTCTTACAGCGGCTTTGGCATCTGAAATTCGACCTGCTGCATTGATTTTAGGTCCAATTCCGAAGACGATGTCTTGAATGCTGTAGGACTGTTTTTTAGGGCCTCCATCCATGAGTGCTTGCAAACCTAAGGACGGATTTTCATTGAGCTTTTTAAGTCCGTAGTAAGCAAGAATTCTATTTTCACCTCTCATATCTACCATGTCGGCGGCAATACTCACAGCCACAAGGTCAATGTACTCCATGGCTTTGTCTTCAGAGAAGCCTTCGCGCTTGGAGTAACCCTGAAGGAGTTTGAAGCCAATTCCGGCACCAGAAAGTTCTTTATAGGGGTAATCACAATCTTTTCTTTTGGGATTGAGGATGGCAACGGCATTGGGCAACTCAGCACCAGGAAGGTGGTGATCACAAATGATGAAATCAATGCCTATGGATTTTGCATAATCAACCAATTCGTTCGAACGGATTCCACAATCAAGAGCAATGATTAGAGTCACGCCATTGGTTTTGGCATGGTCAATTCCCATTTTAGAGATTCCGTAACCTTCTTTGTAACGATCAGGAATATAGTACTCAATGTTTTGATTGAGTGTTTTAAAGTATGAATAGACTAGGCTTACGGCTGTAGTACCGTCAACGTCATAATCGCCGTAAACCATGAGAGATTCTTGGGCTTTTATGGCATCTTTAATGCGTCTATATGCCAATTCCATGTCCTTCATTAAATAAGGATCATGCAATTCGCTCAGGGCTGGTCGGAAGAAGTTTTTGGCCTTGTCAAAGGTGTCAATTTCGCGTTGCACCAAGATGGTTGCCATAGGCTCAGAAACGTTCAATTCCTTGGAAAGCCGAGCTACAATTTCTTGATTGGGAAGTGATTTTGCAGTCCACCGAATTTCCATAGAACTGCAAAAATCGGCATTTTTTTATGATGTTTTATAACTATCTTTGAATTAATATGAAAAAACACTCCATGCTTTGGCTGTTGTTGGGTTTGATGAGCGTCGCAAAAGGCCAAATTACCATATCAAAATCCTCCATGCCAGCCGCTGGAGATACCATTCGTTTTTCTACCGCTTTGGCAACTGACTTGCCATCGGGTTGGATGAAAAGTGGAGCAAGTCAATCTTGGGATTTTTCCAAATTAGAGGCTCAAACTTCAGAGTTAAGACAATATCAGAGCGCAGCTAAAACCCCTTATGCTTTTTATTTCTTTGGGCAAACGGGTTTGAAAACAGCTGATACCATTGGTGGAGGTCCCATTACATTTACCAATGTCTACTCATTTTATACTGCGTCAAATTCTGTGTTTAAAGCAGAAGGATTGGGTTATTCATACACTGGTATTCCTTTGGCGAGCATGTATGAAGACGAAGATGAAATTTACCAATTTCCATTGCAGTACAATGACTCAGATGTAAGTACTTACAAGTTTACGTTTGCCATTCCGGGTCAACAACTCTTTAGTTTTAAACAAGCAGGTAAAAGAACCAATGTGGTTGATGCTTGGGGCAGTATCAAAACGCCTTATAAAGAATATACCGATGTTATACGGGTGAGAACATTTGTAGACGGAACAGATACCATAGAGACTCAATTTTTTAAACAAGGTTTCCCCCGCAAACAAATCATCTATCAATGGCTTGCAACTTCAGAAAAGATTCCTGTAATGGAAGTTTCTGGTCAGTTGAGTCCAACCAGTCAATTTGTGCCAAACCAAGTGAGATTTAGAGATAAATATAACGGACTGAGCAGCGGAGGATTTAATCCTTTGGGTGTAGAAGATTTTACGTCAAAAACAATGGCTGTTCATCCCAATCCGTCATCTGATAAAATTACTATTTCTTGTTTGGTGCCTACATTTGTACCTTTTGTTGCTCCAGAAGAACTTCCTGTTTTTAATAGCGTTGGACAATCATTCATGTTGAAGAGATTGCCAATGACGGAAGAAAATTACAACTCTTATTCCATAGAAAATTTGCCATCTGGACTTTATTGGATGCAAATTTGGGGTGGTGCGTTGCGATTCGTAAAAGATTAAATTACCCCATGATAATAGCAGTTTTTAAAGAAAGAAGAGAAGCTGAAAACCGAGTGTCAATGACACCAACCGTAGCCGCTAATCTTCTGAAAATGGGTTTTGAGGTTTGGGTAGAAAATGGCGCCGGCGCGCCTGCCCACTTTACCGATGAATCTTACACCTCAGTGGGTGCAAGTGTCAAGCCCTTCAATGAATTAAAATCGGCAGATGTGTACATTCAAATCAATGTGCCTACCGCCGAAATCATGAATGAACTTCCAGACAATAAAATTTGGATTTCAAATGTGTATCACCGCTCAAACACCGAGTTGGTAGAAAAATTGCAGGCCAAAAAATGGTCTGTTTTTTCTTTAGATGCAATTCCCCGAATCTCCAGAGCTCAATCTATGGACGTGCTCTCATCTCAAGCTAACTTGGCTGGTTACAGAGCTGTGATTGAAGGAGCCTATCATTTAGATAAAATTTTTCCGCTTTTGATGACTGCTGCTGGAACAGTAACACCTGCTAAAGTGTTGATTTTTGGTGTGGGTGTAGCGGGACTTCAAGCCATAGCAACAGCCAAGAGATTGGGAGCGGTGGTTGAAGCAACAGACGTCCGTCCTGAAACCAAAGAACAAGTTCAATCTTTGGGAGGGAAATTCATTGAGGTGAAAGGCGTTGAAGTAGGAAGCGAAGGCGGCTACGCAAAAGAAGCATCCGATGAATACAGAAAAGCTCAGCGAGAGGCTGTTAATAAATCATTGGCTCAGGCTGATTTGGTCATTACAACGGCTTTAGTCCCCGGAAAAAAAGCACCAATTCTTATAGATGATGAGCAATTGGCTCTCATGAAAAACGGCAGTATCATTGTAGATATGGCTGCAGAACAAGGCGGAAATTGCGCTCAAACCAAGGCAAATGAAATTTACGTTCACAATGGCGTAAAAATCATTGGTTCTGTGAATTTGCCATCAAGCTTAAGTTCAAATGCATCTGAGCTTTTCGCTCGAAACATCTGGGAATTGCTCAAACTCGTTGGTCCGAAAGGAACCATAGAATTTAACCTTGAAGATGAAATTGTTCAAGGATGTCTAATCGCTCATCAATCTTAATTTTATGAACAGCATTATTGAATTTATTGGACAAAATATCTCCTATATCTACCTCATTATTTTGATGGTTTTTGTGGGAATTGAATTGATTTCTCATGTTCCTTCGGTGCTTCACACCCCTTTGATGAGCGGCGCAAACGCCATTCACGGTGTGGTATTGATTGGAGCTATTATTGTACTTGGACATTCAGCGCCTGACGATTATTTTTCATTGATCGTCGGATTTGTAGGAGTTTTAGTAGGAACCCTTAACGTAATTGGTGGCTTTGTAGTGACTGATCGCATGTTGGAAATGTTTAAAAAGAAGCCTAAGAAATAATCCATGAATCACTTACAAGAAATTGCTTATCTCATTGGATCTGTTGGATTCGTGGTAGGCTTAAAAATGATGGGTAAGGCCGATTCTGCCCGAAAAGGTAACTTAGTTGCAGCTTTCGGTATGGCGGTAGCCGTGATTGGTACCCTATTCATTGGCGAAAATGGCTTTTATCTCATTCCAAATTTTGGGCTCATCATGGGTGCCATTCTCTTGGGAACCGTAGTTGGAACCTTGATGGCTAAGCGTGTTCAAATGACCGCCATGCCTGAAATGGTTTCTCTGTTCAACGGAATGGGAGGATTGGCCGCTGCATTGATATCCATCATAGAATGGCAACACATTGAACCGGGAGTCTCTTTAGGAATGTTCATTCCCATCATTGCCGGTCTGATTATTGGTACCGTGTCATTCGTTGGAAGTATTGTTGCTTGGGGTAAATTGAATGGTAAAATTGGTGATTTCCGCTTCGCGGGACAACAATACATCAATGCCATTGTTTTGTTTGCTATCATTGGAGCAGCAGCTGTAACCTATTTAGAGGCTATTGTTAACGGCGGACATGGATCTTTGCCTTTCTTTTATCTCACCATGGGAGTAGCCATTTTTTATGGATTACTATTTGTATTCCCTATTGGTGGAGCAGATATGCCTGTGGTGATTTCTTTGTTGAATTCATTTACTGGTGTTGCGGCCGCCTGCGGCGGATTTTTATACGACAACAACGTCATGTTGATGGGCGGAGTATTGGTTGGATCAGCGGGTACTATTTTAACCGTGGTGATGTGTAAAGCCATGAACAGATCTTTAACAAACGTGCTTATTGGTATGGCTGGTTCAAGTTCTGGTTCTTCGGGTGCTGCAGTTACAGGAAGCGTTCGCGAAGTTCAAGCTACTGACGTGGCTATCATGATGAAATACGCTCAAAAAGTGGTGATTGTTCCAGGTTATGGTTTAGCGGTAGCACAAGCACAACACGTTTGTCACGAATTGGAAAACATCCTCTTAGAAGAAGGTGTGGATGTGAAATATGCTATTCACCCTGTTGCAGGACGTATGCCAGGACACATGAATGTATTGCTGGCTGAAAGTAACGTGGAGTATGATAAATTGATAGAAATGGAAGAGATCAATCCAGAGTTTACCACCACCGATGTTGTTTTGGTTGTAGGTGCAAATGACGTAGTTAATCCAGCTGCTAAAAACGATCCTACCAGCCCCATTTACGGCATGCCCATATTAGATGTAGACAATGCAAAGCAAATTGTGGTACTAAAGCGAAGCATGAAGTCAGGTTACGCGGGCATTGAAAATGCCCTGTTCTTTGACCCTAAATGTGGAATGTTGTTTGGCGATGCTAAAGACAGCCTTCAAAAGTTAGTCAACGAAGTAAAAGCTTTGTAATCAATCAATACTGAAGAGTTCATCCAGTAATTCTTCTACTTGTTCCCACGTTTGAACAGGTTCAAAACAGCGGTCACCAGAGCAGATGTAATATCCCTCTTGGCCGCTGTTTTCTTTTGTAATGCTCATCCAAGAAGGGTAATGGGCCAACTGATCTTGACTCGGAATGCTTAAGTTGCCCCTAATGATGATGTGCGCATCTCCGTAGGTCAACATATTGTGTAATCTTGCCCAACCGCTATACCAACCAGGAAATTTTTCAATGTGCTGAGCCATAGGCTTAATCAGGGTATCAAAAATTCCTTTGTATTCAAGGTTTGAAGTATGAGTAAACAAAAAATACAAAACTTCGGCCATCAACGTATTGCTACCTGGAATAACATCATCAGTAGAATCAGATTTTTTGATGATCAATTTTTCTGCTTCCGAAGATGTGAAACTGAATGTACCTTGATCTTTATTGTAAAACAATTCAACTGCACGATCAGCCAATTCTTTGGCGATGGTTAACCATTTTGCGTCAAGGGTGGTTTTGTATAGTTCAATAAATCCTAATGATACCGATGCATAATCTTCTAAAAAGCCTTCGGTATAGGTTTCGCCTTGAGCGTGAATGCGATAAATGATGTTGTCTTTTATGAGGGTATCCTTGATCCAACTACCCAATTCAACGGCTTCTTGAATGTATTGAGCATTCAAGAATTTACCCGCTTGACAAAGTCCCTTTAGCATCAAACCATTCCAAGAGGCAATGATTTTATAGTCTAATGAGGGTCTGTTTCTAGTGACCTGTGCATTGAATAATTTACCCAAAACCGAAAACTTCAGTGTGTGAAATTCTTCCGCCGAAATTTTCACATCCTCAAGCACCTGTAAAGGAGCCTTATTCACGTGAATGATATTCAGATCGTGCTCCCAATTGCCGTCCTCCCTAATATCAGACCAATGCGTGAGCCATTCCAATTCTTTCGCGTTGAGGATTTCTTTTAATTCTTGGGACGTAAAGGTGTAGTATCTTCCTTCAATTCCATCGGAATCAGCATCCAACCCAGAGTAAAATCCGCCTTGAGGATTTTTCAGCTCGCGGATGCAAAAATCGATGGTTTGTTCAGCCACTTGTTTGAAAATATCGGCTTGACTCCAAGCAAATGCCCTAGAGTATAATCCAATCAGCTGAGCATTGTCATATAGCATCTTTTCAAAATGGGGAGCAAACCATTTTGCATCGGTGCTGTAACGGTAAAAGCCCCCTCTAACATGATCATAAATGCCGCCATTGGCCATTTTAAGTAAGCTTAGTTGCAAATAATCTTTGGCGGTAGGATCATTCGATGCCAAAAAATAATCAAACGTATATTCAAATTGTATGGGAACTGGGAATTTCGGAGCACGTTTTTTCGCACCTTCTTCCCAATCAATATCTTCTGCGTATTTTGCGAAAATTTCGCCGGCCATCATTTTGGAAATTTGCAAATCTCCTAAAACTTTGGGTTGAGCATTCATCTTATTCAATTCCTCCATGAACTTTTCGGCATATTCCAAAAACTTATCAGGATCGCTTTGGTACTGAGTAGATAATTGTAAGACAATCTGTTGCCATTGCGGTTTTTGGAAATACGTACCCGCATAAATGGGCCGTCCGTCAGGAAGACAAATTACATTAAGTGGCCAACCCCCTCTGCCCGTCATCAATTGGCAAGCATCCATATAGACCATGTCAATGTCGGGTCGTTCCTCTCGGTCTACTTTGATATTTATCAAGGCCAGATTCATGATTTCGGCGGTTTGATGATCTTCGAAACTTTCTCTTTCCATCACATGGCACCAATGACAGGTGCTATAGCCAATGCTCACCAGAACCAACTTGTTCTGACTCTTTGCCTGTGTCCACGCGCTTTCTGCCCAGGGCTGCCATTCAACTGGATTGTATGCGTGTTGTTGGAGGTAGGGGCTTTTACAAGCAATTAAAGCGTTTGGTGGATTATTGGAATTCATGGGAATGTTGTAGTTTAGCGGTATGCCAAAGCGCATACAGTTCAAAGTTCGGAAGGTTTGGTTGATTTTAGTCGTTTTTCTAGCGTCTTTTATTACGCCTTTGTCGGCAAAATTTGTAAATCCCAAAGATTCTTCATCACTCCCCAATACTAGAGCATTTTATTCCATTTCTCAAAGCATTGATAGTCTGATGCTTTGGTGCTTCGATAAGAAGTCGCCACTCGGATTTGGCCTTATGCCCGAGTCTGACTTTTTAATTATGGTTCGTATGGTAGATACCATCACCCCCGAAGTAATTGTTCACGGCCAGTACATGAATTATCGTTACCGCTTTCTCAACGGAATCAAACAAATTCGAAAAAAAGCCTCCAAACAAGGACTTTTTTACAAACAGATGGAATACAATTCCACCCAATACATTTCATACAAAAATCAAGGAATTTTACCCATCTGGCGTGTTGAATTCAAGCTCAAACGCCGAAAAGTCTCCTACAACATGCGTTTCGAACTCATAGAATGGAACGGCAATTGGTACGTTTCTGGGAGTCCGGAGTTATTGGGACTTTAAGACTCACGCTGCGCTAGGACTCAGCGCCTTCGGCGCGGCTGGGCAGCTTCGCTGCTGCTATCAGCTGACGGCTGACGGCTGGTAGCTGATAGCTGACCGCTGTCGTCTGCTCACCTTTCCCTAAACCCAATCACTTTTTCAATTTTCATTTCAATCTCGTCATCGAGGGCGGGGAAGAGGTCACGAGAGATAATGGCTTCGAGGTAATCAATGGGTACGGCGAAAGTTGACAGCGATGCTTTGCTCGATTGATTTGGAATGATATAGGCTATTCCGCGGTCAACGCCTACCGTATCGATGATGGCTTTAAAGAAATAATCGGGAATGGTGACAGCGTTGCGCACGCCAATGTGTCGCTTCAAAGTGTCCCCCAAAAGTGGACCCGTACAAATGAATAAGTGTGAGCCTGAACGAGCCCAGTCACGAACTTTTTCTTCGAGAACTTTCCAAATGCCTCTGTTGAATCCAGGGACTTGTGGTGAAATATTGCTCATATAAAAGCTTTCGCGCATGGCGTCATCGTCCCAAAGCATATCAGCAGCCGGTACAAGATGCCCGCGATCGTAGCCCGATTTGGTGTAATCTGCGCTGAGGCAAGTGGGGGGCTTTACCATAGGGTCTTGGGTAAAACGGCTGTTTCTTTCAGTTACTGCGACCAAACGCTGACTAAAAAGTTCGTACGCCACCCAATTGGGCTGGTGGTGTTGATGATTGTAAGAAGTGGCGTAGCCCGTGTGTTGAATGATTTTTTCGTTGGGCCCGCGCTGAGGGATTTCTAATCGGGAGGTTTTAGGTTTAGGTTGAGCTGCTGTAGTGAATAATAGCAGCGCAACGGAAACAAAGAATATTCCCGAGTGTTTCATGGCTAATTTTCGTATTGAATGTCTCTCAAGATATTGCGAACAATTCTAGGTCCTTCGTAAATAAAGCCCGTATATACTTGTAGTAAGCTTGCACCTCGCATGAGCTTTTCGGTGGCGTCTTCGCCGTTGAATATTCCACCAACTCCAATTAGAGGTATTTTACTTCCAAGTTCTATGCTCAAACTAGCAAGAATGGCATTGCTGGCTTCAAATAAAGGCAATCCGCTCAATCCGCCAGCGCCAATTTTTTCGAGTTCATCAGAATTGGTGTTCAATCCATCTCTTGAAACCGTGGTATTGGTAGCAATAACACCTTGAACATTGAGCTTTTTAATGACAGCTACCAATTTTTTCAAACCGCTCATCTGAAAGTCAGGGGCAATTTTGATGAAAATGGGTTTGAAAGTGCTACGTTGAGATCTGATGGTATTGAGTTTTTCAAAGAGAGGAACTAAGAAAGCTTCCGTTTGTAAATCTCTTAGTCCAGGTGTGTTGGGACTAGAAACGTTGACTGTGACATAATCTACGTGGTCGTAAATTTTTTCAAAACAAATGATGTAATCGTCTTCGGCAAATTCGTTGGGAGTTTCTTTGTTCTTGCCAATGTTTCCGCCTACTACGATTCCTTGGGGACGTTTTTTTAAGCGTTCCACCATTGAATCGATTCCTTGGTTATTGAAGCCCATCCTGTTGATGATGGCTTGGTCTTGAACCAAACGAAACAACCGGGGTTTGGGATTTCCGGGTTGTCCAACGGGAGTTACTGTTCCCACTTCAACGTGTCCAAAACCTAAGTCCTTCCAAAGGTTTAAATGTTTAGCGTCTTTATCAAAACCAGCAGCGAGTCCTACGATATTTGGAAATGTAATGCCCGCAAATTCAATGGGTTTATTCCCCACTGGTTTGACGTAGCTGCGCATCAGACTGTTTAAAATAGGAATGCGAAAAGCAGCCTCCATCAAATTAAGGGCTACATCGTGCGCCCTCTCGGGGGACATTAGGAATAAAATGAAACGAACTATCTGATACATGAGTGTAAATCTACTTTGCTAAAATTATGCCAAAGTTGATTAATGTTTAAAATGTCTGATGCCTGTAGTGACCATGGCCATATTGTGGTCATTGCAGTAATTGATGCTTTCTTGATCTTTGATTGATCCACCGGGTTGAATAACGGCTGTTATTCCTGCTTTGTCGGCAATTTCCACGCAATCTGGGAAGGGGAAAAACGCGTCGCTCGCCATTACTGCACCTTTTAAATCAAAGCCAAATTTATTTGCCTTGTCAATGGCTTGAACCAATGCATCAACACGGCTGGTCTGACCTGTTCCGCTAGCTAGCAACTGTCCATTCTTAGTTAAAACAATGGTATTACTTTTGGTTTGCTTAACCAGCTTCACGGCAAATTCAAGGTCTTTATATTCTTGTTCTGTTGGTGCTGTGTTTGTGACAATAGTCATATTGGCGCGTGTTTCGGTGGCATTGTCGCGCTCCTGTACCAAAGTTCCATTCAAAGCGGTTCTGTATATAGTTTGTTGAACCTGCTTAAGATCTTTAGAGCGGAGAATGATTCTATTGGTTTTGGCGCTTAACAGTTGCAGGGCTTCATCTGAATAGGATGGTGCAATCAATACTTCAAAAAACAACCCATTGATTTGCTGCGCAGTCTCAGTATCAATGGCATGATTACACGCAAGAATGCCTCCAAAAGCACTTACGGGGTCACAAGCCAAAGCGTCTGTCCAACTTTGTAAAACCGTTGATCTTGTGGCAACTCCGCAAGCATTGTTGTGTTTGATAATCACAAAGGTTGAACCTTCAGATTCATTGAATTCATTCAATAAATTCACTGCGCTATCAACATCTAATAGATTATTGTAGCTTAATTCTTTACCTTGAATTTTATCAAATAACTCATCTAAATTACCTGTAAAATGGGCTTTTTGATGCGGATTTTCACCGTAGCGCAAGGGGGTAGTGGTATGTCCCGCAAACCAATCAGCGATTTGTCCGTCATATTGAGCCGTAACCGCAAATGCTTTACCAGCATATGATTTGCGTTGGTCATGGCTTAAAGAGCCGTGGCCATTTTGGAAATCTGACAAAAATTGTGTATATTCTTTCTTATCTGCTACGATGCAACAATGGGCGTGATTCTTTGCTGCTGCGCGAATCAAGGATACACCTCCAATGTCAATTTTTTCAATGATCTCTTGCTCTGTGCCACCGTCAGCTACAGTTTGTGCGAAGGGATATAAATCTACAATGACTAAATCGTACAAGGGTATCTCGTACTGAGCTATTTCTTGCATATCAGATTGCAATTCTCTGCGAGCGAGAATTCCGCCAAACACTTTTGGGTGGAGGGTTTTTACGCGTCCACCTAGAATGCTAGGATAACCTGTGATGTCTTCAACGGCAACGCAGGGTAGTCCAAGATCTTCAATGAACTTTCTGGTTCCACCGGTGGAATAAAGGGTCACGTTTTGTTGATGCAGAGCCTTCACAATGGGCTCTAATCCGTCTTTGTAAAAAACTGAAATAAGTGCTGAACGAATAGGTGAATTCACTCCGCAAATTTACGAAATGCCAAGCCCTTAAAAGGTAAATGTTTACAACTTTTTGAGAACTTCGGGGTCTAAAGTCAAGCTGCCAGCCCCATGTTTGGGTAGGTAAGGACAATGCCTGCATCCACTGCCACAACACTGCTTTTTTTTAGCTAAAAAACGCTCAGTGAAAACGCAAAATCCGTTTTCCCAATAATAATCTTCGTGTTCTTTGGCTTTACTAAAAGTGCGTTTTACTCCTTCCCGTGACATTGTTTAAATTTCTTACCACTTCCGCAAGGACAGGGGTCGTTGCGTCCGACCTTCATTTCATTTTTGATGGGGTTTTGGGTTGGAACTGCGCGTTGTTCTGCCTCAGACGAAGTTCCTGAAGTGGTTTCTTCTTTAGATGCTACTACCTTTGGATTTTCACGACGGGGGGTATTTCTAGCTTCACTCACTTCACCCTCAGTGTAAATGCGGGTTCTGAAAAGTAGTCCTAGAATTTTTTGGTTCAACCTTTGCAACATTTGACCGTACAATTCAAAACTTTCAATTTTATAAATCAAAAGTGGGTCTTTTTGCTCGTATTGTGCGTTTGAAGTGCTTTGTTTCAAGTCGTCAAGTTCACGTAAATGTTCTTTCCATTCCTCGTCAATGGATTGAAGAGTAACCGACTTTTCAAAATCGCGAACCATAGATTCACAACCAGAACTCAATGCGGCTTGCATTGGTACTGTTACTTGGAAGTTGTGAATTCCATCGGTCATTGGAACTACTACATTTTCAATTCTATCGCCTTGTGTTTCTTTGATTTGTGAAAATACGGGGAATGCTTGGGCGGCAAGTTGTTGAGATTTTTCTTGATATTGCGCCGTCAATCCATCGAAAAGAAGGTCAACCAACTTCTCGTCTTTGCTGCTGTTGTAGGTCGCTTCATCAAAAGGAGGTGCCATTGCAAGGGTGCGAATGACTTCCATTTCAAATTCTTCAAAGCTATAATTGTTGTTTTTGGCTTGAGAAATGGTTTCTACTGACCAATTTTCCAACATGTTGCGCAAATCAATGCTCAATTTGTCACCAAACAAGGCATTTCTTCTGATGCGATAGATGCTGCTTCTTTGCTGATTCATCACGTCATCGTATTCCAACAAACGCTTACGAACCCCAAAGTTGTTTTGCTCCATACGCTTCTGGTTGCGTTCAATGGTTTTGGTCATCCAAGAGTGTTCAATGACATCTCCTTCTTTATAACCGAATTTATCCATGAAGTTGGCTACTTTTTCAGAGCCAAAAATGCGCATCAAATCGTCTTCCAACGATACATAGAACCTTGAGGTACCTGGATCTCCTTGACGACCCGCACGACCGCGTAACTGTCTGTCAACGCGTCTGCTTTCATGTCGCTCAGTACCAATGATGGCCAATCCACCTGCAGCTTTTACTTCGTCAGAGATTTTGATGTCAGTACCACGACCTGCCATGTTCGTTGCAATGGTAACTGCCCCAGGCAATCCGGCATCAGCAACTACCTCAGCTTCTTTTTGGTGCTGTTTGGCATTCAATACGTTGTGTTTGATACCGCGGAGTTTCAACATCCTTGAAAGCAATTCGCTGACCTCTACAGAGGTTGTACCCACCAGAACCGGACGTTTTTGTTCGGTCATAGCTACAATCTCATCAATTACTGCGTTGTATTTTTCACGCTTGGTTTTGTAAACCAAATCTTCCCTGTCAATACGCGCAATTGGGCGATTGGTGGGAATTACCTTCACACCTAATTTGTAAATATCCCAAAGTTCTTGTGCTTCTGTTTCAGCAGTACCTGTCATACCCGAAAGTTTGTGGTACATACGGAAGTAGTTCTGCAAAGTAATAGTAGCATACGTTTGAGTCGCTGCCTCTACTTTGACATTTTCTTTCGCTTCAATAGCTTGGTGTAGACCATCGCTGTATCTGCGTCCGTCCATGACACGACCGGTTTGCTCATCAACAATTTTTACTTTGCTGTCTTGCAAAATATACTCAACATCGCGTTCAAACAAGGTGTACGCTTTCAACAGTTGATGAACTGAGTGGATGCGTTCGCTCTTTTCTGAAAACTCGAGCATTAAGCGAGTTTTTCTTTGGGTTTTTTCTTCGAGGGATGCTGAGCTGCGCTCAATTTCAGCCATTTCCGAACCCACATCGGGCAAAACGAAGAAATGAGGGTCTTCGCCGCCTGTTGTGATCATTTCGATACCCTTATCGGTCAAATCAACCGAGTTGGATTTTTCATCGATGGTAAAAAACAAGGGGGCATCTGCTTTCGGCATTTCTTTTTGTTGGTCGGCCAAATAGTGGTTTTCTACTTTGATCAACAAACTTCTCATGCCAGATTCACCCAAGAACTTGATTAAATTTCGGTTCTTCGGAAGTGCTCTATGAGCTCTGAACAAGGCCAATCCTCCTTCGCCTTCCAACGGGCCATCTTTGCCTTCGGCAAGTAGGCGTTTAGCGTCAGAAAGACATTGTGTAGCATATTTCTTTTGTGCTTCAACCAAAGCATGAATGCGAGGTTTTAGTACATCAAATTGCTGAATATCACCACGAGGAGTTGGTCCGCTGATGATTAACGGTGTTCTAGCATCGTCAATTAAAACCGAGTCAACCTCATCTATGATGGCGTAATGGTGTTTTCCTTGAACCAATTCATTGGGTTCATGCACCATATTGTCACGCAAATAGTCAAAACCAAATTCGTTGTTGGTACCGTAGGTGATATCAGCTTGGTAGGCTTTGCGGCGCTCTTCGCTGTTAGGTCGGTGGTATTCCAAACAATCGACTGTAAGTCCCAAGAAATTAAAAACGGGCATGTTCCACTCGGCGTCACGACGAGCAAGGTAATCATTGACCGTTACCATGTGCACTCCGCGTCCGCCAAGGGCGTTCAAATAAGCAGGAAGTGTTGAAACCAAGGTTTTTCCCTCACCCGTTCCCATTTCGGCAATGTTTCCGCTGTGCAGAGCATAACCTCCAATCAACTGAACATCATAATGAACCATGTTCCACTTGATTTTACCACCTGCTGCAAGCCATTCATTGGCGTATTGAACTTGATCACCGCTGATTTGGATGTGCGGTTTGGTGGTAGCCAATTCACGGTCTAAAGGGGTAGCTGCGGCAGAAACAATTTCATTTTCAGAAAATCTGCGGGCCGTTTCTTTGATGGTGGCAAAGGCCTCAGGAAGAAGGTCTTTTAATATTTCTTCCAATTTGGCATCTCTGCTTTTTTCCAATTCAGCTACTTCCTTGAAAAGTTGTTCTTTCTGATCAATCGCTTCGTTGCCCAGTTCTTTGATCTGATTTTGAACGTCAAGCAGTTGACTGTCAATGTCTTTTAAATATTCAGCAATTCTATTTTTGAACTCGGTGGTTTTACCGCGAAGTTCGTCATTGCTTAAAGTTGAATAAGAATTGTAGTATTCATTGATGGCGTCTACCACGGGTTGAACCTCTTTCAAGGCCTTTTCGTGAGCACTTCCACCGAAAATCTTAGCGATACCGCCTAATATATTTCCAAACATAACTGAAAAATGCAAAGTTACGCTTTTTTGACGTGCCTTTAAAGTGACTGATAGCCTCTTTTTACATTTTCGTCGGAATTTATTTTGTTAAATTTTTAAGGTAAAGATTAAACAAAATCTTTAACAGTGTGTTTATCTGTCATAGAGTTAAAAGTTTCGATGAAAAAGTATGTGTTCTTAATCTTGTTGACATGGTTCTTTGCAACAGGAGTTCAGGCTCAAAGCCTAGAAATTAAAGGTTTAGTAGTTAATTCAGAAGATAATATTCCTATAGCTGGGGCTAAACTCAGCATTTACAAAACCGATTATTTAGCCACCTCAGATAAGGAGGGTAAATTCACCATTGTTATCAAAGAGCCTGGGTTTTACTCGGTAACAGCCGAAGCAACGGGTTACAAATCAGCAAACAGTTACGAGCAGTTATTCACTTTCGATAAACAAATTCCCATCACCATTGAACTTGTTCGCGAATCCAGCATTGATGCTATTGGCGAGGTAAATATCAGAAAATCGTCCCTCCAAAAAAGAAGCGCCGAATCGCCCTTGTCTTCGCAAGAACTTTCCATTCGCGAGATTGAAAGAAATCCAGGCGGTAACAGAGATATCTCAAAAATCATTCAGTCTTTGCCTGGGGTAATCAGCATTCCAGGCTTCAGAAATGATGTAGTGATAAGGGGTGGGGCTCCTTCAGAGAATAAATTTTACCTCGACGGAATTGAAATCCCCGTAATCAATCACTTTCAAACTCAAGGTAGCACCGGCGGACCTGTGGGACTTTTAAACGTGAACTTTATCAAGAGCGTTAACTTGAGCACAGGGGCGTTTCCCCTGAATTACAGCAACGGATTGAGTTCGGTGTTGGAGTTTCAGCAAATTGAAGGGAATAAACAGAAAGGCAAATACCGGTTTACGGTGGGAAGTTCTGATTTAGGTCTTACCGCTGATGGTCCGATTGGTAAAAAAGCAACCTATATTTTTTCTGCTCGACAAAGCTATCTTCAAGGGTTGTTTTCGTTGTTAGGTCTGCCGTTTTTACCCAATTTTATTGATTACCAAGGTAAACTTAATGTAGATCTGGGTAAGCGCGATAAACTAGCTGTAATCGTAGTCGGTGCTTTTGATTTCTTTCGATTGAACACAGGGGTAAACGACCGTATTACTGACAGTCTTCAGTTGAAATCGAATAAGTACATTTTAGGTTATTTGCCTGATTACAATCAATGGAATTATGCCTTTGGTACCGTTTATACGCATTTAGGTAAACGCACCAAAACACAAGTGTTCTTGTCAAGAAACATGTTGTACAACGAAACCAACAAGTACAAAGACAACGATGAAAGCAGACCTGAGAATCTCATCTTGAATTATGTCAGTACCGAAGAGGAAAACAAACTCAGAGTTGAACATTCTGGAAAAACCCGTCGCTGGAAATGGATGGTGGGCGGTGGCTCCGAGTATGCACAATACGGCATTGATAATATTGCAAATATTGTTACACCATTTGGGGTTCAAAAGATAGATTTTGAGAGCAATCTCGAAGGATTTAAATACAGTGCATTTGGAAGAATTTCTGGAGATTTTAAGGGGATTTTGATTTCTGGTGGACTTAGATTTGATGGTGCGAACTACGGAAAGAACACCCGCAATCCATTGGGTCAACCAACTGTCAGTTTATCTGCATCAGTGCCGGTTGCGAAGAACATTTATTTTAACGCAAACATTGGTCAGTTTCATCAATTGCCAACGTATTCAATCATTGGTTACAGAGTGGGCAATGCTTTGGTGAACCGCGATCGCATTGATTACATCAGAAACCGTATGGTGGCTGCTGGATTCCAATACAACAAGGGGCAGGAAACGAAGATTACGGTGGAAGGTTTTTACAAGCATTATTCCAATTATCCATTTGCTTTGAACGATAGCATCAGTTTGGCTAATTTGGGCGTTGATTTTGCCGTGGTGGGAAATGAGCCGGTGAGTTCTTTTGGTAGGGGACGTGCATACGGTGCTGAATTTCTTATTCAGCGCAGATCAAGAACCGGACTTTACGGAATAGCGAGTTATACTTTGGCTTGGTCTCAGTTTGAAGATAAGCGCGGACAATTTGTGGAGAGTTCATGGGATTCTCGCCATACGGTGAGTTTGACAGCGGGCAAAAAACTCAAGAAAAATTGGGAAATAGGTGCTAAATGGCGTTTTGTGACAGGTAGACCTTACACCCCAGATGATATCGCCCGAAGCATGCAAGTTCAATACTGGGATGTCAGAGGAATTGCGTTGCCTGATTATAATCGGTTGAACTCAGCAAGATTGAGTAATTTCAATCAATTTGACATTCGTGTAGATAAAGTTTGGTACAAGAAAAAATGGTCTTTAGATCTGTATTTTGACATTCAAAACTTCTTCAATACGAAGTTCTATGGCCCAGAAACACTAATAGCTGCCCAAGATAATCAGGGTAACTTAATTAAAGACCCTAACAACCCAGGCAGCTATCAGTCGGAGTTTCTTCCAAATTCGTCAGGAACGGTGCTCCCAACCATTGGAATTATTTTAGATTTTTAATAGTCGTAGCTGAATCCAGTTTCGGTAGGGTGGATACACATTACAGCCACCTTACCGGCTCTATTTACCAATTGTTGGGTCATGGTACCAATGATCAATTCACTGATTCCTTTTTCCATGTGTGTCATGGCAACAATTAAGTCAGCATCGGTGATGTTTGCGTAATTGTGTACTTCTGTAGCGAAGTTATCAAGCAAAGAATCTTTGAACTCATAAAGCTTGTATTTCACCTTGTGGGTATTCAATGCAGATTCAACCAATTTGATGTTTGCCAACATTCTGTTGCTCAGGTATTCGTCATCTGGACGAGTATATACAATGTGAATTTCAGAATTGAATTTCTGAGCGATGTTAATACCCCAATCTAATTTTTGTCTTGATTCTACGGTCAAATCAAAGGGCATCACAATTTTCTTGTATCCATCAGAAGAAACGGTAGAATTTTTAACCACTACTACAGGCACTTCGGCATACTGAATGGTTCTTGAGGCATTGGATCCCACAATACGCTCCAATCCGCTAGCACCATGACTTCCCATGATGATAGAGTCATATTTTTCAATGTTTGCAGTTTCTGCAACCACTTTATACACTTTACCAGATCCAATTCTAGTAGCAACCTTTATACCGGTTTCTTTAGCAATGGCTTCAGCACGAACTTGAAGCTTGGTTTGCATAGCATCTTTCAATAAATCAGATTGAGATTTTGAAAAAATGCTGCCTAAAAGTCCTTCTTCTATGACATACATCAAAGTGATTTCATTCTTGTAGGCTTTAGCTACATTGATTGCATGCTTTACAGCGCATTCGGCCACATCCGAAAAATCGGTAGGCACCAAAATATTGTTGTTGGTTTGTCTAGACATAACTGACTAATTCTAATGATGCAAAGTTACAAACAAAAGTGAGCAGAATCTATGACCTTAGTCATGAATGCTAACTTATTGTTTTATTAGTACATAGGAAGCGTTTTTGACAGTACCTGTCAATCTGATGTAATAGGTACCGGTTGCAATATCACCTACATACAAAGTCTCTTCCGCCTGAATTTTCTTGGTCAATATGGTTTGTCCCAATGAATTGATCAATTCAATATTTAAGGCCTCGCTGTTATTGAAAGTGATGTTATCAAACGCTGGATTGGGTTGTGGCTGCCACAGTTTAGATTCAAAACCTTGAGTGGAAGCTTTTCCGCAATAAACACCAACTACTTTTGTGATGGCAGTATCACACTTATTGCAAGTGTCGGTCATGACCAATTTCACCATGTATGCACCCCAAGCTGGGAATTTAAAATCAACGGTTCTTGATGTCTTAACAGTGGTAGACCCTTCTATATACCACTTGTATTTTACACAACCATTAGCAAAATATGGGGCTTCGAAAATCTTAACGCAAGAGTCTTTTGCTGATGTTCCCACGCCAAAATCTTTGCCTTGTAGACTGCACTTATTAACCGGTGTAGTGTCTTTACAATTCACATAAACGGTTTTGCAAATCCAAGTATCGCAATTCAAACACTCATTTTTCGCCCAGAAGCAAACATTGTAATAACCGTTTTCTTTGAAAGTATAAGTATGATTAGACCCTGTTTCATAGTAAATGACCGTGTTGCCACTCACAATTTTCATCTTTTGAACTACACAAGAATCATTGGGAAGGGTTGATTCAAAACTGTAGGTTTTGCATTTGTTTCCGTAAGAAAAATTGAATTTACTCCAATCACATTTGGTGGTTTTGATGCAATCTGTTGACCATGTAGTGCAAATGGTGGTGTCACATCCTGTGCACAAATTCTTGAAGTTTAAACAAATGGAATACTTGCCATTTTGAGTCATGGTGTATTCATAATATCTTGAATTATTGGCCAATGGTTTAATGGTGGTGTTGTTAACTACTGCCGTAATTTGGTAGCAAGAGTCGTCAAACTCATTGATGCCAATTTTTAACTTCGGACAAGTAGTCATAACTACTTTGAAGCCCATGTTGGTTGGCCAAGTGCATTTGGGTTTTGATAGACAGTCAACAACGGCATACTTCCATATGGTGGTGTCACAACCGGTGCATTTATTCACATATCTAAATCCGAACGGATAATAACCATTTTTAGTAACTCGGGTTGACCAACCTCGCTTATTTTCAATGAGGGTATTCCCCCAGTAAAAATCAATTCTGATGCAGGTGTCTTTGATGGCTGTAGCTTCCATCACAATTTTACCACATGAATCTTTTACATTGGCGTAACTGGTGTTGAGTTGGTAATTTGACCAATTACAAGACTTTGGAAGACAATCATTGTAGACAACTCCGCAAATGGTTGTGTCACACTGTAGACAAGAATTATACGCTATCAAGCAATAATTGTGAGAGTCTTTGGTACTGAATTTATGATCAATGATATTGCCCTTATACTTTGTGGAATCAAGCACCCAATAGTATGAAATGCAAGAATCTGCAGGACCCGCCTCAAATTTGAAGGCATTGCATTTGTTGGTGATGCTAATTTTTGTTTTACTCCAATCGCACTTCTTGGTTTGAGTTGAACATTTAACGGTGATGGTTTCGCAAACTGTTTTACTACAAGATGTTGTGCTGTTCAAGGTCCATTTTACCGTAACACATGTTTTGTAAGAACCGTCTTTTGTATAGGTTTGGGTTGGATCTGCATTGGAAGAGGTTGAGCTGTTTCCAAAATCCCAGCTGTAGGTATATTTAATGTTAGAATTTGCACTGTTTTTTGGCGTTACATTGAATTTGTATTTGCCACAAGTGGCGGTATCCTTCACAATTGACATTGCAACTTTGGTGGTATCGCACGGACAAGCAGCTACTTTAATTTGTTGGCAAATGGTAGTGTCCCATCTTTTACAATTGTTCACTATTTTCATGCACAAGGTATAAGTGCCAGCTGCAGAGAAGGTGTATTTTAAACTACTGGTTTTTCCAATAACGGTATTGCTCACTGACCATGAAATGCTCTCGCAGCTGTCATAATAATAGGGACTTGCGTAAACGGTTAAACACTGAGCTTGGGTTGAAAAACCAACCTTGGACTGAGCCGAAGAAGTTCCTACAAATAACAATAATAAGGACAGTGCCAAAATGCGTAGCAGTGATTTCATGGTTTTGTGTTTAGTTTATTTGTTATACAAAAATATGATATATGACGTGTGAAAGGTCAAACTCGTTGTATTGGAAGTGTAAAAAAATCAATCAATTAACATGAGTTCTGAAATTATATAATCAGATATAAGTTTTCCATCATTTGTGAGCGATATAGAATTTTCAAATTCTGCAATCCAACCGTTTTGGTATGCGTTTTTTAAAAAAATGAAATTGTTGGATTTAAATCTTTCTGACCATTCACCTAATTCGCTGATTTGAAAACCTTCTCTGGTTCTTAATTTAGTCATAATGAGTTCATTGCAACGATCCATGGAAGTTAAATTCTCAAATTCTACAGCAGGGTTTCCCTTTTTTTCTCCTTCAATGTAAAGAGCGTTATTGCTGATATTCCAACTTCTGGTTAGCGAACCATCAAAAGAATGAGCTGAAGGCCCAAGTCCCAAATAAGCCGAACCTTTCCAATAATTGGAATTGTGTTTTGATCTGTGTCCTGATTTGCAATAATTGCTGATTTCATAGGCGTCCCATCCAAAATCAAGCATCAATTTTTGTAAAAGCATGAAATCTTCGGTCATTCGCTCGTCTGCGGGTTCTTGAACTTGACCTTTTTTAACCTGATGCGCCAATGCGGTTTTGGGTTCTACCGTTAACGCATAGGCAGATATGTGGGTTATACCGGAGTTGAGCGCCCATCGAAGTTCGTTTTCCCACTCCTGAAGGGATTTCCAAGGCGTTCCATAGATCAAATCAATGGTCAAGTTTTGAAATCCGGTTTCTACTGCGAGTTGAACCGATTTTTTGGATTGCTCAGCCTGGTGATTTCGGTTCATCAACTGCAACTCAGTATCGTTGAGCGATTGAACCCCAATACTCAGTCTATTTATACCCAGTTCCAGCCAAGATTCCAGTTGTTTTGAAGTGATGTCTTCGGGGTTACATTCTAAGGTTATTTCTTGGATTTGGGAAAGATTAAACGACGAATTCAGTGCATCCAAAATTTGGCGCAACTCATCTTTTTCAAGCAGGGATGGAGTGCCACCACCAAAATAGATGGTTTCAAGAGTCAGTTGTTGATTCTTTTTGCGGTCAATTTCTAGCAGGAGCGCTTCAAGAAATTCATTCTTTAGCTTTAGCGATGTGCTGAAATGGAAGTTGCAATAGTGGCACGCTTTTCTGCAAAAGGGAATGTGCAAATAGATGCCCGACATAGTGCGAAGTTATTGTATTTTTGCCAATCTGACTTTTATGAGCTCTAAGGTTAAGTGGCTATTTTTTTGGTTTCTTTGGATGTTAACAGCCCAATCTAACAGATTGATGGCTCAGACGCTTCCTGTAGAAATGGAGCCAGATTCCTTGCAATTGCTTGATAGCAATGTTATTAAATATAGTAGAGCGGGATTTAGGTTTTGGGATTCTGTGTCGAAGGATTCTGGTTCAGGGAGATTCAAAAGTGCCCTCAATTGGCAAACACCTTCGGTTAAGGTTGATCGAGTTTACGAGCCTTACTCGCCTTTTATTCATGAAACGTATTTGAGAATTTCGAGAGTGAAGTTTTGGTTTTTTGCGGTCAGTATTTTCATCATATTGTATTACCTCTATTTTAGAGCGGCTTTCGCCAAGCAATTTCAGCTCAGAATGAGCAGTTTTACCAAACAATATTATTTCGAAGACTTGATGCGTGAACAAGCCATAAGCTCTGCCGCCGGCAGTGTGCATGCTTTTAACTTGGGATTGTTGGTCTTCTGTCAGGGAATTCTCCTTTACCTTGTGGCCGCTGATTACAACCGATTGAACAGCATTTATACTTTTATTTTAGCAATTATTGTGACCGGTATTTTTAATGGATTGTTGCTCTTTGCTCAATACATTTTTACACAAAGCATGGATATGGGAGGGGTGTTGTTGCGTCAATTTCAAAGGCAAATAAATGTCAATCTGTTGTTCGGCCTAATTTGCATGCCGGTATTTCTTCTAAGTTATTACAATGCTGACTACTCCAACAATTCTTTGTGGTTGAAAATCATTTATTCGTCTTTAATTATTTGGATATCAATTCGTTTATTGTACCAAGTTTACGGATTAATAAAAGATAACACATTAAATTTCACTTCAATTTTGTACCTTTGCACCTTGGAAATTATCCCTTATTTGCTTTTGCTAAAGTTTTTAGGAATAAACATATCATAATTCATGTACCCGGAAAGAGAAACCAAAGTCAAATCCATTCTGATCACGCAACCCCCGCCAGAACCGGGCAGAAACGTGTATGAAGAGTTTGCAAAAAAGTACAAAATCACCATTGATTTCAGGGCGTTTATTCACATTGAACCATTAACTCCCAAAGAAATTAGAAAGCAAAAAGTCAATTTTGCTGATTTTACTGCAGTAATCTTTAATTCCAAAAATGCCGTAGATTATTTCTTTTCTTTGGCCCAAGAAATGAAGGTCGAAATTTCTCCTGAGATGAAGTATTTTTCAATCAATGAGAATGTTTCCAATTACGTTCAGAAATACATCGTTCCTCGTAAACGTAAAATGTTTACATCCAAAGGAAACGAAAAAGATTTCTTGACCCTCTTCAAAACCCACAAGAAAGAGAAATTCTTGTTCCCCTGCAGCGATATTCGCAAACCAAGCATCCCTGATTACTTTACTCAAAATGAATTTGACTTCACCGAAGTCATCATCTATCGCACCGTTTCCTCAGATTTGAGCGACCTTGAGAACGTTTTCTACGATGTGATTGTATTCTTTTCACCCGCCGATATCAAATCTTTGTACGATAACTTCCCCGGTTTTGTTCAGAATAAAACCAGAATCGCCGGATTCGGAAGTTCTACCCAGCAGGCCATTGAAGAACACAATCTGATTTTGGATATTCCTGCACCTGCGGTGAACATTCCAAGTATGGTGGCTGCCTTAGAAGATTATCTGTCTAGAGTAAACAAGTAAATACCTATCCAGGCCCTGAATTCTGATCCTCTTTTGGTGATGAAAACAACCTGATTCCCGCCGTCTTTTATTCCCAAAAATTTCAAGATTTCTTGGCCTTTCATGCCCCCACAATCCCTGGGTGTGACAGTCCCCTGAACAATGTTTTGATCTTTCAACATTCGTTTGAGTTCTTTCAAACTGCCGGCAAACTCAAAATCTACCCTTAATGTCCGTCCTAAATGATTCGGAAATGCCATGGGTCCCACAAACAAGGTATTTTGAGTTGTAACCGATACCAAATCAGCGAGCCCTTTGAACTTCTCATTCAACCCCAACACGTTCAAATGTCCGTGTGGTTCAAAAATGTAATTTTCGCCATCTCTCGCACTTTCTAATGGTTTCAAATCATCGTCTTCGTTGAAGATATCAGCTTCTCCGTTTTCTTTAATGAATACCGCGCTGCGGAGGATGTTTTTAGCTTTCTGGGGATGAACCACCACCAATAATTCCTTCACTTCCGATTTGTGCATAACACTGTAAAAGTGCAATTTGCCAGGAAGCCATTTTCTAATTTCTCTGAAATCTGTAGCAGGACTCAATTTGATCAGCCAAGGAATATCTTGGGTGCCATATTTTTCTATCAACTCCACAATATTGGGTTGGAAAACAGAAAAATTGCCTCCCAATCGCTCATTTTCTTGTCTTCGGTCAGGGTCTATATATATTAAATCAGTAATCTGATCTATGTTATGGGCCGCTAAATATTCTTCGGCGGTAACCGTCAGCCTGGTGTAACCCAAATGTGAATTTAATCTGCTAAAATTGAAGTTGACCAATTGATTTAGCGCCTCATTCGGGTCTAAACTGATGACCGTACTTCCGGTTTTAAGCCAAGCCCAATCGTCTATTCCAAGTCCGCCGGTAAGGCTGAGCACCATTTTTGCTGAAAAGTAAGCCGATTTCCAACGGGCTACAGCTTCTGAGGTTGATTGCTCAAGACTTCGTTGTTCGAATAAACATCCCCCGGAAACAAAAGTAGGTAATTTCTTGACAGCCTTATCTTTAAGCTTGAACTGTTCTAAGGCTAGGGGCATGAATTCACCGAACTTTTTCTGCAGTTCGCCGAGTGATGGTGTTTTCTGCAACGATTTTTCCGAATTAATAGCGGACAAAGCAAGAGAAATGCCCTCAAAAGCGTTTAATTTGCATATTAAATCGGAAATCATGAAGACTGCAAAATTAATCGCAATTATTGGTATCGCTGCAACTCTGTTCACTGCATGTGGCGTTCGCAAAAAAGACAAATGCCCAAGCATGGGTGAGAGAACCACCATCAACCGCTAATAGAATGCAGGGTTGGCACGATTTATTGAGTACTGAACAAGTAGATCAAGCCGTTCAAAACTCGGCCCAGAAACCGGTCGTTTTTTTTAAACATTCTACCCGTTGTTCTATATCTACCATGGCCATGAACCGGTTGAAAAATTTAGACCAAAGTGCCTTGGAAAAGGCAGATTTCTATTATCTAGATCTCATTGCTCATAGGCCTGTGTCAAATTATATCGCTGAAAAACTCCATGTTTATCACGAATCACCCCAAATTATTGTAGTGAAAAATGGCGAGTGCACCTATGATGCTTCGCACATGGAAATTTCGCCCAAAGAGCTTTTAGAAGAACTTTAATGAAACCGATTCACCAAGTTGGCGACCAAACTCAATTGTCGTTTTTAGTTACAGAAAACGATTTGGCCGCTTTCAACGGTGAAAGGGTACATCCTTTTTATTCAACGTTTTCTTTGGGACGTGACGCTGAGTGGACCTGCCGACAATTCGTACTCAACATGAAAGAAGATCACGAAGAAGGCATAGGAACTTTTCTGAACATCAAACATGCCTCGCCCGCTTTGCTCGGTGAAACCGTAACGATAAAAGCTGAAATCTCTCGACTAGAGGGCAACAGCATTGATTGTGATTTCTGGGTTTATGTAGGGGATAGGCTGGTGGCTGAAGGACAACAAGGCCAAAAAATCCTCTTGAAGGAAAAAGTACAACGCATCATTGATCAAATATCAAAGTGAGTAAAGGAATCAAGAAAATAGAAATCCACAACCGAAAAGCGTCGTTCAATTATCACATTGAAGAACGATTTGAAACCGGTATGGAATTGAGAGGTTCTGAGGTAAAGTCCATCAGAAGCAATTCCGTGAATATGGGTGATGGGTATTGCTATATGGAAAATGGAGAGCTTTTCTTGAGAAATGTGCATATATCGGAATGGAAGCAGGCCAGTTATGATGCCCATGAACCCATGCGAGATCGGAAACTCCTTCTCAATAAACGCGAATTAGCCAAAATTGAAGCGCGCATCAAATCAAAAGGCTATGCCGTTTTTCCAGTAAGGTTGTTTGAAAGCGATCGCGGATTTTTCAAGCTAGAAATTGGTCTTGGTCAAGGTAAGAAAACCTTCGATAAGCGCGAAGACCTTAAAGAAAAAGACATCCAACGCGACTTAGATCGCACGCGTTATTGAGAAATAAGCTCAATAAGTTTTGCATTTTTTGCAAAAAATAAATCCTGAATGCTGTTATCAATTTCCGAAATGCGGTAAGAAGCATGTTCAACCTCAAATTGGGCAGCTAGATGCTTAAAGTTGAACTTTCTGGGCGTATGAATGAACTCTCGTAAGGGTTCATATGAGTTAGGCCCTTCAATCCAATCAAAAATTCTTCCGCCGGTATTGTTGAATATGACCACTCTCAAATTTGGAGGTAGGTTGGTCCAAAAGGCGTTTGAATCATATACGGCGGTCACATCACCTACAATGGCAATTACGGTTTTATCTAGATTTGCCCATGCTGAGCCCACAGCGGTGCTCAAACAACCATCAATGCCGCTGACTCCGCGGTTTGAATAAATCTGAGCTTGGGTGGGAGTGGACCAACTTCCGTAGCGAACCGACATCGAATTACCCAAATGCACCAAATGATCTCCATTCAGTTTCTGAAACAACGCCTTCATCCAAGCCAATTCTGAAGCGAAGGGTTCTGATAAATCTTGGGGTTTTAAGGTTTGATTTCCTAAAAAGTGATTCCAGTCAGCCAGAAAATTCTTACAGGTAAGGAAATGCTGATCAAGGGCATTCTGCTCCTTCAAGCATTCTACAACACCTTGCAAATAATCTGCTTCAAAACAAGGTATCCATTTGGGTGCCGTTTCAAAGGGATCTCCAATTTCACTGTAAGAACCGAGATGCAGGTGCTTGGGTTTGTGTTTCTTGAGGAAGTTTTTAAGGGGTTTAGACAGGGTAACCGTTCCTAGGGTGATCAATAAATCAGGGGATAAATCTGAAGGAATATCTCTTTTCAATAGAGCGAAATCCCAACCTTTTAAACCGAATTGCTGTTGTGAACTGCAAACGTCGGTGAAAACTGGTAAGTGATTTTCCAATTGAGCTAAAACAGAAGAAAGAGTATCTGATGGAGGATTTTGTCCTACCAAAACGGCAATTTTTGAAAACCCATTCAACTGTTGCGCGACCGAGTCTATGGTGACTTCGGGTTGCTTGATGGCTTTAAATACAAACGGAGGAACCTCAAAATGAGTGGCATTTTCTGAAATACCTTCGTATATGGGCTCCGAAAGTGCTATATTTAAATGGATTGGACCGGGAATGTCAATGAATGCTTCCGTAAATAAAGAGTAGAGTCCTTGTTGAAGTTGAGCAAAATCAGTTTTTCTCGGATTGCAATGATGTGCGTGCCGGGAATAGGTTCCAAAAATACCGGGTTGTCTCAAAGTTTGGCCGTCCCATTGGTCAATGAGTTCTTCGGGGCGGTCAGCCGATACAATCAGCAAGGGTATGCGTTGGTAATACGCTTCAACCACCGCTGGGAAAGCGTTGACTAAGGCTGATCCCGATGTGCAAAGAAACGCCGCAGGGAATTGATTTGCTTGAGCCATGCCTAGGGCAGCAAAAGCCGCTGATCGCTCATCTGGGAGGCTGTGAAGATTATGTCCGTTTCGTAAAAGTGCCGCTACAATAGGTGCATTTCTAGAACCTGGAGATACCACCCATTGGGTGATTCCGACTTCGGTGAGTAATTGGGCGATATAATCTAGCTTTTGAGACAGCACGCCTATACTAACACTTTACTGAAAAAAAGGATTGTGTTTGATTTCGTGTTCCACGGTGGTGGAAGGTCCGTGTCCGCAGAACAATTTCATGTCTGCCGGAAGGGTAAAGATTTCTGAACGAATTTTCTCTAAAAGTAGATCGTGGTTTCCTCCGGGAAGATCGGTTCTACCAATAGATCCTTGGAAAACACAATCACCTACGATGGCTATGTTTTCGTCTTCTTGGATGTAAATCACGTGTCCGGGTGAATGTCCAGGAACGAATCGAACATCCAACTTCAGGGTTCCAATGACAATGGAATCTCCGTGTTGAACGTAGTGATCGGGGAGGGGAGAAGGAGTATAATCTAGGCTCCAAACTGCGGCCATGGCGTCGGAGCGCTGAATCATTTTCACGTCATCGGCGTGAAGGTAGTATGGTACATCAGCAAATTCTTGCTTGATGTACCAATTACCAAAAATGTGATCAATATGTGCGTGAGTACCTAACAAGTGAGTGAGTGTCAATTGATGGTCTTCTAAAAAAGACTTAATCTGTTGACATTCGTCTCGGTTGTACATGCCGGCATCAATGATGGCGGCGTGTTTGGTGTTGTCATCCCAGAGGATGTAGGTGTTCTCAGCCAGAGGATTGAAGGTAAACGACTGCAAAGGCATGCCTCTGCTTATAAGTGTATACACTCATCGTAGGCCTGTGCTACTGCTTCCATCACGGCTTCGCTCATGGTGGGATGCGGATGCACTGACTTCAACACTTCCATACCGGTAGTTTCAAGGTTACGAGCAACCACTGCTTCAGCGATCATGTCTGTAACACCTTCGCCCATCATGTGGCAACCCAACCACTCACCGTATTTCTTGTCGAAAATAACCTTAACAAATCCGTCTTTATGTCCGCTAGCGCTGGCTTTTCCGCTTGCACTGAAGGGGAATTTACCCACGCGAATTTCGTACCCTTTTTCCTTAGCTTGAGCCTCAGTAAGTCCCACTGAAGCAACCTCAGGATGAGTGTAAGTACAACCTGGGATGTTACCGTAGTTCAACGGCTGGGGGTGGTGTCCGCAGATAGCTTCAACGCAAATGATTCCTTCTGCAGAAGCCACGTGCGCAAGAGCTGGACCTGGTACGATATCACCGATGGCATATACGCCAGGAACGGTAGTTTTGTAGAACTCGTCTACCACTACTTTACCTCTTTCGGTTTTAACGCCCATCTCCTCTAAACCTAAGTTTTCAAGGTTGGTTTCAACGCCTGCTGCGCTCAAAACGATGTCGCATTCACGGGTTTCAACACCTTTTGCGGTCTTGATGCTCACGGTGCAACGGTCGCCTTTAATATCTACTTTCTCAACGCTTGATTCTGTAAGAATTTCAACGCCTTTTTTCTTGTATGACATGGCCATGGCCTTGCTCACTTCCTCATCTTCCACAGGAAGAATGCGGCTCATGAACTCAACGATGGTCACTTTGGTACCGATGGTGTTGTAGAAGTATGCGAACTCCATTCCAATAGCACCGCTACCAATGATCAACATTTCTTTAGGTTGCTTTGGAAGAACCATCGCCTCGCGGTATCCAATGACGTGTTTTCCATCAATTGGAATGTTTGGCAATTGGCGGCTTCTTGAACCTGTTGCAAGAATAGTATGATCTACCTCAACGGTATTTACTTTACCATCTTCTCCAGTAACTGCAATTTTGCCTTTACCGGCCAATTTTGCAGTTCCTTTGATGACTTCAATCTTGTTTTTCTTCATCAAGAAGGCAATACCCTTGCTCATTCCATCGGCAACTCCGCGACTGCGTTTAATCATGCCGTCGAAATCGCTTTTAACGTCAGCTACGGAAATTCCGTAGTCAGATGCGTGGTTGATGTAATCGAACACCTGAGCACTCTTTAACAAGGCTTTGGTGGGTATACAACCCCAGTTCAAACACACACCACCTAAATCTGCTTTTTCGATGATGGCAACTTTTTTACCCAATTGTGAAGCGCGGATGGCAGCAACGTAACCGCCGGGTCCACTACCTATGACAGCAATATCAAATTTCATGGTCTGATCTTTTGTGATGCGAAGATAATATAATTAACTCATGGTTTCTAACTTATTGGATGCGCGCTTACGCTCGTTCTCATCCAACAAAATCTTTCTCAAACGAATGTTTTCAGGGGTTACCTCAACGTACTCATCTCCCTGAATGTATTCCATTGCTTCCTCCAATGAAAACACCTTTGGTGGCGCCAAAACAGTGCTATCGTCTTTACCCGCAGCACGGAAGTTGGTCAACTGCTTAGCAGTACAAAGGTTCAACACCAAATCTCCTGGCTTGATGTGCTCACCAACAATCTGTCCGGCATAAATCTCCGAATTCGTAGGAATGAAATAGTTTCCTCTGTCTTTCAACTTGTCCATAGAATAGCCCGTAGAGCTTCCTTTTTCTTTGGATATCAATACTCCGTTGATACGACCCGGAATCTCACCTTTGTAAGCTTCGTATGCCTTGAATCTATGCGCCATGATGGCCTCCCCTTGGGTAGCAGTCAACAAATTGTTTCTCAAGCCAATAAGTCCGCGAGAAGGAACCTCAAATTCCAAACGAACCATATCACCCTTAGGTTCCATGCTAAGCATTTCACCTTTTCTTTGGGACACGTATTCAATTACTTTACCTGAGTGTGCATCAGGTACGTCAACGGTCAATATCTCAATAGGTTCACATCTAACGCCGTCGATTTCTTTCAAAATGACGCGGGGCTGACCCAATTGCAATTCATAACCTTCACGACGCATGGTTTCAACCAATACGCCCAAGTGAAGAATTCCACGTCCAAAAACCAAAAACTGATCAGCAGAGTTGGTCTCTTGAACCCTCAATGCCAAGTTTTTCTCGGTCTCTTTCATCAAACGCTCACGAATCTTCTGAGAAGTCACGTGCTTACCCTCTTTACCAAAGAAAGGAGAGTTGTTGATGGCAAAAAGCATACTCATGGTAGGCTCGTCAATCTTCATTTGTGGCAATGCTTCTGGATTTTCAAGATCGCAGATACAATCTCCAATTTCGAAGTTTTCCAATCCCGTAACCGCACAAATATCACCAGCAGTAACCTCGGTTACCTTGGCTTTACCCAATCCGGTGAAAGTATAAATTTCTTTGATTTTATGCTTTTCAATACGTCCATCGCGCTTCACCAACGAAACGGGCATGTTCTCTTTCAAATGTCCGCGCTTCAATCTACCAATGGCAATACGACCTGTAAAGCTAGAATAGTCTAAGCTGGTGATTTGCATTTGGTTGGTTCCTTCTTCTACGTGAGGCTCAGGAATCACTTTCACGATGGTATCCATCAAGAAAGTCAAATCGGGCGTAGGATTTCTAAAATCAGGACCGAACCAACCATTTTTACCAGAACCGAAAACGGTGGTAAAGTCGAGTTGCTCTTCGTTAGCACCTAGGTTAAAGAAAAGGTCGAAGATATCGTCATGGGTTTTTTCGGGATCACAGTTTGGTTTATCCACCTTATTAATAACCACAATAGGCTTCTTGCCAAGGGCAAGGGCTTTTTGCAATACAAAACGGGTTTGGGGCATAGGTCCTTCGAAGGCATCTACAAGCAGAAGCACACCGTCGGCCATATTCAATACACGTTCAACTTCACCGCCAAAGTCGGCGTGACCAGGGGTATCGATGATATTAATTTTGGTGCCTTTCCAGATGACGCTAACATTTTTCGCTAGGATGGTAATTCCGCGTTCGCGTTCGAGGTCATTATTATCTAGAATAAGTTCGCCGAAGTCTTGATTTTCACGAAATAGTTTGGCTTGGTGGAGCATTTTGTCGACCAGAGTGGTTTTCCCGTGGTCAACGTGGGCGATGATTGCAATGTTGCGCAGTTGAGACATGTTAAAATTAAAATTGCGCGAATTTCGGTATAATTTATGAATTAATTGTTATGTGGGGGCGGTAATCGGTTTTCGGTGGTCGGTTTTCGGTGGTCGGTGGTCGGTGGTCGGTGATCGGTGATCGGTGATCGGTGGTCGGTGGTCGGTGGTCGGTGGTCGGCCGACAGCCGATAGCTGATAGCTGATAGCAGCAGCGAAGCTGCCCAGCCACGCGGAGCGCCAGTCTCAAAGTCTCTGGCACAGCCATCAGTCTCCGGCGCAGCCGTCAGTCTCCGGCGAAGCCGTCAGTCTCCGGCGAAGCCGTCAACTCTCAACCCTAAACTCTTAGTTAGCAACATTCACTCTATTTATTGCCCTTTTCAGTATCAAATAGTTCGTGCAGTTTTTGTTGTAAAATTTTCTTGTCGGGGAGTTTTGTTTTATATTCAGAAACCATTGTTGGAGAAAGGCTTCTACTCAAAGCATATTCTACAACTTCACTGTCTTTGTCCTTGCACAAGAGAACTCCAATGCTAGGATTTTCATTTGACTTACAAGTCCGCGCTGCAAGTCGGTTTCACTATGAGGGTCCGGCAAGTTCAAAAATTCAAAAACGTAGCCGACTTTGAAGGTATTAGAAATGTCTTTATTTCTTTCTCTCACCGCTGGTGCGAGTTTTAAATTTTCCATCATCGTCTGCTCGGAAAGTTCCAAAATTCCGTTTTTGTCTTTACTTAAAGCTAAACGATGAAATAGAATACTTTTCATTTGTCGTTTAAGTTCTCTCACGCTCCAATTTTCTTTCTCTGCTTGTTTGATGTAGAAGCTGATTTCAAGTTCGTTGTCGGAACGTAAAATTTCAAAATAATGGCTCCAACCCAATACGTTAGACAGCGTCTCACTTTTTGGGAAAGTCAGTTAAAGTTATCTCATGTAAAGCAAGTTAGATCTACTATTCCCCTTCCCATATAATCGTGGAAGGTCTTTTGAAAGCTTTTCATCAAGAAAACTTCCATATTCTACCTTTTTCTTACCGCCTTGCTCAAATTTAACGATGTGTCTGCCGATTAGCTAGGAAGTCTAAACTAAAATAGTATTTACAATTTTGGACGAATGCTATAAATGCCTAGTGCGGATTCACGACTGACGTTCGACTTCTATAACCCTTAAAATGTCAGCATAATTCTGAGGCAAATGATTGCTTGCAATATCCCAAAGAATTTCATAGTCAATTCCAAAGTACTCGTGTGATATTCTATTTCTTAAGCGGTACATTTCCTCCCACGGAATATTCGAATATTTATCTTTTAACTGCCTGGGCAAATTTTTACTTGCTTCACCAATAATTTCAAAATTTCGGATTACTGCATCAACAGTCTTATAGTCCCACTTGAAATGTTGAAAATCGAGCCCTTCAATGTATTCCTGTACTCTTTCCATAGACAATTTCATGTCTTCCAAATAAAGAATTGGATTTCTTTCGCTCGGTTTCAAATGTAGTTGACTTGGTTTAAAATAGGGTCTTTGATTCTTTCTTTAAGAGCATTTTTTGTTACGAGGTCAATCGGGATTCCAAATGATTGTTCCAGAAAACGTTCAAGTGTGAAGAACTCCCAGCCGATTGGCTCTGAAAATTCAACAAGTATATCTAGGTCGCTACTTTCAGTTTGTTTGTCATTTGCGAATGAGCCGAAATAGCCAATTTGACTAACGTGAAACTTGTAAGCAAGTTCCGGCTTCATTTGCCTTAATTTACTTTCTATTTCTGCTCTGGTTAACATGAATGCAATTTATGCAATTTTCTCGAATTACATTCTTTAGATTGAAGTCCATTTGTTTTATGCAAGCCAATCTCATTATTGAATTGTTCAGAAATGCTTCATAATCAGTGTCGATTAAATAGGATTCTATTTCGACAATTGCATCAAGTATATGTTTCAACCGAGCATTGTCTCCTAATCTACCGCGCATAAATTAGCTTCTTTTCGTTCTCAACTATTGGCTTAATATATTTTGACAGGCTGTTAGAAGATACTAAGTCTACTTTCTTTTTAAGAATTCGCTCGAGATCTATTTGCATTTGAACGAAACCTAAACCGATCCTTTGAGAATAATCTAAGTCGACTAAAATATCAATATCGCTTTGGTTGTCAGCTTGTCCCCTAACATAGGAGCCAAATAAATATGCTTTAAGAACTGGTCGAGTTCTAAAGTACTCTTTGATGGCTTCTAAAGTTGGGTTGTCCAAATTCATAACACAAATATAAGGTTTTCAAACATCTTTCTGATTGACTCTCAACTCTAAACTCTCAACCCTACACTCTAAACTCTAAACGCTCTGCGAGATTCACGATGTCTTCAGAGCGGGCGAGTTGCGAAATCCAATGGGCGGGAATGGAGCTGAGGGGGTAAAAAAGTCCGGCAAGTCCCCCGGTAACGCATCCCACGGTATCGGTATCATTGCCGAGGTTTACGGCCCTGAGAACGGCATCCGAAAAATTGGAGGTGTTCAAGAAGCACCACATGCCGGCTTCGAGAGTGTCAATCACAAATCCCGTGCTTTTTATTTCGGGGGACGTTAAACTGGCGAAATCTGCTGAAAGCAGCCGCGCGAAGTAGGGCAGGGTGTCTTCATCAAGGGATATGGTAGAGAGGAAATTCGTGAAGTTCAGGATGTGATTTTGGATTGCCTCCTCCTTGGTTTTGGCTTGGATGAGTTCACGGGCAAATTCGGTGTAATAGAAGCAACTGATATAGGATAAGGCATGCGCATGAGTAATTTTGGAAACCTCCGTGGTGATTCGAAAGCGCTCGTGGATGGGCAGATTGGCGGTGTAAAATGCCAAGGGCAATGTTCGCATGAGGGAACCATTTCCATTGCTGTTGATGGTGTATTTGCCGCTGTGTTTAGGCGAATGACCATCGGCGAGTTTTTGCATGACTTCTTGGGTTGTAAGTCCAATATCGAAAATATTACCGCGTGCCGTCCAGTATTGCTCCTTATACCATTTAAGAAAATACTGTGCTGTACGATCTAATTCATATCCTTGAATCAAACTTTCGGCAAGGCAAAACGCCATCGATGCATCGTCGGAAAAGGTGCCTGGCATCTGCGAATGCGTTCCAAATCCCATAAAATCTGTCACCGGATTTTCATTCAAGTATTCTCTTGACTTAAACTCCACCGGAACCCCGAGCGCATCACCAATGGCCAGGCCTAGGAAGGCAGATTTAATGGTGTTGGTGGCAATGATAATAGGAGTGTGAGGCATGTTATTGGTTTTCTGCTACAATATTAGCGGCGGATTGGCCATTTCCTTTTTTAAGAATGCATTTCCAAGTCGGCTGGAGTAGTGCATCATTCTGAGCGGCCCGATTGGAGGGGTGGTATATCCTACATAAATCACCGACTTAAGGTAGGTCTTTATACGTATTTTGTCAAAGGTGTTCCAATGGTTTTTATTTCCAAGATAATACAGATCAACGAAAATGATCATTGCATAGCTCATGAAGAATAGGCAAAACCGCAGTAAATATATTTTTTTCGACTTCGGGAATTTCGATTTTAAGAAGTTTTTGAGGGATCTGAATTTCTGTGATATGGGTGATGGGGTGGGCATTTGTGGTTAAATTACGATTTCTAAATTTATCTCGAAGCTAATTGAAAATAACACATTTAAATGTGTGAAGTAAAACTGCATAGATGAATTGTAGTATTGCAGTACCAAAAAGATATATGTACACATTTAATCTTGAAACTGAATTTAATTACAAACCTCATAGTTTTGCATAGAATATGAACTGAACATCAATAAGATTTTTTTGATGTAGGAGAGTGATTTATTTCAGTTTTAGTAATAAAGAACAAAAGAATGAAAAAGTATCCCAAAGATTATAAATCCATGGTAATTCTGTTTAGTTGTAAACATAATTTAAATAAAGAAGAATTTGAAGAGGTGATAAAATATGCCATGCAATTGAAAGTCCTTTCACCGCTGTATCTACGCAATTTCATATCAAAAACCTTCGATTTGGATAAATTTAGATTTAACAACAATCTGAATGAGGATATATATGTTTACAATTTTTTAATGTACGGTGATAAATTAAAAAATGCGGACTTATTCAAGAGTTATTATGATCTTTATCTAAGAGATATCAAGAATATCACGGTCTTTTTGGATTGGAAAAGTTGAATTTCTGATATTCTTAATCTGATTTAAAATTACATCGTCTTGCAAAGGTAATATAGAATTCAGTCTGAATTTTAGCCAGTAATCATTTAGATTTTTGATGGCTTCAGAAACAAATCCAATAATTTTCTTGCGGCATTCAATGGCTATTTTTAAATGCTCCATTGTTTGTGAATCTAGGTGTGTGTTTTCTGTGATTAGTAAAAATACTACATCAGATTTTTCAATTGTTGACTTTAAAATTATATTAATAGCGTCTGAATAGTCTGAATATTCATCACGAGCTAAATCAATACCGCAACTGTCAATGTATATGTTTTCATTAATGAACAGATCCCGCCATCTCATTATTTTTTCAGTTGTGAGATCGTTTTTATCTGAATTATAAATAAAAAAAATATACTTGTTTTGAATGGTCATTATGAATACGAATATAATATTTGTTGTGTTGTTGGCCTTGGGGTTAATAACAGATTCATCTGAATTCCCTTTTTAATACATAGGTAAAATACTATTTTAGCCCAATCAATAACTAAGCGCTGCAATCCGAATAATAAAAAAACTAATCCTAATAAAATGAAGATCACAATCGTTTTTCGCCTTTTAAGTATATGTTTAATATTGAGCTGTTCTGATAATCAAAAGAAGAGTAGGAGACAAACTCTTACAAGAGCAACAGAGGGTTCGAGTGTTGATTGCAATGAGATTCCATCAAATGCAAGTAATGTAGCCTCACGTCCCCAAAACATTTTAATCACTAGATATCCAAACATTCGAATTACGCCTATTTTTCAGATGCTGAAAAACAATTACACTGATGGATTCTATTCTGGTTCACCTGATTTTCATTACTCTTATCCCGCCCCAGGTATAACAAACGATAACTGGAATAATAACTTAATTCCGGGTTTTAGAGCAGTTTATGGGCGTAAAATGGTAAATGTATACATCCATGATCTAAATCAAAAAAAACAAAAAGCATTGTTTAATAAACCATTGTTAATAAACACTATTTATTATCCAACCGAAACAATAGATACATTAAAAGGTAAACGTATATTACGAGATTACATCATGGTTTCAGCGTATGACGAAGATACAAATAAGGATAGTTTTATCAATGATAAGGACTTGAGAAGGTTATATCTATTTGATATGTCAGGCGATAAAATATCTGAACTAATTCCCAAAAATCTAAATGTGATTAAATCTGAATATGATCACATTAATGACTATTTATACATTTTTGCTCGTAAAGATGTAAATTCCAATGGAAAATCAGAAGAGTTGGAGCCTGTGGTCATTTATTGGATGAATTTATCTAAACCAACTGAACGAGGGCAATTTTTTAACTAATCTAACCGGATAATTTGTCGAAACCGTTGATCACATATTCAACTCCGGCAGAGTCAGCTGCATAGACCATCACATTTGCTAATGATCCAAAAGTGATCGCCATCTTGGTCTAATGGAATCAGCTTTATCGAAACTGTTAATCATTTCTGAGACGGTCATTGCAGCGTGAATGCCGATGGAGTTTTAATTTATTTTTCCTTTTGAGTAGACAATATTTGAGATGATTGTTGGATGCTAGTTGACTATTATTTACCATTGCAGGTTATTATCAACCGATATGGTTATTTTCTTGATTTTGATTAATTTTGGAGGGATTATATGTTAAATGAAATTGCGCAAAAAGGCCCTATTGAATCCCAAAGCGAATTATCATTGAGAGTATAACTGAATTAGCTGTCACTAAAACATAGACAATGCTAAATTAAAAAGACTAAAAAAATGAATAGGCAATTATACGCTTTCGCAAAACCAAAAGAATTGCAACCCATCGCACAAAATTACATTCCACATTCTTAAATAATACAGAGAAATAAATGTCAGGAACGAAGAAAGAAAGTCATTGGATTCCCTTGGCCGACCTTATGACAGTTTTAATGGTGATTTTTCTTTTCATGTCTATTTCTTATATGGCATTGATGGAAAAGCGACAGAAGGAACAAAATCAAATATTTAAGGACTATGAAGAATCAAAAGTCGCTTTATATATCGAATTAAATGAAGCTTTTAAAAAAGATTTTGCAAAATGGAATTTAAAACTTGACAATGATTTGTCAATAAAATTTACAAATCCACAGGTTTTGTTTGATGAAGGAAAATCAGATGTTACTACTACTTTCCAAAGTATTTTAAGAGAGTTTCTGCCTAAATATTTAAGAGTTGTTTTACAAGATAAATACATTGATAAAATTGCAGAAATTCGTATCGAAGGACACACAAATACTAAACCCATTAATAAAACGAGCGACCCCTACATTGACAATATGGAATTGTCTCAAAACAGAGCAAGAAATGTTTTAGGATTTCTGAGACAACAAGATTGTTTTATTAATCTAGAACCAAATAAAAAAGATAGATTACAGTATTGGTTGACAGCCAATGGTCTTTCATACGGACGAACTGTAGATAAAGAATTTAAAATAGCATTTGGCAGCAAGCAGCCAATTGACAATGACAAATCAAGACGAGTTGAATTTAGAATTGTAACAACTAGCGAAGACATTATTAACGAAGCACTTAAAAAAATTGAACAAAAATGAACATAGTTGAAATCTTTATCACAATATCGATGTTTTCATATCTTATTTATGGAATCTATGTACTCAATATTGCGAAGAAAAACTACAGTGAAGTAAATCTAAATGACTTAGAATTAATTCCTTCAATGTTTACTACAATAGGTATTTTAGGGACTTTTGGTGGTATTGCTTACGGCTTATGGTTCTTTAATCCTGATGACATTGAAAAAAGTATTCCAACATTACTGCAGGGATTAAAAACAGCATTTTTTGCTTCTATAGTTGGAATAGCGCTTTCCATTATCTTTTCAAAACGAATAGCATTTGTAAAAAACAAAAATGAAAAAGGAGTTTTAAGTGATGAAACTAAAGCCATAAACAAACTTATCGAAGTCATTGAAGAATTAAGAAATAATTTCTCTTCTATCGATGAAAACGGGAACACAATTAGACCAGGAAATATTTTCCGTGATATTTATAAAGAATCTCAAAAGCAATCAACATCCTTACAAACATTTTCTTCTGATTTAGCATTAACGATTTCAGCAGGTTTTGAGGAAATTTTAAATAATCCAGCAGAAGGAGTGGTAGCTGAGTTAAAATTGGTGAAAGCCGAAATTGAGAGTTTAGGCAACAAACTCAAAGACCCAGCAACTGATATGACCCAAAATATTGTTAAAGATCTGCAGGAATCTATGGGTAAAATGGTCGAAGAATTTAAAACTTCAATGAGCGGAGATACTAAAAATGAAATGGAACGATTGGCTGGATTACTTGGTCAAGCAGGTGGATCGTTATCGGATTTCCCCTTAAAATTGCAGAAAATGACAGATAACCTCAATGAGAACTTTAGGGGTTTACAAGACGTTGTGCAACAAATTTCTAGGCAAACACTTTCTCAATCCGAAGAATCTACCAACCAAATGAAAATGCAGGTTGAACATATGAGTGAAATATTGAGAGAACAGGTCGGAGGTTTACAAACTGGACAACAAACATTATTAACCGAACAATCTAAAAACTTACAAGTTTCTGAAAATCTTTTGAGTGCTTTCAATTTAAGTATTGAAAAAATGAATGGACTATCCATGGAAGTAAACGGTAGCATTTCAAAACTTAATCAAGCTCAATCAGAACTTGAAACGGTGATTTCAACTTTTAGAAATATTTCTCAGGAAATAAACTCATCATCAAGTAAATTCGGGGAATCGCAAAACGAGTTTTCTAAGCACTCAAACCAGTTCTTACAAAACAATTCCAATACAATTACTGAAATTCAAAAATCTTTAGAAACAGCAAAAATTGTTTCTGCCGATTACGCACAGAAATTTGAAATTATAGAAAAAGGACTACAAGAAATTTTTGGAAAAATAACAATTGGGTTAAAAGATTACCAAGCGACTGTGGGAGGAAGTCTTGAAACTTATTTAGTTAAATACACAGATGCATTGACCAAGACAGCGGAATCACTTGCAGGAGCATCGTCAAAACAAGAAGATATTTTAGAAGAACTAACTGAACAACTGAGTAAGTTGAACGGAAGAAGAAACTAGTATGTTAACGATCCAGGACATTTTGCAATTTCATTTTTCACCGACTTCATTTCAGCAGACGGCACAAAAGATTATTCCAATTGCCGTTACATCTTTGAATGAACATAGAATTGACAAACTTCAAAAAATATCAGAAGAAGTTGGAGCAAATTCGTTTACATTTTCAGGGAATAATCTGATACCTCAAGTGTTTAGAAAATTTAAAAAATCTATTATAATAACAGATGTGAGTTTCGAACGAAGAGAATTAAGAACGCTTACCTATTCCTTGAATCATTCAGAACAGAGTTTAACTTCCATTTTTATCAATGAAAACGAGTTGAAATATGCTTTGACATTGTTAGAATCAAACTGGCGGGATTCATTTTTGGTTGGTTTGATAGATTGCTTTTTGAGGAATTGGGAAACAAGATATCCGAAATCATTAGAGCAATTAGAGCATTTCATCAGTCAAAAATTAGTTAATTATTCAGGCAATCGAAATACATTAGCCTTATTCAAAAAAAACAAAATATTTTTCAACTTAAAAGATGGAGATTCGGAATTAGGCGACACCATAGCAAAACTTAATAAGCCAATTCAAGAAGCTACAAAAATATTAGGTGTTCCTGAATCGTGGTTTGATTATGCCTATTTCTCTAAAGTTATTGTAAATTATTACGAAAGGAACAAAAATAATATATCAACTGAAATTGAAAATTTGAATCAAGCCTTACTTAAACATAATAGTTCAATTACAAATAAAAGATTAATCAGTAAAATAATTATACAAGCGAATAAGCCTGAATTTTCCGAACTTCAAGACAGTATAAAAAGAATTGCTTTTACTCAAATAGGTGACCCAAGCAATGTTTCAAATTGGAGTGCTTTTGAAAATGCAACTGATATTGAACGAAGTGAAATCATTGAAGCAAGAAATATTCTAGACGAATGGATTGCTAAACATTTCATTGATATTTTTTTTAGAGTTTGTATCAATGATGAAAGAAGAAAACGTTTTTGGCTTAGAGTGGCTTCAAAGAATAGAGTTTCTTTTAAAGTTTACGGACCGACTCAAACTAAATATATTCTCAAGAGAGACAGAAGAATTGTAGAATATTTAGACGGGCGATTTCAAGTTGTTTCAAGCAACAGAGAAGTGTCGGCATTTATACTTTACATAGGAGACTATATGCTCATTGAATTTAGTGATGCTGGTTATGCTTTTTATGCTTACAAAATGAATGGTAATAATAAACCAAATTTAAATTATCGTTTAGAAAGTGTAGATGAATTAAGAAATGGCTCAATGCCAATGCTTGTTTATCGTTCTGGATACAGTATAAATGACACTAACATAGAAGGTCGTTTAACTCATAATGATGGAGATTTAAGATGGGAACAAGTTTTTGAGTATTGGTTTAAAAATATAGCAGGAATAAATGTTTAAATATATTCAAGCTAACAACAAATTTTCTTTCTTTTTCCTAAATGAAACTGAGAGCAATATTTCTGTTTCTGAATGGAAAAAACTACAATCAGAAAATCTATCTCAACTTGCAATTCTTAAAGAATTGTATGATAACGGATTAGCGGATTACACGGAACACACTTGTGAAGTTGATAGTATTGATATTTTAAGGTTAAATGATATAGACAAGCAAATATTGGATTTGCCTGAAGGTTATCCTTATGAGATTTTTGTAGAATCAAGCGGAATTTTAACACATAATTCTTTTAAGTTCAAATATGGATTTTATGACTTTGCTCCGAACGGAACAAGATTAAAGACAATTCGAAATGGAGCAATTTTACAAGTAGAAGAAAACGTGTATCTACTTTCCGAAAACCAGTATTTGCTCTGTCAAGCGATTGACGAATTCAACGAATTATCCGATAGCGAAAAAGGGAATTTTATTAATCTTAAAAAATTATCAGAATTAAAATCACTTTCAAAAGAAAGTGGGTTGACCTTGGAGCAATTTTTAAACAATCAGGAATTATATGTTCCTGAAAAAATTAAATTGGATGTTGATTTCAATAATGGCATTTTTGAAATTATACCATCAGTTGAAATTGATAACGCAATAGGTTTTACCAATACTTTCGATAAGTTGCCAATGATACGTGATGTTTATCCTGTTTCTTCAAACAATGGCGAAACAACAAGAGTAGTTATTACAGAAAATCAGAAAGTTGAACTTCGAAAAATTAAAACTCATAGAAAAATTTCAGACCAAGGAGCAATTCAGAAAATCATTGAGCACCCAGAATTGTTTTTTGATGATGATGTAATTGATTTTACTGTTTTTTACAGCGACAGAGTAAAAGAAATTGGCGTTTATAGTCCAAAGTTCTACCCTTTTGCAAGTCCATATAAATCACAATGGATTCCAGGCATTGTAATAAAAGATAAGGTTCACGGAGAAAAGAAAATTTATTTCAAAACTCCTGAAAAACTAAATGACTTCATTGAGCAGAAGGAAAAAGCTATAAATGAAAAAAAGCAAACCGTTGTATGGGAAAACGCTGAAATTCCAATTGAAGATGCTGTAAAATTTATCAAGATTGCGAAAAAGCAATTTGAAAATCCAAGAAAACCAATAAAACATGAGAAGCAAACAGATCACGAAGTTCTGATAATTAAAGAAAATGCAGAACTTACCGAGTTTTCAAATGGAAATGAGTTGCCCGAAAATTTGAAACATAGCTTCTATGAAATACCAAATTTAAAAAATAACATCACCTTAAAAGAACATCAAAAAGAAGGTGTTTCTTGGCTGCAATCTTTGTTTAAAGAAAATTTTGCTGGTGGATTGCTTGCTGATGATATGGGTTTAGGTAAAACCTTGCAACTTTTGTATTTCATAGAATGGCACAGCCAAAGTTATAATGAAGGCAAACCATACTTAATTGTGGCCCCCGTTAGCTTGCTTGAAAATTGGGAAAACGAATATGAGAAATTTTTTAGTCCAAAGAATTTACCATTGTGTAAACTGTATAGTGGTGTATCTTTAACAAAAGAAAATAACCCAATTCATAACCAACAAGATGCAAAACGGCTACAATTCAAACAAATTATTTTAACTAATTATGAAACACTAAGGTCTTATCAAATCAGTTTAGGATTGGTTGATTTTGCAATAATAGCATTGGACGAAGCACAAAAAATAAAAACACCAGGAACGCTTATAACCAATGCAAGTAAAGCATTGAAAGCCGATTTTAAAATTGCAATTACAGGAACACCAGTAGAAAACACCTTGGTTGATATTTGGTGTTTAATGGACTTTGCAGTTCCAGGACTTTTAGGCAATGCCAAAGATTTTGCGAAAGAATACCAAAAACCTTTGAGTGATGAAAATACAGACATAAGAACATTAACGGAACAACTTCGCAACAACATTGGAATATTTATAAAAAGAAGATTAAAAAGTGATGTCGCAAAAGATTTGCCTAAAAAGCACGATGATCAAAATTCAAGAATTAAAAGAGTGATGCCGACCGTTCAAATAGATAGATACAAGCAGGAAATTGAAATGGCGAATGATTCAGAATTGGAAGGTGTGGAAAAAAGAAATCAAAAATTGAAATCACTTTGGGCAGTTAGAGACATTTCGGACCATCCGTATTTATTAGAAAGTCAAATTTTGAAGTTTTCTAGTGATGAACTTATAAATAGTTCCTCTAAACTTCAAACTACCGTGGGTATTTTAGCGGATATAAAATCCAAAAATGAAAAAGTAATTATTTTTGCTGACAGGCGAGAAACTCAAAAGATGTTGCAGAAAGTTGTTTACGATACCTTTGGAGTTTTCACAAGTATTATAAATGGAGATACACCAACTACAAAACAGCTTCAAGGGAAATCTAAACTAAGCCGACAACAAACCATTGACCGTTTTCAGGAGGATGAAGGCTTCAATGTGATCATTATGTCGCCCATTTCAGCAGGTGTTGGCTTGAATGTAACCAAAGCCAATCATATTGTTCATTACACACGGCATTGGAATCCTGCGAAAGAAGAACAAGCGACTGACAGGGCTTATCGTATAGGTCAACAAAAAGATGTTTTTGTCTATTATCCTATGGCAATATTTCCAGAAGAAATGAAAGACCAAGAAGGTAATAGAATGAAATCTTTTGATGAAGTTCTTGATGCTTTATTGAATAACAAAAAATCTTTGGCAAGTAATACTTTATTTCCAACAGAACAAGCTGAAATTACACCTGATGAAATATTTGGAACTATTTTTGGAACAAAAACCGAAAGTAAACCCAAATTTCAAACCCTCACTGAAATTGATCGGTTAAACCCCAATTTGTTTGAAGCAACAATCGGAGCATTATACAAAACACAAGGTTTTGAAGTATATCTAACACCGTATTCTAATGACAAGGGTGTTGATATTGTGCTTTTAAAAAAGGGAGAAAATTATCTTATTCAAGCTAAACAAACAAAATCCTTAGTTGGAATTGAAGCAATACAAGAAATTTACACAGGAAAAAATTATTATGAGGACAGATTTAAAGAACAATTTAAACTGATGATAATAACCAATAATGATTACAGTTCATCAGCAACAATTTTGGCAAAGTCTAATGATATAACATTACTAAACCGCGCATTTCTTGAAAATTTAGTAACTGAAAATAACATAACATTACAAGATATTAACAAAATCGAATCGCAACGATTGACAAGAATATAGCTAACTATTTTGGTTGCATGTAAAATACTATAATACTCCCTAGTTGTCGGGCCCAAAGGTTATTGATGCTAATTTAATATTTTGCGCTGTATTAGGCAGCATTTTGTTTTAAAGATTTGTAATATGCATTATTGGGTTTCATCCCAATGCCTTGGTGTTTTTTCTAGTTATAACACTTGATATAGTTCTGAACTCCTTAAATAGTTCAAGACCTGTATCGCAAAGATTGAGGTAAATGTGATTGTATTTGATAGTTTTCCAGAAGCTCTCGATCAAAATATTGTCTGTTGCACGTCCTTTTCCACCATCGATAAAACCCCTTCTGTGGGATGGTATGTTAAGTATTTATCCATCAATGACATCATCTTCAGATTCTCAGGCTTTTCAGGTATTGGTGCATAGTACAACGAACTGCGTGGAATACAAAGCAATTCGCATTGTCTGCGAAGTGGGACTTCGTTTCAGTTTGACGGCTTCTATTCGCTCTCGGGTATTCCCAATTTCTTTGCACTTTTTTTTAGAAAGTCTAGCTCTACTTTGATCTTGCCAATTTGCGCATAATGAAGCTTCTCCACAGGCACCTCTGGTTCGCTATTTTCCGTTTCTTTTACATTGGAAATGTAAGTGAACCTAAAATTCGAACTGGATAAAATTCGCCAAAAACTCTGATTTACACTTTGAAATGGTTACAGCGTTTACTTCAAATTTTTGCGACAACTGAGCCAAGGTGATTTGGTCTTTGGCTGCTTCTAATGCAACGTTTGCCTTGAATTCAGGCGTGAATTTGCGTCGGGTTTGTTTGGTCATATCGTTTAGTCAAATTAAGTGATTTTTTAACTAAACTTCTGGTCCAGGATTCAGGGAGTATTATAAAGGGATTGAAAAAAAGTTAACCGGACAGCACTGATATAATATGTATTCTCGTGATTTTTAGCTTTTAGCTATAATTTTATTTCACGTGAGTTAATTTTATTTAGCCATAGTTGAGCAATTTCAATCTTCAAGTCTTCAACTTTAGAAGGATTTTGAAAATAGTCATTCGCTACGTCTTCTATTCTTTTTGCATCAAGAATGTAAAAGTCATCTGTTTTAAAACTCTCTAAGTCGTCATCTGAGGAAAGTATTTCTGCGAAATAATCTGCGCATTCTATTCCGTATTTTCTCTTCAAAATGTTATAGAATTCATTTGAAAGAATTGGATCGAATATGCAATATTCTCCCAAGCCAACGTGTTCATGTTTTTTGCGAATAATATTATTTTTAATTCGACTATATACATAAAGTTCAGAATATCCGTCATCAAGGTCCTCATTTGCTGAAAAGTGGCTAAAGACATCCAGCAATAAATCCCTTGAAAATTCAGTGTTTTTAGTTCGCAGTAAATTAGTATCAAATTTTTTAATTGGTCTTGAAAGTTTATCGCTGTCGAACATAATGGCGTCTAACACTTGGTAAGTTTTGGAGTCACAGTATTTTTGTTGAAGGTAAGAAATTTCTTGTTCGTTTAAATGTGGAAATTTCAAACCAATATTTAGTAAATTTTGGGCTAATTCTTTGCAAGAATCTGGCAGTAAAAACAAATGGAATTGTTTTTCGATTAATAACTCTTTTAATTCTTCAATCCTGGATAACCGTCCATAATAATAACACATAATGGGGAAATCAAATTCATTTGTTCCCGCTGAACCATGTATAAAGCGATACTTTGAAATTGTTAAAAGAGATTCAAGATCACCATTTTCTGCACATTTTTTAGAAAGTGCAGAATGTTCAGTAAAGCTCATTTTAGCCAATTCCGTTTCGTTAATTGAAAATTCTGGCTCTATATCTTTAGTGACAACAGATGGATACATTTGACTAATATGTGAAAAATCTAAAACATTTTCGTCAAAATTGTCATCTTCTGTATCTATTTGATAAACAACTTGAGCATATTTTTCTTCAATATGATGGATCAAAGCATCAATATCATTTTCTCCAAGCATTTGTCGCATATTATTCATTGAAAAGATACTGTTTTCAATAGCTACATCTATACTACGTTTCGCTTTAAATGCAAGTCTATATGATTGTTCGATCTGTCCAATTATTAAATTTCCAAATGCTAATAGATACAGTATTTTTGGTTTTCCAATATCTTCTTCATCGGTCATTTCATTGGCTTTTATGAAATGTTCAAGAGCTTTTTTGACTAAAATAGCATCTTTCTTTTCTAATAGTTTTTGTCCTTGTTGTATGTGAAATGAAAAATCCATAGTTTTTATTTTTATTTATTCTAATATGTTACATCTATTCCCATTTTTTGTATTTTCGTACATTTTGCTTTTAATATAATATTCGAATAAGACTGCTAATTATGTAATTAATTCGGAAGTTCAGTTTTATTATCTTGGATAAAATTGTATATCCAACCAATTGGAGGAAGCAAAGATTGTATTGTATTTTTATCTATTTCTAAATTCTCAAATTCAGTTTTAAATAGTTCTGTTAATCCATAATTTTTTCTTTGAGTTTCATAGAATTCGAAATTAGGAATTATGTAATCCTTTATAATTCCATGCAAATTGTTTTGTTGATTCTGCCAATCTTCGTTGTTCGTGGAAAGCAAGTTTAAAACACAAAAATTTCTTAACAGGATTGCGTTCCAATAATTAAACTCAGCTTTATTAATAAACATCGATGCCGCAATAGACCAACGCCAAGCTTGATAATAATTACCTTCGTCATATTCTACCATTGACAATAAAAAATAAGAATTACATGTTGGAAATAAATCAATAGCTTTTTGATAGTATATTTTGGCTATCTCATTTTGATCGTTTTGAAAAGCATTTAATCCATCGTGAACATATTGATTTGCCTGGTCAATAATGTTTTGTTGAGTGTTTAAAAATCTTAAATTTATCATTTTTAGAAAATCTGCAGAACCAAGATTGCGAGCTTTTTCATTTTCAATTATTGCTAAAATTTCACTAATTGTCTTTGTCATATTTTTTTATTTAACTTAAAATTTTACTTAATAAAAATGTGATAATTATTAAACTAACTATCACAAATAATTTTTTTTACACTATTTTGATTTTTTAAAATCACGTTAAGCGTGCAACGGAAAAAATAAATCACTAATAGTCAGTATGCACTGTAAAATCATTTTATTGTCACTTTATGAGTAATAGAAAAGTAATTTTTTAAATATTCTGAATAATCAATGGTGGTCATTAATTTCAAATTCATTATAACGACTTGCATTCCAAATAAAGCATGATTTTGCGTATATTCCCCTGAAAATAATCTTTGCGCAGTATCAGTTACCTCGTCCATAGCATCTTCATTATTATTAATAACTTCTTGAATTTTATTATCATCCAAATAATCTAATTTCCATCAAATCTCAAAAGATTGACGAAGAATTAAGTAACTAATTAAGTTAATTAATTCAGCTTCGATTTCACTAACGTTTAAATTTCCTTTTATTGTCATTAAATGAGTCATGCTTTGTTCTGTTATGTTTTTCGTTTGGCTCATTAAATTTTTTTAAGGTAAATATTCAATATCAATATTCCTGTCGTGCATGTGCAAAATACATTTTGAGACTTGTTTATTATTAAAATAAATAGTTAAACCATAGTCATCAAATGATTGGCCCATCATATCTTGTCCGTAACCGCGAAGAACTACCTTTTCCTCGGTTTGTTGGATTATTTTCATTTGCTTAGGAGCCATTTGAGTTACAAATTGCCCGTCTGTATTAAACATTGTAACAGTTAGGCCTTCATTGCCACTGATGTTTGGCTCTACTTTTACTGCTCTTGGCGCACCACCATGCGGCCCTGAAACTATTTTGCCATTTTCATAACGAAGATGGTCGGAAGATTCGAAAATAAAATTCAAGTTCATGATTTTTTTTAATTATGATTACTTTGCTCTAATGTTTACGATATTTTGACATACTCAAATTTACCTGTCTTAGATAATTAATTGCGAAACAGATTATAATACTCCCCAGTTGTTGGACTCAATTATTCAACCACACCACTGGTCCAAGATTCAGGGAGTATTATAGATAGCCCCTTAATTGACTATTGAAAAAAATAAAATTTACTTACAATTGCCCAGACGTTAGTTCTTGACTGCAACATAAATGAGAATGATTGAAATTATTGTTAGTCCCACAATCTGAATTATTCTGTTTGTTGTGACTTCGTTTTTCAACAACTGGTTTTGTTCTGTTAATTTTTGAATAATTTCAGATGTCTTGTCGTTTGCAAGTGACAATAAATCAGAAGTAACCTTCTCCTGAGATCGTTTGATACTCTCATTGTTAGAGGAAAAGCCGATTTTTAAATTTTGGTTGGTGTCTTCAAATCCCTTTTCGATTTTTTCGTGTGAACGCTGAATAGTTGTTTGAAGATTACCAACTCCAATATTGATTGATGAAATTTGGTTGTCAATTTTGTCTAATCTTTCCGGGAAATTTATCTTCCTCACTTCTAATACGTACTCATTAATTGCTATCTCTAATTTCTTTGTATCCTCTATGAGTTGGTTTACTTGCTTGACTTTGTCTTTTAACTCGGTCAATAATAATTGCAATTGTTTTTCAATAGCATCTATTTTTTCTTTGAGAGCTTGTTGTAAATCTTCGCGGTGTTTTTCCTCAACTGATTTTAATTCAGTAAGCAATTCGGGGATTTTATTCAATATATCAGCGGATGACTTAGCAACCTTAGATGCATCCTCGATATGATTTATTGCAACAGAAACTGTTTCAAGTTCGATTTGAAGTTTTTCTAATTTTTCAATTACTTGTTGTGATGGCATTATTATAATCTATTAAAAATCTATGGTTGAACTTATTGAGCCAATTCAAATTCTTTGTTGTGTAGTAGTCGTCATCAACATCACCAAATAATTCATCATGAATTTCTCCGGTGTGTTTTTTGATATTTTCTTTAAACCGCAAAAAGAACTTTTCAAAGATAAAAGTATCTGGTTCAAGTTCACTCCAGCTATTGATTCCAATTTTCAATTCTTCAATCGCTTCTGTAACCAACTGTGGTGAGTTTGGTGAAAGAAGATAAAGTGAATATGATTTCAAGATGTTAAATTGAGGCGCTCCGCTAGTCCCTCTCAACATTCGCATTGTCGCACCCCGCAAATGTTTTATGTTGTTTACTTGTGCTCCATTATCATCAAAGTCAATAATCTTTTCAATGTATTTCCAAACGGTTTCTTCAATCGGCAAATTATAAACAAAATCTTTATTCAAATCTGCATCAATAATATCCCCAGTTTCTGTTTGTGCAACATTTCCCTCTCTTGAATATTTGGCATTGAAATAATAGTAGATGTTGTCTTTGATTTTTTTTGATTGCTCAATTGGGTCTGAAATCCCAATTGTTTCATCACACAAACTAACCATATCATCAATTGCTCGTTTTCGTTTGTCAGCAATTTTATCGTAAATGAAATTTGTTAGATGCTCCAAACACTTACTTATTACTGTTGATTTTTCATTCTCATATAAATCGAGTTCGCATTTCTCTCTTAGCTTTCGTGCTTCTTCTTTTGAAGTATATCTTTCAACTAAGGATTGGTAATTGTCAAAATACTGTTTATCTGATTTCTTACTGAGTTTAACCTTGTAAACCTGTTGTTGATATTCTATTGTGTAAGTGTCAATAATATTGATACTCGTAAGTCGATAGATGGCTTTGGCGGTGTCGTCTTCGTTTCTTGGTATGTAATACTTAACCTTCATCATTGCCGTTTCAAGTAAAAGAGATCTATCTTCTTCATTTGTCAAAGGCAAACCATTTATAAAGTCCTCATAACTATTATCCCATTTAATTGCGTCTTTGAATTTACTTTTCAAGTCAGATTCGTTAATTCCGTTATTTTTCAATATCGATTGCATTTGAAGGCTCTGTTTGAAATAGTCGTAGTGTTTTTCAAATGCAAACTCGTCTGTAATTTCAGAACTGCCTTTTTCCCCTTTGCTGAAAAACATATTCTTGAAGGGAATTACTATTGGCAATGAGAAGTCAAAGTCAATATCACTTAATATTTTTTCAAGTCCTGTATGTGCGTCAGTGTTGGCTGTTTTTAAATTTAAGAAAATTCTTATTTCCTCTTTGCTTATCGTTTGAAAATTAGGAATAAATGAATTTATAATTTCAAGATATTCATTTGCTAATTCTCTGCTTGCAAAATTTGTTGTTGTTTTATTTTCAATGTTAATCCAACCGATATTAACATCTTGACTGTTTTTAATGAATATTATATGTGTCCAATCTCTATCGGGTTCGCCTTGTTTACCTTTTGTGATTCCTCCTAATTTCAAATTCAATTCCTCGTCAAATACTTCGCTTAGTCTATCACTCAGCAATCGCAAGTTTGTAATGTTTGGGAAAGTTATTTTGTTTCTCAATTCCCAAATTATACTTCGTTCTTTATCAGCACCTTTGAATGATGTTTTATAGAAATGGTCTAAAACCTCTCTGTCTCTGTTAATTTGGTTATTGTAAAGAATTATTGACAAAGAAGTTTTTCCGTCTCTTCCTGCTCTTCCGCTTTCTTGAACAAAAGACTCAATTGACGAAGATATGTTGCTGTGAATTGTCAAGCGAACATTTGGTTTGTCTATTCCCATTCCAAATGCTTTCGTAGCTACCATTACTGATGCGTCATTTTCTTTAAACAATTTTAAATTATCAAATGATAGTTTGTCATGCTCGTCTTTATCAAGTGAGTTTCCATTTCCTTTGAAGTAAACTATTTTGTCGTTTGCCGACTGCAATTGTTGAACATATGTTTCTACTCCCAATTCACTTGTCTTATGAGGACAAAAAATAATTACACCGTAATTGAATTTTTCTTTGTCGCTTTTCTGAAATGGCAAATCGTTTTCAAAGCTTAATATTATTCTGTCCGTATTGCTTTCAATAAATTCTGTTTCAGTGATTACAGATTGTTCTGCATTGGGCAAATAATCCCTATATGTCTTTTGTAAAATTTCCGAATACACATTCGGGCTATTGTATTTTAATAGCAGTTTATCTGGTTCATTGATGTGATTTATAATTGTTTGCGTTCGCTGCAATTTTTTTTCACCTACTGTTTTTTTATTGACTTGCACACCATTTTCAGCAATAATGGTTATTGGATGTATTTGGTAGTTTATTTCATCTCGTACTGCGTTCTCATAACGAATGACGGCCTTGCCGTCATTACGTTTTAATTTCAATTCTCTTTCAATGTCTGACAAAACATCAAAGGAAGCTGTTGCTGTCAAACCGAAAATTGGAATTGGATTATGAATTACTTCTAACCCTTCTTCAATTTCAATTTTTGTGTCTTTAGTATAGCAATGTCTAATTGCATTTTCCCCTAAGTTTAAATATGGTGTTCTAAAATCATGGCCCCACTCGGAAACGCAATGTGCTTCATCAATCACGCAATAGGAAAAGAAAAAACCGTTCTCATTTGTTTTTTTCAGCGCCTCTCTGAATTCTTGAATAACCAATCTTTCAGGAGAACAAAAAAGAAATTGAGTTTTGCCGTGAGGCAAAACTTTATTTTGAACAAAAACTTTTTCTTCTCTTGTCAAGATTGAATTGATGAAATCGCATTTGTCAATGCCAATGTCTAGCAACCCTTCATACTGATCAACCATTAGAGAGCGAATGGGGTCGATGATGATAGTAATTCCTGGTTGCAACAATGCTGCTAATTGATAAGTTAAAGATTTACCGCCACCTGTTGGTAACAAACCAATAACTGTTTCATTCTTCAATGCTCTGTTCAAAATTGGAAGTTGTCCTTTCCTGAATTTCTCTTTTTGAAAAATGTTCTTTAAAAAGTATTCAATGTGGGGTAGGGCTTCTGGAATTTCTTTATGCTGTTCGTTTCCTATTTCAGTTGTTAAATCTCTGTAATCAACTTTGCTTGAACAATAGATTTCATTTCGGTAGTCGTGTTCTGTAAAATGCGCACTGCGGATGATGACAGAATTTGGCAAACCTTGAAAGTCATTATCAGATTGAAAAATGCCTGATCGCCAAATCGTAGAAATATCAATTACCAAGTCATATTCACTAATAACAATATTTTCATTATTAAGATTGCAACCGTCAGGTTGCAATTCTTGATTGAAAAAATTTGCGTCTGCAAATATTTTTACTTCTATTTTTGGAATTGTATTTTGTTTGTTTTCCAGTCCGATCAAATTTGCGTAAAGTAAATTCAAATCTTCAACAGCCATGAGTCCACAAGGAATATCTCTTTCAATAATTGCAACTCGGATTTCCGTTTTGTTTGTTGCTGTTAGTTCCTCGCATTTTACAATCAGGAATTGATTGATGACTTTCTGCAACCGTGCAATTGCTACTGGTGCTAAAACAAAAGTTTGAAGTTTCTTTATTTCGTCAAAATCTTTTTGCAGCAAACTATCGACTATCTTAAAGTAGTCGTGTTGAGATAATGTTTCGATAAGATCGGCTGTGTCTTTTCTGGTGTACTCTTCCGTTATTCTTTTTATTGTGTGTCCAAACTTAGCAGTTTCATAATCTCTGATGTCGTCAATTAAAGTATTGTGGTATCGCTTCCCGTCAACTTCAATTATTACAACACTTCGTTCTTTTATTTCTTTTTCTTTCTGATAAACAGTTTTCTTTTTTACTTTCTTGAAGTATGGTATTTCAAAAGAAAAATCAACTCTACCTGCGTCTCTTCCATTATTTGTAAGTGTTCTTTTCTCTCTTTGGTGTTGAAAGAATTGAGTAAGATATTTTTTATCGTTTGGAATAAAATAGTCGAGAAATGCTCTTTCGAAATTGCTTTCTAAATCTTCATTGTATAACTCACCAACATTGTGTCTTGTGTCAACTAAGTGCAAAGCAAAATAAAAATCTGTTGCTGAAAGTCCTGTACCTAGAGTTTTGAGTTTTGTTGAAATACCGTTGCTGCATATTGTCGGATTACCTCTTGTGATTATATTGTTTGCTACGGCTAAAAGCGGTGAAATTGAAGTTGGATTGTCAAAGTCAATTTCAGTTAATGTATCAAATGTGGTAAGTGATTCAAGCAAACCAAGAATTTCATAATTGAACTCATTTCCCTTTCGCAAATTTGTAATGCTGTCAAATACATCCTTGTTAAGATAACATGCTTTATACTGTCGTTTCATAGCTAACGTTTGGCTTGTGGTTTACTCATTTCATCAAACGTAACTAATGAGTTAGAACTTCCAAGTTTGAAATATTTCAATACTCTACCCAATGGAATCAAACCTAAATTGTTTGGCAATAGTAAAAATACACTATAAGTGGATCCACTTTGTATTAATGTTCTAGGATTCGAAGTAAAAAGTTATTTCCATACCATGCCGTATTGAATAATTCTTTGTGAATCGCAGCACTGATGAAATACCAATCGTGTCCGTTAATAATAAAATTTAGATATACTTCCATATTGTTGTTTTGAAAAACTCCAGTTTCCAATTGGCGATAATTTGCATATCTCGAAATAGCATTAATAGTTTGATTAGCTTTTGTGGAATCTTCAATATGAAATGAAATAAAAGGCCCATGTGAGGTTTCGACAAAGATGAATTTAATAGGCACTATTGAATACTCTGAAATTACAATGGAGTAAAAATAAATGTCAATAAATGCACTTGTGTTTGACGCAGGTATATTTAAGGTTGGCATGTTCATCGTGCCAGTTTTTTCCAAAAGAGTTAATGAACTTGCGCCTTGATATGAGTTTATTTTATTTATTAAATTCTGATTATTGAAACTAGAATGGAAGGTCTCCGTGACAGCGGTAATAAAATGTAAAATTGGATTTTCAATTACAAACTTCATTTTTTTCTTGCGAATATAGTTTCTTGGCACACCGGTACAAAATAAATTTGGTAGTATTGTAGTGGTCGGGTTTTGGTTGGACTAAATTAGTATTATTCTTAATTTAATCAAAATAAATGATTTATGATTTTAGTAGAGGATGGTTTCTGCAGGAGAATCATGACTTTTTCTATTTGTTGATACCTATGCAACTTGTTGATATACATTATTTGGAGTTTCATGTTTGTGAGATGAATGTCCTCGTCTTTGATTGTAGTATTCAATAAACTCAGAGCATTGCTGATATAGATGTTTGCCGTCGGTACTTGGTGCCAAGTACAGTTTATCATATTTTATGGTTCTAAAGAACCGTTCAATATACGCATTATCTGTGGCTCAACCTTTTCCATCCATGGATATCTCAGTCTCTTTTATTGATTTAACGTATTCAGTGTATTCATCACAGGTAAATTGAGAGCCTTAATCTGTGTTGATATACTAAGGTGCCCAATGCTGTTTTATCGCTTGTTTGAGTGTATCTAAGACCCACGTTGCATCCATTGTATTTGAGATACTCCAACCAACAATATACTTACTTTATATGTCTATGATTGCCGTCAGATAAATAAAACCATATCTCATGGGTATATAACTGATGTATATTCCCCATACGACATTTGGGGCGTTAATGGATATGCCGCGCAACAAATAGGGATATTTGTATTTGGCTTTATCAATCACTATGGTTCGAGGTTTAGGGTAAATAGCAGCAATACCCATTAATTGCATCAATATTTTTGCATGTTGCCGGCCTAAATGATAATCTCTTTTTGTTACTTCTGCAGCATATCTGCGCGTACCCATAGTAGGATCCTCCAGATACATCCTATACATAATGGACATGATTTTCAGGTCCTCCTCTTAGATGCTAATGGGTTGATAGTAAAAGGTGCTTTTAGGGATGCTAAGTAATTGACATTGATGCTCCACCGTGAAATATTTGTCTTGCTTATTAACCAGAGATTAACGCAGGTCTAATGTCATCATAGAACTTTTTTTTGAGCCACTCATTCTCCATTTTTAGACGGCCTATTTGTTCAAAAAGCTCTTGATCTTGTTTGTTCAATTGTTCCTTTTCACGTTTGGCATGGGAACTAACTTCGCTTCCAAAAACACTCGCTTTGTAGTCTAAAAACTCTTTCTTCCAGGCCTTGATTTGTACAGGATTCACCTTGTACTTCTCAGCTTACTCGACCATCGTTAATTCCTCTTTGATCGCTTCTTAGGCAATTTCGGCCTTGAATTCATTGGTGAACTTTCTTCGTTCGCGTTTCATATGGATGTGTAATTTCGGGTTTAATTTGGCTTTTTTCAAGTCCAGTTTTTCCCGACCA
>CAZGQS010000008.1:64813-78180 GCA_964527775.1 uncultured Rhizobium sp. | reverse complement strand
TTGAAACTGCAGCAACACCTGGAACTACTTTGATTAAGTTGTTTAAAATCTTTGAGCCTTCAACTCCACCATACACTTCGTAAAATTCTAATTGTGCAGATTTCTCAACCAATTCTTCCATACGACGTGGATTGTCTACACCCGGTAATTCAACGCTGATACGACCACCGTCTACCTCTTGCACGTTAGGTTGAGTTACGTTAGCTTGGTTGATACGTTTTTCAACAACCTGCTTAACGTTAGAAACAGCGGTTTTGATTGACGCTTGAAGGTAGTTTTTAACTTCAATTTCTTCACTTCCAGCTTGGATGGTTGAATTGTTTCCTTTAACAAACAATACTGCCAATTTTCTGTTGGGAGCCGTTTTCTTGAAACTTGAAACAAATGCCTCCACATAGTCAGTTCCTTTGTCTCTAACTTCAATATTCGCCAATTGAAGAGCTTTCAATAGATCTGCATCGGTTGGATCATTGGCAAGAACACGAATGATGGCGTCTTTTTCAACTTCCAAGATTACGTTCATTCCCCCGCGAAGGTCCAAACCTAGATTCAATTCTTTCTCTTTACACTCAAAATAAGTGTAGCTCATGATACCCAAAAAACTGTAATAGTCTTTGTTTCCGAGGCTGTCAATGTAGCGGCGGTAAGCTTCTTTTTCGCTCACTCCAAATTTTGCTTTCTTCACGGCAAACTCTCTAGCTTCCTGTTCAAATCCTCTGGCTTTGAAAGTAAAAGTCAATTGGAACAATGACGCTAAGGCCAAAATGACAGAAAATACGACAATCGATTTATTGCTTTTCATTGGTAATTAGAATTCTCGACAAATAATTTAAGGTCGCGAAAATAAGGAAAAAAAGTGTGTTTAACGATATTTAAATCTGCAAGTTGTTCATGCAGTTAAAATGTCCCTTCGGACAAGCATCAAATCCGAGTTTCGAACAAGGCCTGCAACTCAATCCTTCCACTTCATTTTGCAACAACTCGCCCTCTTGCTTTAAGGGTGGAACCATGCCAAATTCAGGAATGGTATTGCCCCAAATCAAATGAATCTGTTTGCCTAATGCCGCTGAAATATGAAGCATGCCTGTATCTCCAGTAAAGACACGTGCGCTCAATTTTACAACTACTGCCGACTCTTTCAGACTCAATTTACCCACCAAATTCTTCACTTTAAACCGGAAATCACTTGATACTAATGCTTTTTCTAAAGCATCAGCTTCTGAAATATCAGAACTACCCCCAATCAATACCACATCACATTTCAAGTCAACAATCAATTGGTGCCATTTATGCAACGGCAATCTTTTGGTAAAAAAAGAACCACCCAAACTTAAACACGTAAAATCAGAAAAGCCACTCAAATGAGTCAGAACCACTTTTTCTGTATGGGAATCAACCTGAAAATCAAGCCCTTGAACATCATCCTCTACACCAAACACCCTTAACACATCAATGCAGCGGTTGGTAAATGAACGGCATTCCAAAACTTCAGCTAACCATGGCCACTTTTTCAATCGATGTTGCTTAAAAGCAACCCAAATTAACTTTCTGAAATTTTGTTTAGAAATAGTGCTGTTAGGCGTTCCGAAGAACATCCATTTAACTTGCCGTGAACGCGCATTTTTTTGAAGATCAACCACAAAATCAAACGAGGACTTCTTCAGTTCTTTGCGTTCTTCAGCATCATCCCACTTCCAAACCTTATCAATGTTGAGATTCCCATCTAAAACAGTAGCAAAAGCCCCTTTTGTAACCCAATGAATCTCCGCCTTCGGAAATCGCGCTTTCAACAATCTAAATACAGGTGTGGTCAATACAATATCGCCAATGGAACTGAATCTAACCACCAAAATCCTCATGTTCAACCCACTTTCTTTTTTCGATTCTCTTGAATAAAAAACTCAAATTCCGACAAATCCATCGCATTCAAGGTATTTCTGGTCAGCAAACCGCCTTTTCTCGCAGCCAAGGCACCAAAATACATGTCATGATACCCTGATTTTTCGTGCGCATCAGGATTGATAGATATCATCACCCCTTTGCTTTGGGCATAATCAATCCATTTCCAGTCAATATCCAATCTCCACGGATGTGCGTTCAATTCAATAACCACATCGTTTGCCGCGCATGCATCAATTATTTTTTTGTGATCAATGGGATAACCTTCTCTCAACAGCAAAAGCCTCCCCGTTGGATGTCCCAAAATAGTGGTATACGGATTCTCGATGGCCTTTATTAACCTTTGATTGGCTTTCTCCTCGTCCATTTTCAAGCCGCTGTGAACTGATGCCACCACAAAATCCAACAGACCTAATACTTCGTTCGAATAGTCCAAACTGCCATCAGACAGTATATCGCTTTCAATTCCTTTAAATATTTTGAAAGGCATTAGCTCCGCATTGAGTTGATCAATTTCTTTGATCTGTTGCAACAACCTTTCTTCGCTCAGTCCACCAGCATATCCCGCCGACTTAGAGTGATCGCAAATTCCCAAATAATCGTATTTCTGATCTCGGGCAAATTCGGCCATTTCACGCAAAGAATTCAAGCCATCACTGTAAGTTGTGTGATTGTGAAGCACCCCTCTGAGTTGCCAAAATTCAATGAGTTCTTCCCGGGGGAAGTCTTCTCTCAATTCATTCAATCCCTCGCGCTGCTCGGGGACGATAACACAATATCCTCTCGATTGATATATTTGTTCTTCAGATTCAAATTCCGAAGAATCATATCCAAGAAGTGCTAAATGCTCTTGAGAACCGGTGGTTTCAAACCAAATACGCTCAAAATCTCTGCTATTTGCAAAATGAAACACAACAGGATATTGACCTAGTAACCACGTGGTGAGTTGTTCATCAATCCACTCGGCATTGTATTGCATTTCATCGCAGTATTCAATCACCTCTTCGGGCTCAAGATCAACCAAGACTTCAATCTTATCAATTTCGGGCACAGCCCTGCGAAAAGCTCCTGTAAATTCAATTCTGGAACCGTCAAAAAATTTCTTTAGATGGTCTTTGAATTCGGTTGCCGGTTCTAACAATCGAGCGTAATGCCAACGCCCTTTTGACGAAAGGGCAAATTCAATAGAATGTATGACATCCGCTTGGGTCTTCAACCCAAACCCTTTCACAGACACCAACCTATTTTCTCTACAAGCATTGAGTAAATCAGCCGTAGACTCTATTCCCAACTCCCTCCAAATCACTGAAACCTTTTTGGGGCCAAGGCCTTTGATTTTTAAAATTTCAACAATACCACTTGGAGTGATGTCAATCAATTCTTGCAGGTCTGAAAATGTGCCTGAATTTTGTATTTCTCGAATGGATTCTACTACCCCTTTTCCCACACCAGGAACGCTCAACAAATCAGTGTCGCTCATTTCTAAAAATGAATCTTTGATTTTCTTAAGGTTGAACGATGCATTCGCAAATGCTTTATATCGAAAAGGATTTTTTTCGTGCAGCTCAGCGAGTTTGGCATACATGCTGATTTGTGAAAGAATGGTCGAATTATCCATTATTTAGCTCGTTTTTTAGCAATAAAGCGTTCAATTTCCATGTACTTCACCGCATCGTCAAAGTCCACCCAAATAACTGTATTTTCTTGAAATCCTTTGAGATACATTACATTGATATCTTCTCCCGTTTCTTTTTTCTTGAGGACTTCTACTCCAAGAATTTCGCATTTTCGTCCTTTGAATTCATTGGGTAATTCAGCCACATCAAAGTCCCCTCTGAAGAAATACCGATAAAAACCATTACCGGTGGCAGTATCATAAGCGCCGTATTTCAGGGTAAATGAATCTTGAACTACATCATTAGGATCCCAACGCGTTTTACGATACAAATCAAGATATGCATAAACTTCAGCACCTTTTGACTTGCCTAAAACTGCGGTATCACCAGCTCCAACTTCGTATTCTTCTTCCTTAAGAGAAGTGTTCTTTTGTGCCCACGCAGATGTTCCCAATAATAGGAATACAACAGTAAAAACAGTTGCTTTAAAACTCATAACAGAGTGAATATACAATTAATCCGACAATTTCACCAATTTTTTGGCAACTTGGCTGCTCAATGCTACACCCATTCCTCCCATGCGAACGCCCAAATACAGATGCTCTTCTTTTCGCTCAATGATGGGCGATCTCTTCTGATGCATGCCCATAACCCCAGACCACTCAGTATCAATTTCAACATGAATGCCAGGAACTATGATTTCATTTAACCAGCGCAACAATTCTGATTTAATTTGAGGAGTAACGGCTGATTCAAACGTGTTTTCTGTTTTAAACTGAGTATTTCTCGCACCTCCAATCAATATTCTTGAACCCAAAGATCTGAAATAAATATACCCTTGGTCTGCATGAAAAATACCTCTAAAGGCAATACTAGGGATAGGTTTAGTGACCAGAATTTGTCCTCGAGCGGGTTCTACTTCCAAATCAGGAAACCATTTCAAAGCCCACGCATTGGTACAAACAAAAAGATCTTTCGCTAAAATTTCAGCATCTGATTGCTCAAATCGGAGAACCCAACCACCGCTACCGTGCTTTTCAATGGATTTCACATTCATGGAGGTATATATCTCAACACCCACTGACAATGCATGCTGTCTCACCGTTCTCAACAACAAATGACTTTGAAGGGCTCCTTCAGATGGAGAGACGATGGCTGTTTCACCCACATTCATTTCAAATTTCTTGATGTTGCGCTCCACAAAAGATACCTGTTGATGTACCTCTTTAAGTGATTCATTCAACCTCGGTAAATGATCTCGAATGACTTTCAATTCGGATTCACTTCCGCTGGGAAAAATCTCATAACCACCCGACTGTTCATAGCCAATCTTCTCGGGAGTGTAAGTTTTAATGAGATCTTGAAGTCCTTTGTAACGCTCTTCATATAATTGAAAAGCTTGATCTTCTCCCATTCTACTGATATCATCTAGAATCTCACCTGCACTTCCAAAACAAGCGAAACCTGCATTTCTCAAGCTTGCCGCATCTCCAAAAGCGTTCCGTTCAAGAACCCAAACCGCCTTGTGCGGATATTTCAACTTTAGTTCAATAGCTGTTTGTAATCCAACCAGGCCGCCACCAATCACCACTTGATCGGCGCGCTCCATCCAACGTTGCTCCCAAAAGCTAAAATTACTTGAACCCATGTTTTAGTTCAAGTGACCTTCTATTGCGGTATGATAAGGATTTGCAAAGTCTTGGATATTACCCCATGTCTCGCCATTTACAACAACCGATCCTGCGGTTACAGTTCCCATGTGCAAGACGGGCAATCCCATTTTCTCTGCCATTTTCATAAGATCTGAAACGCGGTCTTGTGAAACTGAAACAACCACTCTGCTTTGACCTTCGCCAAACAAAGATGCATCAATTCTCAAATCTTTATCGGTACAAATATCAAATCCTAGTCCACCAGAAATAGCGCTTTCTGCGCAGCACACAAATAGTCCGCCTTCGCTGATATCGTGCACCGATGCGGTGAAACCTTGGCTTGCAAGTTCCTCTAAGAAAAGGTGTAATTGGTGTTCTGTATCTAAATTAAACTCAGGACAAGGAGAGAATTCTACTCCTTTAACCTTTGCCAAATACTGAGAACTTCCCAAATCGTTGGTTCGAGGACCTATCAAAACAATGGCATCGCCTTCGTTTTGGAAAGCCAAGCCCATCACTTTTGATGGTTCATCTATGATACCCACCATACCAATGGTAGGAGTTGGATATACTGCTTGTCCGTTGGTGCTTTGATTGTAGAAACTCACGTTTCCACCCGTAACTGGTGTATCAAATTTCCTACAAGCCACTCCCATACCTTCAATGGCTGATTTAAACTGGAAATACACTTCTTCATTGTAGGGATTTCCGAAATTCAAACAGTTGGTAATTGCGGTTGGCACACCTCCTGAACAACGAATATTGCGCGCAGCTTCACTTACCGCGATCTGCGTCCCCAAAAAGGGATCCGCATAAATATATCTGCTATTGCAATCAACGGTCAAGGCCAGACTTTTATTGGTACCTTTTACCTTCACCACCGATGCATCTGACGCACGATTGGTAGATTGATTCACCGTTCCTACCATGCTATCATACTGTTGGAAAACCCATCTTTTACTAGCAATGTTGGGTTCTGCCATCAATTTCAGTGCCGATTTTTTTGCTTCTTCGAGGGACGTATCTTCAATCTTATCTATTGAAAATTCGTTGATTTTTTCAAAATACTGAGGCTCTTTCCAAGTTCTGTGATATATGGGTGCACCACCACCTAGAACCAAAGATTCTGCTGGAATATCTGCTTCCAATTCACCGTTCATGTAATATCGAACCCTCTTGGTGTCGGTTACCATACCAATCTGAGCATAGGTCAATTCCCATTTTTCGAAAATGCGCTCAACTTCTTTTTCCATGCCCTTTTTCACCACTACCAACATACGTTCTTGACTTTCGCTCAAAAGAAGTTCCCACCCTTTCATGTCGGCTTGTCTCATTGGAACCTTGTCAAGGTGAATATCCATTCCAACATCGGTTTTAGCACTCATTTCGCTGGTACTGCAAGTGATACCTGCGGCACCCATATCTTGCATACCTACCACGGCATCGGTTTCAATGATTTCCATGGTAGCTTCAAGGATTAATTTTTCCCAGAATGGGTCACCCACTTGCACTGACGGAAGATCATTGATAGAATCTTCGCTCATGTCTTTACTTGCAAATGCGGCACCGTGAATACCATCTTTTCCGGTTGCAGAGCCGAAAATATAGACCGGATTACCGGGTTCACCTGCACCTGCAGAAATGGTTTTTCCTTTTTCTACAATTCCCACACTCATGGCATTCACCAAGATGTTCTGCTCATAGCAATCATCAAAATACACTTCCCCACCTACGGTAGGTATTCCAAAGGCATTGCCGTAATCGCCAATACCTTTAACAACTCCTTTTACCAACCATTTGGTTCTGTCGGTATTGATATTTCCAAAACGCAATGAATTCAACTGAGCAATAGGCCTTGCACCCATTGAGAAAATATCTCTATTGATTCCACCTACACCTGTTGCCGCCCCTTGATAAGGCTCAATGGCGCTTGGGTGATTATGACTCTCAATTTTAAAACAACATGCCAGTCCATCTCCAATATCTACCAAACCTGCATTTTCTTCACCGGCCATAGCCAACATTTTGCTTCCTTCCTTGGGAAGGGTTTTCAGCCAAACGATGGAGTTTTTATAGCTACAGTGCTCACTCCACATAACGGAGAAAACAGACAGCTCTGTAAAGTTAGGTTCGCGTTGTAAAATATCGCAAATTTTCTCGTATTCCTCCTTCAACAATCCAAGTTGAAGTGCTTGTTCTAACAACGATGAATTCATCGTTGCAAAGTTAGGTAAGTAAAGGTAGAATTCTAAATCCTATTTAAGGATCATTACAGAACTTGAAACGGTTTTCCTGATCACCCTATCACCAACGCGTTGTTCGTATCTATACAGAAAAGGATACAAACCAGACATACATGGGTCACCGTTGGCATCGCCGTACCATCTGTATTCTCCTGATTTATTGCTGTCGAAAAGCACCTCACCCCATCTGTTATATATAATGAGCAGCGTAGGTGTAATATCTCTACCTACAATTTCAAAATATTCATTTCTATCATCACCGTTAGGAGTGAATGCCGTTGGCACAAAAATATCACACTCACCATCTGAAACTTTTACTTCCATCCAGTCAGAGGCAGTACCGCACGCGTTTGTAACAGCCACAGAATAAACACCTGGCGAAGACACATAAATAACAGTATCTCGACTACCTGTGCTCCAATTGATGGAAGCGTTGGGCCATACTTGCTTCAACACAATCAATGCCCCTTTACAAATAAGAGTATCACCCGGCAAATTAGCTTGTGGGGTCAATGCATATCCAACGTTAATGGTATCGCTCCAACTACAACCGTTATTAGTTACAGTAGCCGAATACTTACCCGGATTAAAAATAGATCTTGGATTTGCAGACGTTGTATTTTCCCAAGTTACAGTACCAGCGGCGTTAACAATCAGTATAAAATCTTGATTATCACAAATCACGGTATCTTTACCCAAGGTAAATTTAGGTCTCAAATTGATTTTGATGTTTTGTGTTACACTGTCAGGACAGAAACTATCCTTCACAACGTATTTAATGGAATGATTACCCGCATTACCTGGAGTATATAAAGTACCAGAAATACTTCCTGAGGAGGGATAAAAAATTCCGTTGGGGTCACTCGGAAACAAGGTTATAGGAGCATCATTCTCACACGCAGTTGAAGGCAATCCAGCAAACGACGCCACAACATTGGGTTTCACCGCAATCAAAATTGTATCTTTACTTTTACAGCCTTCAGGACTTTCTGCACTGTGTATGATTGGATATACTCCAGCAGCCGCATAGCTATGAGTGATCGATTTGTTTACTGAAGATGTTCCGTCACCCAAATCCCAAGAAAACTTCACTAATCCAGGAAAGACATTATCGAAAACAAAGTTATTACCAGTTAAGCATTGGAGACTGTCATTGATGGTAATTCCGCTAGATGGCGCGGGAACCACATTAATCCAAAGTGACGCTGTATCAGTACAACCAGTCCTCACGTTATCAAAATATGTTTCACTTTTATATCCAATCTTGTATTTACCCCCTTTTGTGAAAGATTTTACGGGTTTGGGAATGGTTGATGAATCAGTAGCCGTAAAATACCAAGTACGAGTGTAGGCCATCTTGGGTAAATTTTTCAAGGTTGTATTATCTGAAAACCTAAAAATATTACCTTCTAAACACTGAGACAAATCATTATTAATTTCAATTGGCACGCTTACCGGACGGGGAATTATTTTAACTGCATTGGTGTTCGTGAAATTGTCAGTACAACCGTAAGAAGGGGAAGCCACCAACATCACTTGGTAATTACCCCCCTGCATGTAGGTATGCGTAACATTCTTACCAGTATCTTGGTTACCATCTTGGAAAAGCCAAGTATATTTTATGCCTGAAAAGTTTGAAGTTGATTTATTATTGAAAGTAACAACGTTGGTTTGATCGCAACTATCATCAATGGTGAAATCAAAATCCAATTTAATGTCATAAGTGGTAAAAGAAACTGTTGCTGGAGAGCTGGTCAAATAATCTATGGGAGAACCACCATCATGTTCGTAAATAGAGATGAAATATTGTGTATTTGCTTTTAAACCAAGTAACGTAAAACTAGATGTGATGTTATTATAAACGGCGTAATTACCTGTTCCCAGTTGTTGTCCTGCCCCGAAGGTATTAAATACTGTATAGGATGTCCCATCACTAGGTGTTGCATTCACAGCAGAACCTTCTTTTACTAAGACCAATCTCCAACCACCGTTACCGTTTGTCCAACTAATTGTAGCTTGTTTACATTGTATGTTTGTAACCTTGGCATTGCTTGGTCCTACAGTAGGCTCAGCCGCCATAGCGACACCTAAAAAACCAAAAGTCAGAATCAACAACGCAAGTGCTCGAACTAAACGATACATAGAATTACAAATATAGTTCTAATTTGACAAGTTTAAAGTCCTAAACGCGGCTTACTCTGTTGGAAATATAATATTTTCGTCACTTATTGCTGAAACATTCATCATTTTTAGAAACAATTGAGCTAAAGTAACCACATCCTTCAAGCAATATTGCACAATTCGCTTCAGGTCTTTTTCTCGATAATACACATCTGCCACCATACTTCCGTCAATGTCGTCCTTGGGCGTAGGAATGCCAAACAAGGTGGCTAAAAGTTCCAATGATGTATAACTTTTATAGTCGCCAAATTTCCACATATCCATAGTATCTAAATGCTTTATTTCCCAAGGTTTCTTTCCTGCATTATCTAAGAGAACGGGCAATTTTATACCGTGAACCAACATCCTCCGAGATAAATACGGAAAGTCAAATTCTTTTCCGTTGTGAGCGCACAAAAACGACTTATCTGTACTGAAATAGACCCTCAATAGATCAGCAAACTCCGTGAGCAATTGTTTTTCATCGTCACTAGCGAAATATTTCAACCTCAACTGAGGCTGATGTGGGTATCCGGTAATGATTCCTGCACACACACATACCACTTTCCCAAACTCAGCATAAATAGCCGATCTATCATACATATCACCAGCAGTAATATTCTCTTTAACCAAAGATTTTGATTTCTTCTCCCATAGTGCTTGCCACTGTGGACTTAAACTTTTGAAGGACGGTTGTGCGGGAACCGTTTCAATATCCAAAAACAACACTTTGTTCAAATCAAGCTGGGAAAACAATTGCATACCAACAAATCTACACAATGCGGAAAACTTCTTTTCATCACACCATTAATTTTATGCATTTTCGCATGTAAGTTAAATTTTTGCATGGAAGAAAAACCCGTCAAACGCAAAAAACCATCGGCCTTGCCTGGAATATTAAGCCTAGCCGCAGTCATGTTCATCCTTGGCTTGCTTGGAACCACCTTGTTGGGCTTTAAATCTATGGGTGATCACTGGCTCGAAAACTCCAGCATAGACATCTATTACCACGATGATATCCAAGAGTCTGAAGTCCTAAAGTTCCAAAAAGAAATTGACAAAAAACCATGGGTAAGTAAAACTCGCTACGTTTCTCGCGAACAAGGAATGAAGGAAATGGGCGATAAATATGACCCTGATTTCATGAGTTACGTAGAAACAGTTACCCTGCCATTGAGTTTGGAAGTGTATCCAAAGGCTCAATATGCCAATACCGAATTCATGGATCAATTGACCAAAATGTTCAAAAGCCAACCAGGGGTTGAAGATGTCCTTTTTCAAAAAAACTGGCTTCAGTCTATGACTCAAAACATTGAAAAATTACAATGGATTTTTTCTGGGGTGGCTTTTCTTTTCATCATTCTATCTACCGTTTTGATCAATAACAATGTTAGAATGAGCATTTTCGCCAATCGCTACACCATAAAAAGTATGCAGTTAGTGGGTGCTACCAATGCGTTCATATTGAAACCATTTGTATTAAAATCTGTTCGACATTCAATCTTAGCATTACCCATTGCCGCTATTGCTATTTGGGCTTTATTCTGGGGACTACCCTACTCTGGAGAACCTGAATTTGAAATCTTAAAAGAATTCACCAACCACATTGTTTTCGAAGAATTGCTGTTGGTTTCAATTGCAATTGCTATTTTTGGAATATTGCTTTCTACTATAACCAGTTTAGCAAGCACACGCAAATACTTAAAACTTAAAATTGAAAATCTGTACTAATGAAAAATAAGAATCTCAAATCAGTAGCAACCGAAGAGAAAAAAAACACCCCTGCAGACCTTATCTTCAATAAAGAAAATTATGTTCTCATTGCCATCAGCGCAGCCATGGTCATCCTTGGGTTTGTACTTATGAGTGGTAAAACGGGTGATATTTACGATTTCCGAAGAGCTACTTTGGCTCCTATTGTAGTTATTTTAGGATTTGGTGTTGGTATCGCAGCCATTTTCTACCGTAAAAAATGACCTTTACCGAAAACGCTATTTTCTCGGCGGTAGAAGGCTTAACTGAATACCTTCCCGTTTCTAGTACAGGCCATTTGATGATGTTTCAAGAATGGATGAAGGTCAATGACACATCCATCGATACATACCTCATTTCTATCCAATTTGGCGCCATCATGGCCGTCGTTTTCCTGTATTGGGAAAGATTCATCAAGAATTTCTCCATTTCGTTTTATTCTAAACTCCTCGTAGGCTTTATTCCAGCCGCTATTCTTGGACTTTTATTCGATGACTTTCTTGAAACCCTGCTTCAAACACCTGCTGTTGTAGGTGTTATGCTCATTGTAGTGGGTATATTTTTAGTTTTCATGGATAGGTGGCTTAAACCCGGCGAAAAAACCGTAGACAGCATGTCATTCAAAGATGCATTCATCATTGGAATAATTCAATCCTTTGCCATGATTCCTGGAACCAGCCGAAGTGCAGCCAGTATTGCCGGCGCCCTAGGATGTAAATTATCCAAACATTCTGCTACCGAATTCTCCTTCTTTTTGGCAGTTCCAACACTTTCTGCTGCTGCGGGATATAAAATGCTTAAAAATTGGGATGAACTTTCTTCATCAGCCCTTTCAGACATCGCAATTGGAAATGTGCTCAGTTTCATTACAGCCGCTATTGCCGTTAAACTCTTTATTGGCGTTGTCCAAAAATACGGTTTCGCAGCTTTCGGTATCTACAGAATCATCATTGGTAGCATTTTCCTCATTACATTGTGGTAAATAAAAGGTGCACTTTTTTATCCATTCTTTTTCTTTTCGGGGGACATTTATTCGCCCAAAACATATCATTGGCTCGACTCAAATATAACGGTGGAGGAGATTGGTATAGCAGCAAAACAGCCCTTAAAAACTTAGCTGCTTTTTGCAATAAACAAATCAAAACTACCCTAATCACTCAAGAAGTCATTGTTGAAGCGAGCAGCGACGATCTCTTTTCCTACCCATTTATCTTCATGACAGGGCATGGCAACGTAGTTTTCTCCGAACAAGAAGCGCAAAATCTAAGAACCTATTTAACTTCCGGAGGATTCCTCCACATTTGTGATAACTATGGCATGGATCCCTACATCAGACGGGAATTAAAAAAGGTATTCCCCGAACTAGAATTAACTCCTGTACCTCTATCCCACCCCATATATAACAATCATTTTAAGTTTCCATCGGGTGTACCCAAAATACACGAACACGATGGAAAACCCGCTGAAGGACTTGGGTTATTCTACAAAGGACGATTGGTTTGTTTCTATGATTATGAATCAGACCTAGGCAATGGATGGGAAGACCCCGAAGTTTATAAAGACCCAGAAAGTATAAGATTGCAAGCCCTTCAAATGGGTTGCAATCTTATACGATTTGCGTTTATGGGTTCAAGTAAACCCTAATTATTGCATTTCTCTCACCCAAATATTGGGAACAGAAACTTCAAAATAGAAAGTTCCTTTATTGGCATCTTTTTCTGAATCGTAACGTTTGATGTATACGTAGAAGCTCTTGTTTCTTGGATCATAAAATTTAAATGCCAATACATCTTTCATGTACAAGTCTTTGATCATTTTATTGGCCTTCTCTTCAGACGCATGCAAACCAGCCACTAAGTAATGTCCAGGCTCTGGTTTAACCTTGGGAATAGGAGGTAACGTAATACCGCTGGTATCGTTCCCTTTTCCAAATCTCTCCATATCTTCGAAAGCTTTCACTGTTACATCTTTGCGAATTCGCTCACTTGGAGATACACCTTGACCATTAAGATCCCCGCCTCTTCTTCTTTTGCCACCATTCTCAT
>CAZGQS010000008.1:42000-64713 GCA_964527775.1 uncultured Rhizobium sp. | reverse complement strand
GATACACCTTGACCATTAAGATCCCCGCCTCTTCTTCTTTTGCCACCATTCTCATCATCTCCACCTCCTGATCCACCATTTGAACCATCACCTTCACCATCGCCGCCTGATCCATTACCATTTCCAGCAATTCCGGCACCCAAAGCGCCAAAACCAATGGTAGTGGTGAATTCATGCATTGGGCCTAAAAGTCCTCGTTGAACTCCATCTGGAACTGTATACGAATACGCGCAAGTGATGTCCTCTTGAGGTTTCAAACCTACATTGAAGCCCGCTTGCCAAAGGTTATTAACTCCAAAGCCCAACCAGAATTTCCCTTGAAAATCAGCGGTCAAATTACCCTGATAATAGAGATAATCCCAGTTATACATATTGAAATTAAATGAAGGCTTTAGTGTGAAATTATCGTCAATAACTGCATTATACCCCACCATCCAAGAAGCTTGAGTTTGAAGGTCATAACTTGCTGAATAATTGTAGTACGAATAATCGAAACGTGGCTTAGGCAATCTAGAAACGACCATTCCCGCATAAAACTTCTCTGAACTTACGTAAAATGATGCCCTTAAATCTGCTCTTACAACCGGTGGACTGTAAAGCAGGGCAATGATTTTAGGATCATTATCATCATAAAACACCGCTTTTGACGCATCAAAATTTTGGGCTAGAACACCTGCACTAACACCTAAACTAAGATTAACATCATTTCCCAATGGAATTTTATACGCATAGGTAGCATAAGCATTATGCATTTCCGAAAATGCAATGTTCTCTTTCATGTAAAACAAACCAAACGCAGTGTTTTGCTTTGGAAGAGGCATCGCGGCATTGAACAATGTATGCTGAGGAGACCCAGGAACATCAATAAATAATTTATTGTAGTACAATGACACATAACCTTTATCAGTAGCAGTAATTGCCGCAGGAATCACCGATGACCTGTCTAGATAGAATTGGTCAATTCTAGCACCCATTTGCGCAAAAACCTGCACAGAAGAAAGGGCTATTACCGACAGAATTGATAGTTTCTTCATGCTTATTTAATAACCTGAATGTATCCTCTATACACCTGATTGGTTTGACGATTTTTCATATAATAGAAGTAGACTCCATCAGGCAAAGGATTTCCATTTTGATCAGTTGCTGCCCAATTATTGTCATAATTACTTGTCGAATATACTCTTTTTCCTTGTCTATCTGAAATTACAATATCAAATAGAAACAAATCAGGAATGTCAATCAAATTCCAAGTCTGGTTTTTATCGTCTCCACTTGGAGTGATAATATTTGGAATTTTAACCAACGGCGGGTCAATGATTCTCACAATTACAGAGTCCAAATCCGGACATCCATTAGAATCTAAAGCCGTAACATAAAATACGGTACTATCGGTTAGACGTTTGGTTACAACAAAATCACTAATGCTGTCAAGTAGCAAATCTGCCGGAGACCATTTAATGTTACTGTACGCATTTTTTAATCTAAGCTGAGCTTGACGTCCTCTGAAAATAGTCGTATCAGCGTAAGCTTGAATGTCGGCAGGTGAATATGCATATACTTGAACTGAATCAGATGCAAAACAGGTACCCGGCCCGTTATACACTCTGAACACATAGGTTCCAGATTTGTTAAATGCTTTAGATCGCGCCGTATCAAGATCTACTTTCCAACTCACTGAATCACCACCCAAGACTTGGAAGATAGCTGAATCACCCTTACATAAAGGCATGCTACCCGCAATGATTTGCCAATTAGCTTTGGGGATATCTATCAATGAATCAAGAACCTTCACAGCCGAATCTACACAACCATGATCTGTAGTAATGACATACGTCACCGTAACAGGTGTGGCATTCATGTAAAGATTCCGTGCAATGTTTACATTATTCGTATCAGTTTTGCCGTTTCCAAAATCCCAAAATCGCTTAACAATAGGTTCCACTGAAGTTGAAATAGTATCAGTGAAAACAACGGTGTCTGGCATACAAATTCCCTCGTGTGTAAATCCAGCCACAGGCGAAGGCCATACATAAACTGTTTGATATGCACTGTCAGCGCAGCCGTTCACGTTATCTACAAATAATTTGACGGTAAACGTGTCGGCTTTGGTATATCCATGATAATTATTGGTCACAGGCGACTCTATCACACTGTCTCCAAAATCCCAGTAGGAATTTCTAATGGTATCGTAGGGATCTAAGCCGAAATTATAATCAAACGTAAATCGGTTCCAATTCAAACATTGAAATGTATCGTTTCCAGGAACGGTCATATCCAAATTAAACGATACATCTGGAACATAGAAAGATCTCAAAACACCAACAGCGGAATCTCTACAACCAGCAAGAGAACTAGCTCGCATGGTTAAAGCGTAATTTCCTGGCTTTGGCAATTTATATTTAAAATTGGTATCGCTGCCAATATAATTGTAATCCAAGAACCAGTAGTATATCATACTATCTCGGTGCGGATAGCGATCAATAACTCGCCTTAATGATGTTGAATCACCAAAACAAACTTCTTTGATTTGATAACTTGGAGTTGGTTTGGGATGGATTCTCACTGTAAAAGTTGAATCCGCCCTACAAATAGGCAATCCATTGTTATATGAAAACAACGTCAAAGTATTTCTATAAAGACCTGGGCCAGGATATTGATAGGTTACTTGATTACCTGTATCGGCGATTCCAGCTCCCGTAACATCAAATTTCCAAACATAGTCTTCAATGCTTCCACCAAATTTAATTTGTGAACTTGTTGCATCTGCTTCCATTGCTTCGCCATCGCACAATTTGTCTAACTGATAACCAATGATGGGCTTCGGATAAATATAAACCGCTTCACTGAACGAATCAATACAACCAAAATTGGTTTCCATGATCAACTTGACCATATTAACACCAGGGTGTCCGCCAGAAAACAAATAACTTCTTGTTGATGGATTCTTTACTACGTCTCCAGTAATATTTTGACCTTCATATTCCCAACGCCATTTTTGGATTTTATTGGTAAAAGAAGGGTCTCCCGTCATATTGGTTACTAAAAATTTGGTATTGGGAGGAGTTTCGCATTGCTTGCTCCAAGAAAATGCTACACCTGGGGTTGCATAGATAATCAAATCCGTAACGTCAAAAGCCTTACAACCCTTGTTGGTAGTGCGGGTTGCGAAAATCTGATAAGCACCTGGCTGTGAAATGGTAGATTTCAAAGTATCCATTCCAGGAACCGGCAATACTGTTTGAAGCTTAGGCTCAGGTGTAGGACCCACCACTTTCAACTCTAAATTGGTTACATAATCATTGTTGGGATTATACCCAAAGGAAATGTCATAGTTGTCGATGGCCCAAAAACGTTGTCCTTGACATATAGTTGCATCATCAAAGGTATCAAGTGCATTCATAGGATAACGATAAAACTGAATGGCATTTAAACCCGTTAATTTGGGTCTTACACCCACAGATAAAATTAAAATTGAAGTATCAATCAAATTACCAGCTATTCTAATCTCTTGACGCACTCGGAAATTACCAGCACCATTGTAAATATGCACTGGATTTTTACTCGTGGCTGATGTAGATAACACGTTTTTACCCGCCAAGGATCCAGTCAAACTCTCATCTCCAAACTTCCAAGAATATACAGCCCCTGAAGCATTTTTTGATTGGTCTTTGAAATAAAAGGTATCTCCCACACACAATGCTTTAGTTTCAAAAGTGAATTTTGCAAAAGGGTTAGTATTATCACCTAAGGTATTGGATCCACCTTGAAAAGTTGACCCACCTTTGGCATTTCCCAATACGTAAAATTTCAAACTGTCAGTAGTGTTAGAAGTAATATAACCTTTGCGATCGAAGGTGCCCCCTGTTTTGTTAAGGTTCCAAGGTTTGGTGCCGTTAGAATTAAGCAACTGGAGCTTTGGAGCGTCATACACACCGTCATCAGCCGTTACAGAATCATAATAAAAAGACATTTCATACGCCCTTGCCTCAGTGGGTCCTGCAGATGATTTCACAAACCAATAACCAGTTTTTGAAATATTTCTGGTTGCTGAAGGCAAAGTGGGCAATGACGGAGGAGATGTGTAAATATATTCAGCATGAAACCAATGATCTAATGGCGACGGTTGATCAAATCCCTCCATTTGAACGGGTCTGTATTGATTTGCAACACCAATGTGCCAAAGAAATTTGCGTCCACCTGAATTTACATTATGAACCGCATAACCACCAATAACGAAACTATTCTTATTTCCACCTTTTAAACCACAAGTTGCTAATACATGCAATCTAGAACTAGAGTTAACGGTGATAATTCCATTGGTTAAAACAAATGAATCTTTTACGTTTAATAGTGCGCTATTCGTACCCTCCAAACTCAATGAACCTGCATTCATCCGAAGATGATCTACTCTAACAGTTCCATCTACAGAAACAGTAAGGGTTACACCCACATTCAAACTTCCTGAGTAACTTCCAGCAGCGATGAATAATTTATCGTTTGAAGCTAAAACGCTTACCGCTTTTGACAATGTTTTCCAAGGCGTAGATAACGTCGTGCCGTTATTTGCATCATCACCCGAAGGACTCAAATAATAATCTGTGGCTCGAAGCACTACAGAAGAAATTGACAATAAGGCAAGAAGGAATATTTTTTTGTATAAGTTTAATTTCATGGCTGTTACATCTCAACTAGTTATAGACACCAAAACAGTCAACAACGTTTACTGCTGACTGCTTGACGACATTAATATGACATTAGAATGGCAAATCATCTGCCTCTTCATTACTCGAAGAAGATGCAAACGGATCGCTAACTTGTGCAGTATCTGCAAATGGGTCATTGGCCTGTTGATTGCTAGGTGCTGCTCCAGAATTACTATTCATGGGGGCTGCTCCGGGTCTATCAACTTTCCAGGCTTTTAAATCTGTGTACCATCTACCGTTGTATTCACGACTTTCAACATCCACACCCAAGCTTACAAATTCACCCATTTGAATGTTGTATTGGGAAATTTTCACACCCCAAACTGAAAAACATACCTTTTTAGGGTACTGTGCTTGGGTTTCTAAAATATAATCTTGCTTCTCCCAAGTTCCGTTTTTGCCTTCTCCTGTCTGCTTGGGAAGTATTTGTACAATTTTACCTTGAATGTCCATAGCACAAAACTACGAAAATCCAATCGAATTTACTCCATTTACATTCCGCCTTGCCCGTCGCCGTTTTTCAAGTCTTCGTTCTTGATTTTAATCTCCCTGATGTTATCGGGTTGGCTGCTTATTTTACCAAACTTGTAATCAAAATTGATTCTCACACCCCACATGTTCAACTCTCTATCTTGAAGATACGTGAAACCATTACCATTATTTTCGGTTTTCAAATGCACCACTGGCGAAAACGGATTATCAAATCCGAATCCAATTCCGCCTAAATCATTCTTGAATTGTCGCTTAAATCCAATGGTGTGAAACAACCAGTTCTGTGAATATCCTTGTAAAGAAAAACTAGGAGCATTTACCCTAGAAAACGCCTCTAACATCCAGTTCTTTCCAATTTTAACATTACCCCGAAGTCCCGCGCTGTAGGTAACCCCTCTAACTGATAAGCCAGCAATGGCTCCAGAATCAATCAACGTAGAAATCTGCACCAATCCAGCGCCACCGTTGAAAAACAACGACCAACCTTTACCCCTGAAATTGACGTTAAAATCAAATCCGTTCTGTCTATTCAATCCAAAATTGCCATAAGTTGTGACATAAATATCATTTGCATTTACCGTGCGGTATGTTTCAATGGCTTGATCAACCCTTTTGTGAAAAACGTTAAAGCCATACCCACCTACTTTTGTATAATTCCCAAAAGAAAACTCAAAATTATCTCCAAATTCAGGCGATAAATAAGGATTACCCTGAGAAATATTGAGGGGATCCGAAGTATTTACATAGGGATTTAAGAAAAATAGCGAAGGTCTTTGAATGCGTCGATTGTAATTAAAACGAGCAAATCCACCCTTCCCAATGGAGCGAGAAATGTTAAATGAAGGCACAAAATTAGCGTAAGGATCGCCCTTAAACTCGCTTTTTTGTGACTGAGTCAAGACACCTCCAAATTCCGTCATTTCATATCTAAGCCCCAGTCTTACCGAATAAATCTTTGCGAATGAATAGTTCAATTGTCCATATGCAGCATATACATTTTGGTAATAATCCAAGCCATTAGTTCTGTCTTTAGCTTCAATAAACTTACCCAAAGTATCATTGTAAAAATTAAAAAAATAGTTGGAATTAACCGTTCTAAAAATGGATTTTAAACCAAACTCCCCTTTTAACGCCGATGTAAACGGCTCGGTATAATCCATTTGCAAAGAAGTTTCATTATTCAAAGTAGAATTCAAACTTTGCTCCTGTTCATTGGTGACTATAATTCCGTAAAAATCTCTTTTAGCTAGGTAATCATCGTTTCCTGTACCGAGTGCCATTAAGCCCGAAAATGAAAACTCTCTGTCTTTCTTTTCAAATTTCTTTCGATAGTCAAATCCCAAATCGTAACCCATACCGAAGTTAAAGCGATTAGCCGATTGGTCAGAGGTTTTTTGTAAAACACTTAACCCTTGTAGGTTGGTCCAATCTTGTTTGTTGCTTCTCATTTGAGAGTTGGTTCCAACGGTCAGCACTAAAGATTGCTTATCGTCAATTTGCCTGTCTAAATTCAGGGTAATTCTTGGTCCACCACCCCAGTTATTGGCATAACCATTCTGTTTCAACATCCAATTCTCACCCAATGCATTCACATTGGTTCGAGTAGTCACCACATCTCCCCAACTCCTCCAAAAGTGACCGCCTGCCGATGCCGAAAAGTTATTTTTGCCCCTGACAGATGAATATTGCCCCCCAAAATGAGCACTACGCGTACCAATTCCCAACCTCACACTGCCCGTATTGCCCACAATTTTCTTCTTCATGATGATATTGATGATTCCTCCAGAACCGTCGGCATCGTATTTAGATGAAGGATTGGTAATGACTTCAATTTTCTCAATGTCATCTGCTGACAAAGCGCGTAAGGCATCTGCTGGGCTTCCAGAAATCAACCCCGATGGTCGACCGTTAACTAAAAATCTGACATTCCTGTTTCCCCTCAACGATACATTCCCATCCATATCTACCTCTACCATGGGTACTTTAGCCAATAAATCGCTGGCTGATTGTCCTTGGCTTGTTAAATCTTCAGAAGCATTGTATACCAATTTATCTGCTTGATTTTCAATGATACTTTTTTGGACCTTTATTTCAACTCCTTCAATCTTCGCAGAATCTTTTTGCGCCTGTATTCGTCCCCCCAGAAAAACAAACACTCCTAAAAACAGTATACTTTTATTCATTCTTAATTCGATCTAATTGCATCTACCGGACTCAATTTTGCGGCGGTTTGTGCTGGAAGAAATCCTGCAACTAGACCAACCACAATGGATGTGATTACCCCAAGCAAAGCGTCTTCCAAATTTAAGGCAAGAACCACGTCAGCTCCCATACCAGATTTAGCAAACGCATCTAAAATCTTTAGGAGTCCCGCAACCAACAACAGCCCAATGGCCCCGCCAGCAATGCTTAACCAGACGCTTTCCAATAAAAACTGCGCTCTTATAAAACCATTGGTTGCTCCAAGAGCTTTTTGAATTCCAATTTCACGGGTTCTTTCTTTTACCGAAACAAACATGATATTGGCAACTCCAAAACTACCCACAATCATGGCGAAAGCCCCGATAATGAGGCCTATTTTCTGAATTTGACCGAACAAACCAGAAATCGCATCGGTGATCATAGACATTTTGTTTACCGCAAAGTCGTCTTCTGCGTGTGGAGGAAGTTTTCGAACTTGCCTCATGAGGCGATTTATCTCAAAACGCAATTCATCTAAATCAACCCCATCTTGAGCCCTCACCAATATTTGGGCGTCTTCACTGTTTCTGTAGGACGCCAAACTGAGTCCAAGTTTTACGGGCGCAATAACAATATCATCGTTACTTTGACCCACAATACTACTGCCCTGTTGTTCACAAACACCAATGACCGTTACCATTTGGTTTCCCAAGCGAATAACCCTTCCGGTAGCTTTTCCATTGGGAAACAAATTATTGGCGATAGTATAACCTAACAAACACACGTTTCTGCCTGCGCTTGATTCTTGTTCGGTAAAATAACGACCTTCTGCAACACTCACATCTTGAACTTTGTCGAATGCATGTGAAACAAACCTAATGGATATATTGTTCAAGACCTGCTTATTTGCCGCAACATTCAAATTTGACTGGAACACATAAGCCAAGTGAGAAACCCGTTGCTTTGAAAGTTTTCGCTCTAAAAATTCTGCTTCTTGAACGCTAGAGACGGGTCTTTTCAAAAATTTCCACCAAGGATAATCATTTCCCATATCATCCCAAGGCCATTTCTGAACAAACAACACTTGTGTGCCCATTTTTGAAAATCTATTGTTCAAGCTCAACTCCAAAGAATGTACCAGAGCATATACAGAAACGATGCAAAAAATTCCGATGGTAATACCCAAGACTGACAACAAACTCCGGAGTTTATTTCGCTTAACAGCGTCAGTGGACATTCTCACTGATTCCAAGAACAATCGCCAACCGGATTTCATCATGCGAGTTTAGTTTGATTCATTGGATTTCTTTTTCTTTTTTCGTTGAAAGGTATCAAACTCTCTTCGGTAAAGCACACCTGTACCCAAAGTATTGCCAGACACTCCGTTGGTGGTGGGTGAGTTATTTTGTTGCAACAGCAAATTATTGGATCTTGAAAATGCTTTCAATCGCCAGTTTTCATCACTGGTTTTATACTCCAAATTAAAATTTATGGGCACCGCCACGCTGTTAACCAATACTGCTACGGTAGGGTCGTAATTCAAATCCAAACGAAGTCGATCAGACAAAAACCATTCACTATTGACAAATAACTGAGTATTACTGGTTCCCGTTGCATTGCGAACATCGTCAATATTCACTTGAATTCGGGTGGGAATACCATATTTAGAAAATAAATCATTCACCACACTGCTGGCAATGGTAGAAATGCTATTTCCTGCAAAACCCGTCCCGCTAAATGCATTGGTATTTGGAGCCGAAGCAGACGAGAACGAGGGAGGCAAGAAATTCCCAAACAACAACAATGCAATAGATTGCCTCATGGTTTCATCTTTGTCAGCTTTGATTCTTTGAATGACCGAATTAACCTCATTGGCTGAAGTACCGCCGGATGAAATCAAATCTGGAGCATCTAAATCAAAAGAAATTTGGGGACTAAACAAATTACCTTTCATGTAAAGGGTGCTTACAAATCGAGAAGCTGGATAAGAATTTCCCGAACCCGCATTGCTAATCATCAAGGTTGAGGGTGAAAGTCGTTTCTCGAAATTACCGGCTAAATCAACCCTTGCATTGAAAGGGTCACCATCCCAAGCGATGGTACCACCTTTCTGTAGGTTTATTTTTTTCAAAAGATTTACCCCCGGCAAGGAAAATGCATACTCACCTTTACTGATCATATAACTACCGTAAAGGTATAATTCTTCGTCTCTATCATAAATCAGACGCAAGTTCCCACTTCCATTCCCTTTAATCACATCGCCCAAACGTTTATCAATGACAAATCTTGCTTCGGCATCATCGGTTGCTTGAATGTTTAGGGTAATCTTACCAATGGCGTCGCTTTCTATTAAAACAGGTGCAGGAATTGCTGTTTTACTGGATGGTGTTTTGGTGACAAATTTTATGGAATTAGAGACAATATTCTCTGAAACTTCTGGATATTGAATGGATACTGAAGTTTGGGGTCTTGTTTTGAGGTTTATATCCATATCAATTTCTGAAAACAACCCATAAATTCGGCAGTTGCCATCGGCCCAGGCATTGCCATAGAAGAGATCATTCATCTTTTCTGTAGTTTTCAATACTCGCATATTACGAATGCTGTCTACTTTTAAATCTAAAGCAAAGTTTTTGTAATTCTCGTGAGTTAATGCCAAGGTCATCCAGCCAAAATTCACCTTTGATTCATCGAAAAACTTCATGGGGCGCATCGTGAACAATCCTTGGTCAGTAACTTTAAAGTTCCCGCCCAAATAATAATCTGTTCCCAGGTAATCAACCCCCAATTTTACAGTATTAGTGGTCAACAAGCCCATTATTTTGGGTCGATTGCTCTTTCCCGAAATTCGAACATTACCGCCAAATTTCCCTTCTTTAACTGTGATTACGCCGTCTAAAAAGGGCTTTAATATTTGCAAGCTTGAATTTTGTGGAATGGTCCCCAAAATATCCAAATCAGCCGATTCATTGTCTTTTAGACTTACGGTACCATAGAAGCGCGTCTTCTCCAACGGACCCGTTCTCATGGAGGCATCCATTTTCAATCTGCCCTGAACTTCAGATTCTTCAATGGAAACAGATGCACTTCCATATTCAAAATTCTGGTATCTAATTTTATTGATGTCCAAATTCCCCAAAAACTGCAAATCACCAAAAACCCCACTTAAAGCCACAGAACCATTTGACCTAAAATTCAAACTATCAAACGTCCCCTTGGGAAAAAACGGCATCAAAACACGCGGAGTAATATTTCCGAATTCAACTTTTAGGGTATCTGAGTGAGATTTACTTGCAACCCCATCTACTTGAAAAAAGTGAGTTGCGTCTGCAATGTAAAAATCATTTACTTCAATGTTGTTCTTATTGAAGTTGATCCGAGCCTTGTCGTCTAAGGTCCAAAATTGCTTTTGAATTCGCAGGTAGGTTTCTTGGAAATACAAATTTGCAAAATCTTCATGAATGGCACCAGTGCCAGCAACTCCCAAAGAGTAACGATCGGCTTTTTCATGCAATAGTGTTTTCACTTGGTATCCACCTTTCATGATGTCGAAGGCAAATCCTAAGGTATCATAAACCGTATTATCAACCAACATGTAGTTTGTTGACACCCTCAATTTAGTCATACCGTGAGTGGTGGGCTTCAATAAGCTCAATTTCACTCGTTCGCTGTATAGTTTTCCATATTCCAAACTAAAAGGCCCAATTTTAAGATCGCAAATGTTGTTTTGTGCAAAATAATGGCCCTTGATGTTCAATGGACCCAACTTCAATCCTTTAATAAGGAAAGCATCTATCCATGCAGTTTGGGGTAAAAATAGGTTGAAATAAATTGAATCATTCAAAGCAAATCCGATGTCTTTAAACCTCTCCGGCACCAAATTATTGCTCAAGTGATCAATCCAATTAGGTGTATGGGTAAATTTCAACGGGCCCGATATACTTCCCTCAGCCCAATCGCCTTTAAATCCTAAATAATCAGTTGTAGGACGTTGAATGAGTTGATTTCTGAGAATATACTCATCATTTCCCTTGTGAAACCTTGCGTCTTGAATGGTGACTAAACCCGTTAAATCATCCCAAGAAGAACCAGCAATGGCTATATTAAATTTCCCAGCAACATCTAAATTTGCAGTATCAAATCCGAGTGCTTTGAAATCCAACTTACTCAAATTTAGTTGTGCATTTAAACTCTTCTTTACACCAAATATGTTGCCTCCAAGTAGACTAAGTTCCAATTTCGATTTAACATCTGAGGATGAAACATTCAATTCAATCTCACCCTTGTTTAGGGTTCCGTTAAAGATAGAATTTTGCAAGATTTGACCATTGTAACTTAGGTCTGCAACGTTTAAATCAAAGTTACCAGATGCATTCTCATCAAATCCGTCACCAAAAACAGCAACTTTTGCGTTCAAAGCACCTAAATCACTGAGTGTTGTAGCAAATCCATTCAATTGTAGATCTTTGGTTTCGCCAATGAGTCTGAAGGGCATTGACTCATCCCGTGAAAAATCAAGGGCGAATTCACCATCATATCCTCCAACATCTGTCTGAGCAGTACCATTAAAAACAAATGAATCCATAGGAATCTGTAGTTCCGCATTCCAATAGGTGGTACCAAATCGAGCCAAATAACCACCCCAAGTTTCACCCGCAAACATTTCCATCGCATCGGTCATTTCGATCACGCAATCATTCATTTTTACGGTATTCACGAGCTTTGAAACGTTCGGCAAACCCGTTAACCGATAATTCAAATTCAACTCAGTACCAGCCGAAGTCAACGCAGTAAAATCTTTACTTTTTAAATCAGATAGAGGTCCCTTCAAAGTAAAATCACACAACAAAGAGGTGCTGTGGGATTTCAACCACGGGGCAAATGGACCTATATCGCTCAATCTGATGGGAGATGATGCCACCGTTAATTGAAAAATTACTTTTCTGTAAAAATCTTTCATGGCGTCTTTAGCAGACCAATCCATGCTGAACAATCCTTCAATGTGTGTATCAAGTGAAAAAAGTCTGAGGCCATTCAACTCCAATCTCTTGTTATAAAACACCCCTTGTGTTGCAAGTTCATCAATTGCAAACCCGCTTCGTTCTGCACCCGTTAAGTTCGTAATATCAAAGGTGAACTTACCATTTTTAAAGGCCTCTAAATGAGCAATGTCACCGGTGAGATTGTTGACTCTGATGTAGCTCGGATCAAATTCTCCCTTGATGTTTGATTTTTCGGGATGCATCCCTGTGAAATAAACATAGTCGGTTGCCAACAATTTAATTTGGTCTATTTTTACTCCCCAAGGTTTTGAAGATGAACTATCTGAACTCAATCGAGCCAATATCATTTCGTAATTGAAAAGGGTTTCATTGGGGTATTGCCCCATCTTGAAAAAACCGTGATTCAAAACTACATTGGTGACCCGCGCTGTATTTTTGGGGAAGTTCACCTCGTCAACTCTAAAGTCTAAGCTTTTAAGCTTTAATAATGTGTCTTTATGCAAATCAAAAACCACCAAATCTTCTACGTGGAAATTGCGCAAAAAATCAACTTCCACTGAACCAATGTGGATATCTGCACCCGTCAGTTCAGTGAATTTATGAGTCAAATAACGGGCAATATGGGTTTGAACTTTTCTATTTCGAGTCAAAACGGCAACCACACTGGAAAGAAATACCAATGCCAGTAGAGTTCTAAGCAAGAACTTTCTTAATTTTGAATGCCGTTTTTTCAAATCCCTCAAAGATATTTTTTTATACTATACGCGAATCCACCTATGAGCCACAACTCCACTATATTGGGCATTGAGAGCAGTTGCGACGATACCGCAGCCGCCGTGATTCATAACGGTGTTATATTGTCAAATGTTATGGCCACTCAAGACGTTCATCGAAAATACGGTGGCGTAGTGCCTGAATTGGCTTCCCGAGCGCACCAAAGCAACATCATTCCCGTCATTGATGAGGCCCTTAAAATCGCTCAAATGTCCCTTAAAAACATCGATGCTATCGCCGTAACCCAAGGACCAGGACTGATGGGTTCTTTGATAGTGGGACTGAATACGGCCAAAGGCATATCTCTTGCTCTAAATAAGCCCTTGATTGGCGTGAATCACCTGCAAGCACATGTCGCGGCCCTTTTCATAGACCATGAGGTTGAATTCCCCATGTTGTGTTTGTTGGTTTCCGGGGGACACACACAATTGATCATGGTTGAATCATTTGACCAAATGACCATAGTTGGCAACACCATTGATGATGCAGTAGGCGAAGCCTTCGATAAGGGGGCAAAACTCATGAACTTAGGTTATCCTGGTGGGCCTGTAATTTCAAAATTAGCCGAGAATGGCAACCCAACCACCTATACTTTCCCCGATAGTCAGACAACAAACTTAGATTTTAGCTTTTCAGGAATTAAAACTTCACTGCTCTATTTTCTCCGCAAGCAATTAGAAAGTAATCCCAATTTCTTAAACCAAGAAATCTCTTCGGTCTGTGCCTCTTACCAAAAATGTTTGATTGATATGCTCAACAAACGATTGACCAAAGGAATCAAACAATTCAACCCAAAGTCTATTGGACTGGTTGGTGGGGTTTCAGCAAATCAACCTTTGCGAGCAGAATTTACAAAAATTGCCCAAAAATTTAAAATCCAATCTTACATCCCCAAATTCGAATACTGCACCGACAATGCTGCTATGATAGCCATGGCTGGTAGTTTCTTGCATGAAACACGTAATTATCTAAAAATATCTGACTTACCTTATACACGGAGTTGAAACGTATATTTGAAACATGCTGATTCCAGAACTACCAAAAATCAAAGATGGTGATGAGCTGCATATAGCTCGTGCATTATCATGGGTAGAAAACCAGCACCCCAAGGCACTAGATCTTCTGAAACTCATGAATGGCGCAACACCCGTCATTGGTATCACAGGACCTCCAGGTGCCGGGAAATCCACTTTGGTTAATGCATTGGTAAATTATTGGGCAGAGCAAAATCTAAAAATTGCCATTCTTGCCGTTGACCCAAGCAGTGCTTTCAATTTTGGATCCCTCTTGGGAGATCGATTGAGAATGCAATCGCTATTCTTGAATCCCAATGTTTATATTAGAAGCGTGTCCTCTCGAGGCTCTCTGGGCGGACTATCTGCCAGTATCATTGAGATGGTAGAAGTTCTTAAATTCGCCCCATTTGATCGCATCATTATAGAAACGGTGGGCGTAGGTCAAAGTGAAGTAGAAATCGCTGGATTGGCCGATACCACCATTGTTGTTTCTGTGCCTGAAAGTGGCGATGAAATACAAACCCTCAAAAGTGGAATCATGGAAATTGCCGATGTTTTCGTAGTCAACAAATCAGATAGAGACGGCGCCGCCGCTTTTGCCTCTTACTTGATGAAATTGGCTCATGTTCGTGCCACTGAAACATGGGAATGTCCTGTGATATTGACTCAAGCCATGCAAAGTATAGGAATCCCCGCCTTGGCAGAATCCATTTCAAAGCATCAAGTGGTCAACCAACATAATTCCCGCAAAAAACACCTATTTGCTGAAAAAGCATATAAAATCATTCAGCGAAATAGAATGAGAGATGTATCCATCCAAACACTTCAAAGCGAGATTGAGACGGAACTTAAAAAAGGAGATTTTAATTTATTTCAGTACTTGGAATCTCGTACTGCTTGAAAGAGTATTGAGTAAATATATACCTGAATTCAATCCCGATACATTCACACTTCCTTCACCAACAATACCATCTGTCACTACTCTACCGGTCATGTCCAATATTTGGTATTCTTGACCCCGTTCTTTTTGCAACCATTCAACCGTTAACGCTGACTTTACTGGGTTAGGATAAACCTTCAACCCATTCTTATTTAAATTCTTGTTGGTTGACATTGCACCATCAATCACCATCACCTGACAGTTTTCAGATGCACCAACCCATTTAGAATCAAAATTCACATAAGCAACGTTATCAATCTGAGTTTTTACACTCATTTGCTCGTAAAAATCCAACTGGTATTGTACCCAACCTGTAGACTGTGTTGGAGTACTTTCATAGGTTTTCAAATTAGCAGGATCAAAAGACACTACTAAAATGTGCCCCTTCTGAATGCTGTAATGAGCTTTTACTGGATAGAACGACTTCAACAAAACTCTTTGCAATGGAAGCTGAGTTGACAAGGTATCAATCATTACCGCTTTTTTCACAAATGAATTACCTGTATTTCTGAAATTAACGGTGTACAACCAAGTCTTAGTTCTGTAATCTACGGTAGGACCAAAATCTGCTGTTTTTTCAACCGAATTAGCCCCATTTCCTCGCTTACCAATACTCAGTTTGGTGGTGTCGAAATTGTCATTCTGATAGGCATCGTTTTGAGCCGAAAGTGAACCCGTTTTCACATACAAACCAAATCTATTCTCGGCAGTAGCGGTATGAGGAATTTTATACTTAAGAATGATAGAACGAGCTTCAAAAGGTTCTAGGTTTGAAAGCGAAAAGGTTGCTTCGATACCGTCATAGTTATCAGCCTCTGGAAATGATTCGAAGTCGGCCAAAGGCAAATCATGAGCCACGTGAATGGTGGTATTCACCTTTTGTGCACCGTGGTTTTTAACCACTAACAAGGCTCTAACAGTGTCACCAGCCTTTAATTCTGCTGGATAAATGGGATTTAAAGCCACTTCCAAATCTTTGGTTGTGGGACTCATATACTCTCCCAAACTTACAGATGAATATTTGCCATTTCTCACTTGAGTAGCATAGTTACCAGTGCATATGCTATACATGTGTCTGCGAGACATATGTTCCACAGTGTAATCACCTTCCGGCAATGACAATGTAAAGTGACCATTTTTATCAGTTACCGTAAAAAACTGTTGTTTGTCTGACTTGCGAATGACTCTGATGATGCTTTCAGGAATACCCATTTCATTAGCATCTTTGATACAGTCACCATCAAGATCAAAATATAAATCACCGAATAAATTACCCGTAGCAAATACAATGGTAGAAAAGTACTTCAGGTCTGTGTTTAATTCTTTAAAATCTCCCCATACAAATGCTTCACTACCACGTTGACCCAAGCTAAATTGACCCGTTAAACGATTACCCGTGAAAGAGAGTTGAGAACCATCGTATACAAGCAATGAAGATCCATTTCCGTCTTTGATGAAATCACCTGCCAACACGAGCTTGTCACCGGCCCCAGCAATACTTTTTATATTTGCAGTGGAGAATCCTGTAAAATCAATAGCAGACGACCATGTTCCTTTAAAGACTCTAACTTCACGTGAACCATTAGTTTGTGTACCCAAAACCGCTAAACTACCGTTATACGTGGCCATGTCTAGGATTTCACCAGAGAAAGGACTTCCAATTCCTCCCCAACCACCATTGGCAGCTGTGTAATAAGCAATGTTGCCAGTTGAACCTCCCGCAAAAGTGGTGAAGTTACCTGCCATGTAAAGTCTATTTCCCAAGGGCTGTAAAGCACGAATCAGCCCGTTTGCGCCTTGAACCATATCACTGGTACCCATGTAGTCCCACTGACTGCCATTGAATACGGCAATATTCTGAATGCTCTTGCCCGCAACGGTTGACTCAAACTGTCCAGCAATCATCAATTTATCATCAAACACCGACATAGATACTATACCGTTGTTTCGAGTATCTACAACACCAATTTCAGGCACCCAACTTTGTTTAGTTTCGCTCCATTTATATAAGTGTGATACGGGAACTTCGGCATCTTTCGAAGCATTTGCAATATAAGCACCTACATAAATGGTGTTTTTGTAAAGTACAATGGAATGAAAATTGTAAACTCCCTCGGTAACTTCAACTGGTTCTGGTGTTTCCAAACCTGGATATAACTGCCAAAAAACCCCGTTCCAACGAGCCAATGTATAATCATTGGATTGCGCAGTTTCTACATCTTCATAGAGGGCAAAAAATTCATTATCGGTGGCATATGAAGCAACCACTTTACCTGGCAAGCCCGTTCCAAGCGGCTGCAATACCTGTGCACCTGCGATATTCGCAAGTAAAACAGCCATCAAACCGAGGAATAGTTTCTTCATTCCATGCAAGTTAAGCGATATGTTTGAAAATGTAGCCACCGTTTTACGTTAAAATAATTTCCAATAATAGTAAGCTGACAACCCTACAGACCAGCCGCGGTTCTGAACTGCGGCATCTTGCTTAAACAAAGGAGTTACACTGCCTTGGGTATTTAATCTAACACCCATCCACTTTTTCAATCCAAGTCTTCGTTCTACACCTGCAGATAACCTCGCTGTTACCAAACTATTTCTGTAAACCTGTTGATCAGCGTTCATCAACTCCAAAGTATGGTAATTCAACGTCTTACCCGCTGTTCCCGAAATCAAATTATATCTTGCAGAACCTTCTGCAGTTAATGACCACAACCTATTTAGACTGTGATTGTATCCGATGTTAATAGGAATGGAAACCATCTGTATGGTTTGTACACCTTCGTAATTGATTTGCTGGCCCAAACCTGCATATCCAAAGATGGGGTAATTTCCGAAGGCGTCTGCTTCTTGTCCTTGAGCAACACTAACAGGAACACTATCTCTAAAATTAAAATTTTGTGAGGTTCTAGTTTGGGCAAAACCCAAGCCTAAAGATGCATGCCAGCGACTGTTAAAATCGAATCTAAGTGCTGTATGAAACTGGGGCGCAGATAGAGAAAACTCCCCTTCACGCATTCTGCTCAAATAATTCTTATGTACGTATTTTTCTTGAGTGGTAGACACTTGATAATTGAACTGGGTCTGATTTTGATCATACCCCACTTCAAATGCCCATGGAGAAACTTTCTGATTACGTGCAAGTTGGTGAACCCTTTTAACTCCAGACAAACTCAATATCCAATCACCTAATTCTAGTGAATTAAGCTTCTTACTGTTCAAATCAAAATCTTCTCTAAATGAATTCTCTTGCGTCAATGCCTCTTCCAAAACAACTCCTGAAGTTAATGCAATGGATGGTTGCTTAACTTCAGGAGTTTTTGAAATTTTTCCTTCTAAGGAGTTTGTGCGTGACAACTGCAAAACTTCTTGGCTATGACGATCTGTTCGAACAGCGGTGCTGCTCTCTGCTTGTTCTTTTTGGGTTTTCTGGGGACGTGCATTCGGGCTTAATTCAGAAGTTAATTGAGCATCATTCATATCGGTAGCAGGCATGCCAAAAAACAACACCCCTGATACCGCCATGATAACAACTGCAGCCACCGATGACCAAACTATCCCTTTTCTTCTGGAATCCTTGCGATCTAAATTCGACTCTACCGCATCCCAAGAGAATGCAGGAACATCTGCTGAGAAGTGATTAAACTTGTCAGCGAGTTGTTGGTCGATATTTTTATTCTTGTTTTCCAGAATCTTGTGCTTTATGATTGGGACTTTTTTAAAATCAGTTCTCTCAACATTTTCCGTGATCTACTTAGAATACTTTTTGAATTTGTTTCAGTGATGTCTAACATTTGAGATATCTCTCTGTGTGAATGTCCATCAATGGCATATAAATTCAAAACCGTTCTGTACAACTCTGGGAGTTCTTGCATTTTCAACAAAACCTCTGAAGGTGTAAGCTCGTTCATTTCTTCGATGGGGGCTTCATCTGCCACGTCAATATCATCGGTACTGAGCATGTTCGGTGCGATTTTGTTCTTTCGGAACCGACTGATTGCTAAGTTGATGAAAATTCTTGACATCCACCCTTCGAGTTGATCGGGATTTTTTAGAGTGCTAATTTTTTCAAAGACCTTGATGAAACCCTCTTGTAAAACATCTTGAGCATCTGCCGCATTTACCGAGTAACGGAGGCAATAACCATACATTTTAGGACTGAAACGCTCAAAAAGTTCTTTTTGTACTTTTCGATCATTCTTGATACAGCCCTTTATGATTTGCTCATGTGTTAACAAGTAGTTTCAGATTTATGACGCACAATAGGAAAAAGGTTGCAGAAATTTTGTAAAATTTGTTGCAATGAGCAATAACACTATATCTATTTCATTGAAATTCTGCATTTTGACTTTTTTAGGATGTTTTTACTTCTATCCAAAATCACATGCCCAATATTACAATAACAACCGTTACGCAGCCACCAAGGAAATCAAACTGTATTGTATAAAATACAATCAATCCCTTCAGAAAGCCAATGAACTAGTTAAACGTCCGCAATTTAAACTCTTAAAACAAAATACCAATTTATTCGAAGCAAGCTATGAGCTCGAGTTGCCAATATCACAACTACTGAGCATAGATACCCTTTTTAATCCTTTGGGAGTATTATCATATTCTAATGTAGAATCCCAAAACCTAGAACTTGAAATTGAAAAAGTGAATAGAATCATCGATTTGAAAAAGAAAGAACTATTTAAAGCGCAAACCCAGATAAATGATGAAAGAATTGCCTTTGACTTAACCCGGTTAGATAGTTCAATGAATGTTCAGATTCAAAGTGAGACACTAAAGACCATTCAAAGAGATATCAATCGCTTACAAGACAATATTTCCACTTTCGAAAACTACATAGACGAACAAACCGCCCTATTGAACTCATTAAAAAAAGGCGAAAACACCGCCAAACTATCCATAACCCTCTACGATGAAATCACCATGCCCGATGGCAGACGTCAAAAAATCTCTTGGGTTAATATGCCTGGGGTATCCTATTCCTATCTAGCAGTAGAAAATCCTAAATATGGAACATCACACTGCGCTTACGCCGGAATGAATCTCAAATACATGTTCACCCGAGGTAAGAGTTATGTAGAACTTGGGGTATTAAAACCCCTAAATCCTTATTCATCGAATGAAATTTCACAAGACCCAAGACTTGCCTCTGTGAAAAATGAGTTCTTCAATGTTCAATTTGGACAGGACTTTTACACCAAACATTTCGGACGCGGCAGACGTAAATCCTTAAACCTTTATTCAGGATACACCGTTGGACTATCCATCCCTAACCAATACAACGATGCCAAATTAAAATCTCTTCCCATCAGCAGTTTGAGCATTGGTGTTGAGCTATTTAAATCTAAACACGTTTTGCTTGATACTAGAGCCGCTTATTATTTGCCCTTGAGTGTTGAAAATCGCAATACCCGAGGAATATTGTACAATACATCGTTAAATTTCGTGTTTTAGTCGCAATTTTCACCACCAAAAAACACTTCTTCCATGCAATTCAACCGCCAAAACCTCACAGATCAGCAGCTGCTCAACTTATATAAAGCACTATTGACGCCCCGCATCATTGAAGAACGTATGCTCATTTTACTCAGACAGGGTAAAATTGGCAAATGGTTTTCTGGCATCGGACAAGAAGCCATTTCAGTGGGAACCACAATGGCATTGAATACAGACGAATACGTGCTTCCGTTGCACCGAAACTTGGGTGTATTCACCTCCCGAGACATCCCCGATGAACGACTTTTTGCCCAGTGGCAAGGAAAGGCATCTGGATTTACCCAAGGAAGAGATAGAAGCTTTCACTTTGGAACCAATGAATACCACATCGTTGGAATGATCAGTCATCTCGGTGCCATGTTGGGTGTAGCCAACGGAATTGCTCTTGCAGATCAACTCAATCAAAAAAATACGGTAACTGTGGTTTTCAGCGGCGATGGTGGTGCCAGCGAAGGCGATTTTCATGAAGCACTCAATGTAGCTGCTGTTTGGGACTTACCCGTAATTTTCCTCATTGAAAACAACGGTTACGGACTATCTACCCCAAGCAATGATCAATTTCGTTGCAAACAATTCATTGACAAGGGAATTGGCTACGGCATGGAGGCCATAAAAGTAGATGGCAACAACATTTTGGATGTATACCATACCGTAAAAAATCTCGCCGATAGCATCAGAATTAGACCCAGACCTGTCATACTTGAAGCCATAACCTTCCGCATGCGCGGACACGAAGAAGCATCGGGTATTAAATATGTACCCAAAGAGCTCATTGAAGAGTGGGCTCAAAAAGACCCCATCAAGAACTTTGAAGACTTTCTTTTTGGCGAGGGACTTTTAGACCACGAAGGCATTGAAAAAATCAGAAAAGAACGACTTGACATCCTAAATATTGCCATTGAAAAAGTATTCAATGAACCCGAAATCATTCCCGATTTAGATCATGAACTCTCTGAATTATACGCTCCGTTTGGTTCAGAAATAACTTCCGCCGAAGGCGAGTCCCCCGAAAAAACAACCCTAAGACTCATCGATGCGGTAAAAAACGCACTTGATCAGGCACTAGAGAAACATCCAGATTTGGTGATTATGGGCCAAGATATTGCAGAATACGGTGGGGCCTTCAAGGCCACCGAAGGACTCAGTGAAAAGTACGGCAGGCACCGCGTTCGAAATACGCCCATCACAGAAAGCAGTATTTTAGGTGCGGCTTATGGGCTTTCCATAAAGGGAAAAAAGTCTGTGGTGGAAATGCAATTTGCCGACTTTGTGACTTGCGGATTCAATCAGATTGTCAACAATATGGCAAAAAGTCACTACCGTTGGAAGCAACCCGCTTCGGTGGTGGTTCGAATGCCCACGGGTGCGGGCGTGCAAGCAGGTCCGTTTCACAGCCAAAGCACTGAAGCTTGGTTCTATCACGTTCCAGGGCTCAAAATTTATTATCCGTCCAATCCTTTTGATGCAAAAGGTCTCCTGTTGCGAGCCATCGAAGACCCGAATCCAGTGCTCTTCTTCGAACATAAATTCCTCTATAGAAACACAGAATCTGAAGTCCCGTCGGCCTATTACACTCTACCGGAAGGCCAAGCCGCCGTTCACGACTTTGGAAGTGATTGCTGCATCATCACCTACGGATGGGGCGTTCATCAAAGTCTGGATCTCATCAAGAAGAAAAACCTAAACGTCACCGTCATTGACTTGCGGACGCTTCTTCCTTGGGACAAAAACACGGTCATTGAACAAGTGAAGCGCTGCAACAAAGCATTGGTTCTCACGGAAGACACTCTCACCGGAAGCATCGCTTCCGACATTACGGCCTACATCACTGAAAACGCTTTCCAACACTTAGATGCACCCGTAAAACGCCTCGGAAGCCTCGACACTCCCATTCCGCTAGCCAAATCACTGGAAGACCAGTTCTTGCCTTGGGGGAGACTTGAAAATACTTTAACAGAATTGTTGGGGTGGTGATCAGTGATCGGTGATCGGTGATCAGCTCTCAGCTCTCAGCTCTCAGCTGAAGTTTAGAGTTTAGAGTGTATGGCATATAGCCCACAGCCGCAATGTCCCCCGCGAAGCGGTCAGCCAAAGACCAA
>CAZGQS010000008.1:37656-41900 GCA_964527775.1 uncultured Rhizobium sp. | reverse complement strand
TGGCATATAGCCCACAGCCGCAATGTCCCCCGCGAAGCGGTCAGCCAAAGACCAAAGACCAAAGACCAAAGACCGAGGACCTGACTAAACGTTAAACCTAAAATGCATGCAATCGCCGTCGTTGACAACGTACTCTTTTCCTTCAACACGGAGCTTACCTGCATCGCGGGCAGCTGATTCTGTCTTGTAGTGAACATAGTCGTCGTAGGCAATTACTTCGGCGCGGATGAAGCCTTTTTCAAAATCTGTATGAATAACACCAGCCGCTTGGGGTGCCTTCATTCCTTTGGTGATGGTCCAAGCTCTAACTTCTTTAACACCAACGGTGAAATAGGTGATATAATTCAATAGTTTGTATGCGCCGTGAATGAGATTTTCAACTCCACTGCGATCTAAACCCAACTCCTGAAGAAACATTTGTCGGTCTTCAAAACTCTCTAATTCGGCAATTTCAGCTTCAATAGCAGCAGAAATGACTAAGATTTCGGCTTGTTCGTTCTTTACTGATTCACGCACCCGATCAACGTAAGCATTTCCCGACTTTGCACTGCTAGGATCAACGTTACAAACGTACATTACGGGCTTATCAGTTAAGAGATTCAACTCTTTGATAGCCACGCGTTTCTCTGCATCCAGCTCTAATGTGCGGGCGTTCTGTCCTTTTAAAAGGTGGTCTCGGAAGGCTTCGCAAACTTCTAGTAAACGTGCAGCTTCTTTATCGCCACCGGTTCTGGCTTGTTTGGCAATTTTTGAGATTCTATTTTCAAGAGTTTCTAAATCTTTCAATTGCAACTCTGTGTCAATGATCTCTTTATCTCTGATGGGGTCTACACTTCCATCTACGTGAATGATATTATCATCGTCAAAACAACGGAGTACATGCAAAATGGCATGTGTATTTCTGATATTCCCCAAAAACTGGTTCCCTAAACCATCTCCCTTGGATGCGCCTTTTACCAATCCAGCGATATCCACAATCTCAATGGTAGTGGGTACAATATTTTGCGGATTAACCAACGCCGATAAGGTATTGATGCGGACATCGGGAACGGTTATGGTTCCAACATTGGGTTCAATGGTGCAAAAAGGGAAGTTTGCAGATTGTGCCTTGGCACTAGAAACTGCATTGAAAAGAGTAGATTTCCCCACGTTGGGTAGACCAACAATTCCGCATTGTAAAGACATAGTTATTCAATTATTTCTCCAATGTCTTGGAGGATTTTTTTAGTAAGATTTTCTGCCGTTGTGATACTTGCGCTTTCCGCGTAAATACGAATGATGGGTTCGGTATTGCTTTTTCTCAAATGCACCCAGTCTCCATCAAACTCAATTTTAACCCCATCAATGGTATTTTGAGGTTGCTTTTTATATTTTTCAGATATTTTCTCCAATATCATATCAACGTCAGTACCCGCGGTTAATTCCGCTTTGTTTTTTGACATTTGATACGTTGGATAAGTAGACCTCAAATTACTGATTTTTACTCCTTTTTCTGCAAGGTGAGTCAAGAACAAGGCAATTCCTGCTAAGGCATCTCTTCCGTAATGCAATTCTGGAACTATAACTCCACCATTACCTTCACCACCAATAACTGCATTGTTGGCCTTCATTACCTCTACTACATTCACCTCTCCCACCGCACTGGCAAAGTAAGATTGGCCCACTTTTTCAGTAATATCTCTCAATGCCCGAGTGCTTGATAAATTACTTACGGTAGCGCCAGGTTTGTGACTCAAAACAAAATCAGCAACCGCCACCAAAGTATATTCTTCACCAAACATTTCCCCATCGTCGCAAACAAATGCCAATCGATCTACATCTGGATCAACTACGATTCCTAAATGACATTTTTCACTTTTTACGGTGGAAGAAATCTCACCCAAGTGTTCTGCCAATGGCTCTGGATTGTGAGCAAAAACACCGGTAGGTTCACCGTTTATGATAACCACATCATCAACGCCTAACGCATTCAACAAACGAGGTACGGCGATACCACCTACGCTATTCACGGGATCAACCGCGATTTTATAATTGGCTTTCTTTATCAACTCTGGTTTCACCAAGTCTAAAGCCAAAATTTGCTCAATATGATAATCTAAATAATCTTTACTGCTTTGTTTTCCCAGTTGATCTACAGGGGCAAAATGAAACTCGCCGGCTTCTGCAATTTCTAGAATTTTTTGTCCCTCAGCTGCACTGATAAACTCACCAACTTCGTTCAACAATTTTAGAGCGTTCCACTGCTTTGGATTGTGAGATGCTGTCACGATAATTCCGCCTGCCGCAATCTCAGCAGGAACCGCCATTTCTACAGTTGGAGTTGTAGAAAGTCCCAAATCAACTACATCAAGTCCTAGGCCAATGAGGGTTTGAATGATCAACTCAGAAACCATAGAACCACTGATTCGAGCATCTCTACCAATAACAATGGTCTTATTACCGCCCTTGCCCAATATCCACGTTCCGTATGCCGAAGCAAACTTCACAATATCAACAGGAGTAAGGTTGTCTGTAGGTGCACCACCTATGGTGCCGCGAATGCCTGAAATGGATTTGATTAACGTCATAAAAACGGGGCGCAAAGATACCCAATTGAACTGAATTATTTACCTTTGTGCCATGCAAAAAATTGTTGAGTGCGTTCCTAATTTTAGTGAAGGCAGAAACCCTCAGATTATCAAGCAAATTACTGATGCCATTGAGTCAGTTGATGGAATAAAATTATTAAACGTAGATCCAGGAAAAGCCACCAATAGAACCGTGGTTACTTTCGTGGGAGAGCCAGAGGCTGTAATTGAGGCTGCATTCCGCGGAATCAAATGCGCATCCGAACTTATTGATATGTCGCAACACAGCGGTGAACACCCTCGTATGGGTGCCACAGATGTTTGTCCTTTGATTCCTATTTCAGGAATTAGCATGGAAGAAACCGCTCAATATGCCCAAAAACTCGCTGAACGCGTGGGTAACGAACTCCAAATTCCCATATATCTATACGAGGAGGCCCAACCCAATAAATCTAGATCTAACCTCAGTGTGATTCGTTCTGGTGAATACGAAGGATTTTTCGACAAAATTCAAGAACCACAATGGAAACCAGACTTTGGTCCCTCAAAGATGAATGCGAAGGCAGGAGCCACCGTCATTGGAGCAAGAGACTTCCTCATTGCCTATAACGTCAATCTCAATAGCAAGAGCACCCGCATTGCCAACCGAATAGCTTTTGACATCCGCGAAGCGGGAAGAGTCCTCCGAGAAGGAAATCCCTACGTTGGAAAAATTGTCAAAGACGAAAACGGCGAAGATGTGCGCATCCCCGGAAAACTCAAACACGTAAAGGCCATAGGCTGGTACATAGAAGAATATGGAATTGCTCAAATCAGCATCAATCTCACAAACTTCAGAGAAACTCCGTTACATTCCGTTTTTGAAGAAACTTGTAAATCGGCTGACGAACGCGGCGTGAGAGTCACTGGCAGCGAATTAGTTGGTCTCGTTCCCCTTCAACCCATGCTCGATGCTGGAAAATATTTCCTTGAAAAACAAGGCATGAGCAGTGGTGTAGACGAACAAACTCTGGTTGATATGGCCATCAAAAGCATGGGCCTAAATGAATTGAGCCACTTTGATCCTAAAACCAGAATCATTGAATATCTTCTAAAAGACTTGGCTCAAGAACGACTCGTTTCCATGAGCGTTAAAGCGTTTACCAACGAAACGGCCAGCGATTCTGTGGCCCCAGGTGGTGGAAGTATTGCCGCTCTATCGGGTGCACTCGGCGCGGCCCTTGGCACGATGGTGGCCAACGGAAGTGCCATCAAAAGAGGCTGGGAAGATCGCGTAGCCGATTTTTCGCCTTGGGCTGAGAAGGGACAAAAACTCAAAGATCAACTGCTTCATTTAGTAGATGAAGACACTCGCGCATTCGATGGAATTATGGCTGCTTTCCAACTGCCTAAAGACACCGAAGAACAAAAAATTGCCCGAAAGGAAGCCGTTGAAAAAGCCAGCCAATACGCCACCATGATTCCATTCCGAACCATGGAAGCAGCATATAATTGTTTGCCTCTACTGAAAGAAATGTCAATCATTGGCAACCCCAACAGCATGAGCGATGTTGCCGTAGGCGTTATTTGCATTAAAACTGCGGTTCGCGGTGCATTTTTCAACGTTCTCACCAATGCCAAAGATTTGGGAGATCGTCAATTTGCCGAAAACATTGTAAAACAAGCTGAAGAATTACT
>CAZGQS010000008.1:0-37556 GCA_964527775.1 uncultured Rhizobium sp. | reverse complement strand
GTCTTTGGTCTTTGGTCTTTGGCTAGGCGGCTTCGCCGCTGGCTTAGAGCCGAGAGCCGAGAGCCGAGAGCTGATGGCTGATGGCTGATTGCTGATTGCTGTCGGCTGACCGCTGACCGCTGACCGCTGACCGCCGTCGGCCGACGGCTGAGAGCCGAGAGCCGAGAGCCGATTACTGACCACCGAAAACCGAAAACCGATAACCGATAACCGATAACCAATCAATGAAACACCTCATCACCATAACTATCCTAACAACATGTACAAAACTGTGTGCTCAGTTTGCACCAGCTGCAGGTATATTTGGGAGCACTGCCATTCATGGTGATAGCTCCTGCTTTGTGGGCTGGGGAATCTCATCACAGTTAAATGTTGGACTTCGGCAAATAAATGTAGCTGATTCTGGGCGGGCTGCTGTTGGAAACGAAAATTCAGCAGTTGGCAAATCGCGAAAAAATGGTGTGGTTAGCCTAGGCGATGGCGGCTCCGCCCTTATTTATTTCAATCCGCCCATAGTGGATGGACCAGGATTTGATTTTGCAGTGTTTGAAAATGCATTCAATGATTCGTTCTTGGAATTGGCCCATGTGGAAATCAGTGAGAATGGAGTTGACTTCTACCGCTTTCCATCTGTGAGTTTGACTCAAATAGATTCACAAACCGCCGGCTTTGGAGCTACCTTCCCTGAAAATATTCACAATTTGGCGGGTAAATATAGAATGCCCTACGGTACACCCTTTGATATTTCAGAAATCATACTTCCGGGCTTGCCAATGAAATTTCATTACGTAAAAATTATTGATGTTGTAGGTTCAATCAATCCACTGTTGGGTACCAAAGACTCAAAAGAAAATATCATTAACGATCCGTGGCCTACAAACTTTGCTAGTTCAGGATTTGACCTAGATGCCATTGGAGTGATCAATCAAGGAATCTTCAACGGGTTAACGTCCCCCGAAAAAGAAAAAATGGTCATTTACAATTACCAAGACAAGGAACTTACAGCGCTTCAAAACCTTGAAAACATTCAAATTATGGCTTCCAATGGATCAATAGTTGGAGAAAGTAACAACTTGGAACGCGGCAACAAAATAGACCTAAGCCATTTACCCGAAGGGATTTACATCATTAGATCACAAAGCACTTTTCAGCGAATTTCAATCCAATAAATGCACCATCTGAAGGGTACTGAGAAATCTGCCATCCACGTTATTAGTAAGCACTACGAAGCTCTTATCTTCATCTAGGCAGCGCCAAAAGTAGGTACGAAAGCCCTTCCACCAGCCGTTGTGAAACACCCATTTCTTTCCGTCGATGTACTTGATTCGCCATCCCAAAGAATAATAACCGTCTGAACTGGTAACCGTCTGGGGAGTCCACATTTCTTGTTTAGTGGCTTCGTGAAGGATATAGGAGCCTTTCAACGCGCGGTCAAGCATGAACATCTCGAAAACATTGGAATAAACACCCTTGTCGCCGGTGGTTCCGTTGAAAATATTGTCATCAAATACACTCCACTTGTTGTAGCCTTGAACAGGATAATTCACCAAAGGCAGGGAATCAAAATTGGCAATGTGTGAATATTTCATTTCGGCACTTTTGCAGATATGATCCCTGACAAAAGTTCGGAAATCTTTGTGCGACAACCTCTCGACTATGAGACTCAAAAAAGCGTAATTCGTGTTGCAATAATGGTAAAATCCTTGCTTGGTATACTTGCGTTTACCTTGCAAATTAATCACTTCAACCACCTGTTCATTGGTCATGTGGGTTTGTCCCTCGGGGAAAAAGCCCTTCGGATAGTCAGCGTAGAAATAATCAGGTAGTCCGCTGGTGTGGCTCAATAATTGCCGAATAGTGACGCCTTTATTTTCGAGTTCAGGAATATACCAATGCACAGAGTCATCGATATTAAGATAACCGTCTTGATGCAGCATCATGACGCTCATAGCGGTAAAAATTTTTGAAACCGATGCCAATTGAAACAAATCGCCAGGCTCCACAGAATCTAGATTACTGTAAATCGAATATCCCCTCGAACCATAAATGATACTGTCATTGGAAAACATCAAATACGTTCCATTGAAGTTGCCGATTTTCTGGTGATAATCAAAGAAAGCTTCAATTTTGCGTTTCGTAGAATCGGTGAAAGAGTGATACCGAGATTGAATGATTTGCTCGGTTGATAGGCTCTTATTTTGCTGAGCCTTCAAATTGAGCTCACGCCCCAATCCAAAGACCAAAACAACAGCAAGAAGCCCCTTCTTCAACATAATTTCAAAAATAATTCAAGCGATTGTCTAATGACAACCTACTTACTCACAGGCTTTGCAGCGTTTGAAATTATGGAATTCCTAAGTATTTATGAGTTTGTTGTGAAATTTGCCAATGCGGATTAATCTTCACGTAATCAATAATTTGATTCATCACCACATCTCTTCTGTCCCACTCTGGCTGGAGGTATAATTTGCAACTAGACGAACAACATTGTGCCCACTTTTCCGCCCACTCAAAATCAGATTTATTATACACTATGATCTTTAATTCATGTGCTTTTGGCATCTGGTTGTCTAGGGGAAATTTGAATTTTTTGGGGGAAATAGTCACCCAATCAAACGCTCCTTTTATTTCGTGCGCAGCAGATGTTTCGATGTGCACAAAAATTTGGTTCTTTTTAAAGGCATCAACCAACTCGTTCAAATCATACATCGCCGGCTCACCTCCAGTTATTACGACCCTATTTGCACCCGAATTCAATACCCATTCTAAAATTTCATCTACGGAAAATACAGGGTGTTTTGAGGCATCCCAACTGTCTTTAACATCACACCATGTGCAACCCACGTCACAACCACCCAGACGAACAAAATAAGCCGCAAACCCTGTATAAGCACCTTCACCCTGAATGGTGTAAAAATGCTCCATTACCGGCAAATTTTTCATCTTAATTTTCTAGATTTCAAGGTATTGAACATCAATCCTGTTATGGTCATTGGACCCACACCGCCTGGAACAGGGGTAATCATAGACGCATTTTCTGAAGCACTGGCAAAATCAACATCTCCGGCCAACCTCCAACCTGCTTTTTTACTCGCATCATCTAATCTTGTAGTTCCAACATCAATGACTACTGCACCTGGCTTAATCATATCGCCCGTAACAAATCCTGGTCTCCCAATAGCGGCAACTACAATATCCGCCTGAAGGCACAATTCTTTTAAATTGGATGTTCTTGAATGGCAAAGTGTCACGGTGCAATTACCCGTCTCTGATGAATCTGACAACAAAATACTCATGGGCCTGCCCACAATGTTGCTTCGTCCAATAACAACAGCATGCTTTCCCGAAGTTTTAATGCCGTAATATTTCAACAACATCGTTATGCCTAAAGGAGTTGCACTGGTATACCCGGTCGTATCACCCTTTGCAAGTTTCCCCATATTGATGTCGTGAAAACCATCTACATCCTTTTCAGGTTTGATGGCCTGTGTCACGGCATTTTCGTCAATGTGTTTGGGCAATGGCAATTGAACAATGAGTCCGTCAATTTCAGAATCTTCATTGATTTCATGCACTTTTTTCAATAATTCTTCCTGTGAAATGGTATCAGGATACCTTAAAACAGTACCCTTAAAACCCACCTCATGACAGGCTTTTTCTTTGGCAGCTACATAGGTTTGACTTCCACCATCGTTTCCAACCAAAATGGCCACTAAGTGAGGTGCCCTCTTGCCAGAAGTTAACATTGACTCAACCTCAGCCTTGATTTGGTCTTTAAAATGTTGTGAAACTGCTTTTCCGTCAAGTATTTCTGCCATAACTGCAAAAATACGATTTTCCCATTAATTCAGCGTTATGAGAGTAGCGCCATCACCGCCTTGCTGCTCGGTTTCGTATTTATACGACTTAACAAAATTGACCGTTTTTAAATACTCCCTAATCAATTTTCTTAAAATACCGTCTCCCCTTCCGTGAATCACCTTCAGGTCTCTACTTCCCAAAGCATATGCCTCATCCAGCCACTTTTGGATCTTCAAAATCGACTCTTCACCCCTCAACCCTCTGATGTCTAAATTCGCCGAAAAAGTAGACTGTCTCTCAATCCACTGAAATCCCGTGCCTTGTTTTTTCTGCACCGATTCACTTCCTCCTACAGCTTGCAACTCACTCATAGGCACCCACATTTTTATCAGACCAAACACCACCAAAACCTTGTCTTTTTTGATCTCTATAACTTCGCCTTTTTGTCCGTTTATGGTGTTCTTCACCTTTGAACCGGCCATAATTTTAACCGGCATGGGTTTTTCTTTCCCTGTGTTTTCGGGGGATGCTTTTACTTCGGCCGACTTGCCAACCAATGCCTTATCAGAACCAGTGAGTGGTTTCAATTTTTCATCTACCGATTTCTTAAAACCGTCTAAATCTTGCCTTGCTTTTTGAGTCTTATTTTTATCAGCCCTATTCTCGCGAATGATTCTGATGGTTTCCTCTATTTGTTGATTCGCCTTCGATAAAATTTTCTGAGACTCCAATCTTGTTTGATCAATGATTTGCTGCCTTTTGGATTGAATTTTGTCTTTCACAGAGGAATAATCATCAATCAGTTGCTGCAAATGGGCATTCTTACGCTGATTGTCAACAATTAATTGTTGCAAATGCTCGTTTTTGCGATCTAAGTCAAGCATCAAATCTTCGGTTTTGCCCAATTGTTGACCTGCTAATTCTTGAATACTCTCCAACCACTGAGAATCAAATCCGGTTTTTCGCATCAATTCCAAAGCAAAACTACTTCCCGGCTTACCCGATACAAATTGATAGCGAGGCTCTAATTTCACAGCATCGTAAGCCATACTCGCTTGCATCACTTTGGGATTTCGGGCGCCCCACTCTCTAATCTGTGAAAAGTGTGTAGTGGCAATAACAAAACTCTTTTTTTCGGCCAATCTTTCTAGAACTGATTGAGCAATTGGGGCACCGTATCTAGGATCGGTTCCTGTTCCCAATTCATCCAATCCAATCAAACTTCGGTCAGAACCGTGATCCATGATGGCTTTTAAATTGGCCAAATGAGCCGAGAAAGTACTCAATCCTGCTTCAATAGATTGTCCATCACCGCAGTCAATCATAAGTTGATTGAAAATACCCATTTCACTTTCGGGCTTGGCCGATACAAACAAACCACACTGAAACATATATTGAGATAACAAAACCGTTTTTAAAACTACACTCTTACCTCCGGCATTCGGTCCGCTTACAACCACAATTCGTTGATCTTGCAATTCAATATCTAAAGGAATGATCTTCTTGTTTTGCTTGCCCAATTCGCGCTTCAATACGGGATGCACCACCGATTTAAGAAAAATACCGCCATCTTTTTTAAAACGGGGCCTTTCGGCTTGAATCAGCTGTAACATCTGCCATTTGGCATAGATAAAATCTGCTGTTGACAAATTGGCTGTCAACTGCAACAATTGCGGAGTATGAGGAGATACATCTCGAGTCAATTGTTTTAACAATCGCTCGCGTTCTCGTTTTCTATCAGCAAAAAGCTCTCTTAGCCTATTGTTAACCTCCAACAAACTGGCGGGCTCAATAAATAAGACCTTACCAGTAGCTGATACGTCTTTGACAAAGCCTTTTACTTTGCGCTTGAATTCAGCCAAAACAGGAATCACCAACCTTTCTTCACGAATGGTTACATCGGTATCAGCCGTATAACCTAGAGCTTTCCATTCTTTGAAAATAGACTTTGTAGCATTTCGTGCTTCGCGTTCCATCCTGGATATCTCGAGGCTGATTTTTTGGTATTCCGAGGATGCATTGTTATGAATATTTCCTTCTTCGTCAATGACCTTAATAATCAGTGCTTGACAACTTTTGGCAACTTCTGATGGACCAAACAAAGATGCCCATCGCGGAAAATCTCCCTGCCTATTGGTTAATGCCAACGCGAAACGTTGATATGATTTCAATACCGTCAATACCGAAACCCACTCGGCTTCCATTAAAAAATAACCATCAACAGAAACGTGTTTCAGGCTTTCGTCAATGTCAACCACTTTTCCCCATTCAAATAAAGAAGGCAGTTGTTCATTGAGTAAATTGCACTCGTCAATTTCATCTAAACGCTTGAAAAGCTCAGATTCATCGGTCACAAAACCAAATCCGTTTGCTTTTATTTGAGCAGATTCGAGCCTACAAAAGCGTTTAATGTCCTCGCGAAGCGGAGAAAATCCAACGATATCCTCAAAGTTATTGGGATAAATCACCGGCGATAAGCTTTAAGTTCTTCTTTGTTCAAAACATCAACCACCTTGCCCATCAAATCAGAAAATTCTTGGGCATTTTTCTGATAATAATTCATGGTTTTTTGAAAATCTGCAGCACTAACTTGGTGTTTTTTCAATATAAATGAATACCCCTTGTCCCAAGCAGAATCAGGCATCGTTAAATAGTTGTAAGCCACTTGCTGAGAAGCTTCAAGTCGCATGGCGTCAGCCAGAATCTCTACCAATTTCTCGTCATTTACAGGTAGGTTCTTTGAACACGACGAAAACCACAATAAAATACCCACCAACAAGCTTACTTTTGGAAAAACGGCTGTTATTTTGTGGGCGCAAAATTGCATAAACACAAAGGTACTACAAAATGAGTCGCATAGCAGAAAACATCGATCAAATCAAGAAACAATTGCCCGAAAGCACCCAACTCATTGTTGTTTCAAAGTACCGTGAAATCGGAGAAATCCAGGAAGCCTATCACGCCGGACAAAGAACTTTCGCTGAAAACAGAGTTCAAGCCCTCTTGGAACGCAAAGAGCAACTTCCTGATGATATTGAATGGCATTTAATAGGACACCTTCAGACCAACAAGGTCAAGTATATCGCGCCCTTTATTGAAATGATCCATTCGGTTGATTCTATGAAATTACTGAAAGAAATCAACCGTCAAGCGGCCGCCTGTTCAAGAATGATTAAAGTTCTAATTCAAGTTCATGTGGCACAAGAAGAGAGTAAATTTGGTATTCCACCGCAGTCGTTGAATGAATTCTGGAATGAATTTCAAAGGGAGAAAGACAACCTTAAAAATGTAATTATTTGCGGAATGATGGGTATGGCATCGCTTACTGAAAACACAGATCAAATCAACCAGGAATTCGCTCAGATTAATACACTATTTAAAGAGGCTAAAAGGCAATATTTCAGCCATTCCAATGAATTTAAAGAACTATCCATTGGAATGAGCAGTGACTATGAGATTGCCACTGCTCATGGATCTACCCTAATCAGAGTGGGTAGTAAAGTATTTTCTTAGTAGTTATTCAACATCATGGGCATGATCAACATGGTGATCTCTTCTATCCCATCTTTACCTGTGGGAACCAAAAGACCGGCTCTGTTTGGCTGCGACAATTGAAGTTGGATGCTTTCACCGTCAAGGGTAGACAACATTTCCTTCAAGAAACGAGCATTGAAACCAATTTCCATGTCATCGCCGTTGTATTCACAGGCAATCTTCTCAGTAGCTTCATTGGCCATTTCAATATCTTCAGCTGAAATGGTTAATTCGCTGCCAACTACTTTCAAACGAACTTGATGAGTGGTTTTAGATGCAAAAATAGATATACGGTTGATGGAGCTTAAAAAGTCCATACGATTGATGATCAAAATATTTGGATTGTTCTTCGGAATTACCGCTGAATAGTCGGGATATTTTTCATCCAACAATCTACAAATCAGTTGAGTATCTCCAAAACTGAAGAACACATTCGCCTTGTTGTAATCAACTACAACCGGAGTTTCATCATTTGGCAAAGCCGTTTTCAAAAGGTTCAAAGGCTTCTTAGGAATGATGAAAGAATGATCCACATTTGGAGAGATGTCTTTTCTGGTGAAACAAACCAATTTGTTGGCATCGGTAGCAACGAAATTCACGTGATTGGTTTTCATTTCAACGAACAAACCCGTCAGATTTAAACGCAACTCGTCAGTTCCAGCTGCAAAAAGAGTTTTACTCACTGCTCTCAACAAAATATTGGCAGACATACTGAAGCTACCTTCGCCGCTTTTCTCAGGCAAGGATGGAAACTCAGTTCCGTCTTGACCCGCCATTTTGTATCGGCCATTGCTAGAAATCACCTCAATGGAGAACGTAGTAGTATCAATATTGAAAGTCACAGGACTATCGGGCAAAGAGCGCAATATGTCAATGACCATTTTACTCGGAACGGCAATACGAATATCATCATTGGCTTCTACCTTTAGCGCCGTTGTCATACTCGTTTCCAAATCGGTACTGAATATGGTCAACTCACCTCCATGAATATCGAACAAAAAGTTCTCCAAAATAGGAATGATGGGTTTAGACATGATGGCACCATTAACTGTGAGAAGGTGCTGAAGCAAGTCGCTTGAAGAAGCTATAAATTTCATAATCGTTATTTCGGTTTTGTTGGTTTTCCTACTACTGCAAACCTATTTATTCAGAATCAATAGAAATGCACAATAAATCTATTTTTATAAACATGTCGGCTTATTTCTGCTCATCATCTGTTTCCTCAACATCAACAATTAAAAATAAGTCCTCGTTTTCCTTTTTCATTAAATACCTCTCGCGAGCAAATTTTTCCAAATTTTTCTGACTTCCAAACAATTCCTTTTTTTGTCTTCGAAGTTCCTGAATCTTTTTCTCGTGGATCTTTATTCCCTCTTCCAATCGAGATATATCAGAAGACAATCTCCACCTGTACACGAAACTGTTGTTGTCAAAAAAGGTCATCCACAAAAAGAAGAGACCTATTCCTATCCAAAATTTATATTTCAACAGCGGAAAATTCACATCACAAATATGCTGTCTAACTTTCGTGTTTGATTAACAACTTTATCGGCTGTCAATTTTTTTAATCTAATTTTGCCTAAACATGGGTTTCGCTCGTTTATCTGTTGGCATTTTTGGGTTCGTTTCGCTGATTTTCAGCGGATGTTCAGGCGGTCAAAGTCCCTCAAAAGCAGAAAACACAAAAACTGAAGTAACTTGGCAAATCAATTCACACGCAAAGTTCTTTAGAATTGGCACCACCCCCACTGATACCCTGCTGGAAATTTATTTCGACTCTTCACGCATCTTGCAAAAATTCCACAAAGGCAAAAACCCACAAAACTTCCCAGAATACACCAGCATTCCCCGGCTAAAAGACAATCCTCAAATAGCTGTAATGACTTCAGCCTATTCTGAATTCTTGAACCAACTTCAATCCTTGAAATATGTAATTGCTGTTGATCACTTGACACATTACACACAAAATACCGTTGCCAAACTGCCCTTAAAAAATCAAACCCCTGAAATTCAAAAAGGCGGAAACCTACACACAGAAAAACTCATTCAATTAAAACCCGACATCACTTTCACCTATACATTAGAACCTAAGATTGACGCTAGAATCAGTAAATTCACTACCCTAGTTTACATTCAAAACCACTTCGAAGTTCACCCATTAGCGAAAGCCGAATGGATCAAAGTTTTTGGGTACTTTCTTCAAAATTCTCAAACAGCTAACTCCTTTTTCCAAAAAGAACAATCACAATACGAATCACTTGCATCAAAATCCAACTCTAACCCATCATCAGTTAAGGGTAAAAAGCCCAAAATCATGTTAAATATACCCTATTCAGGAGTTTGGTGGGTGCCACAAAAAAACAACTACCTCACTCAACTCATTTACGATGCCGGAGGAGATCCCATTTGGATTACTTCCAACCTTTCAGGCAACAATTCCGTGCAAATCTCCACAGAACAAGCACTCACATACATTCATCGTTGCGATATTTTACTTCATCCTGGATCCATAAAATACATTCAAGAAATCGCTGATACAAGAATCATCAAATCACTCCACAAAAACCAGCCACAAGTTTGGCAAAACGACCAAAAAATGGAATCCACAGGGGCAAATCCTTTCTGGGATCTTGGAAGTGCTCAACCCCATCTTTTACTGCAAGATCTTCAAAATATCTTTTACCAAAAAGGTGAAAACACCTATTTTTATAACCAAATTAAACTCCATCCATGATCAAAAATAGCGCGCTGCTGACACTGCTTTTTCTATTGCTATTTTTTGATCTTCATTGGGACTTAACCCCAGATAATTTTCACGTTGTTTTTTGGGACTTTAGATTTCCACGTGTACTGGGAAGCGCCCTAGCCGGCATGGGACTGGCCATTTCGGGATTATTGATGCAGACTCTGTTTAGAAACCCACTCGCGGGCCCTTATTTGGTAGGCGTAACTCCAGGGGCTAACTTAGGAATGGCGTTGATGATATTTGCACCTTCAATACTCCCCTTGGGTATTACACCGTTAACCGGAAGCATATTAGGAGCATTCACAGCATTGTTACTGCAAATCTTCTTGAATCAAGGATTTGGGAACCACCTTCGGCTCTTATTAACTGGAATGGTTTTAGGATTTGTATTTAGCGCCATCATTGAAATTATACAGCAATTTGGGAACGCCGATCAACTACAGAAATTCTCCTTTTGGGGCATGGGAAGCTTCGAACGAATCCTAAAAACAGACCTCTATTCTTTGCTCTTTCCTGTAGTTCTTCTAACCTTGTTCACGGCCATTCACGCTCACCAATTGAATAACTATTTACTCGGAGACATATATGCTGAATCTGCGGGGATTCCCGTCAATAAATTACGCAAAATGCTCATACTTTTTGGTGCCCTTGGTGCTGGATGGATAACGGCTTATTGCGGCCCTATTGGATTTGTTGGATTGGTATCTCCGCATATTGTAAAGCGCTGGTTTAACACCGAAAATCACCGAAAACTCATCATTCCAACCTTAATGACAGGTGCAACCATGTGTGTAAGCGCTGATTCAGTGGCTCATTACCTCATTCCAGATAGAATACTTCAAGTAAATGCCATTTGTGCGTTGATTGGTGCGCCTATTTTAATTGCTAGCTTCTTTAGGAGAAATACTACTCCAGATGCTCACGCTTGATGATGTTTTCAATTTGATAGTCAACAACCGGATCGTATTCCATTTTCAAATTGTGTCCCCACATACTTCCAAAAACTTGCCAAAATAAGGCTTCAGTGGTTCCACGGTAGTTTTTCATGATTTCCCAAGTGGTTTTTCCCGTTTCTCGATGCAATAATTTCATCAATACTTGACCCTCGCCAATGGTCAAATTTTTCAGCTGTTGGGTATACATGGCCTTAATGGCCTTTTCCGATTGTTTGATGTACTTTTTCCGGTCCTTTTTATTCTTGATGGTCGCCAATTTGTCTTCCATCGCTTGGATTTTATAGGCCGCCATCTTGGCATAAGGCATTGTTTTGATGACCCGGCGCCTCAATATCTGGTACTGCTTCTGATGTTCCGCATCTAATGACCCAGATACCAATACAGGATCAATTTTATCGTAATCAATGAATATAGTATCGCGGTTATGCTCCACTTTTTGCCTGATTTCACCCACCTTTGGCTGATTGGGCGACGGCTGCGTGGGAGTTTGAGCGTCAGCCCGTCCCCCGAAAAATAAAAAAATTAACGAGAGGCCGGCTTGAGCAATCCTTTTTGAGTCAATAATAAGACGCATACTCCTAGAACGAATAATACCAACGAAATCATTTGTGCTTGTGAGAAAACCATCTCACCTATTTGATAAAGGCTATCTCCGTGCTCACGAATGCTTTCAATCAAAAATCTTTCAACTCCAGCGAAAATCAAATAAATACCGAATACCTGACCTGGCTTTAAGGCCATTTTTCTTACATAAAACCACAAAACTCCAAAAAGCAGCAACGCCATCAACGCTTCGTAAAGAGGCGTAGGATACACGGGATCAATCAATTGAAAACAATAATTCCCCTCGCAACCAGGTATGGGTTCCATGCCAGCGGCGCCATAATCTTTCCCAAGAACATTGTGCGGATATTTATACGCCCACGCCCAATCTGGCAACCAAGCAGATGGTTTCAAATTGGCTATTCCCCAGTCGCCGTCTCCCGAAAAATGACAGCCAAATCTCCCAACTCCATAAGACAACATCATGGCGGGAACACCTGCATCTAAAACATTTAAATAGTGATATCCTCGGCGCTGTGTGTAAATCAATACACCCAAAGCACCCATGATTAAACCGCCAAAAAAGGTCCAACCACCTGTTGTAAACAACTGACTAACTATGGCCGTTAATGAAAAATTCTCGGGGGTTTCTAAAATATGAAACACTTTTGCTCCTAAAAATCCACTGATCAAAGCAACCCCAGTAATGGTAGACATTTCATCAGCAATGGATGTTTCAATGTGTTTTTTTACGGGTGGATTCAAGCGCTGTTTGAGATCTTCTCTATATCGATAATAGGTTCCACCGCCAGCCAATAAAATCCCCAACAACCAGTTTCCTTCGGAGGTAAAAATATGTTCTTGTGGCGAAAAATCAGTTCCAGTATTTATGGCCAAGAATAAGATTTTATATCCAAAGACAAAAAGAAGCAGTCCATTCATGATGTAATCACTCATTGGGAACTTTTCTCCAACGGTAATTTGTTGATTGCGCTTGGAAAAAACACCCAACTGCGTTTTACGGGCAAACTCAGTTTGCATGGCCCAATATGCAGCACCAATGGCAAAAGCCACAAACAACCCAAAGGTGTTTACGATTTCTAAAAAACGAAATTCAAGACCCAGCGTGTCTTTGATGAAATGATATAGGGTAGGAAACATGGTTCAAATTAAAGGGTTATATGCGCAGATTCAAAGCTGCCTTGCATTAAGAAATCAGCATCAATGTGTTGCATGTAAAAGGGCACAATAGCATCAACCAATAACGGATCGTAATCAGTCACTACCCTAATGTAATTGTCTGTGTAACCTTCCATTTTGCCGTTCTTAACATCGTGCTCAAACAAAACAGGCCTGGTTTTTCCGACTTGAGACTCATAAAATGCCCGTTTCTTCTTTTCGGAAAGCCCCCTTAACATAGTGGTTCGTTGGCCTCTAACCTTAACTGGAACAACATCTTTCATTTTTCGAGCTGTGGTATTGGGTCTTTCGCTGTATGGAAACACATGCAAATAGGAAACAGGAAGTTCGTTGATGAATTCGTAGGTACTTAAAAAATGCTCTTCAGACTCACCTGGAAATCCCACAATTACGTCTACACCAATACAACAATCAGGCATGAGTTCTTTGATTAAATGCACCCTGTTTTTATACAAATCACTGAGGTATTTCCTTCTCATTCGCTGCAGAAGTTCGTCATTTCCGCTTTGAAGCGGAATATGAAAATGCGGAACAAATTTTTCACTTTGGGCAACAAATCGAATGATATCATCGGTCAGCAAATTGGGTTCAATGCTGCTGATTCGGTATCTTTTTACCTGTTCAATTTTATCTAATTCCTGAATGAGACCGTAAAAATCTTCTTCGTGATTGACTCCAAAATCGCCCAAATTGACCCCTGTAAGAACCACTTCTTTCACGCCTTTTGCTGTGGCTTCATGCACTTGCTTTAATGTGGTATCAATATTGGCACTGCGGCTTTTTCCTCTGGCCAACGGAATGGTGCAAAAACTGCAAAAATAATCACACCCGTCTTGAACTTTTAAGAACATTCTGGTTCGGTCACCCTCACTAAACCCAGGAACAAACTCATTGACATCTTTGATGGGTTGATTGTGAAGTCGGGTTTTAGGTTCTTTATTGAGGCTATGTAAATAATCCATCAATTGGAATTTTTCAGCAGCTCCCAAAACCATATCTACACCCGGAATATTGGCAATTTCTTCTGGCTTCAATTGAGCATAACAACCTACAATCACAACATAAGCATTGGGGTTGTACTTCAACGCCTCACTAACCACCTTCTTGCATTTTCGATCAGCATGATCAGTGACCGAGCAAGTATTAATCACATATAAATCTGCCCCTTCGTGAAACTCTTTGCGCTCAAAACCGTTTTTCATTAATTGCTGCGCAATAGTTGAACTTTCAGCAAAATTCAATTTACAACCCAAGGTATATAATGCGACAGATTGAGGCACGGCAGATTTAAATATACTGCAAATATCGGGCTATTGCCTCAAAAAATCATGACCGCTTCGATAGACCACGTAGAAATACGTTTACCGGTTCCTGTAACAGGATAGATCCCTTCAATTTTAAAATCTCCTGCATTCAAATTATTCACCCCAAAATTCAAACCCACATAATACCCAACCTCAGCCACCTTTTTTTGATAACCCACATGGGCCAAAAATTCAACTTGCCTAAGAGGAAGATTTTCCCAAGTTTGCTGATAAATCTGACTGTTTAACGGAATTCTATCGGGTCCCACGTAAACTACAGATCTGAGTAAAACGCTTGGCGTTATACCCATTTTAATCATGGGCGACTCTGCTTTTTTTAAAGGCCTTAGTGGAACCAAAACGCTCAATGGAAAATCAACCGTAACCAAAGTGATCTTTCCGTAAGCCCTATTAACTGCGCTATCAATTTTTTCAGGATTTGCAAAATTTCCACCCCTCAAAGTAAAATCAAGACCTGCTTGGTAGAAAAATCTCTTCTTTTTCGTAAAATCGCTGTGTACATTAAAACCCGCAGTGTAACCAAGCATTGGACGAGGATTTACCAATTCACCCGATTGAAAGGAATAAAATCCAAAGCCCATCTTAAACCCTAAGTTTGAAACTTCTTGAGGTGCCAATTGCGCTTTAACCACTAAAGGCAAGATGAAAGAGAGAAGAAATATACCTGCGTTTTTATACATATTTAGTCTAATGTTTTACCCTTTAAAGCTTGACCTATTGCGATATCCATTACCCGCTCAGCGAAAGGACGAGTGTAGTCATTCAACAACTCAATTTGTTTATTTATTGCGTTTCGATCAGCTTTATCGTTCAATAGACAACGCAAATCTTCAATTCGTTGTTTGCTGCCTGCAATTTCATCTGCCGAAAGATGTTGACCGTTTTTCTCAATAAAGCGTTCAGCCGTGTAAACCATTTGATTTCCTTCGTTGATGGTTTCTTGATTCAAGCGCAGCTCAATATCTGATTGAGCATTTTGAAATCCAGAAAGCAACATTTCCTCCACCTGGCCGTCGGTAAGCCCATAAGTAGGTTGAATTTCCACCTCTTGCTCTACCCCACTTCTCAACTCTTTTGCTGCAACTTTAAGAATCCCGTCTGGATTCAATGCAAACTGAATTTGAATTTTAGGAAGTCCCGCAGGCATGGCAGGAATGCCTTTTAATATAAATTCGCCCAATTTGCGATTTTCACCGACCAACTCTCGCTCTCCTTGAAAAACAGAAACCTTCAAATTAACCTGCCCATCTACCGATGTTGTATATTCTCTTGCAAGTCTTGTGGGGATTTTACTGTTTCGGGGGATGAGTACATCCATTAACCCGCCGGCAGTTTCAATACCCAAAGACAACGGAGTGACATCTAACAATAGTACATCGCTTCTGTTTCCGGCCAATACATCAGCTTCAATTGCGGCTCCCAAAGCCACTACTTCGTCAGGGTTTATGCGATTATTGAGGGATACATGAGGGAAAATAGGCATTAACGCTTGCATCACCCCTGGGTAACGAGTACTGCCACCTACCAATACCACTTCATCAATTTGATCAGGCTTTAATTCAGCGTCAGATAAGGCTTTATGCACAGACTTAAGCGTTTCTGCGATAAGAGGGGCGACAGCATTTTGCAATTCTGAGACATTCAAAGTCAAAATCAACTTGCTGTTTATGCATTGAAACGTTCGCTCAAAATGAGCCTCAGATTGACCCCAAATTTTATCTTGAGAGAGGTATATTTTGGCCTCTTCTGCAATCATTCGAAGCGTCTGCAATTCGGTTTTCGAAAGTTGATTTGACGTTAACTGATGCTTTTTCAACCAAAATTCAGCTATACTCCTGTCTAAATCATCGCCACCCAAATAGGTATTCCCATGGGTAGAAAGCACTTCAAATACTCCTTCCTCTAAGGTTAAAATAGACACATCAAAGGTTCCTCCGCCCAAATCATAAACCAAAACATTCCCTGATTTTTTCTCAGCAATACCGTAAGCAATGCTCGCAGCGGTGGGCTCATTGATGATTCTTAAAACATCTAGACCGGCCAACTTACCTGCATCTCGTGTGGCCTGTCTTTGTGAATCATTGAAATAAGCGGGCACCGTAATGACCGCCTGTTCAATTTGTACCGAAAGCTCCTTTTCTGCCTGAGTTTTTATTTCCTTAAGAATCAAGGAAGACAGTTCAATAGGATTATAAAATTTACCATCAATTTCTATCTTTACCATCACTTCTGACGTTGAATCAGAATCAATGATTTTATAACTTACATAATCGGCTTTGTCTGCCACGTCTTTATAACTTTTCCCCAACAATCTTTTAACACTAAATATGGTTCTCTCGGGCTCTTGGGCAATCTTGCTTTTGGCATAATGCCCAACACTGGGGGTTCCATGTTCATCAAAATACACTACCGATGGCACCAATCCTTGTCCTCTAACTGGAATAACTTTGGGTGACCTGCCTTTTTCAACATCAGCTTTCTCAGAATTTGCTTGATCTGGAACGTAAGCAATCAAAGAATTTGTGGTTCCCAAATCTATACCCACTATCACCTTGGGCAATTCAATTTTGCCCTGTTTGATATTAATTCCAATCTTTGCCATGTCCGCGAAATTACAACGCAATCCGCAAAACTCTGCTCACGTGCTTCATGACATTAAATTGACATTAGATGACGTGAAGATGACGAATGTCATAAATTAGAGGCAATGGGTTGGAGTTACCTTTGTAACAGATTAAAAACTCTATGATTAAACATACTTTTTCAGCATTGTTAGTAAGCGCACTTTTTGGTTCCTTGGGAGCTCAAACAGTCATTACTGACACCGTGTCAATGGGGGCAGGCTATGCGAACAGCAACTACTTTAACGTGGTTACTGGAAGCAAACATTCGTCACCCATCAACAAATGGCACATGGCGCACACTTCTGCCACTCGTGACAACTGTATTCGTTTGAATCACACCGCTGGAGTAAACGTGTATTTGTATCCAAAAGGAGACAATTCTGCCTTTAATCAAATGGATACTGCCGGCTGGCAATCTTGGGTTAAGCCCATGAATGATTTACACGTTCACGAAAAAGGCGCCTTCAATCAAAACCTTGACCCAAATAATCAGTGGGATTTTTCGTGGGGTGTGTATGATGCAGGGTCTCACAAAGTAAAAGGTGATTCTCTTTATTTATTAACTTTTGCCGTTGGTGCAAATACCTATTTCGTGAAGTTCATGCCCATTTCTCAAGAACCTAACGGCGACTTCATTTTCAAATATGCTCCATTGGGTAGCCCAATGTCGGTTACTGACACAATGAAGCAATCTGAAGCTAATGGAGCAACTTACAAATATTACGATCTCCAAAAAATGACTCAAGTAAACGTTGAACCTAACGGAGGCGATTGGCATTTGAATTTCACTCGATACTATGTTCCTACCTTCACTGGCACAGGTTATATCCCTTACTTAACCATGGGAGTTGAATCTAAACGCGGTTTGAAGATTGCCAAACTTGAAAATGTAAAGTGGGCAGATTTATTGGCAAAACCTGAACTTTATATCACAGATACTGATACTACTGGCGGAAAAGGATTTAAAAACGACCTTACCCGTGTGGGTTCAGATTGGAAAGCGTTCAACGGACAAGCTTTCGAAGTTGTTGCAGATCGTGCATACATCGTTGAAGTGCCTAATGCTACTGGCGCTGACTACTGGGGAATTCGTTTCACCGGGTTCGGTGGAACTTCCAACGGAAACAGCATTTTAGATCGCGTGAAATTAAGTTCACAAGCAAGCGTCAAAAAATCTATCAATGCGAACATCGTTGCTTTTCCTGTGCCCGCTTCAGAGCAAATTAATGTTATCGTTCCAGAAAATGTAACTCCTCATCAGTATGTTGTTAGAAGTTTCGATGGACGTTTGTTGTTGAACTCTACTCAATCTACTATTGATTTGTCAACTCTTTCTGCTGGACAATACATCTTGGAAGTAACCCATAATTTGGGTAAAAGTGCCATCTCTTTTTCAAAGATCTAATTCTCATTTGAGCATTAAATCAATCACTTGAAAAGAACGCTAATCATATTTTTAGTTTTGGGAGTGCTAAACACATTGCACTCCCAAAATTCTTTGCGTACAAATAGTGCCATTGACTCTTCAGTGGAATTAATCAACCCCGTCAGCATTACCGCCTCTGTAAATCCGCGTTTGGCGACTGACAATCCCTACTCAGTTCAAGTCATCAATTCCAAAACCATAAAGAACATGGCTGCGCAGAATCTCAATGAGGTTTTGAACAATCAATCATCCATGATTATATCAAATGACCCCAGCCTGGGTTCATCGGTAAAGCTTCAAGGTTTAGGAGGGCAAAACGTAAAGATATTAATCAATGGAATTCCGATGGTTGGTAGATTAAACGGAAATATTGATGTGTCCCAAATCCCCACTGAAAGCATTGAAAGAATTGAAGTAGTAGAAGGTCCAATGAGCGTCGTTTATGGTACCGATGCCATTGGTGGCGTGATCAATATCATTACAAAAACCCCTTTGAACAATAAAAATTCGTATTTCGCAAAAGCCTACATCGATGGTGCCAAAAACATCAATCAAGATGCGGGCATGAAGTACTTTTACACCAAAAATCAATGGCTAGATTTCAATATTGGAAGACAATTTTTTGAAGGCTTTGACTTTAACCCAGAAAGTAGAATGGTTGATTGGAAACCAAAAATCAAATGGTTTGGCAACGCCGGATGGGGATACAAAACAAAGAAACTGAACCATAAAATAAACCTAAATTACTTTCATGAGAAATTGACAGATCGCTCCAATGCTGAATTTAATTTGATAGGAGTGACCGGATACAACAATTATTTCTACACGCAACGTGCTGATTTAGGATATACCTTAGATTACAAAATGAATGCGAACAACAGTTTTCGCTTTCAAAATGCTTTCAATGTATATCATCGAGAAAAAATCAATGTACGTCGCAATTTGGTAACGGGCTCAGAAATAGTTACTAGACCGTCCGACCAAGACACAACCTTGAATACCCTCTTAAATCTGAGGGCTCTTTGGGAAAACAACAAATTCAAAAAGTTTGTGTTCATGGCTGGCTATGATATTCAAAGAGAAGATATCACCGGACAGAGAATTCAACAATTTCAACCCATTTGGGACGCCGCATTGTTTGGGTCGCTAGAATATAAACCTACCCAAAAAGTCAATTTAAAACCTTCTTTAAGAATCGCATACAACAATGCATTCGGAACAGAAATAGCCCCAGCAATTTTCAAAAATCACTTGAAATTTGCTCCCATCATACCGTCTTTTCAACTTAAATATCAAATTTCGAAATTCACTCAATTCCGAGGTTCTTATGCTCGCGGATTCAGAGCTCCTACTGCAAAAGAAATGTACTTTTTGTTTGTAGATATCAATCATAACGTTCAAGGTAATGAGAACCTTCAAGCCGAGAATTCTCACAATTTTATTGCTTCTCTAGATTACCGTCACACCATCAACCAAAATATTGCCGCTCAATTTAAACTATCAAGTTTTTACAACTCCATCAATAACCAAATTCAATTGAGCTTGGTAGATCCCAATACCACCCTATACAAATACATAAACATCGGTGAAATGACATCTAGTGGCGCCAATATTTCTTCTGAATTTTTCATTTATAACGCTACTTTTACTTGGAACTCGTCTTTTATACAAAATTATGCGAGAGTGAATGTTGATGGCGGCCTCAATGAATGGCGTGTATTTCAACATACCCTTAACGTCCAATATCCAATAAAAAAATACAACACCAACGTACTCTGGTTTAGTAGATTCTCAGGAAAAACTCAAGGTTTCACGTCAAACGGAGAAGTTTACACTTTGCCCTCCTACACTCTTGCAGACCTTAGTTTTAGTCATAATTTATTCAATAATGCTCAATTCCAATGGGGCGCAAAAAACCTCTTTAATGTGAGCCAATTAGCCGCTACAGCTCAAACTGGAGGCGTTCATGGCAATAGTAATGGGGGTGTAAACATTGGTATGGGTAGGATTTTATTTGTTCAGCTTACTTTAAATTTGTAATTCATTTTGCTAGTTTCATCATTCAATCGTTCATCTTCAAAAGCCAGTCTTGTTCTGCTGGTGTTGTTAGCAGTGATTTTCACTTCTTGCGAAAAAGACGAACCCTTGTACCCACAACCAAAAGTTGCAGCAGGGCTTCAAACCCAAACCTTCGAAATGGGTGAAACCTACAGCAATCAATTGTATTTTAACTTTGAAACACAAACCAAAACCACCAACTTATTTGGTCAGTGGGACCTAGGCTTCGCGTGTAATGGCACCCCACACATCATAGTTTGTGCAGGTAAAAGCACCAGTTATGCCCTAGCCAAAGTTACTGACACCCACTTCGATGATATTCACCAACTTCAAATGTCTAAGTTATCTTGGGGATTTGACAATCCTAACGGACATATCGATTCTTTGGTGACTTCTAATTGTTTTAAACCCACCACTTACGGCTTTGAGGGCTACCCCGATGAAACTTATGTTTTAGATTTAGGCTCAGACTCTGTTGTAGCAAATCGTTTTATCAAAATTAAATTCTTATCTGTCAGAGGTGGAATGTATGAATTCCAGTGGACATATGTCTTTAACCCTATCAAGATAAACATCACTAAGATTTATACAAACCCAGATTATAATTATACCTATTTCAATTTCGGCACCCTAAAAACCGTAGAAAACGAACCCATTAAAAACAATAAATGGGACATCGTCTTTACCACTTATAAAGAATCCATTCACGACGTCAACGGGCAACCATATCCGTACATCATTCGCGGAGCGTTAATCAATCAACATAAAATCTCTGTTTGTGAAGTCAATTCCAATTCAACGGGCATCTCTTTTGATGACATGACCAAAGAATTGGCACAAGGTTTCCCCATGGGTAAAACCCTGAATGAAATTGGATATGACTGGAAGGTTTATGACCAAAATTCTGCAAAATACACCATCGTCCAAAACAAATATTTCCTTTTAAAAACGGAATCAGGCAACTGGTTCAAAATGCGATTCATTGACTTTTATGATGATCAGGGTCGCAAAGGCTACCCCAAAATGGCATGGGAAGTATTAAAATAATTATGAATACAAAGATTTTATCACTCAGCATTGGCTTTGCTGTAACAAGCTCATTATTGGCTCAACAAGGACAAGAAACCCATCAACATGGTAGCCACGATGGTCATGGACACGGCATTTCAAAAGAATACAAGCCAAACACTTCGGCAGAAATTGCCATACAACCTGAACCACACCTTAAGAACCTAAAGCAACTCACTTTTGGCGGCGATAATGCCGAAGCTTATTTCAGTTTTGACAATTCTTCTATTGTTTTTCAAAGCAACAATGCCAAATGGGGACTTCAATGCGATCAGATTTTTTGGACTAAACTATCTGATATGGGTTCTCCTGATTACAAACCAGCATTAGTAAGTACAGGCCTTGGTAGAACTACTTGTTCTTATTTCATGCCTGGCGATTCACAACTGGTTTATGCGAGTACACATTTGGGTGCTAAAGAATGTCCTCCAACACCTGAAACCTCTGGTGCATATCTTTGGCCTATCTACAAGGATTTTGATATTTTCGTTTCCAATAAATCAGGAAAAATCGTCAATCAATTGACTAACCAAACAGGTTATGATGCTGAAGCAACGGTATCTCCTGATGGAAAGTCAATCGTTTTCACCAGCACCAGATCAGGCGATCTTGAACTATGGATCATGGATATTGACGGTAAAAATCAACGTCAAATCACCAACGGACTTGGTTATGATGGAGGAGCATTTTTCTCACCAGACTCTAAACAATTGGTTTTCAGAGCTTCACGTCCCCAAACAGAAGAAGAAATTAAAAAATACAAAGATTATTTGTCAAGAGACTTGGTTGCTCCTACCAACATGGAAATTTACACAGTGAATGTAGATGGAAGTAATTTGAAACAAATCACCCACCTCGGCAAGGCAAATTGGGCCCCATTCTTCCATCCTAACGGCAAAAAGATCATCTTCTCAAGCAACCATCATTCATCTAGAGGTTATGACTTCCAATTGTACATGATCAATTTAGACGGAACTGGACTTGAAAAGATCACCAATAACAGCATTTTCAATGCTTTTCCTATGTTTTCACCAGACGGTAAAAAGTTGATTTTTAGCTCAAACCGCAATAACGGTGGAACCCGTGACACCAATCTTTTTATTGCAGACTGGGTAGATTGATTTTATTTTTGGTCGCACATGTTGGTCAAGACCAAAGGCATTGTCATTAAACGCATTCCCTACACCGACCATTCGGCGGTGGTTCACATTTACACTGAACTCTCAGGACTAGCTGCTTTTCTCGTTCAAGGCATGGGTAAGGCCAAAAGTAAGAACGCCTATTATCAGTCGGGCACAGCCGTGGAATTGGTTTATACCGTTAAACAATCACCGGGATTATTGAGGATCAAGGAAATATCGGCTTTAAAAACATCCATTTTGCCCGATGCTATGGACATTCAGCAAGTGAAATTCTTTTATACGGAGCTCATTTCGCTGTGCGTACATGAACATTTTCCCGATGCCATTTTCTTTCAGTTGGTATTGGATGAGTTCAATAAACTCAATTCCGCCAACAAAAGTCAACTGAAATATTTACCCATCAAATTTGTATTGAATGTCTGTAGAGGACTGGGTTATGAATTAGATTGGCAACAGTTTCACACCCCTAGTTGGATCATCACAGCTCTCGATGAATTAGAAAACCAACAAGAAATCAACTTGAACCAAGAACAAAGAAGGTTGGTCTTAAGTGAAGTTCTAAATCAACTAAGATTTTACGCTTTTCCAGATAAGAAATTGAAAAGCCTAGAAATATTTGAGAATTTCTAAATTACACAGTAGCCACTTCGGCTTCTTGATACATTTTTACTGCAAGATCAACCATATTCGCTGACCCAATAAAAATGGGAACCCTTTGATGCAAATCTGTGGGCTCAACATCTAAAATTCGGGCAGTACCCGTAGATGACTTTCCTCCAGCTTGTTCAATTAAAAACGACATAGGATTGCACTCATACATCAATCTTAGCTTACCGTTAGGAGTTTTTGCCGTAGGTGGATACATGAATATGCCGCCTTTCAAAAGGTTTCGGTGAAAATCAGCAATCAAACTTCCGATATAACGAGCTCCGTATGGTCTATTGGTTTCTTTATCCTTGCTTTTGCAATATTCAACGTAATTCTTCACACCTTGTGGAAACTCAGCATAATTACCTTCGTTCACGCTGAATATCTTTCCGTCTGCAGGAATCTGAATGTTTGGATGAGATAAGCAAAACTCTTGAATGCTATCGTCTAAAGTAAATCCATTCACACCTAAGCCCGTAGTGTAAACAAGCATGGTACTTGAGCCATAAATCACATATCCCGCTGCAACTTGGTGCTTCCCTTTTTGATAAAGATCTTTTTCGTTGGCAACTTTTGATGATGACGGTCTGCGATAAATGGAAAAAATGGTACCGATACTTGCATTTACATCAATGTTTGAACTCCCGTCTAAAGGGTCAATAGCAACAATGTATTTCTCTTCCTCTGATCCTTCCACAAAAATAGGCTCGTCATTTTCCTCAGATATCACCACACTTACTTCTCCGCTTTTAGATAAAGCATTGATAAAACGGTCATTGGCAATCACATCTAACTTCTTTTGGTCTTCACCATGGGTGTTTGTACTGCCCTGGTTTCCGAGGATATCTACAAGTCCTGCTTTTCTTACATCTCTATTCACTACCTTAGCAGCTAGTTCAATAGAACGGAATATACGACTCAAAGACCCACCAGCATCTTTATACAATGCTTGTTGATCTACGATAAACTGTTCTAATGTTACGATTTCGTTGCTATAGGGCATAGGGAATTGTGATTTAAGAATTAATTTTGCAAAACAACTAAAAAAACATCAGTTTTCCTTGACTTTATAATTTCATGAAGATTTACAAATTTGGTGGCGCATCGGTAAAAGATGCCTCTGGGGTTCAAAATGTAGCCCGAATTATTTCTGCTGGAAACCCGGCCCAATTGTTGGTTGTCATCAGCGCCATGGGCAAAACCACCAATGCCCTTGAAACGCTTGTAGATGCTTGCTTCCACAAGAAAAATACACTTCATGAAATACTCACAAATTTGCGACATTCACATCAAACAATCATCAACGAATTGTTTGGTGAAACAGCCCTAATGTGGGTCAACGAAGTAGAGAATTTGTTCCTCGAATTAGAGTGTTTGGTAGACAATGAAAATTTACAAGATGACTATGATTTTTTGTATGATCAAGTGGTTGTATACGGAGAATTGATCTCAACCAGAATTGTAAGTGCCTATTTACTCTCTCAGGGAATCAGAAATCAATGGGTAGATTCACGCAATTTCATTCTAACCAATGACCGTTACCGTGACGCAAGAGTGGATTGGACCGATACAGAAAGAGTGGTCACCAATCGCCTCTTACCTCTGGCTCAAAAAAACCTGATCATCACCCAAGGATTTATGGGGAAAGGCCCCAAAGGAGAGTCAACCACCTTAGGAAGAGAAGGCAGCGATTACAGCGCCGCCATTTTTGGCAAACTACTTCACGCTGAAAGCGTAGCCATTTGGAAAGACGTTGAAGGCGTTATGAATGCTGACCCCAAGAAATTCCCAGATACTCAAAAAATTGACCACCTTACATACAACGATGCTATAGAATTGGCTTATTACGGTGCCTCAGTGATTCACCCAAAAACCATTCAACCCCTAAAAGCCGCAAACATTCCTCTTTTTGTTAAAAGCTTCTTGAATATAGATTTACCCGGAACCATGGTTTCTGACTCCGGCGCACCCGTGAGCGTACCCTGTAAAATTTTAAAAGAAAATCAATTGATGCTCTGCATCTCCACCAAAGACTTCAACTTCATTGCCGAAGACAATCTACGTGAAATCTTTGCCGTTTTCAGCGAAAACAAAATTAGAGTGAATATTATGCAAAACTCAGCCATTCAGCTCAGATGCGTGATTGACAACAAAGAAAACAGACATCAACCATTGCTTCACGCACTTTCCAACTCCAATTTGGAAATTGAGGTTATTGAGGGACTTAAACTCTTAACCATTTACAAACCCACAGTAAATGAAAAAGAGGCTGCAAATATTCATGGCTTAGGCAATATTCTACTTCAACAGAATACCGGTTCTGCCATGCATTATGTGCTCCAATAAATTATCGAATCTTTAGTTTTTGTCCAGCGCGAATAGCGTTGGTGGTCATCCCGTTCAATTTTTTAATCTGATCAACCGATACCCCGTATTGAGTGCTGATTCTAAATAATGTCTCTCCGGGCTTAACAAAATGTATGCTGGCATTTTTGAGCTCTGCACTCACTTCGCTCATGGGAACCTTAGAATCTGAAACAGATTGGATGTTCGAGCCACCCTTTGCACCAGGGGCCAAGGCCAGAATCTGTCCGGTACTTACTTCAGCAAATTCCAAATCATTCCATCTCACAATATTCAATACCGATGTTTTGTATTTGTCAGCAATTTGTTCAATCGTTTCGCCCGCTTGAACTTCATGCGTATTAGGTATGTTCTTCGTTATACTTTGAACCGCTGGACGCATAATGGTACTAGCCGTTGACATAGGAACCGGTCCTTTTACCGTTTTGGGTTTGGTTTCACGCTTTTCACTTAAATAAATTTCTTCCCCAATCACCGGCTCCTCATTGCTGCTCAATTGATTCATTTTTCTCAACGATTTGAGTTTGATCGCATAAAGTTGTGAAACATCGTGTAAAGTTTCTCCTCTTTTCATGATATGAATTTGTTCAGAGGCTGTTGATCTCTTCGGCTTCAAATACAAAATCTCACCAGGGTTGATCATTTGATTTTTATCTAAATCATTGTATTTATACAACTTCCATTCTGCCAACTGATTTTCCTTTGCAATATCAGATGCCGTATTCCCAGGCCTCACCGCCACCGCTGGCAGCCCGTTGTACTCAATAACGGGAGAGCTCCCAGATTTATAAAAATCTTGCCCGAGCACCACCATACTATCATATTGCCCCAATCTGTTACGCTCAATAACTCGGATCAATAAATTTCCGTATTCCGGATTTGTGGCATACCCTGCCTCCCTCAATCCGTGCGACCAAGATTTGTAGTCGGTTGGATCCAACTCAAACAAACTAGCATATCTCTGACTGCCCTTTAAAAAGAGCGAGTGGTCTCTATAGCTTTCTAGAGGACTTTCATACCCTCTGAAGCATTCATCTTTGGCGTCATCATCGGCCAAACAAAAATTCCCATTCCAATTTTTTCGACATTTTATGCCAAAATGGTTGTTGCATTCCAAGCAAAGTTTAGAATTTCCTGATGCACTTTCTAAAATACCTTGTGCCAAAGTGATGCTTGCAGGCACACCGTTCAAACTCATCTCTAACATGGCATACCGCTTGAATGAATCAACGTACTCTTTGGTATTCATTGATTTACGCGTCTGCGCATCCAGCGATATACATCCCAAAAATAAAAACAATATGATTAATTTCGACTTATGCAACTTATTGATTTCCATGCTCGTCTTCAAACCTAAAACGATTTGTTGGTTCCTTTAACGATGAATTGTTCACATTCAGAGGATATGTGCTAATTTTGTAAATAATGAAAAAACTCTCCAAACTAGGGCTAATCTTAGTTCTATCGCTATTCATTAACCAAGTTTGGGCTGCTGGTTTCCCTAAGCCCAATTTTAAAGCTAAATACAGTAAGACCGAAGTAAAAACAGGTGAAACCATTGAATTGATCATTCAATTTGATGTCGCTCCTGGTTTCCATGTATACAGTGAAAAAAGCGATTGCCCTGAATACGATGGCCCATTGAGAGCCACCATTGATTTTACTCCAAGTCCCTCTTTTCAGCTAGTTGGGAAATTCTATGGTGTAGGAGATCATATGGTCAAAGAAACCGAAATCTGGAATTGCTCCACTGGAGAGTTTACAGGAAAAGGTGAATTCAGGCAAAAAATCAAGGTTCTAGGACCCATCCAAGGAATAAAAATGATCTTTAACGGACAGATTTGCAATGAATCTGGCTGCGAGAATCTGAGAGACATGACCATCAATGCGCCTGCATTGAAAGTTGTGGGTGAAACCATTGTTGCTCCCGCTTCAACAAGCGCAGGTTCTGAAACTGGAAATGTAGATGCTTCAGAAAACGCTGCTACATCCGGAGATTCAAACCAAACCGCTATTTCTCCAAAATCATCTGCCAACACAGATGCCCCTGACTATCTCAATAACGAATTAAAGTCCATCAAAACATTCAATGGACAAGCCGCTACCGAAGAAACAGGAGGAATGTTAGGTCTGTTTATTTTGGCTTTTTTAAGCGGACTAACTGCGCTATTGACGCCTTGTGTTTTCCCCATGATTCCAATGACGGTTTCATTCTTCATCAGAAATAAAAATCGGTCAATTGCCATCAGAGATTCCTTCATTTTTGCATTTTCCATTATTGCACTTTATACCATCATTGGTACCATTGTTGCTTTTCTATTTCAAGCAAATGCCGCCAACTGGATGAGTACGCACTGGGCTCCCAATATTTTCTTCACCGTCATCTTCTTGGTATTTGCAGCATCTTTCTTTGGTGCTTTCGAAATCACTCTACCCTCATGGGTGGTGAATAAAGCCGATAAACAAGCCGACAAAGGTGGAATCACAGGTGCCATTTTCATGGCGGTAACCATTGCCTTGGTTTCCTTCTCTTGCACTGGTCCCATTGTTGGTACCGTTTTAGTAGAAGCTGCTGCCGGAGGTGCTTCGAGACCCATTGTAGGTATGTTTGGATTCTCTCTAGCCTTCGCCCTTCCTTTTGGACTTTTAGCGCTGTTTCCCTCTTGGTTGAACTCGCTTCCTAAAAGCGGCGGTTGGTTAAACAGCGTGAAAGTGGTTTTGGGGTTTGTGGAGCTGGCGTTTGCTCTTAAATTTTTAAGCATTCCAGACCAAACCTACCACTGGGGTATTTTAGATCGCGAAGTGTATTTGGCTCTTTGGATTGTCATTTTCTCTTTATTGGGACTGTATTTGTTGGGTAAAATCAAATTTGACCATGATTCGCCCATTGAACACTTAGGCATTTTCAGATTGACCACCGTGATTGCGGTTTTTGCCTTTGTGGTATACATGATTCCCGGAATGTTCGGTGCTCCATTGAAGGCTCTTGCAGGATACCTTCCTCCAATGAGCACGCAAGACTTCAGATTAGACCGCGCCAGCGACTCAAAAGAAGGAACCTGTTTCACTCCTAAATACGCAGATTTATTGCACGCGCCACACGGAATAAACAGTTACTTTGATTACGATGAAGCTCTGAAATGTGCTCGTGAACAAGGGAAACCATTGTTCATTGATTTCACCGGACATGGCTGTGTGAATTGCCGTAAAATGGAAGAAAAAGTGTGGTCCGACCCAACGGTATTGAAATTACTCAAAGAAAAATTTGTGGTGGTATCCTTGTATGTTGACGATAAAAAAATCAAGTTACAACCCAACGAGTTTTTCAAAAGCCACTCCACAGGCAAACAAATCACCACTTTGGGTGACAAAAACGCAGAATTGCAAGAATACTATTTTGGTAAAACCACACAACCTCTATATTGCTTGCTAGATGCCAACGAAGAATTGGTGCAACCCGCACTGGGTGCTGATTACTTCCAATTTGAAGTTGAACCCTTCAAAAAGTTCCTAGAAGAAGGCATTGCCGAGTACGCTAAAAGAAGCAATTGATATGAACTCCATTCAACATTTCCAAGAAGCACAAGACGTTCTGAACGCATTTTTGTCTAATTCAGACAACTTTACTAAAATTGATCAGGCTGTCTCCATCTTGGCGAACAGCTTTAAAAATGGAGGAAAAGTAATTTCGTGCGGTAACGGCGGAAGCCACTGTGATTCCATGCACTTTGCAGAAGAATTGACCGGTCGCTACAAAAACAACCGCAAAGCACTTCCCGCCCTAGCCATCAGCGATAGCAGTCACATTACCTGCGTGGGAAATGATTATGGATATGATTACATATTCTCTCGATTTGTAGAAGCACACGGAAAACCTGGAGATATTCTCTTGGGAATTTCAACCAGCGGGAACAGTCAAAATGTTTTCTTAGCCATGCAGAAAGCCAAAGAATTGGGAATGACCGTAATTGGACTCACAGGTAAAGACGGCGGAAAAATCAAAGATTTGTGCGATCTTGAAATTCGCGCTCCCAAAAGCGATTACGCTGATCGCGCCCAAGAAATACACATCAAAGTCATTCACGCATTGATTGATGGTATTGAAAAGACGATGAATCTTTAATTATCTTTGACGAAATGATTAAATTTCGTCTCACACTGCTGAGTTTTCTGCAGTTCTTCATTTGGGGCTCTTGGCTTATCACTATCGGTGCATTTTGGTTTAAAACCAAACAATGGGATTCACAAGATTTCGGTGTGATTTTTTCTACCATGGGTATTGCTGCACTGTTTATGCCCGCAATCACCGGTATTTTAGCCGATAGACACATTTCCGCTCAAAAACTTTACGGCATTTTACATCTTTTGGGTGGAATTGGACTTGCTACCGTTCCGTCTGCCGTTTCTCCTTCTGACATGTTCTGGCGCATATTGGCCACCATGATTTTTTACATGCCAACCCTTTCCCTTTCTTCAACTGTTGCATACCATATTCTCACTAACAGAGGCGAAGACGTAATAAAAGCTTTCCCCCCCATCAGAGTCTGGGGTACCGTAGGCTTCATTGCCGCCTTATGGACCGTCTCCCTCACCCACAACGAAGTCTCCGCAAACCAATTTTATATTGGAGCTGTCGTTTCTGTCATTTTGGGCCTATATGCTTTCACCTTTCCTGATTGTCCACCACTTGGAAAAAACTCCCGCGGCAAATCGGGCATCATCAACATTCTCGGCTTAGATTCATTTTCCCTGCTTAAAAATCCAACCTACTTTGTATTTTTCATGTTTTCCATGCTTTTGGGCGCTGCTTTACAGCTGACTAACGCCTACGGCGATACCTTCATTCACGAATTTGAATCCATCCCTGAATACACCCACTCATTGGCTGTTAGATATCCTGCCATGATTATGAGCATCTCGCAAATCAGCGAAACACTCTTCATTCTAGCAATTCCCTTTTTCATGAAACGTTTTGGCATCAAACAGGTCATGCTCATAAGTATGTTTGCTTGGGTTCTGCGCTTTGCCCTATTCGCCTTTGGAAACCCCACAGAGGGCCTCTGGATGATTATCACGTCGTGCATCATATATGGAATGGCTTTCGACTTTTTCAACGTCTCTGGCTCCTTGTATATCGAAAAATCAGTGTCGCCAAGCATCCGATCTAGTGCACAAGGACTATTCACAATGATGGTAAACGGAATTGGCGCTATTTTAGGCTCTATTGGAAGCGGATTCCTCATCCAAAAATATTTCGTAGACCCAAGCTCTGGTGTAAAAAATTGGCAGAGCATTTGGCTCACCTTTTCGGCCTACTCCCTGGTCGTAGCAATTGCCTTCATTTTCCTATTTAAATCGCCCGAAAAAACAGATTCAGCTGTTACCTCCTCTTAAAGATCATCAAAAGGGTTTGAGGGCAACTGCTCGTCGTCGTCATCTTCTGGCCATTCGTCGGAGTTTTTTTCTTTTCGGGGGACATTCATTGCGTTTATCCAAAAGTCCAGTTTAAACAAGGCAATGAGGATCCCAGCCAAAGTGCCGCTGAGATGTCCTTGCCAGGAAATACCTGGAATTAAGGGCAATAAACCCCACCACATGGTTCCATAAAATAAAACCACCAAGAAAAGAATAGACTTAGCCTTATGATTGGGGTGAACCAGTGAAATTACGCCTAAAAAAGAGGCAAAGGAGTATGCCCATGTCGAAGCACCCAAATGCGATTGCCCCGACCGCCCTAAGAAAAACAAAATCACGCCTGAGAGAACCCATTGCAAGACAAAGAACCAGGAGAATCTCTTGGGCAATAACAAGATAAATACAGTGCCCAATCCAGCCAACGCAGAAATATTTCCCCATAGATGTTCCCAACTTCCGTGCAACCAAGAACCCGTAAATGCCGTATGAAAATCTTTAAAGTCTCTAGGATGGGTTGAATAAAAAGCATTTATCAAAGGGGTTTGTCTTTGATAAACGATAAAAAGCAACATTAAAACGATGAACAGAAAAATAAAATCTGACCAAACAGGTCTTATTTTCTCAGATTTCGATGTGAACATTGATCCATTCTCCATCAAAATGAGCATTAAATTGTCTATAAAATTCTATGGCACTTTGATTCCAATCTAACACTTGCCACTGCACTCTGGAATAGCCTTTCTTTTGAGCAAATTCAATGATTGCATTCAACAATTTCCCTCCCCACCCATTTCTGCGATGATTTTCAGAAACTATTAAATCCTCCAAATAAAAAACGGGGCCTTTCCACGTAGAATATCGAACATAACAAACCGCCGTGCCCACAATGACTCCGTCAGCATCTTCTGCAACCCAACACCATGCTAATGGAGATTTACCGTTACAAGCATTCGCTAATGTTTCAGGCGAGGTTATGACTTCTTTGGGTGCCTTTTCAAATAAGGCTAATTCAGCAATTAATGCATGAACATGAATAAAATCGGATGATTGTGCTTGCCGTACAGGCATTGTTGAATATTAGCGGATCGCTAACTTGAGTGTGCGAGTAATATCACCACTCTTCATTTGAACAAAATAAACGCCCTTATCTAAACCAGCGTCCATGACGTTAATTCTTACTTTTCCTTCCAAAAAATCAGTTTTCTTCAATGAGTGGATGAAAACTTGCTTTCCAAGCACATCAGAAATCACCACTGTTGCGTCTGGATAATCAGCTTCAGTGAAGGTAATATTCACCGAAAAATAAGAACCGTTTACTGGGTTTGGGGTAATTGTAAACTGAGGACCCCCGATTTCACTGGGGTTCTCGATTATTGGATCAGGGGCTGCATTGGAGCGACCCACAAAAACAATAGCTAATATGAAAGAAAACAGGAGTATTTTTCTAATCATTGGTACAAAGAAATAAAAAAAAAGGCACTTTTGCAAGTGCCTTTCCTTTTTTCAAAATTTTTTGAATTACTTAGCAGCAGCTTCAGTTGCAGGAGCTTCAGTAGTTGCAGCAGCGTTAGAGTCAGTTGCAGTAGTGTCTGTAACTTCAGGAGCTACAGTTTCTTCAACTGCTGGAGAATCAACAGCTGGAGTCTCTTCAGTGTTGTTGTTACCACAAGCAGCGAAAGCGAAAGCTGCACATGCTGCTAAAGCGAAAGTGAATTTTTTCATTTTTCCTTTTATTTTTTATTGAGTGTGTGGCAAAAATAAAATGAATTTCAGAATCTGCAAAGCATTCTCAATATTTTTTTTATTTTTTTTTATTGATTGCAAGCAATTGATTAATAATTAGTTAAGCCTTAGCAACTAGGCCAATTTCAACAAAACTTTGATTTCTTTGCATTCTAACCAACAATTTAACATCGAAAATTGTACTAAATCTATGCATTTTTCCATCGTTGGTAGTGGCATTTCGGGCATCGCAACAGCCATTCGACTTGCACGTTTAGGGCATCAAGTTGACGTATTTGAACAACATTCCACCTATGGTGGTAAATTGGGAGTTCTCGAAATGGGAGAATTCAGGTTTGATACCGGCCCTTCCCTTTTCACTATGCCGCAATTTGTTCGTGAACTTTTAGATGAAGATTTAAACCAAAAATTTCAAGTTGAAACATTACCAGTTCTCTGCAATTATTTTTTTAGCGACCAAAGCAGGTTTCAAGTTTCTGCCAACCAAGATACTTTTGTCAAAGATGCTGCACAGTTCTTCAGCGAAAATCCAAAAGTAATTTCAGGTTTTTTAGAAAAATCAAAAATTGTCTATGACATCACCGCTCCCGTTTTCCTCGAAAACAGCCTTCACAAACTCAGCACCTACACCAAACCAACCGGCCTTAAGGGAATTGCCAACCTGTGGAGGTTGGAAATGTTCAAAACCATGAATCAGTCCCTCGAAAAAAGATTCACTAACCCTAAATTGGTCCAATTCTTTTCCAGATATGCTACCTACAATGGCTCTGATCCCTACCAAGCCCCTGCAACTCTCAACGTGATTCCTCACCTCGAATTTGAATATGGCGCACACCTCCCCAAACTAGGAATGAGACAAATTGCCGACATCATGGTGGAACAAGCGTTGAGATTGGGTGTCTCGTTTCACTATAATCAAAAAGTGAAAAGCATCAATTACCATAACAAAATGATAACATCCTTGAGTCTTGAAAACAACCAAGAATACAGCACTGATGGGGTAATTGCCAATGTAGATGCCAAAATTGTGTATAACAAACTACTTAACATTGAGGTTCCAAAAAAAATCGCACAAGCCGAAAACTCAAGCTCCGCCCTCATATTCTATTGGGGAATAAACCGCACTTTCCCCGAACTTGACGTACACAACATCTTTTTTGCAGAAAACTACAAAGAAGAATTTAAAACCATCTTTAAAACGCTCTCACTCCATCCAGACCCTACCATATATATTAACATCACGTCTAAGGTAGTTAAACAAGATGCCCCATCAGACGGAGAAAATTGGTTTGTCATGATTAATGTACCCTATAACAATGGGCAAGACTGGAATCAAATTACTCATCAAGCAAAATCCTTTATTCTTGATAAACTATCCAAGCATTTAAATGTAGACATCCAAAATCATATAGTTTGTGAGTCTGTGTTAGACCCCATTATCATTGAATCTAGAACTGGTTCTAACAAAGGAAGTTTGTACGGCTCCAGCTCCAATGATAGAATGTCGGCCTTTTTTAGACAATCAAACTTTTCAGATCAGTTTAACAATCTGTACTTCTGCGGAGGCAGTGTGCATCCTGGTGGAGGAATTCCGCTTTGCCTATTGAGTGCTAAAATAGTAAGTAAAGTTATCTTTGAAAAAAATTAAGCCATGCAAACTGTTGAAAATCGATTTATCTGGGTGGTATCTATTATATATGTTGTAGGAATTGCAGGATTCCTAATTCCTGAATTAAATCCGCTATTCCTAAAACTAACCCCATGGAACCTAATCGCTGCCTTTGTCATTGCTTGGATATTCCATAAAAAATGGGAACTATCTCACGTACTTACCATTCTTGGTTTAGGCGTAGCTGGGTTTTTCGTTGAATTTATAGGAGTTAAAACTGGAGTAATTTTTGGGAGTTATGGCTATGGAAACACCTTAGGTGCCAAATGGCAAGGCACTCCTTATTTAATAGGATTAAATTGGGCGGCACTCATATTATATACATCTAGCATTTTTGCCGGTGCCGTTAAAAGTAATTTTGGACGATCAATCTTAGGGGCCGCAATTATGACGCTCTATGATTTCTTCATGGAGCCAGTGGCCATGAAATACGATTTTTGGACATGGAAAAACGGAATCATTCCCATCCAAAACTATGTGGCTTGGTTTCTAATTGCTTTGATTTTCCACTTGATACTCAATGCGGTTGCAAAACCCATTCGCAACCGCATGGCAGCATCTTTGTTTTATATCCAATTTGGATTCTTCCTTATTCTCTTCTTAGCGAATAAATTCTTATAATTCGCTTTTATAGCGGACAATCTGTTTGAGCATACATAGCTTCAATCTCGGCTGCGTATTTCTCCATCACCACTTTGCGCTTTACCTTGAGCGTAATGGTCATATCGCCGTTCTCAATACTGAATGGTTCTCTCTTAACCAAGAAGTTTTTAATTCGTTCAAACTTTGCCAAGTTATTCGACAACTTCTTGATGTCTTGAGCCAACCACTTAGTCAATTCTTCATCGTCAATAAACTCACCACCTGATTGCATCAAAGCAACTTTAGAAGGTAACTGTTCTTGCAGTGTTTCCAGGCTTGGAACAATCAATGCCGTCAAATACTCCCGCTTATCTCCAATGATAAATACTTGATCCAATCTATCGCTTTTCAATAACACGTTTTCAATTTGCGTTGGATAAATATTTTTACCCAATGAGGTCTTCAACATGTTCTTTAAACGATCGGTAATTTTCAAATAACCTTGTTCAAAACGTCCGATATCACCGGTGTGGAACCATCCGTCCGCATCAAAAACCTTATCAGTTTCTTCTTTGTTTTGCCAGTATCCCTTCATTACGTTAGGACCTTTGGTCAAAATCTCACCTTCCTCACTTCTGAAAGTGGGGTCAAAGCTATCGTAATTTTGAACGGTGATAATTTCCAGCGTTTCAACATTCTGAATAGCGACAAACTGACGTGGAGCAACCCTACCTACAGTTCCATATAATTGACGGTGGAACTCGTTTACCGTAACAAACGGTGAAGTCTCGGTAAGTCCAAATCCTTCTTGCACCTTCAAACCTAAGTTTCCAAAGAAAATACCTACGTGTGGAGGCAATGCTCCCCCACCCGAAATCAACATTTTCATTCTACCACCCATCTTAGCTTTGATCTTACTGAATACCAATTTCTCAGCCAATCCGCTCTTAAGTGCTAAAAAGCCTGAAGGCTCTTTCCCCTGCTCACGAACCAATCTACACTGTTCTCCTACTCCCAAAGCCCATGTGAAAATTTTGGCTTTAACTCCGCCACCAGCAGTTCCGTTCTTCATTACTTTTTCATGAATACGTTCCAACAATCGGGGCACTGAAGCCATTACTGTAGGACGAACCTCTTGAATATTGCTCGCTACTTTTTCTATTCCCTCAGAAAAAGCCACCGCAGCACCTACATAAGTACTTAGGTACATGGTAGCCATTCTTTCGAAGACGTGACTCAAAGGAAGAAAGGATAAATACAAATCAGATTCTTCAATTGCAGGGCACAATTCTTTGGCATCATAACAGTTACTCATGAAGTTGTAATGCGTAAGCATGGCACCTTTAGGCACGCCTGTGGTACCAGAAGTATATATTAAAGTAGCTAAATCGGACTTCTCAACTGCTTCAAAACGGCTTTCAATTTCTTGAGCATTCTTTTCCAAAGCAGATTCTCCTGTGGTTAAAACCGTTGAATAATTAATTACTGTTCCTTCTTCTGGCTTATCAGATGGCACAAAAATCAACTTGGTCAAGGTTGGACACTCAGCTTCAATTTTTTGAACTTTTTTCAATAAGAAAGGATTCCCCGCAAAACACATCTTTGAACCAGAATCATTGATAATGAATCTAGTCTCTTCGGGAGTTAGCGTGGGATAAATGGAAACGTTTACCATTCCCAATTTTTGCAATGCCTGGTCAATTATATAATATTGCGGGCAGTTTTCGAGCATGATTGCTACTCGATCTCCCTTTACAAGTCCCTCTTCAACAAAAAAAGATGCGACTTTATTGATATCAACCAACAATTCACGGTAGGAAAATTCTTTCCATTCCCCAGCAATCTTCTGCATTAAGAAGGTTTTGTCTGGATGGTGAATTTGGTTTGCAGAGTTAAGAAAAAATTGATGCAACGATTTAAACTGTGGATCGTTTTGCATCCGCTTTTCGGCTAAAGATTCCATATATGCGAAAATAGTATTTCGACAAATATGTGTCTTTTTCCTCTAAAAAGAAAAGAGTTGTGTGCTTTTTAAATGATGTGTAATAGTTTTACACAACTATACACCGTATGCTTCAACAGATTCCACTTCTGGAACCATGCGCTTTAACAAATTCTCAATTCCAGACTTTAAGGTCATGGTTGATGACGGACAACCGCTGCAGCTTCCCTTAAGTTCCACCGTTACAACACCGTCTTTGAACGATTTAAAATCAATGGCACCACCGTCCATTTCAACCGCCGGACGAACATGATCTTCTAATAATTGCTTGATTTTACGCTCAATCTCGGTTTCCTCTTCTTCTGAAAGTTCTTTTTTAGGACTTACAATTTCTTTTCCTTGTTCAAGCCACTCTGTAAAAAAGTTTCGCAAATCAGGAATCAAATCAAACCATTCATATTCTCCGTTTTTGGTGATACTCACAAAGTTATTCATGATAAACACCCCTTGCACGAAATTCATTTCAAACAAAGCTTTAGCCAATGGCGAACTCTCTGCTTTTTCCTTGTTTCTAAAATCTGCACTATCATTGGGCAACAACATTCTGTTAGCCACAAATTTCATGCTCTCAGGGTTGGGTGTAGCCTCTGCGTATACGGTGACAATGTCGTTGATGTTTTTTTCCATGATTTTATTGATTTTAGAAGGACTTTTCTGCGTTTTTTACAAATACAAAATTACGAATTATTTGGAATAACTCTAAATTACCT